>NZ_JAEMUX010000068.1 GCF_016598475.1 Streptomyces adelaidensis
CCTTGGTGCTCTCCGAGCAGCGCCAGAAAGTCCCGCACCGCCCCAGGCATGTCCACGCCCTCCGGATCCAGCAGCCACTGATACTGCAAGCCGTCCATCACGGCCACCAGCAGCGGCGCCGCCCGCTCGGGGGTGAGCCCGCTCGGCAGCCGGTCGCCGTACTCGGCGCGCAGCACCTCCGCCATCGCCCCCCGCACCCGCTCGTACCGCTCGGTGAAGAACTCACGCGCGGGATGCCCCTCGGTGACGCTCTCGCCGAGCAGCGCGGAGAAGGTCTGGACGATGCCGGGCCGCATGGCGTTGTACTCGACGAGGGCGCCCAGGAGGTCGAGCCGCAGGGGGCTGTCCGGTACGGCGTCCCAGCGATCGCGTTCCTTGAGGACGGCGACGAGCAGCGCTTCCTTGGTGGGGAAGTGGTGCAGCAGCCCCTGCTGGGTGAGCCCGACCCGCTCGGCGACCGCCGCCATGCTCGCGCCCCGGTAACCGCGCTCGGCGATCACCTCCAGCGTCGCCTGGACGATCTCGGCACGCCGCTCCTCGCCCCTGACACCCCTGGTCCCGGTACCGCTCATGCCGTCACCGTACGGCATGAGCCTCCACCCGACAGACCAAAAAGTAACGGCAAGATAACAAAACCTACCGCTCTACAGGTATTGGATGCACGATGGAGAAGCAGGACGGACGCACGGACGCACGGACGCACGGATTCACGAACTCACGGACTCAATGAGGAGGCACCGCGATGGTGGCAACCCCGGGCACGAACCCCACCCCGGCCGACGAGGCCCGGGAGGCGGTCGTCGAGGCGGCGCTCGGCAAGCTCGGCCTCGACGCCAAGGCGCTGCTGCTCGCCGGCCAGGACATGTGGACGCTGCCCGCGCTCCCCGAGATCGGCCTGAAGTCCCTCGTCATGTCCGACGGCCCGATCGGCGTACGAGGAGTGCGCTGGACCGCCGACGACCCGTCCGTCGCGCTGCCCTCCCCGACCGCCCTCGCCGCCACCTGGGACCCCGAACTCGCTCACCGGGCAGGGGTGTTGCTGGCCCAGGAGGCCCGCCGCAAGGGCGTCCACGTCCTCCTCGCCCCCACCGTCAACCTGCACCGCTCCCCGCTCGGCGGCCGCCACTTCGAGGCGTACAGCGAGGACCCGTACCTGACCGGCGAGATCGGCTCGGGCTATGTGAACGGCGTGCAGTCCGGCGGCGTCGGCACCACGGTCAAGCACTTCGTCGCCAACGACGCCGAGACCGACCGCTTCACCGTGAACAACCTGGTCTCCGAACGCGCCCTGCGCGAGCTGTACCTGGCCCCCTTCGAGGCGATCGTGGCGAACGCCCACCCCTGGGGCATCATGACCGCCTACAACTCGGTCAACGGCAGCACGATGACCGAGCACCGCTATCTCGTGAACGAGGTCCTGCGCGGCGAGTGGGGCTTCGACGGCTTCAACGTCTCCGACTGGATGGCCGCCCGCTCCACGGCCGGCGCGCTCACCGGCGGCCTCGACGTCGCCATGCCCGGCCCGGTCACCGTCTACGGCGAGGCCCTGGCCGCCGCCGTCCGCGCGGGCGAGGTCGCTCAGAGCCAGGTCGACGAGGCGGTCCGCCGGGTCCTGCGCCTCGCCGCCCGCGTCGGCATCCTGGAGGGCGCCGAACCGGTGGTCACCGAGCCCCCGGCCACCGTCGACGGCGAGGCCCTGGCCCGCGAGATCGCCCGCCGCGCCTTCGTCCTCGTACGGAACGAGCGGGGCACCCTCCCGCTGCGGCCCGGCGCCACGGTGGCCCTCATCGGCGCCGCCGCCCGCGACGCCCGCGTCCTCGGCGGCGGCTCCGCCACCGTCTTCCCCTCCCACGTCGTCTCCCCGCTCGACGGCCTCACCGCCGCCCTCCCCGAAGGCACCCTGACGTACGCCGTCGGCGCGGACCCCACCGAGGAACTCGCCGTGGCGGACAAGGGGTTCACCCTCCGCGCCGTCTGCCGCGACACGGCCGGCACGGTCATCGGCACCGGCTCCGCCCCCAACGGCCAGATCCAGTGGATGGGTTCGGACCTCCCCGACGGCGTCACCCACGCCGCCCTGCACACCGTCGAGCTGACCGGCACCTTCATCCCGCGCGACACCGGCACCCACACCTTCGGCATCAAGGGCCTCGGCGGCTTCAAGCTCACCATCGACGGCACGACGTACTTCGACGCCGCCCAGACCACCGACAAGGACGACCCCTTCGTGTCGTTCTTCGGCGCCCCCGTACCCCGGGCCCAGGCCGAACTGACCGCGGGCACCCCCGTCGAGGTCTCCCTCACCCACGTCGTCGCGCTCCCCGCCGGCGTCGCCTTCAAGGTCATCGGCTTCTCCCTCTGCCACCAGGAGCCGCAGCGCGGCCCCGACGAGCTGATCGCCGAGGCCGTGGAGGCCGCCCGCGCCGCCGACACGGCCGTCGTCGTGGTCGCCACCACCGACCGCGTCGAGTCCGAGGGCTTCGACCGCAAGGACCTGCGCCTCCCCGGCCGTCAGGACGACCTCGTCCGCGCCGTGGCCGCCGCCAACCCCGACACGGTCGTCGTCGTCAACTCCGGCTCCCCGGTGGAACTCCCGTGGCGCGACGACGTAGCCGCCGTCCTCCTCACCTGGTTCCCCGGCCAGGAGGGCGGCGCCGCCCTCGCCGACGTCCTCACCGGCACCCACGAGCCCGGCGGCCGCCTCCCCACCACCTGGGGTTCCCTGACCGAGGCCCCGGTCACCCGGGTGCTCCCGGCCGACGGCGAACTCCCCTACGACGAGACGGTCTTCATCGGCTACCGAGCCTGGGACAAGGAGACCAGGACCCCGACGTACCCCTTCGGCCACGGCCTCGGCTACACCGACTGGACCTACGAGTCCATCGACCTCACGGGCACCACGGCGACGGTACGCCTCCGCAACACCGGCCCCCGCCCGGGCCGCGAAACGGTCCAGCTCTACCTGGCCCCCACGACCCCGGACCCGGCCCGCCCGACCCGCTGGCTGGCAGGCTTCGCGACGGTACAGGCGGCCCCCGGCGAAACCACGGAAGCCGTCGTCGAACTCTCGCGCCGAGCCTTCGAGATCTGGGAAGAGACCTCCAACTCGTGGGTGTACGTGAAGGGTTCGTACGAGGTGGAGGCCGGCCGCTCCATTGCGGACCGCCGAGTGACGGCAACGATCGAAGCCTAGGGGAACCGCACCCGACCCAGGGGCGCGGGGAACTGCGCGACCAGCCCCCACCCACCCGCACCCGGCTACGAACGCCCCCGACTACGAACGCACCCCGAACCCATAGACCGTCTCCGACCGATACACGCCGCCCGGCCGCAACTCCGTACTCGGAAACCGCGGCCGGTTCGGCGAATCGGGAAAGCGCTGCGTCTCCAACGCGATCCCGGCCCCCGGCCCGAACGCACCCTCCAAGTGATCCGCCGTATAGAGCTGCAAACCCGGCTCCGTGGTCGCCACACTCAAGACCCGCCCCGACCAAGGATCACGCAGCTCGGCCACCCCGTCCGCCACCGCTGTAACCCCCTTGTCGAGCACGAAGTTGTGGTCGTACCCGGCCCCCACCTTCCGCGCCACCCGAAAGTCGAACCGTGTCCCCTCGACCCCCGCCAGCTCACCTGTCGGAATCAGATCCCCGTCCACCGGTGTCACCCGCGACGCACCGATCCACAACTCATGCCCACCCGCGCCACCGCCGGAGGCCCCCGCGAGGTTCCAGTAGGAGTGGTTGGTGAGGTTCACGACGGTCGGCGCGTCGGTAACGGCCTCATAGGCGATGCGCAGCGCACCCCCGTCCGCGTCCAACGTGTACGTGGCGGAGACCTCCAGCCGCCCGGGAAACCCTTCTTCGCCATCCGGACTCACCCGGGAAAGCCGTACGCCCATCCCACCCGCACCGTCCGCACCACCGTCAACGGCCGCGGCGTCCCACACCCGCTTGTCATAGCCGAGCGCACCTCCGTGCAGCGAGTTCGGCGGGTTGTTGCGCTCCAGCTCGTACACACACCCGTCAAGGGTGAACCGCCCGCCGGCGATCCGGTTGGCGTACCGTCCGATGAGCGCGCCGAAGAACGGCCCCGGATTCCGGAGATACCCGTCGAGGTCGGCGAACCCCAGCACCACATCCGCAGGCCGCCCGTCCCGGTCGGGAACCTCGACCGACTGCACGATCCCGCCGTACGTCAGGATCCGCACCCGGGTGCCGCCCCGCTCCAGCGTCCAGCGGTGCACGGGCGTGCCGTCGGAAAGTGTGCCGAAAAGTTCGCTCATGAGCGAAACCCTAGGCCACGGAAGAACGCCAGGTCACGAACCCTTCCTACCGGCGGCTGACGACCCGGTACGCGATCTCCGCGAGCCGTGCCTGGCCGTTCACGCTGGGGTGGAACCAGTCCCACTGGCTGAGCTGCGTCTGCCCGAAGCGGTAGTCGAAGACGGCGTCCCCGTCGTAACGGCAGTAGCGGTCCTCGGCGCACACCTCGCGCAGCACGTCGTTGTACGCCTCCACCCGGTCCTGGACGGAGTCGCGCCGCGCGCTCGCCGCCGCGGTGAGGAGGTCGGGGTCGGCCAGCATGGACGGGCAGATGCCCAGCTTCCAGACCTGCTTGCCGACCGGGTTCGCACGGCCCTCGGACCACAGCCGCTTCAGGTCCGGCACGCTCGCCACGAACACCTGCGTCTTGGGCAGGGTGTCGCGGAGGGAGGCCAGCGAGTCCTCGAAGTCGGCGCGGAAGTCGGCGACCGGCGTCATGGCGGCGGCGGTGGCACGGCACGCGTCGTTCGCGCCGATCATCACCGTGACCAACTCCGGCTTACGGGCCACCGCCCGCGCCACCTGGCTCGGCAGGTCGGCCATCCGGGCCCCGGTGACCGCGTAGTTCCAGCTCCGCTGCGACGCCCCGGCCGCCCCCAGCAGCCGTACGGCGAGGCTGTCGACCGAGGCGTCACTGCCGGTCGCCCAGGAGACCTCGGGACAGTCGGAGAGCACCTTGCACGCGTCGAAACCGCGGGTGATGGAGTCGCCGACGGCGGCCAGCGACCCGGGCGTGGTGTCCCAGGCGGGGGCCGGCGAGGCGGAGGCCTTGGCCTTCGTGCCGGTGCCCTCGGGGCCGGGGGAGTCGCCACCGGTGGCGTCACAGCCGGTCACGGCCAGCAGGACCGCCGTGACAGCGGCGCCGAACACCGCCCTCGAACGGTGGCGTCGCTTCCGCATCCCTGGTCCCCTCGTCGTCAGTGCACGGGCACGTTCCCACCCATGACAACGCGCGAGAGTTCCCGGTAGGGGAGGCGAATGAGAGTGGTGCGGCGAAAGGTGCAACTGTTCCATCCCGCACACGCGTCCCCTCGGGTGAAACCCGAGTTCTTCCTGGCACTGGCTCCGACGGTACGTCACACTCCTTGCCCCGCCGCACGGTAGCCTCGCCACGTGGCTGCTCTGCCACTGCCGTTCCGTCAAAATTACGAGATGTCCTGCTCTGTGGAGGCCCCGGTGACGACACGTGGAGTTCTGTACGTGCACTCCGCGCCGCGTGCGCTCTGCCCGCACGTCGAGTGGGCCGTCGCGGGAGTTCTCGGGACACGCGTGAACCTCGACTGGATCCGGCAGCCCGCCGCCCCGGGCACCTGGCGCTCCGAGTTCTCCTGGCAGGGCCAGGCCGGCACCGCCTCCAAGCTCGCCTCCGCGCTGCGCGGCTGGCACCTCCTCCGCTTCGAGGTCACCGCTGAGCCCTGCGCCACCGCCGAGGGCGAGCGCTACAGCTGCACCCCCGACCTCGGCATCTTCCACGCCGTCACCGGCATCCACGGCGACATCCTCATCCCCGAGGACCGCCTCCGAGCCGCCCTGCTCCGCAGCCAACGAGGCGAAACAAGCCTGGAGTCCGACCTCTCCAAACTCCTCGGCAAGCCCTGGGACGACGAGTTGGAACCCTTCAGATACGCGGGCGAGGGCGCCCCGGTCCGCTGGCTCCACCAGGTGGTGTGAGAGAGCGGGGCGGGTGAGCGAGGGTTCCTTTGGGTCGCAGGGCAACTGCAGGCTTTTAAGGGGCGCGGGGCTGTGACATGTGCGGCTCCGCCGAGAGTGGGGGAGCGACCAGCCCCTACCCACCCGCACCCGACCCACAAACAGATGTGGCCCGAATCCCACCAGGGGGTCCGGGCCACACACCGTTGCCTACAGCTACGTCAGAACTCACACACTCCTGAACGCCAACACGACATTGTGCCCACCGAACCCAAAAGAGTCGTTGAGGGCAGCGATGCGGCCCTCGACAGGCAGCTTCCGAGCCTCACCCCGCACGATGTCCGCGTTGGCCTCGGCCTCAGGATCAAGGTCGTTCACATTGATCGTCGGCGGAGCCACCCGGTGGTACAGCGCGAGCACCGTCGCCACCGTCTCCACTCCACCCGCACCACCGAGCAGATGGCCGGTCATCGACTTCGTCGCGGACACCGCGAAGTGGTCGGTGTCGTCACCGAACACCTTCCGCAGCGCCTTCAGCTCGGCGATGTCACCGGCCGGCGTCGACGTCCCGTGCGCGTTGACGTGCACGATCTCCGCCGGATCCAGATCGGTCCGGTCCAGCAGGTTCTGCAGGGCCTGGGCGATGCCCCGCCCCTCCGGCTCCGGCTGCACGATGTCGTGGCCGTCCGCCGAGATGCCCTGCCCGACAGCCTCCGCGTAGACCCGCGCACCGCGCGCCGCCGCGTGCTCCGCGGACTCCAGGACGACCACGCCCGCACCCTCGCCGAGGACGAAGCCGTCCCGGCCGGTGTCGTACGGACGGGACGCGCCCTGCGGGTCGTCGTTGTTCTTGGACATCGCCATCATGTTGCCGAACGCGGCGATCGGCAGCGGGTGGATGGCGGCCTCGGTGCCACCGGCGACCACGACATCGGCGCGGCCGGTGCGGATCATCTCGATGGCGTAGCCGATGGCCTCGGCGCCCGACGCGCAGGCGGAGACCGGGGTGTGCACACCGGCGCGCGCGCCGACGTACAGACCGACGTTGGCGGACGGGCCGTTGGGCATCAGCATCGGCACGGTGTGCGGGGAGACGCGGCGTACGCCCTTCTCCTTCAGCACGTCGTACTGGTCGAGCAGGGTCGTCACACCACCGATGCCGGAGGCGATGACCGCGCCGACGCGGTCCGCGTCGACGGTGCCCTCGTCGGCCGAGGTCTCGTTGTAACCGGCGTCGGCCCACGCCTCCTTGGCCGCGATCAGCGCGAACTGCGCCGAGCGGTCGAGACGGCGGGCCTGCGGCCGGGGAATGACCTCGGACGGTTCCACGGCGATCTGCGCGGCGATACGGACCGCCTGCTCGGCGGCCCACTCCTGCTCCAGGGGGCGGACACCGGACTTGCCGGCGACCAGCCCCTCCCAGGTGGAAGTCGCGTCGCCACCCAGCGGTGTGGTTGCGCCGATACCGGTGACGACCACGGTGCGATTGGTCGAGCTCACGGGAATTTTCTCCAACGGTTACGAGGATTCAGCGGCGCCACCGCCGGGTGGCGGGGCAGTCGGACCGGTCCGCGGACCGGTCCGGACCCGATCCGCCGGATCAGGCTTGGTGCTTGAGGATGTAGGCGGTGGCGTCGCCGACCGTCTTGAGGTTCTTGACGTCGTCGTCCGGGATCTTGACGTCGAAGCGCTCTTCGGCGGCGACGACGACCTCGACCATGGACAGGGAGTCGACGTCCAGGTCGTCGGTGAAGGACTTGTCCAGCTGGACGTCCTCGACCGGGATGCCGGCGATCTCGTTGACGATGTCGGCGAGACCGGCGACGATCTCTTCCTGGGTGGCGGCCATGTCAGGCGCTCCTTCGTAGATTCCAGAGGGTTTGGCGGCCCGCCGCGTCAGCGGCGGGTTGATGTTTCCCGCGCCGGACCACAAGATCCGACGGCGGTTGCCTAGGGGAGGGTAACGACCGTCGCGGCGTACACGAGACCCGCCCCGAAGCCGATGACGAGCGCGGTGTCGCCGCTCTTCGCCTCGCCGGTCGCCAGGAGCCGCTCCATCGCGAGCGGGATCGAGGCGGCCGAGGTGTTGCCGGTGGTGCGCACATCACGGGCGACCGTGACATGCTCCGGCAGCTTGAGCGTCTTCACCATCGAGTCGATGATCCGCTCGTTGGCCTGGTGGGGAATGAAGACGTCCAGGTCGTCCGAGCTGATGCCGGCCGCGTCCAGCGCCTGCTGGGCGACCTTCGCCATCTCGAACACGGCCCAGCGGAACACCGCCTGGCCCTCCTGCGTGATCGCAGGGAACTTGACATTGCCCTCGCTGTCCAGCGGGAGCTTGTCGAGATCACCGATCCGGTACTCGTTCCACGGCACCGTCTGCCTGATGGTGTTCGACTTGTCGCCCTCGGAACCCCACACCGTGGGACCGATGTGCGGCTCCTGGGCGGGACCCACGACGACCGCGCCGGCGCCGTCACCGAAGAGGAAGGCCGTGGCCCGGTCCTCCGGGTCGGTCAGGTCGGACAGCCGCTCGACGCCGATGACCAGGACGTACTCCGCGGAGCCCTCGACGACCATGCCCTTGGCGAGCGTGAGGCCGTAGCCGAAGCCCGCGCAGCCGGCCGAGATGTCGAACGCGGCGGCCTTGGCCGTACCGAGCTTGTCGGCGATCTCGGTGGCGACGGCCGGGGTCTGGCTGAAGTGCGAGACGGTCGAGACGACCACGGCGCCGATCTGCTCGGCGGAGATCCCGGCGTCGGCGATCGCCTTGCCGGACGCCTCGATCGACATGGCGGCGACGGTCTCCTCGTCGTTCGCCCAGTGCCGGGTCTCGATGCCGGAGCGCGAGCGGATCCACTCGTCGGACGAGTCGATCCTCTCCAGGATCACGTCGTTGGGCACCACCCGGACCGGGCGGTAGCCACCGACACCGAGGATACGTGCGTAGGGCGCACCCTTGCTCGGCCTGATCTTCGACATGGCTCCAGGGCTCCTAGTTCAGGTGCTCGGCGATGAGCGCGCGAGCGGCGTCGAGGTCGGCGGGTGTCTTCAGCGCCACCGTCGGTACGCCCGGCAGCGCGCGCTTGGCGAGACCGGTGAGCGTGCCGCCGGGGCACACCTCGACGAGCGCGGTCACGCCCAGCTCCTTGAACGTCTCCATGCACAGGTCCCAGCGGACCGGATTGGCGACCTGACCGACCAGCCGGGAGAGCACCTCGGCGCCGGTGGCGACGGCCTGCCCGTCCTTGTTCGAGACATAGGTGACCTTGGGGTCCCCGGGCGACAGATCCTCGGCGGCCTTGGCGAGGGTGTCGACGGCGGGAGCCATGTGATGCGTGTGGAAGGCGCCGGCGACCTTCAGTGCCACGACCCGGCGGACGCCCTCGGGCTTGTCCGCGTCCAGCGCGGCCAGCTGCTCCAGGGTGCCGGCGGCGACGATCTGGCCCGCGCCGTTCACGTTGGCCGGGGTCAGCCCCAGCTTCTCCAGGTGCGGGATCGTCACTTCGGGGTCGCCGCCGAGCAGCGCGGACATGCCGGTCCCGGTGATCGCGGCGGCCTCGGCCATGGCCAGACCCCGCTTGCGTACCAGGGTCAGCGCGGCCGTGTCGTCGAGGACACCGGCGAACACGGCGGCGGTGATCTCACCCACGCTGTGACCGGCGACGGCGCCGGGGGCAATGTCACCGAGTGCCGCGGCGGACAGCAGCCCGGACGCGACGAGGAGCGGCTGGGCCACGGCGGTGTCGCGGATCGCGTCGGCGTCGGCCTCGGTGCCGTAGTGGGCGAGGTCGACGCCGATGGCGTCCGACCACTGGCCGACACGGTCGGCGGCACCGGGGAGGTCGAGCCAGGGAGTCAGGAAGCCGGGCGTCTGGGCGCCCTGGCCGGGAGCGACGAGTACGAGCACTCTCACACTCTCTCTTGTGGACGGCTCAAGCCGCCCGTGGGGACAGGGACGAAGAACAGGTAGGGGTTTTGTAGCCCTTCGACAAAACCCTAGAGCTGAGGATCCCCATCCACCAGACGCCCCAGGATCAGCGCGATCCGCAGGGTGAAGGCCGAGCGTACATCTGAGGGCGACCAGCCGGTGACGTCAGTCACACGTCGAAGCCGGTAGCGCACGGTGTTGGGATGGACGAACAGCATCCGGGCCGCGCCCTCGAGACTCGAGGCCTGTTCGAGATAGACGCTGAGGGTCTCCAGGAGCGCGGAGCCGGCCTCCTCCAGCGGTCTGTAGATCTCCTCCACCAGTTGCTCACGCGCACCGGGGTCGCCCGCGATCGCGCGCTCCGGAAGCAGATCGTCCGCCAGTACGGGCCGGGGCGCGTCCTGCCAGGCCGTACCGGCCTTGAGGCCCGCGGCCGCCGCCTGCGCGGACCGGGTCGCGGCCAGCAGGTCGGGCACGATCGGCCCGGCCACCACCGGACCCGCCGCATACGGCCCGATCAGCGACTTCGCCACCCGCAACGGATCGTTGCTGCCACCTGCGATCACCACGAGCCGGTTGCCGAGCACCCCCGTGAGCACCTGCAGTTTGGCGTGCCGGGCCGCGCGCCGGATGGCCTCCACGGTCAGCTCGCTGTCGCCGTCCGGGGCGGTGCCGAGGACCACACAGACATGCTCGGGGGAGTTCCAGCCGAGGGCGGCGGCACGGGACACGGCACCCTCGTCGGCCTCGCCGGACAGCACGGCGTTGACGACCAGCGACTCAAGACGCGCGTCCCAGGCACCCCGTGCCTCGGCGGCCTGCGCGTACACCTGGGCGGTGGCGAAGGCGATCTCCCGGGCGTACACGAGCAGCGCCTCACGCAGCACACTCTCGTCACCCGGGGCGGCCACCTCGTCGATGGCGGACTCCATGACCTCGATGGTGGTCCGCACCATCTCGACGGTCTGCCGGAGCGTGATCGCCCGGGTCAGTTCACGCGGCGCGGTCCCGAACACATCCGTCGAGATGGCCTGCGGGGCGTCCGGATGCCGGAACCACTCCGTGAACGCGGCGATACCGGCCTGGGCGACCAGCCCGATCCACGACCGGTTCTCCGGCGGCATCGCCCGGTACCAGGACAGCGTCTCGTCCATCCGCGCGATGGCCTGCGCGGCGAGGCTTCCGGACGACTTCTCCAGCCGCTTCAATGTCGCGGCGTGCGCGTGGACGTACGGTGCGGGTTCGGGTTTGCTGGTTTCGGGTTCGGGCACGGGACAAGACTGCCTTATCGCTGCGCCGGCTTGCGCCGTGGGGCGTGGCCGGGTGTGTGGCTGCTGGGGGCTGCCGCCCCCAGACCCCCGCTTTCGGCCTGGACGGCCTCGTCCTCAAACGCCGGACGGGCTGAATGGTGCCGGCCCGTGCTGGCTTGGGGCGGGCGGGGATACCGTGAAGCCGTGATGGACGTACGGCGGGCCGGCGCGCGCTACCCCGGAGGCGACCCCGAGGCAGGCATCGCCTCCCGGCACGCCTTCTCCTTCGGTCCGCACTTCGACCCGGACAACCTGCGTTTCGGCGCGCTGATCGCCTGCAACGAGGAGCGCCTCGTGCCCGGCGCCGGCTTCGACGAGCATCCGCACAGCCACACCGAGATCGTCACCTGGGTCGTCGAGGGCGAGCTGACCCACCGGGACACCGCGGGCCACGAGACGGTAGTCCGCCCCGGCGACGTCCAGCGGCTCAGCTCGGCGGGCGGGGTACGGCACGTGGAGCGCAACGACGGCGACGTCCCCCTGACCTTCGTGCAGATGTGGCTGGCCCCGTCGGCCCCGGGCGGCGACCCGGCGTACGAGATCGTCCACGGCATCGCCGACTCCACCCCGTACGCCGTCCCCGAGGCGGGCGCGATGCTGCACGTACGGCGGCTGGGTACGGCGGGGGAGCGGACCGCCGTTCCGGACGCGCCGCGCGCGTATCTGCATGTCGTACGCGGCGCGGTGCGGGTCGGGCCCGATGAGCTGGGGCCCGGGGACTCGGTGCGGGCCGAGGGGGAGAAGGGGCTGGAGCTGGTCGGGGTGGCCGGGCCGGCCGAGGTGCTGATCTGGGAGTTGGCGAAGTGACGGCCCGTCAGCCCGTGACCGGTTCCTCGGCGTTGCGCCACACCGTGATGTCCACGGAGATGTAGTCGCTGGGGTCGCCGCTCGGCGCCGAGCCCTGGAAGGTGACCAGGCCGATGTGCCCGGAGTTGGTGCGCACACACAGCTGGGAGCCCTTGGAGAGCTGGCCGAGCTTGACGTTCTCCGTGTACCGGGTCTCGCTCCGGCACATCTCCAGTGAACCGTTCTGGGAGTTGTTCAGCAGGACGACCTTGTCGCTGCTGCTGCCCACGGCCTTGTCCTCGAACAGGTCCACCGTGTAGTAGAGGTCCGCGTCGTCGACGTACGCGGCGCCGATGGAGTCGTAGGCCGGCTTCGGCGGCGAGTCCGCGAAGCCCACGTAGTACCCGTCCGGGATGTTGACGCCCTTGAACGTGACCGGCTTGGGGTCGGACTTCGGCTTGGCGTCGGCGGAACTGTCGCCCGAACCGCTCGACGAACCACCGGTCGAACCGCTGGACGAACCACTGGACGAGCTGCTCGACGATCCCGTCATGTCCTTCAGGAACGACGCGCAACTGCCCAGCAGCCCCAGGCCGAACACCACGATGACGCCGATCCCGATCCACTTGCCGGCCTTGCTCGTGGGCGGCGGAACGGGGAGCGGGCGCGGGTGGGGCTGCGGATGCGGCTGCTGGTGCCAGGTATGCGGCTGCGGGTAGGGGGCCTGGTACCCGGGCGGCACGGTGTGCGGCCCCGGCTGCGGCATCAGCTGCGGGTGGTACGGCGTCGACGGCGGGCCCGGCGGGGGCGGGGTCGCCGGCCCGGAGTGCATCGTCGGCGCCGCGTGCATCGTCTGCGCGCCGTGGTCCACCGACGGCGAACCCAGCTGGGTCACCGGGGCGGTGGGCGGCGGGGACAGCGTCGCGGAGGTCGGGGCCTCGGGTGCCTTGTCCCGCTCGGCCAGCAGCTCCGCCGACGCCGAGAGGCGCCGTGTGATGTCGGCGCCGATCGCGTCCGGCAGCCAGGACCCCGACTGGATCAGCGGGGTGGGCGACGCGGCCTGGCACAGCTCGATGACCTCCGTGGGCGAGGGCCGGTCGGCGGGGTCCTTGGCCAGGCAGCGCGCGATGAAGCCGAGTTCGTCCGGGAGACCGGAGAGGTCCGGCTCCTCGTGGACGATCCGGTACAGCACGGCGTGCGAGGGCCCGTCCCCGTACGCGCCGGTGCCGCGCCCCGCGTACGCCGCCACCTGGCCCAGCGCGAACATGTCCGACGCGGGCGTGACGGCCTTGCCGGCCGCCTGCTCCGGCGACATGAACGCCGGGGTGCCGATGGAGACGCCGGTGCCGGTCAGGGCGGTGGCGTCGGCGGCGCGGGCGATGCCGAAGTCGATGACGCGGGGGCCGTCGGCGGCGAGCAGGACGTTGGCGGGCTTCAGGTCGCGGTGGACGATGCCCGCCGCGTGGATGACCTTCAGCGCCTCCGCCACCCCGGCGAGCAGCAGCAGGACCGAGGAGACCGGCAGCGCGCCGTGCCGGGAGACCGCCGCGTGCAGCGACGGGCCCGGTACGTAGGCGGTGGCCAGCCACGGCTGGGTGCCGTCGGTGTCGTGGTCGAGGACGGGAGCGGTGTAGAGGCCCTGCACGCGCTGGGCGGCCTTGACCTCCTGCTTGAACCTGCGGCGGAAGTCCGGGTCCTCGCTCAGCTCCGGCCGGATCGTCTTCAGCGCGATCGGATGCCCGCCCGGCGTGTACGACAGGTACACCGTGCCCATGCCGCCCGAGCCGAGCCGGGCCGCGAGCCGGTAGCTCGCCACGGTCGCCGGGTCACCGGCCTCCAACGGCCGGAACTCCCCGCCCGCTTGAACCTCGCCCATGTTCTCCCCCGAAAGCTGTGCGGCTGATGTGCACGGGGGAGGCTAGCCGACGGATCGGTACCTGCGGCGGCTCGGGCCCGGCACCCGCGCCTTCCGTCGAAGAGTTGTCGCTTCCTTCACGAATCAGACACCATTCCCGACCTCCGCGAGCACGGCGTCGGTGAACGGCGTCCACGCCTCGACCGCCCACGGCCCGAACGCCCGGTCCGTCAGCGCCACACAGGCCACCCCGGCGACGGGATCGATCCACAGGAACGTCCCCGACTGCCCGAAGTGCCGAGGGCTGCCCGGCAGCACACCCTTCGTGCCTGAACACTGCGCGGTCATCGCTTCTGCGGCCGTACGCGGGGGTACGAACACCCGCCGAGCTGCTGTTTTGGAAGGCGACGGTCAGGTGAACGGACACGGCGGTCGGGCCACAGGGGCAGCCTGATCGGTTGGGGCGATTCGGCTCTTCGGGCCCCGTTGTCAGATGCATGAAGTACACCTGTCTTCATGGGGATCGACGCATACAAGTTGAACGAGGACCAGACGTGCAAGCGGTTCGTCCTGCCTGCTCTGCGGGCAGCAGGGTGGAGTGAGAAGCAGATCCGTCCGCAGTACCGAATCAACGACGGCCGGTTGGTGCCGACGCGTAGGCGCCACAAGCGGGGGGCGGCGCTGGCCGCTGACTATGTGCTCGAGTACATCCCCGATGTGCCGATCGCTGTGGTGGAGGCCAAGCGCTACCGGCTGAGCGAGGAGAACGGGGTGGAACAGGCACGCCGTTATGCGCGCAAGTTGGGCCTGTCCTTCGCGTACGCCACCAACGGCCGCGCCATCGTGGAGATCGACTTCAGCGGAGACAAGCCGGTTATCCGGGCTGTCGACCGCTTTCCTTCACCTGCGGACCTGTGGGCACGCTTCCTGCGCGACCAGGGGGTCCGTGGCACCGAGGCGGGCGAGGAGCTGATGTCGGCGCCGTACGACTACACCCTCCGGAACACGGACAACTCGGTCAAGCGCCCGCGCTACTACCAGCGGGTCGCCATCACCCGGGCACTCGCGGCGCTTGCCCGTGACGAGCGCCGCATCCTGCTCGTACTGGCCACCGGTACGGGCAAGACGATGCTCGCCCTCCAACTGGTTGCCCGCCTCTGCAAGGCTCCGGGGGCGTTCGGAGGGCGCAAGCCCCGGGTGCTCTACCTGGCGGACCGCAACATGCTGGTCGACGATCCCAAGGACCGCTACTTCCTGCCGGTCTTCGGCGAGGACGACGTCCACAAGATCGGCGGCGGCGAGGCCAAACGCGGGCGGAAGATCTACTTCGCGCTCTATCAGTCCCTGGAACAAGGGGAGACGCAGGCAGAACTGTTCCGGGAGTACTCGCCGGACTACTTCGACCTCGTCATCGTCGACGAGTGTCACCGGGGCAGCGCGAGCAGCGACTCGCGGTGGCGCAAGGTGCTGGAGTACTTCGAGCCCGCCGTGCAGATCGGGCTGACCGCCACGCCGATCAGGGACAGCGGCAAGAAGACCGACACCTTCGACTACTTCGGCAACCCCGTCTACACGTACTCGCTCCGAGATGGCATCGAGGACGGTTTCCTCTCGCCCTACCGGGTGCGCAGGGTCCGGCTGAACGTGGATGTGGAGGGCTACCGGCCCGAGCCCGGCAAGAAGGACATCTACGACCGGGTGATTCCCGACGATCTCTATGGGCCCAAGGAGTTCGAGCGGGTCATGGTGATCCTGGAACGGACCGAGACAGCGGCGCACTATCTCATTGACTACCTCCGCAAGAACGCCGAGGACGGGCGGTTGGGCAAGACGCTCGTCTTCTGTGAGAACAACGAACACGCCGCCCGGATGCGCACCGCGTTGCACAACATCGCCTCCGAGGAGGTCGCCGCTCTGCCGGACTTCGTCAAGCGGATCACCAGCGCTGACGTGTCCGATGCGGGAGAGTCCCTGGAGGAGTTCCGTAAGGCGGACTCCAGCCAGCCCGTCATCGCTGTGACGTCCAAGTTGCTGTCCACGGGTGTGGATCTGCCTGCGGTGCGGAACGTCGTGCTGTTCCGGCGGATGGCCTCCATGCCCGAGTTCAAGCAGGTCATCGGGCGCGGCACCCGGCTGTGCCCGGAGATCGGCAAGGAGTCTTTCGACATCATCGACTTCGTGGAGGCGACCCTCCTCTTCGAGGACAAGGCATTCGACGGACCGCCGCTGAAGCTGCTCCAGGAGACGGCTGACGAACAGGGTGATCTGGTGGACGTCGAGGACATCACTCCGCCGGCCGAGGAAGAGGGGGATGGCGACGGGGAGTCGGTCGCCGAGCCGCAGGCGGAGTACGAGCAGCAGGACGGCGGCTCATTCGATCTGGGCGGGGACGACGGCGACACGGTCACCGACCAGGACGAGGTAGATCGCATCCAGGCGCGAGGCAAGCGCTACCGCGTACGGGGTGTCGACGTCTACAAGTTGGGCGAGCGGCGCTATCAGCTCGCTGACGACGGCGTCACCATGCGGCTGGTGAGCGTCGAGCAGTGGGTGCACAACCAGGTGCTCGAACTCGACCTGGATCCGGCACAGTTGCGCACACGGTGGGCGCGGGCCAAGAGCCGTGCCGTCCTGATGGAGGCCCTCCGGGAGGCCGACATCGACGTGGAGGAACTGCCCGAGGAGCTGGGCAAGCCCGACGTGGACCCGGTGGACCTGCTGGTCAGTGCGGCCTGGGAGGGGCTCGCCGTGGTGAGCCGGGACGAGCGGCTGACCTGGTTCCGCCGGGAGCACGGAGAATTCATGGACTCCTTCGGCGAGAAGGCGCGTGAGGTGCTGGAGGCGATGCTGGTGAAGTTCGCCGAGGCGGGCTCGCCCCAGCTGAAAGTGGACACGCTGAAGGTTCCGCCCTTCGACTCGATGGGCCGTGTGGTTGACCTGACCCAGCGGTTCGGTGGTCCCCGCGAGGCGCACGAGGCCATAGACCAGCTGGCCGCCCGGCTTCTGTCGGTTGCATAGGCGATACGATCCGAAAACGACAAGATGACTTTAGTTTCGTGCGGGCATTTCCTCGTGGAACTAAAGTTGTCTTTGAGTTTCCCGGTCCGCTATGGTGATGTCGTGCTCAGAGACCGTACGGACAGCCGCGCAGCCCTCTGGCGGACCGCCGCCGGGCAGCGCGGCTACTTCACCGCCGCGCAGGCGCTGGACGCCGGGTATTCGTACCAGGCCCAGCGCTATCACGCCCAGCACGGCAACTGGTTGGTGATCGACCGCGCCCTCTACCGGTTCCGGGAGTTCACCGACTTGCCGGGCGAGGGCGACGAGCAGCTGGTGCGCTGGTCTCTGTGGAGCAGGGGTCGGGCGGTCGTCTCGCACGCCACCGCCCTCGCCGTCCATGACCTCGGTACGGCCAACCCGTCCCGTATCCACCTCACCGTGCCGCAAGGCTTCCGGCAGAAGTCGGACGCGGTGATACTGCACCGCGCGCAGTTGGCGGAGTCGGATGCCGAGGACCGGACGGGGTACCGGGTGACGGTCCCGGCGCGCGCGATCGCGGAGTGCGCGGAGGACGGCGACGACCAGGACGTCATCGACGGGGCTGTGGCCGAGGCACTGGAGCAGGGAGTCGTGACCCGCCGGAAGCTGCTGTATGCGGCGCAACTGCTGGGCGCCCGCGCCGAACTGGGTGTGGAGCGGGCTTTGGGGGCGCTGTCGTGACCGGCCGCTACCGCGACGCCACGGCCCTGCGCCGGGCGCTGGAAGCGAGGCTGAAGCAGGACGCGGACGAATCCGGCACCGACCTGGCCCGCCGCCGTCGCCTCGTTGTCTTCGACCGCATGGCGGCTCGTCTCGCAGAGGACCCGGTAGGCGGCTGGGTCCTCAAAGGCGGGGCGGCGATGGAGTTCCGGCTGACCGGCCGCGCCCGCACCACCAAGGATCTGGACCTGGCGTTGAGGCCCGAGGACGGCTCGGACACCGACGGCGACGAGGCCCGGGAACTGCTGATCGAGGCCCTGTCCGTCGACCTTGACCGGGACTGGTTCCGCTTCCGTGTCGGTGCGCCCGTCTCGTTGACCTCGGACACGGCAGGGCGGGGCGGCTGGCGGTTCTCCGTCGAGGCCCACCTCGCGGGAAAGCTCTTCGCGGGCGTCCGGGTGGACGTGGTGGACCGGGGTGAGGAGATCGCCCGGACCGAGCGCCTTCCGCTCCCCAACGCGCTCGCCTTCGCCGGTACTCCGCAGCGGACGATAGAAGCCGTCGATCGTCGCCAGCACTTCGCGGAGAAGCTGCACGCCTTCACCCGCGACTACGGCGACCGGCCCAACACGCGGGTCAAGGACCTGGTGGACCTCGTCCTGTTGACTGAGGACGGCCTGCCTGGGGACGCGGCTCTGGTGTCGGCCGTACGACATGTCTTTGCCGTACGGAACACCCACGACGTTCCGGACGAGCTCCCTGATCCGCCGCCCCGGTGGCGCGACAGCTACCCGGACCTGGCGCAGGAGCTGAGCACGGGCATCCCGCCGACACTGGGTGCGGCACTCGCGCTGGTGCGCGGCCTGTGGGCGGCGGCCCTCACTGATGAATCACGTTGACGCATCACCCACCTCTTCCCCACCGAACAGAGAGACCGGCTTAGCTGACATGGCAGCGACCACGAAGAAAACGGCAAAGGGGACGGCGGAGAAGTCCCCCGGTACCTCCCAGGCGCGCCTCGCGTCCCTGATCAAGTCCGCGCGCGACACGATGCGCAAGGACGCGGGGATGAACGGTGACCTGGACCGTTTGCCCCAGCTCTCCTGGCTGCTCTTCCTCAAGGCGTTCGATGAGCGGGTCGAGGAGGAGGGCGAGGCCCTGGACCCGGACGGCTACCGGCGGGCGATCGAGGAGCCGTACCACTGGGGAGGCTGGGCCACGAACCCTGACTTCAGCGGTGACGAGCTGAAGACGTTCGTCAACGAGAAGCTCATCCCGCACCTGGCCGGCTTGGTCGGTGATGACGCGGAGGACCCGCGCAACGTCATCTCGACCATTTTCAAGAACGTCGTCAACCGCATGCAGTCGGGCACGCTGCTGCGGGATCTGGTCAACATCGTCAACCAGATCCACTTCGTCTCGACCAACGACATCCACACCATGGCGTTCGTCTACGAGTCGATCCTCAAGGAGATGCGGGACGCAGCCGGCGACTCGGGTGAGTTCTACACCCCGCGCCCGGTCAACCGCTTCATGGTCCAGCAGTCCTTCCTGGAGCTCGACGAGGCGATCCTCGACCCGGCGAGCGGGACGGGCGGTTTCCTGGTCCAGGCGTACGAGGAGTTGAAGGGCCGGGTCAACACGGACACCCAGCGCAGGCGGCTGCACAAGAACATCCGGGGCATCGAGAAGAAGCCGCTGCCGTATCTGTTGGGCGCCATGAACCTGCTGCTGCACGGGATCGACACACCGCACGTCACACGTGCCAACTCGTTGCTGGAGATGCGGAACTCCAACGCCTCCGACAAGGTGGACGTGGTCCTCACCAACCCGCCCTTTGGCGGTGAGGAGGAAGCGACGGTCGTCAAGGCGTTCCCGGACGGCTTCCGGACTCAGGAGACGGCCTGGCTCTTCCTCTACTCGATCCTCGACCAGCTCAAGCTCGGCGGCCGGTGCGCGATCGTTCTGCCGAACGGCAGCCTCTTCGCGACGGGGGAGAACTCCATCGGTGCGAAGATCAAGAAGAAGCTGATGAAGGACTGCAACCTCCACACCATCGTCCGCCTTCCCCAGGGCGTTTTCGCGCCCTATACGCAGATCCCGTCCAACATCCTCTTCTTCGAAAAGACTGGCCCGACGCAGGAAGTCTGGTTCTACGAGATCCCGCTTCCGGAGGGGCGCCGGGGCTACACCAAGACGAAGCCGATGCGGATCGAGGAGTTCGAGCCGTGCGTGGACTGGTGGGGTGGCAAAGAGCGCGAGGGGCGCAAGGCGGGTGAACACGCGTGGGCCGTTCCGGCATCGGACATTGTCGTGTCCGGTTTCAACCTGGATATCGCCAACCCCCACGTCGGTGACGAATTGGTCCACCGGACCCCGGAAGAGCTGGTGGACGAGCTGGTGAAGATGGAGACGGAGATTCTGGAGCTGCTGAAGGAACTGCGCAAGGGGCTGGGGGCGAGCGACAGTGCTGAGTGAAGTTCGCCTTGGCGATGTGCTCGAGTTGGAGCGGATCCTCGTTCAGGTAAATCCCGATGCTGAATACCGCCAGATCGGTATCAGGTCGTACGGAAATGGGATCTTCCACCGAGACCCTTGCTTGGGTAGTGACCTGAGTAAACTTAAGTACTTCGAAGTGCACCCCGGTCGACTTGTAGTGAGCAACATCATGGCCTGGGAAGGGGCTATCGCTGTTTCGGAAGAGAAGGAAGCGGGGTTCGTGGGATCCGCCCGGTTTCTCAGCTACCGGCCGATCGGGAAAGTGGACCTTCGGTACCTGAACTACTTCTTCCAGAGTACCGCCGGGAAGACCCTGATTAAGTCGGTTTCGACGGGGACCGTCACGCGAAACCAAACCGTGTCACCGAAGAACTTTGAGAGCGCGGTGGTACCGCTACCTGACCTTGCTGAGCAGCGTAGGGTCGGCGACAAGCTCGACGCAGCGATGGATCAAATTGCGCAGGTTAAACTTCTGAAGGAAGCATCGGCCGGCCTGGCCCTTCAGCACGCCGACGCCCTATTTCGCTCCGTCGAGCGAACTGCACCATTGGCCCAGGCTCTGCGCGTGGACAACCAGTTCACTGATGTCGAACCTGATTCCACTTACCCTGTCACCGGGATCTACAGTTTTGGGCGCGGCCTGATCAAACGCCCTGCCATTCAGGGCAGCGCCACGGCGTATGCGCGGTTTGCGCGAATTCGGGCAGGCCAGATCGTTATGAGCAAGCTGAACGCTTGGGAGGGCGCGCTTGCTGTGGTCGGGGATGATTTCGATGGCACATATGTCTCGCCTGAGTATCCTGTCTTCAGCCTGATCGAGGGCGCAATTGATGGCGCATACATCGAGCACCTGCTGGCCTGGCCGGAACTTTGGGCCAAGCTGACGCCACGCGGGTCCATGGTCCGGCGCAAGCGGACCACTCCCGCCACGTTGCTGGCAACCGAGGTTCCGTTCCCCCGCCTCGCTGATCAGCGACGCATTGCCAAACAACTCACCCTCGCTCGCAAGGTGGTCGAAGGCGGAGCGGCTCAGCTTGAGCAGCTTGCCGTGCTACGTCGGGGCCTGCTCAGTGCGGCCTTCTCGGGGCAGCTGTAGCACTGCCAAACCTCACTCCGCCGTCACTCGCCGCCACCCCCCATCCGTGACCACCACATGGTCCAGAAAGCGCAGGCCGACCGCCCCAGCTCCCGCCGCCAGGCGGGTCGTGGCGCGGCGGTCGGCCTCGCTGGGGTCGGCGCAACCCGTGGGGTGGTTGTGGGCCACGCCGAAGGATGTGCCGCCCGCCGCGAGGGCCAGGGCCAGGACGTCGCGGACCGGGAGCAGGCTGCGGTCCGTCGCGCCTTCCGTGAGGACGGTCGTGCGGATGACCGAGCCCGACCTGTCGCAGACGACCACGACGACACGTTCGTGCCGCAGGCCGTGGAGGAGGGGAGCCGCGATTGTCGCCAAGTCGGCTGATCCGCGTACGCGTTGACGGGCGGAGGGCGACGGCGGCGCGGCCCGGCGGCCCAGCTGAAACGCCGCCGCGACCCGTGCCGCCTTCGCCGGGCCGATCCCTGCCAGGCCGACCGCCAGCTCATGTGCGGGGAGTCGGGACAGTTCGTACAAGCCGCCGTGCCGGTGGATCAGCTCCCCGGCCAGTTCCACCGCATCCTGGCCGGGAAGTCCCGCGCCCAGCAACAGCGCCAGAAGCTCACGGTCGGACAACGCCTCAGCGCCCCGCGCCAACAGCCGTTCGCGTGGTCGGTCCTGGGCCGGAACATCCCGCATCCGAACCACCGCGTCGCACCTCCTCAGTCCACCGAGTCGCGGTCGAGAGGTTCTGAGTCAGGGGCTACCGGGGGGTCGGGCTCCGGGTCGGGGGAAGGGGCGAACGTCTCTGCGTCTCCGCTGCTTCCCGCCGCCGAGCCGATGAGCTCCATCAGGCGCCGATGCAGCGTCTCCGAGCGGGCCCGCAGAAAGGCGTCGTAGTCGTCGCGCAACGCGGCCTGGTAGGCGTCTTCCTCGATCAGGCAGGTGCGCAGCCGCTCCCGCAGGACGCCCTCGCCGTGCCAGTTGGCCAGGTCCCTCAGGTAGGCGGAGGGGCGGCGGTCGGAGATCCAGTTGTTGGTGATCGCACTGAGCATGATCAGGTTGCCGCAGACGTTGTCCTTGCCCGCCTTCACTCCTTCCTTCTTCAGGCGCGCACGCGGGAAGAAGTGGTGGAACTGCTTCCCGTTCTGCCAGGACAGCGCGTCGGCCACATCGATGACGAGACCCGTGTTCAGGTCGACAGGCTTCTCGTACGACATCAGGAGCACCAGAAGCTTGCTGGGCGCGCTCTGCCGGGAGAACTGCGCGCGCTGCCAGAGAACGCTTCGGGGGAGCGCGGCCGCTGTCTCGACCTCCGTCGAGCGGCCCGCCGCGAACTCCGTGACGGCCGTCAGGTCCGGCCCCATCTGGGACTCTCGCCAGCCCTTGAAGTACTCGCCGCTCGCCGTCAGCCAGAACCAGCGAGTCACGGCCTCGTACTGGGCCGCCGTCGGCTTGGGCAGTTGCCGGAACAGCTCGACCAGGACGGCGAATTGGTTGTAGTACGGCAGCGCTTCGGCCTGCGGGGTGTGGATCTGGGTGGAGAGGAAGTCCACAGCCCGCGCAGCCGCCTTGCCCGCGTCGCTGACGGCTGCCTGGAGCTGCTGACGGTCCAGCCCTCGCAGCTCGTGGATGGACTTGGTGGAGAAGCCGAAGCCCGCCGCCGCCGAGATCGTCCGCAACATGGTCTTGGCGTCGACCCGGCCGTACTTCTTGGCATCGAGTACTTGGAGGAGCTGCTCGATCTCGTCCTTGAGGTCGAAGTCCTTCGACCAGGTGCCGGCCCGGATCAGATCGACGATGTCCATGGACGTGCCCGTACTGTTGATCCGCTCGAAAATTCGGGCCGAGTCCTCCTCGGAGACGTCGAGCAGTGTCACCAACGGCACCTGATAGTGCGCGAACTGTTCGCTCAGCGCTTGTGCGCGACGCTGAAGCTCGTCGCTCGGCTTGTCCCGCTGGATCCACGACAGGATCGCGCCGACCGAGGTGAGATCCCTGACCGGGATGATGTGCGGCCCTGTCGGGGTCTCCTCCGTGAGGTGCAGGAACTCCTCGCGCTCCAGGTCGTACGCGATCTCCCAGATCGCCCCGGAGCCGTGCAGCGCGCCGACCAGGCTTGCCAGCCGCTGCTGCCCGTCGAGGACATAGTGCACCGGGGCGCCCTCGTGCTGCGGCACGGTGTCCAGGCCCGCGATCTCATGTCCGCTGGCCAGCTTGGCCGTTGTGCGCCACATGAGCAGGCTGCCGATGGGGTAGTTGCGGCGCACCGAGTCGAGCAGATAGAGGATCTGCTGCGGGGTCCAGACGAACGCCCGCTGGAACTTGGGTAAAATGATGTCGCCGCTCAGGACCCGCGAAGCGAGTGAGGTGATCGGCGCAATCGTCGGCTCGGGCGCGCGCACCCTCGCTGGTGACGTCCCCATCGCGTACCCCCTGCTCGCCGGACTCGGCAGCTGGAACAGCTGCGAGAACGATCGTAGGGGGCACCACTGACAATCGAACGAGCCCGCGTTCTATCGCAGACCGTCTACGAACGTCTGCCAGGCGTCCGCGCGGATGATCACGGTCGGACCCGACGGGTTCTTGCTGTCGCGGACCGGGACGGAGCCGAGGGGGTATCCATCGGCCACCTCGACGCACTCACCGCCGGTACTACCGCTGTAGCTGGATTTGCGCCACTGTGCGTTCGTCAGTCGGGGGTCGGTCTTCATAGCGTTCCTCCATCACGCGGGCGATCAGCGCCGCGGAATCCTCTACGGAGAGGGCGGCGGCCTGCAAGCGAGCGTAACGGCGTGCGGCATCCCTGACAGTCTCGGGGTTGGCCGTCATATGGCCGGAGATAAGGTCTTCCGTGTAAATGATGTCGGGATCGTCCTCGAAGCGCATGGCAGTGAACGACCCATCCAAGCTGGCGTATTCACCCGCCGAGTTCGGAAGCACCTGCACATGCATCCAACGGTGAGCGGTGAACTCCAACAAGCGGGCCAGTTGCCTCCGCATGACCTCGCTGCCGCCGATCGGCCGGTGCAGCACCGCCTCGTCGAGGATCGCCCAGGCCAGCGGCGGCTGCTCCCTCTCCAGGATGCGCTGGCGCTCCAGTCGCGCCGCGACCAGGCTGTCGAGGTCGTCCGGCATGCCGGTGGCCAGTACCGCCCGCGCGTACTCCTCCGTCTGTAGCAGCCCGTACACCAACTGCGCCTGGTACGTGGAGATGTACGCCGCCTTCGCCTCCATCTCCGCGTACGGCTGGAACCAGGTCGGTAGTTGACTGCGCAGCACCAGGCCGATGAGTCGGGAGAAGACTCCGTCCGTGCCGAGGGCCGCGTCCACGCGCTCGGAGAACTCGCGGGTGGGAATCTTCTTCGTGGTCTCGATCTGGCCGACCAACGAGCCCGTGCAGAAGATGATCTCGCCGAGCTGGCCCTGATTGAGGCCGTGCGCCTCACGCTGCCGGCGCAGCTCCCAGCCGTAGTAGTCAAGCGGGGACGCGCTGGGGTCGAGCGATTGGATGTTGGCCATTGCGGTGCCTCCGGCCTCCAACGCCTCGCGGCGTTCGTTTTGTTACGTAGCCGAGAGTAATCAAAGCGTCGCACGCTGGTGGCGTGAATCACGTAACCGGTCCGCTGACGACGGATACCCAGAACGAGTACCGCGCCGAGTTCGCGGTGGGCGAGCACTCCGCCCGGCATCTGCGCCGCGTTCTGCGGCTCTACCTCACCGGCGCGGGTCTGCTGGAGGTGGCCGACGCTGCCGAACTGGCGCTGACGGAGCTCATCGCCAACGTCGTCCGGCACGTACCCGACCGCCGCTGCCGCACTTGTTTCCTGCTGCTGCCCGGCGGCGCGCGGGTGGAGGTCACCGACAGTTGCTCGCGACTGCCCGTCCAGGCGACCGGTGACGCACTCGCCGACGGCGGGCGCGGCCTGCTCCTCGTCGAGGCGGTCACCGCCCGGTGGGGTGTGACACCGCGCCCGGACGGAAGCGGCAAGACCGTGTGGTTCGAGTGCCTGGCCAAGACGCTGGAGGTAGGCGACCCCGCGCCGATGGAGGGTGGCCTCAGCCCCGCAGCTCCGCCAGCACGGCATCGGTGAACGGCGTCCACGCCTCGACCGCCCACGGCCCGAACGCCCGATCGGTCAGCGCCACACACGCCACCTGGGCCGCGGGATCGATCCACAGGAACGTCCCCGACTGCCCGAAGTGCCCGAACGTACCGGGCGACGACGAAGTCCCCGTCCAGTGCGGCGACTTGGCGTCCCGGATCTCGAAGCCGAGCCCCCAGTCGTTGGGGTTCTGGTGCCCGTAGCCGGGCAGCACGCCCTTCGTGCCCGGGTACTGCACGGTCATCGCGTCCGCGACCGTACGCGGGTCGAGCAGCCGGGGCGCCTGCACCTCGGCGGCGAAGCGCACCAGGTCGTCGAGGGTCGAGACGCCGTCCTTGGCCGGGGAACCGTCGAGGGAGGTGGACGTCATCCCGAGCGGTTCGAGGACCGCCTGCCGGGCGTACTCCGCGAACGGGATGTCCGTCGCCTCGGCCACCAGGTCCCCGAGCGCCTCGAACCCGGCGTTGGAGTACAGCCGCCGCTCCCCGGGCGCCGCCGTCACCCGGGGCTCGTCGAAGGCCAGCCCGGAGGTGTGCGCCAGCAGATGCCGCACGGTCGACCCGGGCGGCCCGGCCGGCTCGTCCAGCTCGATCGCCCCCTCCTCGTACGCGACCAGCACGGCGTACGCGGCGAGCGGCTTGGTGACCGAGGCGATCGCGAACCGCTGCCCGCCCGGCCCACGGGCCCCCACGAGGGTGCCGTCCGCCCGTACGACGGCCGCGGCGGCGGAGCGGACGGGCCAGTTCTCGATCAACGCGAGGCTCTGCAGAGGCATGCTCACGACCCTAAGCGGCTCACAGGTTCAGCCGCATCGAGGGGGCGGGCTTGCGTGCGAAGCCCAGCGAGGCGTACAGCGGCTCGGCCTCGGCGGACGCGTTCAGATCGACCTGGGCGACACCCTTGTCCCGGAACCAGTCCAGGAGCGCCTCCACGCAGGCGCGGGCATGGCCACGGCGGCGGGCGTCCGGGTCGGTGGCGACGCTGAAGACGTGGCCGACCGAGCCGTGCGGGTTCCCGGTCCGTCCGATCCGGTACTCGACCGTCCCGGCCACCAGCGCGACGAGCGAGCCCGGCCGCTCGGGGCGGTCGATCACGAAGGCCGCGAAGTCCCCGTCCGGGTCGGCGAGCCGGCGGCGTACCGTGGGCAGGGACTCGGCATGCCACTGGGTGGAGGTGTCCGCGCCCGGCATGGAGTCGATCATCACCTGGCGCAGCCGGAGCACTTCGGCCGCGTCCTCGGGGGTGGCACGTCGTACAAGACCCATGATCCGCACGGTAGTCAGCCGGGCCGACGATGTCGTGGGAATTTCAGTACGCGGAATTTCCTCGGAATCCGCTTGCTTGGAGCGCACTCCAAGGTTTTAGCGTGGTGGTCATGACGGTGATGGAGACCACGAGTGCCACCAGTACTGCCAGTGGCGGCGGTTGTGCGGGTCCGCCGCGAAAACCCCGGCGCCCGGACGGCCAGGACAGGTACACGATCAGCGAGGTCGTCGACCTCACCGGTCTGACGGCGCACACCCTGCGCTGGTACGAGCGGATCGGGCTGATGCCGCACATCGACCGCTCCCACACCGGCCAGCGCCGCTACCGCAACCGGGACCTCGACTGGCTCGACCTCGTCGGCAAGCTCCGGCTCACCGGCATGCCGGTCGCCGACATGGTCCGGTACGCCGAACTGGTGCGCGAGGGCGACCACACCTACACCGAGCGCTTCGAACTGCTCAAGGCGACCAGGCAGGACGTCCTGACCCGGATCGCCGAGCTCCAGGACACCCTGGACGTGCTCGACCGGAAGATCGATTTCTATGCGGACGCCGGGCAGGCCCTGGCGTCGGAGAGGGCCTCATGACAGACGCCAGGATCGCGAAGACACGGCTGGGAGCCGACGGCCCCGAGGTAGGCGTACAGGGCCTCGGCTGTATGGGCATGAGCTTCGCGTACGGCCCCTCGGACGCGGGTGAGTCCAGGGCCACCCTGGAGCGCGCGCTGGAGCTGGGCGTCACGCTCTACGACACGGCGGACGCGTACGGGGCGGGCGAGAACGAGAAGTTCCTGTCCCCCTTCTTCAAGGCGCACCGCGACGAGGTCGTCATCGCCACGAAGTTCGCCCTGGCGATCCACCCGGACGACCTGACCAAGCGGATCATCCGCAACGACCCGCCGTACATCCGTGAGTGCGTCGAGGCGAGCCTGCGGCGCCTCGACGTCGACGTCATCGACCTCTACTACATGCACCGCCGTGATGTGGACATCCCCATCGAGGAGACCGTCGGCGTCATGGCCGAGCTCGTCCGCGAGGGCAAGGTCAAGCAGCTGGGCCTGAGCGAGGTCACCGGCGGCGAACTGCGCGCCGCGCAGGGCGTGCACCCGATCGCGGCCGTGCAGTCGGAGTGGTCGCTGTTCAGCCGGGACATCGAGGCGGGCGTCATCCCGGCCGCCCGTGAACTCGGCGTGACCCTCGTGCCGTACTCCCCGCTCGGCCGGGGCTTCCTCACCGGCTCCTTCGCCAAGGCCGAGGACCTCAGCGCCGACGACTTCCGGCGCCAGCAGCCCCGCTTCACGGGCGACAACGCCGCCGCCAACGCGGCCCTCCTGGCCCCGGTCCGCGAGGTCGCCGCCGCCCACCAGGCCTCACCGGGCCAGATCGCCCTGGCCTGGGTCCACCACAAGGCGGCCCGGTACGGCCTCCCCGCCGTCCCGATCCCGGGCACCCGCAAGCCCACCCGGGTCGAGGAGAACGTGGGGGCGACCCGTATCGCCCTGAGCGAGGCGGACATGGCCCTGCTCGAACCGATCGCGGAGAAGGTGGCGGGAGACAGGTACGCGGACATGAAGTTCACGTCCGCAGGCAGGGAGTAGAGGGAGGGGAGGGAGGAGAAGGAGTACGGGGAACAGGACCGTTTCCGGTCCCGCCGCGGCCGCCGCTAGAGCTCGGCCAGCAACTGCGCCTTCTTCACGCTGAACTCCTCGTCCGTCACCAGCCCCGCCTGGTGCAACTCCCCTAGATGCCGGATCCGGTCGGCGATGTCGGCCGGATCCCGGCGCGGCCCGGTGGCAGCCGGGTCCGCGGCCTCCACCGGCCCACCCGTCCGCAGCGTGGCCAACACCGCCGCGGCGAACGGCAACGACTCGTGCACGGGCCCGTACCCGAGCCCGAAGACGACAGCGGCCGGATCGTGATCCGGCTGGGGCGGGGCGTCACTGCCCGCGTCCCGGCGAAGCAGTCGCAGATACCCCTCGAACACCTCGGGCGACCGCCACTCGACCCCGCTCAGCGCACCGACCGGGAACGTCTGGTCGCCGACCTTCCACTTCGTCGAGGACGCCCCCGTCCAGGACCACCGGAACGACACCGACCGCCCGTCGAAGGACGCCTTCCCGTCGTACGCCTTGAACTGCAACGGCACCTCCGGCGCGGCCACCAGGAACCGTTCACAGGGGCCCGACTCGGTCAGCTTGGCGCGCAGTTCGTCGGCGTAGTACTCGGCGAGGGTCTCCCGCTCGGCCGGCAGCACCAGCCGGTACGGGTCGGAGCCCTCCTTGAGCTGGTCCGCCGCCGCCTCCATCAGCGGATCGGCGCCCGGTCGCGGCACGGCACGCAGTACGACGGTGCCCCGCTTCCCGGGTGTCAGAGTCACCTCCGCGATCGCCTCCAGGGGGACGCGCCGCTCACCGAGCGCCTGAAAGAGCTTCGGCGTGCGAATCCCCCGTTCGAAGCGGATGAGCACGGAGTCGGACTCGAACTCCCAGGCGGCATGAAATCCGGCCAGTACGTCACCCATGCGGCTCATCGTATGCGTGCGACGCGGCGAAGTCCCGACCGAGGCGAACCGCACTTTTACCCTCCTCTACGCGCGTCAGGCCGTCGTACTGCCGGAGAGACCCGACAGACACGCGTCGTCCGCCTGCGCACAGCGCACCGACTGGTAGGTGCCGATTCCGATTTCGGCGAAGTTGTACAGGCTTTCCGTCCCCGGCTCGAAATAGCCGCTGTGCCCCTCGGCGTCGGCCGCCGACAGAATGCGCGCCCCGAACTCCGCGGAGACCGGGTCGGCGCCGTGGCCGAGACCGCCGACCTCCAGATAGGGCACGTCCTGGATCCAGTCGTCGGCGTCCCGCATGGCCCACACCCGGGCCGACGTACGCAGTTGACCGACCGTCTCCGCGCGCATCCCGGGGCTGCCCGCGACCGCGATGTCGGTGACCCGCTCCGGCAGCGAGCGCGCGGCGACACCGCACACCACGGAGCCGTAGCTGTGGCACACCAGCGCGACCGTCGAACCGCCGGGCAGGCTCCGCACCAGCGCGTTCAGCCGGACCGAGCCCTGCTCGGCGCGGAGCGCGGTGGCCGAGTCGAGGCCGACGCCGTCGGGCGCGGTGTAGTCGGCCCAGGCGATCACGGCCGTACGCGTCGCGGGGCTCGCGGCGCGCTCGGCCCCGTAGAGCGACTCGGCCATGCCGACCGGTGCGGAGTATCTGCGGTTGGTGCGCTGGAAGGTGAGGAGGTCGGTGTCCACGCCGGGGACGACGACGGAGACGCGCTCGGCCTTGTCGAGATCCCCGAAGACCTCGGCGACGCGGCCGGTGCCCTCGGGATCGAAGGCGAGGATCTGCCGATTCTTCACGGCCAGCATGGCGAAGCGGTGCATCCGGCGGCCCGCCGCGTACTGGCCGGCCTCGGAGAGCCGCTCGTCGCGCATGCGCGTGCGTTCCCGCCTGCTCTGCTGTTTCAGCGCGAGGCGGTTGGCGCGGTAGCGCAGTTCGACGGGGGCGCCGTTCATGTTGCCGACCACGAGCGGATAGCGGTGGACCAGTCCGGTGCGCTGCCCGTCGCTGAGCGAGGCGAAGAAGGCGGCCAGGCTGCTCGGGGCGGCGTCGACGTCCGGCAGTTCGCGCCCGTCGAGGTGCCCGCGCTGCCACGCGGAGAGCGACGCCTGAAGCGGCGACTCGGCTCTGTGGCTGCGGATCGCGGTCCAGCCGGTGGTCGCCAGCATCACGAAAACCACGGCCAGCGCCAGCAGTGCGCGCCAGACGTTCAATTGCGGGGAGGAGTCGAAGGAAGTCACTGAAAGGACACACTAAGAGAACGGATGGGTCTCGCGTTAACCGAGTGAGGGGGATCACGTTTCGGCCAACGCCCGTTCCGTGCACTGCGCAAAGAACGTCCGGATAGCCCGGTAAATTGCGTTCCCTCCATGTTTCGGGCAGTGCGCAAATTCAGTCAGTACGCCATTTCTCGGCCAGCGACGGGCGTACGGCGTCCAGATGGGCGGCGGTCAGGGCGCGCATCGACTCCATGCTGAGGTCGCCGCCCAGGGCCCAGCGGCGTTCGGTCACCCGCATCACACCGCCGAAGACCGCGACCGTCACACGCGGCCGGGGGTCGGTGTCCACGTCGAGCCCCTCGCGCTCGGCGACGATCCGCTCGATCTCCCGGGCCACCTCGTCCGAGCGGCGCAGATGCGCGGCGAGCAGCGCGGGCGTCGACTCGATCATGCCGTAGGCGCGCAGATACAGCTCCACGGGAACGACCTCGGCGACGGCCTCGCCGATGGCGTCCCAGCCCTCCAGGACGGCGTTGCGCAACGCCTCCAGCGGGGCCTCGTGGGCGGGCCGGGCCCGCACCGCCGCCAGGTACTGCTCCTGCGTGATCTCCAGGATCGCGAGGGCGGCCTCCTCCTTGCCCGCGAAGTAGCGGAAGAAGGTGCGCTGCGAGACATCGACGGCCTCGGCGATCTCGTCGACCGTCGTCGCTTCGTACCCCTGCGTGGTGAAAAGCTCCAGGGCGGCCCGCAGCAGCGCGTCATGGGTGCGCTGCTTCTTCCGCTCGCGCAGCCCCGGCCGCTCCTCCGCCGCCGGCTCCGTGGCCACCGTCTCCATGAACCCTCGTCTCCACCCGCCCCTGCGGCGAGTGACGTGACAGTTACCGACTTGTGAACTGGTTTGTCAACTGTCAGTGGCTGTCATTAGCCTCCCCCGTATGACTAGTCAGACCACTGTCGACAAGACGGGACCGGGGGACAAGGCACCATCGGTCCCGTCCGGTCCGACACCGAACCAGGAACGGACGGGCCTGCGCGGCCACCCCTGGTTCACGCTCCTCACCGTGGCCGTCGGCGTCATGATGGTCGCCCTCGACGGCACGATCGTGGCGATCGCCAACCCGGCCATCGCGGAGGACCTGAAGGCCACCTTCCCCGAGGTCCAATGGATCACCAACGCCTACTTCCTCGCCCTCGCCGTCACCCTCATCACCGCGGGCAAGCTGGGTGACCGCTTCGGACACCGACAGACCTTCCTGATAGGCGTGGTCGGCTTCGCCGCCGCCTCGGGGGCCATCGGCCTGTCGAGCTCGGTGGGCTTCGTGGTGACCTTCCGGGTCTTCCAGGGCCTGTTCGGCGCGCTGCTGATGCCGGCCGCGCTCGGCCTGCTCCGCGCCACCTTCCCCGCCGAGAAGCTGAACATGGCGATCGGCATCTGGGGCATGGTCATCGGCGCCTCCACGGCCGGCGGCCCGATCCTCGGCGGCTTCCTCGTGGAGAACGTCAGCTGGCAGTCCGTGTTCTGGATCAACGTCCCGGTCGGCGTCCTCGCCGTGGCCCTGGGCGCCTGGATCCTGCTGGACCACCGCGCCGAGAACGCCCCGCGCTCCTTCGACCTCCCGGGCATCGCCCTGCTGTCCGGAGCCATGTTCTGCCTGGTCTGGGCGCTCATCAAGGCCCCGGCGTGGGGCTGGGGCGATGGCCTGACCTGGGCCTTCCTCGTCGCGTCCATTGCCGGGTTCGCCCTCTTCGCCTACTGGGAGACGAAGGTCGGGGAGCCGCTGATCCCGCTGGGCCTCTTCCGCTCCGTCCCCCTGTCCGCGGGTGTCGTCCTGATGGTCCTGATGGCCATCGCCTTCATGGGCGGCCTGTTCTTCGTGACGTTCTACCTCCAGAACGTGCACGGCATGAGCCCCGTCGACGCAGGTCTGCACCTCCTGCCGCTCACCGGCATGATGATCGTCGGCTCGCCGCTCGCCGGCGCGATCATCACCAAGGCCGGACCGCGCATCCCGCTGGCCGGCGGCATGGCGCTCACCGCGATCGCCATGTACGGCATGTCGACGCTTGAGACGGACACCGGCAGCGCCGTGATGTCCCTCTGGTTCGCCCTCCTCGGCCTCGGCCTCGCCCCGGTGATGGTCGGCGCCACCGAGGTCATCGTCGGCAACGCGCCCCTGGAGCTCTCCGGTGTCGCCGGCGGTCTCCAGCAGGCCGCGATGCAGATCGGCGGCAGCCTCGGTACGGCCGTACTGGGCGCCGTGATGACGTCCAAGGTCGACGGCGACCTGGCGGGCAACTGGACGGCCGCGGGCCTCCCGCCGCTCACCGAGGCCCAACTCACCCCGGTCGAGCAGGCGGTTCAGCAGGGCATCGCCCCGGTGCCCGAGGGCACTCCGGCGGAGATCGCCGCGAAGATCACCGCGGTCGCGCACGACACGTTCATCTCCGGCATGAGCCTGGCCTCGCTCGTCGCCGCCGGGGTGGCCACGATCGCCGTCCTCGTGGCGTTCCTGACCAAGCGCGGCGAGAACGCCGAGGCGGGCGCCGGAGCGGCGCACATCTGACAACCGCTCCACCGCTCCACGCGCGGGTTTCGGCCCGCGTTCGCCTATCAGGGTGACAACGGTAAAGATCGCTTCCACCCGGTACCCGCCGCAGGTCACAGTGGGTCAAGTCCTCCGCACGGCATGGTTGTTCGACCGCGGAGCGACCCTGGGGGTCTGCGGCGCGCTGCCGGAGGGGGGGCAGCGCGCCGCAGTCAGGTCCGGCCCACTCCTGGTTTCGACCGGCCCGCCGGGGTACTCGCCCTTCCGTAGGCGAACTGACCGCGAGGTTCAGGGAGTTGTTGACGATGGCGGGCTTCGGACACGGTACGCGCAGGCACCCCCGATCACGTGGCCGGACGTGGTCACGATGGGGGTCCCCCCGGTCGAGCGAAGTCGAGACTGGGGGAGGGCCGGATCGCGCGACCCTCGGCATCATCGGAGTCATCTGCGCGATCGCGGGCTTCTTCGTCCTGGGCATCGTCCTCGGACCCGTCGCGATCCTCTGCGGCTGGCTGGCCATGAACCGAACCTGGTCCGGCGCCCGCCCCGTCCCCGCGGTCATCGCCGTCGTCCTCGGCGCCATCGACACCGTCCTGGCCATCATCTGGCTGGCGGGCACGGCCACTCCGGGAGCCGGATTCTTCTGATCCGACATGGAGTGAGGGAAAAGGGCAGGGGCCCTCGGCGATCGAAGCCGAGGACCCCTTGGGTTCGGGGCGCGTTCAAGGGTGCCGGTTTTCAAGGGGCGCGGGGAACCGCGCGACCAGCCCCCACCCACCCGCACTCGGGAACACACCGGTGGACCCACGGTCATCGGCGTTGCTCCTCCAAGGCCCCCGGCGCGGAGCGCAACGCCGCCACCTCCGCCCGCAACAACCGAACCTCGTCCGTCAGCGCGGTTATCGCCGCGGTCTGCCGCCGCTCCTCCGCGTCGTCCTTCTCGAATCGCGATATGAACCACGCCGCGATGTTCGCGGTCACCACACCCAGCAACGCGATCCCCGACAGCATCAGCCCGACCGCGAGCACCCGCCCCAGCCCGGTCGTCGGCGCGTGGTCCCCGTACCCCACCGTCGTCATCGTCGTGAACGACCACCACACCGCGTCGCCCAGATTGTCGATGTTCCCCCCGGGCGCGTCCCGCTCCACGGACAGCACCGCCAACGACCCGAACATCAACAGCCCGATCACCGCCCCGCCGACGTACGTCGTGAGCCGTATCTGCGACGACATCCGCGCCCGCTGCCCGACCAGCAGCAAGGCCGCCACCACCCGCAGCAGCCGCAGCGGCTGGATCATCGGCAGCACGACCGCGCACAGGTCCAGCCAGTGCGACCGTACGAACTCGCGCCGCCGCTCGGTGAGTGCGAGCCGGACGACGTAGTCCAGCGCGAACGCGCCCCACACCCCCCACTCGGCGGCCTCGCACCACCACTCCACGTCCGCGCCGGAGTCGGGCCACACGATCGGCACGGCGTACGCGACGGCGAACACCGCGGCCAGGCCGAACAGCGGCCGCTGTGTGTGCTGTTCCCAACGGGTCTGCGCCGAGACCGCTCGCTGCTTCATGGACGCATCGTAGGAAACGCGCAGGGGTGGTGAACCCGCAGGTTCACCACCCCTTGACACCGACCGCCGTGTTACGCGGCGGTCGGCGGAGCGTCTACGCGTCGCCGCCCGCGGCCCCGGGGTCGGCCGCCGCCACGTCGAGCAGCTGGTACCGGTCGATCGCCTGCTTCAGCAGCGAACGGTCCACCTTGCCCTCACGCGCCAGCTCGGTCAGCACCGCGACCACGATCGACTGCGCGTCGATGTGGAAGAAGCGCCGGGCCGCGCCCCGCGTGTCCGCGAAGCCGAAGCCGTCGGCACCCAGCGACTGGTACGTGCCCGGCACCCACCGCGAGATCTGGTCCGGCACCGACCGCATCCAGTCGGAGACGGCCACGAACGGCCCCTCGGCGCCGCTCAGCTTCTTCGTCACATACGGGACGCGCTGCTCCTCCTCGGGGTGCAGCAGGTTGTGCCGCTCCACCTCGACCGCCTCGCGGCGCAGCTCGTTCCACGAAGTCGCCGACCAGACGTCCGCCTTGACGTTCCAGTCGGCGGCGAGGATCGCCTGCGCCTCGACCGCCCACGGCACCGCCACACCGGAGGCCATGATCTGTGCCGGGATCGAGCCCGACTCGCCGGCCTTGAAGCGGTGGACGCCCTTGAGGATGCCCTCCACGTCCACGTCCGCCGGCTCGGCCGGGTGCTGGATCGGCTCGTTGTAGACGGTCAGGTAGTAGAAGACGTCCTCGCCCGGCTTGCCGTCGGCCGTCTCGCCGTACATCCGGCGCAGCCCGTCCTTCACGATGTGCGCGATCTCGAACCCGTAGGCCGGGTCGTACGCGACACAGCCCGGGTTCGTCGAGGCGAGCAGCTGAGAGTGTCCGTCCGCGTGCTGGAGACCCTCACCGGTCAGCGTCGTACGGCCGGCGGTCGCACCCAGCACGAAGCCGCGCGCCATCTGGTCCGACATCTGCCAGAACTGGTCGCCGGTGCGCTGGAAACCGAACATCGAGTAGAAGACGTAGACGGGGATGAGCGGCTCGCCGTGCGTGGCGTACGCCGAACCGGCCGCGATCAGTGACGCCGTGCAGCCCGCCTCGGAGATGCCGTCATGCAGCATCTGCCCCGTCGGCGACTCCTTGTAGGCGAGCAGCAGATCGCGGTCCACGGCCTCGTACTGCTGGCCGAGCGGGTTATAGATCTTCGCGCTCGGGAAGAACGAGTCCATGCCGAAGGTGCGGTACTCGTCGGGCGCGATCAGCACGAACCGCCGGCCGATCTCCTTGTCCCGCATGAGGTCCTTCAGCAGCCGTACAAACGCCATGGTCGTGGCGATCGACTGCTGACCGGACCCCTTCTTCACACTCGCGTACGTCTTCTCCTCCGGCAGGGCCAGCGGCTTCGCCCGCACGACACGCGTCGGGACGTACCCGCCGAGTCCCTTGCGGCGGTCGTGCATGTACTGGATCTCCTCCGAGTCCGGCCCCGGGTGGTAGTACGGCGGCAGGCCTGACTCCAGCTCCTTGTCGGAGATGGGCAGGTGGAGGCGGTCGCGGAAGCCCTTGAGGTCGGCGACCGTCAGCTTCTTCATCTGGTGCGTGGCGTTGCGGCCCTCGAAGTTCGGACCCAGCGTCCAGCCCTTGACCGTCTTCGCCAGGATGACCGTCGGCTGACCCTTGTGCTCCACGGCCGCCTTGTACGCCGCGTAGACCTTCCGGTGGTCGTGACCGCCGCGGCCCAGGTGCAGGATCTCGTCGTCGGTCATGTTCTCGACCATCGCGCGCAGCCGCTGGTCGTCACCGAAGAAGTGGTCCCGGATGTACGCGCCGGTCTCGGTGGCGTACGTCTGGTACTGGCCGTCCGGCGTGGTGTTCATCCGGTTGACCAGCACACCGTCGCGGTCCTGGGCCAGCAGCGGGTCCCAGGAGCGGTCCCACACCAGCTTGATCACGTTCCAGCCGGCGCCGCGGAAGACCGACTCCAGCTCCTGGATGACCTTGCCGTTGCCGCGCACCGGGCCGTCGAGGCGCTGGAGGTTGCAGTTCACCACGAAGGTGAGGTTGTCGAGGCCCTCACGGGCGGCGAGGGTGAGCTGGCCGAGCGACTCCGGCTCGTCCATCTCGCCGTCGCCGAGGAACGCCCACACATGCGACTTGGAGGTGTCCGCGATGTCGCGCGCCGCCATGTACCGGTTCATCCGCGCCTGGAAGATCGCGCCCAGCGGGCCGAGGCCCATGGACACGGTCGGGAACTCCCAGAAGTCCGGCATCAGGCGCGGGTGCGGGTAGCTGGACAGGCCGTACGGGGCCTTGGACTTCTCCTGGCGGAAGGCGTCGAGCTGCGTCTCGCCGAGCCGGTCCAGGAGGAACGCGCGGGCGTAGATGCCCGGCGAGGCGTGCCCCTGGAAGAAGATCTGGTCGCCGCCGTCGCCCTCGTCCTTGCCCCGGAAGAAGTGGTTGAAGCCCACGTCGTAGAGGGAGGCGGAGGACGCGAAGGTCGCGATGTGGCCGCCGACGCCGATGCCGGGGCGCTGGGCGCGCGACACCATGACGGCGGCGTTCCACCGGGTCGCGTTGAGGATCTTCCGCTCGATCTCCTCGTTGCCCGGGAAGAACGGCTCGTCCTTGGTCGCGATGGTGTTGACGTAGTCCGTGCTGCGCATCTCGGGCACGGCCACACGCTTCTCGCGGGCCCGCTCGATGAGCCGGAGCATCAGGTAGCGCGCGCGCTCACGGCCGCGCTGGTCCACGGCGGCGTCGAGCGAGTCGAGCCACTCCTGGGTCTCCTCGGGGTCGAAGTCAGGGACCTGACTCGGAAGGCCGCCAATGATGATCGGATTGCGATCGGATCCGGAAGCCACGCTGTTCCTTAGCTGTCAGAGGGCCGCTCTTCAGGGTGTTCCATAGGTGCCTGCACCGTCCCCCATCGTGTACCTCGACGACGCAAACGTCATCTCTACCGAGAGGTAACAGGGGTGGTGACTTGCCCGGCGAAGGTAGTAAAGGTATTCGACTCCCGTATCCTCGGATGGTTGCCGAATGCACAAACCGGGCAGAACGGTGTGGCGTGCGTCACATGACGCTGTGAATCCCCGTAGAGAGTTGCGGTGACACAGCCCGGATCGTCACCGTTTCGGCGGTCTCGAAGGCTGGGTACTTGCGCGATCCGTCCCGCCCGTGTGGACTACGGCCAACGCTTCGCGTACGCGCGTGGCTCATTCCCAGGGGGAAACCCCACCCGAACATGATCAGGAGGCAACCCGTGAGCGCGACCGCGGACCACGCGGAGGAGCGGACGAACCCTGCCGCAAGGCTGGGGTTCCAGCCCGAGCAGGTGGTCCAGGAGATCGGCTACGACGACGATGTCGACCAGGAGCTCCGCGAGTCCATCGAAGAAGTCGTAGGCAGTGAGCTCGTCGACGAGGACTACGACGACGTGGCCGATGCCGTCGTGCTGTGGTTCCGCGACGACGACGGCGACCTGACCGATGTGCTGGTGGACGCCACCACCTACATCGAGGAGGGTGGCTCGATTCTGCTGCTGACGCCGAAGACCGGGCGTGACGGCTATGTGGAGCCCAGCGACATCTCCGAAGCCGCGACGACTGCGGGGCTGTCCGCGTCGAAGAGCGTCAGCGTCGGCAAGGACTGGAGTGGGAGCCGGTTGGTGACGCCGAAGGCGGCGAAGTCCGGCAGCGGTAAGAGGTGACTCCGTAGCCTCGGGGCGGCTTGACCGCCCCCGGAACCCGGGGCGAGCCGTGCGAGGGCGACCACGACATCGCGGTGGCTTCTCGCGCGGTTCCCCGCGCCCCTGGAGAAGGCCCCTTTCGGGGCCACCCTCCAGGGGCGCGCCGTTTCCCGCCGGCGGGGCCTGCGTAGGCTGGGTCACCCGAACAGCCCAGGAAGGGACGCGGGAGAATCATGGCGATCCAGGTCGGCGACAAGGCCCCCGACTTCGAGCTCAAGGACAACCACGGCGCCACCGTGCGGCTCTCGGACTTCCGGGGCGAGAAGAACGTCGTGGTGCTCTTCTACCCGTTCGCGTTCACCGGGGTCTGCACCGGCGAACTGTGCGAGCTGCGGGACAACCTGCCGAGGTTCGTGAACGACGACGTGCAGCTCCTCGCGGTGTCCAACGACTCGATCCACACGCTGCGGGTCTTCGCCGAGCAGGAGGCGCTGGAGTACCCCCTGCTGTCGGACTTCTGGCCGCACGGCGAGGTCTCGCGCGCGTACGGCGTGTTCGCCGAGGACAAGGGCTGCGCGGTGCGCGGGACGTTCATCGTCGACAAGGAGGGCGTCGTCCGCTGGACGGTGGTCAACGCCCTGCCGGACGCCCGCGACCTCGGCGAGTACATCGCCGCCCTCGACACCCTGTGATTCTTCGGCCCCAGGGCCTGCGGTGGACGGGAACCCGTCACTAGGATCGAGACGTTGATCCGATACCAACGCAAGACGGGGCGCCCCGCCCCTGACATCAAACGGAGGACTTCGTGGGAGTCAGCCTCAGCAAGGGCGGCAACGTATCGCTGACCAAGGAGGCCCCTGGCCTGACCGCGGTCATCGTCGGTCTGGGGTGGGACATCCGCACCACCACCGGCACCGACTTCGACCTGGACGCCAGCGCGCTGCTGCTGGACTCGTCGGGCAAGGTCAGCAGTGACGCCAACTTCATCTTCTTCAACAACCTGAAGAGCCCCGACGGCTCGGTCGAGCACACCGGCGACAACCTCACCGGTGAGGGCGAGGGCGACGACGAGCAGATCAAGGTCAGCCTCGCCACCGTCCCGCCCGAGATCGAGAAGATCGTCTTCCCGGTCTCGATCTACGACGCCGAGAACCGCCAGCAGTCCTTCGGCCAGGTCCGCAACGCGTTCATCCGGGTGGCGAACCAGGCCGGCGGCGCCGAGATCGCCCGCTACGACCTCTCCGAGGACGCCTCCACCGAGACGGCCATGGTCTTCGGCGAGCTGTACCGGCACGGCGCCGAGTGGAAGTTCCGCGCCATCGGCCAGGGCTACGCCTCGGGTCTGCGCGGAATCGCCCAGGACTTCGGTGTGAACGTCTGAGCCACCGGGGAAGTCCCACAGGGCTCGTCGAAACGTCCGGCGCCGCTGTCATCACCGACCGCGGCGCCGGACGCGCTCGTACGACGACACCTGAACAGACGACAACTGAACAGCTGAGCAACTGAAGCTCGAAATCGGGGAGGACCAGCACCATGGGCGTCACACTCGCCAAGGGGGGAAATGTCTCCCTCTCCAAGGCCGCGCCGAACCTCACGCAAGTACTGATCGGACTCGGCTGGGATGTCCGGACCACCACCGGAGCCCCTTTCGACCTCGACGCCAGCGCACTGCTGTGCCAGAGCGGCCGGGTGCTGGGGGACGAGTGGTTCGTCTTCTACAACAACCTCAGGAGTCCGGACGGCTCGGTCGAGCACACCGGCGACAACCTCACCGGTGAGGGCGACGGCGACGACGAGTCGCTCATCATCGACCTCTCCCGGGTGCCGGCCACCGTCGACAAGATCGTCTTTCCGGTCTCCATCCATGACGCGGAGAACCGCGGCCAGGCCTTCGGCCAGGTCAGCAACGCCTTCATTCGTGTCGTCAACCAGGCCGACGGCCAGGAACTGGCCCGCTACGACCTCTCCGAGGACGCCTCCACCGAGACCGCGATGATCTTCGGCGAGGTCTATCGCTATGGCGGAGAGTGGAAGTTCCGTGCGGTGGGACAGGGGTACGCGTCGGGTCTGCGCGGCATCGCGCTGGACTTCGGAGTCAACGTCTCCTAGCGCGATATGCGCAAAAGCCGGGCCCGCGTGGGGCGCGGGGGGCAGAGGACTAGACTTCGGTTCAAAGTTTCGTAAAGCCGCGCGCGGCGCGGGGGAACCCCGTACACACACGATTGGGTAGCCAGTGGTTCTGAAAACCTTCGGCTGGTCGTTCGCGGTCACCGCGCTCGGCTTGGTCGCAGCGGTTCTCTACGACGGATGGACGGCGCTCGGGCTCGTCGCCATCCTGTCCATCCTGGAGATCTCGCTGTCCTTCGACAACGCGGTGGTCAACGCCGGGATCCTGAAGAAGATGAATGCCTTCTGGCAGAAGATCTTCCTCACCATCGGCATCCTCATCGCCGTGTTCGGTATGCGCCTGGTCTTCCCCGTCGTGATCGTCGCCATCAGCGCCAAGCTGGGTCCGATCGAGGCCGTCGACCTGGCGCTCACCGACAAGGACCAGTACCAGCAGTACGTGACTGACGCCCATCCGTCGATCGCGGCCTTCGGCGGTATGTTCCTGCTGATGATCTTCCTGGACTTCATCTTCGAGGACCGGGACATCAAGTGGCTGGGCTGGCTGGAGCGCCCGCTCTCCAAGCTCGGCAAGATCGACATGCTGTCGGCCTGTATCGCGATGATCATCCTGCTGGTCACCTCGATGACCTTCGCGACCAACGCCCACCAGCACGGCGGCGCCCACGTCGACAAGGCGCAGACGGTCCTGATCTCCGGCCTCCTGGGCCTCATCACCTATCTGATCGTCGGTGGTCTCTCGGGCTTCTTCGAGAACAAGCTGGAGGAAGAGGAGGAGCGCGAGCACGAGGAGGAGGAAGCGGCGGAGCGCACCGGCAAGCCGCGCTCGGCCGTCGCCCTCGCCGGCAAGGCCGCGTTCTTCATGTTCCTCTACCTGGAGGTCCTCGACGCGTCCTTCTCCTTCGACGGTGTCATCGGCGCCTTCGCCATCACCAACGACATCGTCCTGATGGCGCTGGGCCTCGGCATCGGCGCCATGTACGTCCGGTCGCTGACCGTGTACCTGGTCCGCCAGGGCACCCTCGACGACTACGTCTACCTGGAGCACGGCGCGCACTACGCGATCGGCGCCCTCGCCGCGATCCTGCTCATCACCATCCAGTACGAGATCAACGAGATCATCACCGGTCTCATCGGTGTCGTCCTGATCGGCTGGTCCTTCTGGTCCTCCGTCCGCCGCAACAAGGCGCTGGCGGACGCGGAGGGAAAAGCTGACACCTCCAAGGAGGAGGTCTCCTCCGGGGTGTGACCACCCGTGAGGTGAGGGAACGCTCTGAGCGGGGCGGCCGACGCGGATTCGTCCTCGTCGGCCGCCCCGCTGGTGGTTGACCACGACGACACGGCAGGTGTGGGGCGGGCATGAGTTTCCTGGACAACCTCTGGCGCGGGCGGGCCTCGGAGTTCGACGCGGGCAGCGCGGCGACCAACGCCATCGAGCTGACCAAGCGGCAGCAGAAGGTGTCGCTCAGCAAGCAGAACGCGGCGGCGGGCCATCTGCGGGTCAACCTGTCCTGGCGGATGCGCACGTCCGACATCGGCGGGATGAAGCGGCAGAGCGTGCTGCGGCACCCCTTCAAGGCCCTGCGGCCCGAGGAGGTACAGGCGCACAGCCAGAGCATGGTCAACGTCGACCTCGACCTCGGCTGTCTGTACGAGCTGGCCGACGGGACGAAGGGGGTCGTCCAGCCGCTGGGCGGCTTCCTCGGCGACATCAACGAACCGCCGTACATGCGGCTCAGCGGGGACGACCGGTTCGGGTCGGGGTCCGGCGAGACGATGTACATCAACCTCGACCACCGGGACGCCTTCAAGCGGATGCTGGTCTTCGTCTACATCTACGACCAGACACCGGCGTTCGACCGTACGCACGCGATCGTGACGCTGTATCCGAGCAACGGTCCACGCATCGAGATAGGCCTGGACGAGAGGCACCCTCAGGCCCGGTCGTGCGCGGTGGTGATGATCGAGAACGTGAAGGGGGAGATCCTGGTGCGCCGGGAGGTGAAGTTCGTCTACGGCTTCCAGGCGGAGCTCGACCGGTTGTACGGGTGGGGCCTGCAGTGGGGGCGGGGCTACAAGTCCAAGGCCGATCGCTCGTAGCCGCGCACCCTCAGCGGCCGATGAACTGCGGGCCCTGCGGAGGCAGACGGAAGTCGGGGTCCAGGGCTGCCGCCGTGGGCTGGGGGTAGCCGTAGGCCGGGCCGCCGGTGGTCGGCGGGGCCGGCTGGGCCGCTGGGTAGCCGTAGGCGGGCTGCGTGCGGGCCGCCGGAGGGTAGCCGTACGAGGGCTGGGACGGGACGCCGGCGGGGGGCTGCTCCGGGGGCAGGGGGGCCGAGGGCTCCGGGGACGGAACCTGCGTCGTGGTCGCCGCCGCTGCCGCCGCCTCGGTCTCGTCCACGTAGATGCCGAAGTCGGTGGCGAGACCCTGAAGGCCGTTGGTGTAACCCTCGCCCAGGGCACGGAACTTCCAGCCGCCGCCGCGGCGGTAGAGCTCGCCGCAGATGAGGGCGGTCTCCTCGCCGGTCTCGGGCTTGACGTCGAAGTACGCCAGGGGTTCGGCGTCGGCGACGGTGGCGTCGTACAGCAGGATGCGCAGGGACCGTACGCGGTCGAAGGAGAAGTCCTCGGCGGAGGCCACGAGGAGAATCTGGCCGACGGCGGACTCGACACCCGAGAGATCGGTCTGGATGGTGTCGGTGAGGCCTTCGGCGACACGCTTCTTGCCGAGGCGCCAGACCTTGCCCGAGGGGTGGCGGGGCTGGTTGTAGAAGACGAAGTCCTCGTCGGACCGGACGCGTCCGTCGAGGCCTAGGAGCAGCGCCGAGGCGTCGACGTCCGGGGATCCTTGACCGGGCGCCCAGCGCAGCACGGCCCGGACCGCCGTGGCTTCGATCGGGACGTTCGACCCCTTCAGCATCGCGTGCGTCATGCGGTCATCCTGCCCTCTCGGTCCTGATCACGACAACGCGGGGGCAGCGAAGCGTCGGTGAAATCGTCCAGCGCCCGTCATGGCCGGGTTACCAGAACTTCACGCTCGGCGGGAACTGATGTCACACATTTGTACGTACTATTACCGGCCACCATCACGACTGGCCGCCTAGCAGCCACGGGGGAAGCACATGCGTCATTTCGGGCACATCGCCCCTGAGGAGCGTCAGCGCCTCTTCTACCGGGAGCCGGAGTCCTTCACCGCCGACTCCCCGACCCGCATACTCGCCGCCGCGCTCGGCGCCACGCTCTACAGCCCGGCGACCCGGGAGCGACTGGCCGACGACATCGTCAGACAGGCCGGGCTCGGCGTGGTCTCCATGGTGCTGTGCCTGGAGGACTCGATCGACGACGCGGAGGTCGCGGGCGCCGAGGAGAACCTGGTCCGGCAGTTCGCCGAGCTCGACGCCCGCCCGGACGCCGAGCTTCCGCTGCTGTTCATCAGGGTCCGCTTCGCGGAACAGATACCCGACCTCGTACGCCGCTTCGGCCCCGCCGTACGGCTGTTGTCCGGGTTCGTCTTCCCCAAGTTCACCGAGGAACGGGGCGTCGCCTTCCTGGAGGCGCTCACCGCCGCGGAGGCCGCGAGCGGGCGGCGGCTGTTCGGCATGCCGGTGCTGGAATCGCCCGAGCTGATGTACAGGGAGACGCGCGTAGAGGCCCTCCAGGGCATCGCGCACACCGTCGACAAGTACCGCGACCGCGTGCTCGCGCTGCGCCTCGGCGTCACCGACTTCTGCTCCTCCTACGCGCTGCGCCGGGCGCCCGACATGACGGCGTACGACGTCCAGATCGTCGCCTCCGTGATCGCGGACGTGGTGAACGTGCTGGGGCGGGCCGACGGCACGGGGTTCACGGTGACCGGGCCGGTGTGGGAGTACTTCCGGGTCCAGGAGCGCATGTTCAAGCCACAGCTGCGCACGAGCCCCTTCGTGGAGAACCGGGCCAAGCGGCTGCGCGAGACGCTCATCGAGCACGCCCTGGACGGTCTGCTGCGCGAGATCTCCCTCGACCAGGCCAACGGGCTGCTCGGCAAGACCTGCATCCACCCCTCGCACGTACTGCCCGTGCACGCGCTGTCCGTGGTCAGCCATGAGGAGTTCGGCGACGCCCAGGACATCCTGCGGCCCGAGCGGGGCGGCGGCGGAGTCCTGCGTTCCGCCTCCCGGAACAAGATGAACGAGGTCAAGCCGCACCGCGCCTGGGCCGAGCGGGTCCTCCAGCGCGCCGAGGTCTTCGGCGTCGCCAACGAGGACATCGGGTTCGTCGATCTGCTGGCCGCCGGCCTGCCCGACTGAGCTCCGGTGAGCTCCGGTGAGCTCCGGTGAGATCCGGTGAGATCCGGTGAGATCCGGTTCGAATCCCTACGTCCCGCATCCGCGTCGTACCGACCAAGTCGTACCTACTAAGGAATCGATGATTAACGCAGTGAACGACACGACCGGCACGAGTGGATCGGTCTGGTCCGGTGCCTGGGTCGCCGAGCGGCTCGGGGTCGAACTGGTGGGCGGGGAGGAGCTGAGCGGTCTGCTGGGGCTCGCGCTGCGGCGCAACCCCAGGCGGGCGCATCTGCTGGTGTCGAACGTGCTCGGCAAGCATGTGCCGCAGTCGCCGGCCGTCGTGCACGGCCACGGGTTCGCGCTCGGCCGCCGGGTACGGGAGCTGTTGGGGCCGGCCGGGGTGCGGACCGCGGTCGTCCTCGGGTACGCCGAGACGGCCACCGGGCTCGGCCACTCGGTCGCGGACGGGGTGGGCGACGCGCCCTATCTGCACTCCACCCGGCGTCCGGTCGAGGGTGTCGACCAGGCCGGTGGCTTCGAGGAGTCCCACTCCCACGCCACCTCGCATCTGCTTCTGCCGCAGGACGCCACGCTGCTCGCGGGGCGGGGGCCGCTGGTGCTGGTCGACGACGAGTTCTCCACCGGGAACACCGTCCTCAACACCATTCGCGCGCTGCACGAGCGGTATCCGCGCGAGCGGTACGTCGTCGTGGCGCTGGTCGACATGAGGTCGGCCGCCGACCAGGGGCGCCTCGCGGAGTTCGCGCGGGAGATCGACGCCCGGGTGGATCTGGTGGCCGCGGCGAAGGGGACCGTGCGGCTGCCGGACGGGGTGCTGGAGAAGGGGCAGGCGCTCGTCGCCGAGTACGAGGCCGCGGCGGCGATCCCGGTCGTGGTTCCGGCCGGGGACGGCGCGGCCACGCGGGTCACCCCGGTCGACCTGGACTGGCCGGCCGGTGTGCCCGACGGCGGGCGGCACGGCTTCACGCCGGCGCACCGAGAGCGTCTGGCGGCCGCCCTGCCCGGCATGGCCGCGCGCCTCGCCGAGGCCCTCCCGGCGGGGGCCCGCCGGGTGCTGGTGCTCGGCTTCGAGGAGCTGATGTACGCGCCGCTGGCCCTCGCGCGGGAACTGGAACGCCTGCTGGAGGGGACCGGGGCGGAGATACGGTTCTCCACCACCACGCGGTCACCCGTCCTGGCCGTCGACGACCCCGGCTACGCGATACGCAGCCGCATCGTCTTCCCCGCGCACGACGATCCCGCCGACGGGCCCGGCGAGCGGTACGCGTACAACGTGGCCGGCGGGGGCTTCGACGCGGTGGTCGCCGTCGTCGACTCCGTGGCCGACACGCCCGCCCTGCACGCCGGTGACGGCCTGCTGGCGACCCTCGCCGCGCACACGCCCGGCGTGCTGCTGGCCGTCGTACCGTCGTTCGTGCCGTCGTCCGTGCCGTCGTTCGTGCCGTCGTTCGTCCCGCCCGTCCGGCACCGCGGGGACACGCCGGCCCGGCCGGCCCGGCCCGGCGCCGTCGCGGCGGCAGCGAAGAAGCCGACCCCGCACACCCCCGAAAGGCCCCCCATGCTCCCCGAGCCCCTACGCGGCCCCGACTTCTCCTCCTACGCGCCGGACGAGGTCGGCTGGCTGCTGCGGGACCTCTCGGACGTCACCCTGGAGGCGCCGACCGAGGAGCGGGAGGAGGCCATCCAGAGCGGCGGCGCGCACTACGCGGAGTCGCTGCCGGTCGAGTACCAGCCGAGTGAGCGGTATCAGGCGCTGTTCCAGAGCGCGCTGGAGGTGTCGGCCGACCGGATCGCGCTGGCTGTCGGCGTCGTCACCGAGACCGTCCTGGCCGAGCGGTCGTCGCGGCCGGTCATCGTGTCGCTGGCGCGGGCCGGCACACCCGTCGGTGTGCTGATGCGGCGTTGGGCGCGCTACCGGCACGGGATCGAGGTGCCGCACTACGCCGTGTCGATCGTGCGCGGACGCGGGATCGACGCCAACGCGCTGCGCTGGCTGGCGGCCCACCACGACCCCGCCGACGTCGTGTTCGTCGACGGCTGGACCGGCAAGGGCGCGATCACCCGTGAACTCGCGGCGGCGCTGCGGGAGTTCGAGAAGTCCGACCAGATCACCGGCTTCGACCCGGAGATCGCGGTGCTCGCCGACCCCGGGTCCTGTGTGCGGACGTACGGCACCCGTGAGGACTTCCTCATCCCGTCCGCGTGCCTCAACTCGACCGTCTCCGGGCTGATCTCACGGACCGTGCTGCGCGCTGACCTCGTCGGCCCCGACGACTTCCACGGGGCGAAGTTCTACCGGGAGCTGGCCGGCGTCGACGTCTCCGTGGACTTCCTCGACGCCATAGCCGCCCGCTTCGGCGACGTCGCCGAAGCCGTGGACGCCCGGGCCAAGGAACTCCTCGCCGCCGATCGCACGCCGACCTGGGAGGGCTGGGCGGCCGTCGAGCGGATCAGCGAGGAGTACGGCATCCACGACGTGAACCTGGTCAAGCCCGGTGTCGGGGAGACCACTCGGGTGCTGCTGCGCCGGGTACCGTGGAAGATCCTCGCGCGAGCCGGGGCGGGCGCGGACCTCGACCACGTACGTCTGCTCGCCGAACAGAGAGGGGTCCCGGTGGAAGAGGTCGCCGAACTGCCGTACACCTGCGTGGGGTTGATCCACCCCCAGTACACGCGGGGCGCGACCGGCGCCGACGGCAAGGCGGTGGCGGTCTGATGCCCGGACCCCAGGTACTCGTCGCGAGCGACCTCGACCGTACGCTCATCTACTCGGCCGCCGCGCTCGCGCTGACCATGCCGGACGCGCGGGCGCCCCGGCTGCTCACCGTCGAGGTGCACGAGAGCAAGCCGCTGTCGTACATGACGGAGACGGCCTCGCGGCTGCTCGCCGAACTGGGCGAGGCGGCCGTCTTCGTGCCGACGACGACCCGGACGCGCAAGCAGTACCAGCGGATCAACCTGCCTGGTCCTGAGCCGAAGTACGCGATCTGCGCCAACGGCGGGCACCTGCTGGTGGACGGCGTCAGCGACGTCGCCTGGCACGAGCGGGTGACGGCCCGGCTCGCCGACGAGTGCGCGTCGCTCGACGAGGTGCGGGGCCACATGGAGGCCACGACGGACCCGGCCTGGGTGCGCAAGCACCGGGTCGCGGAGGATCTCTTCGTCTACCTCGTCGTCGAGCGCGAGCTGCTCCCCGAGGAGTGGGTGAAGGAGCTGGCGGTGTGGGCCGAGAACCGGGGCTGGACCGTCTCCCTCCAGGGGCGCAAGCTCTACGCCGTGCCGAAACCGCTGACGAAGAGCGCGGCGATGCGGGAAGTGGCCCGCCGGACCGGGGCCGAGCTGACGCTCGCGGCCGGTGACTCGCTGCTGGACGCGGATCTGCTGCTCGCGGCGGATCGGGCGTGGCGGCCGGGGCACGGGGAGTTGGCGGAGGCGGAGTGGTCCGGGCCGGAGGTCAGGGCGCTGCCGGAGCGGGGGGTGCTCGCCGGGGAGCGGATTCTTCGGGAGTTCTTGCGGGTCGTGCGTTAGTTCCTCACGGATGCGGACTGTGCCGGTCAGGGGGTGGGGGCGCTGTGGTTGGCGGGCTGCGGGTCGTTCGTGGCTTGTCGCGCAGTTCCCCGCGCCCCTGGACGGCGGCTGCCGTTCCCGCCTCTCAGGAAGCGAACCAGTATGAACGCCAGTACCGCCACGCCTGCCGCGCCCAGCACGATCTTGGAGTAGGTCGAGACGATCGTCGTCACCTCGGTCCAGTTGGCGCCCAGGGAGTAGCCGGCCAGGACGAAGGCCGTGTTCCAGAGGGCGCTGCCCAGGGTGGTGAGGAGGGTGAAGACGGGCAGGAGCATGCGTTCCACGCCGGCCGGTACGGAGATCAGGCTGCGGAAGACCGGGATCATGCGGCCGAAGAAGACGGCCTTGGTGCCGTGCCTGAGGAACCAGGCCTCCGTCTTCTCGATGTCGGAGATCCTGACCAGGGGCAGCCGGGCGGCGAGGGCGACGGTGCGGTCCCGGCCGAGGAGGGCACCGACGCCGTAGAGAGCGAGGGCGCCGATCACTGAGCCGGCGGTGGTCCACAGCAGGGCGGCCGCCAGGCCCAGCTGACCGGTGCTCGCGGCGAAGCCGGTGAGGGGGAGGACGACCTCGCTGGGGATCGGCGGGAAGAGGTTCTCCAGCGCGACGGCCAGACCCGCTCCCGGCGCCCCCAGAAGGTGCATCAGACCGATGATCCACAGGGGGGCGCCGCTCATCGACTCCGCTTGCATGGCTGTCATGCCGGCACGCTAG
>NZ_JAEMUX010000069.1 GCF_016598475.1 Streptomyces adelaidensis
TCTGTCGTGTCCCCCGGAGGCCGCCGCTTCGGCTGCGGCTTCCGAGCCCCTGGAGGATGTGGACGATTACGAATACCTCGTGATGCGGGGCTGCACGATCCTGTCGGAGACCGGCTGCGGATTCCGTATCGCGGGGTTCGGCAGCGACGACTGGGGTTTCGACGTGTCGTACGACATGTCGACGCTGATGGAGCAAATCCCGGATCTGCTCACCGGGCTGGGGGCGGAGGGACGCGGCGAGGTCGACTTCTACTCGCAGGGGGTGGAGCGGACCGTCACCTTCGAGCGTCGGGAGGGGCGGTACCTCGTCCGATGCAGCTCCAGGACCTCCTGGAAACCGTCCCCGGAGGTCGAGTACGTCGAGTCCGCCAGGCTGGAGAGCATGCTGACGGAGCTGGCCTCCGGGTTCTCCGCCGGTCTGGCGGCCGCGTCCTCGGAAATCGCTCAGCTGGAGCCGTTCAGGACCTGGCGCAGCGAACAGTGGCGGCCGTTCTGAGCGTTCGGTGACGGGATTCGGCGGTGCCCCGGAAAGACGGGGTGCCGCCGAATTCCCGTTGGGGGGATCAGCGCTCCTTGAGCACCGGAAACCTGCGCGGCGCCACCACCAGCAGCACCAGGAACGCCACCACCGCCGCGAACGCCGCCCCCAGGTACACGGCGTGGACCGCGTCCGCGACGGCCCGGCGGACGGGCTCGGCGGTGGTGCCCGAGTCGAGGGCGCTGGTCACGTGGTCGAGGTCGCCCGCGCCGCCGAGCCGCGCGGCGAGCACCCCGTTGGCGACCGCGCCGAACATCGCCGCGCCCAGGGTCTGGCCGGTCTGGCGGCAGAAGAGGATGGACGCGGTGGCCGTGCCGCGCTCCTCCCATTCCACCGTCGACTGGACGCCGATGATCAGGGGGAGTTGGAAGAGGCCGAGGGCCGCGCCCAGCAGCAGCATCAGCAGGGTCGGCTGCCAGGCCTCGCCGGGATAGGGGAGGAAGGGGAAGGCGAAGAGGATCGCCGCCGCTGCCCCGATGCCCAGGACCGCCGTGTCGCGGAACCCGATCCTGCGGTAGACGTGCTGGCTGAGGGCCGCCGACACCGGCCAGCTCAGCGTCCAGACTGAGACGACGAAACCGGCGGCCACCGGCGCCAGCCCCAGCACCGACTGGGCGTACGTCGCGAGGAAGACCGTGGGCGCCACCATCAGCAGCCCCAGCGCCCCCAGCGCCAGATTCACCGCCGCGATCGTGCGGCGGCGCCACACCCAGCCGGGAATGATCGGCTCGGCGGCCCGGCGTTCGATCAGCACCAGCAGTGCGATGAGGGCGACTCCCGTGCCCAGCAGGGTCAGTGAGGGCCAGGACAGCCAGGCCCACGCCACCCCGCCCTGCACCAGCGCCGTCAGCAGGGCACCCCCGCAGGCGAAGACCGTCAGGGCGCCGGCCCAGTCGATACGCGGCCGGCCCGCCGGCTCCCGCCGGGGCTCGTGCAGATGACGGGCCAGCAGCCACAGCGCCGCCGCGCCGAGCGGGAGGTTGATGAGGAAGATCCACCGCCAGTCCGCGTACGTGGCCAGCACCCCGCCCACGCCGGGGCCCACCACCGCCGACACCGCCCACACCGTGGACAGCTTGGACTGGATCTTCGGGCGCTCCTTCAGAGGATAGAGATCCGCGGCCAGAGTCTGCACCGTGCCCTGCAACGCCCCACCGCCCAGCCCCTGGACGACACGGAAGGCGATCAGCGAACCCATGTTCCACGCCACCGCGCAGAGCAGCGAGCCCAGCAGGAACAGGGCCGCGCCCGCGATGAGCACCGGTTTGCGGCCGAAGGTGTCGGAGAGCTTGCCGTAGACCGGGAGGGTGACGGTCACGGCCAGCAGATAGCCGGAGAACAGCCAGGAGAAGACGGAGAAGCCGCCGAGGTCGGCGACGATCTGCGGTACGGCGGTCGAGACGATCGTGGAGTCCATCGCGGCCAGCCCCATGGCCAGCATGAGGGCGGCGACGACCGGCCCCCGTCGGTCGGTTCCGGTGCGCTGTGCCGTCTCGCGTATGGCTGGCCGCGTATCGCCCACCGGATTCCTTCCCCCTGCATCTATCTGCCGGGGACCAGCTTCCCACTCGGCCCTCACGTCACGGCAGGGTGCGGCCCGGCGGCATCGGAAGGCGGACCGAACCCCGAGGCCGTCTCCTCCTCCGGGCCGACATCCCTTAGGGGTACCTCCGTACTACGGCTCGGGGAGGGTTCGTACCGTCGGAGGACGAGACGGGCCACCCCGCGTCCTTAACCTGGCTTTATGCCGCTGGGGGGGCGGTGTACAGGAGCGGCGGGGGTGGGGTTTTCCCCAGCGGAAGACTGCGCTGAGCACCAGCGCGCCGGACCCCCCGCCGCGACCAGACTCAAGGCACGCCGATTCGCACGACTCGGCACCCACTTCGCAGCACCGCACCGCGACATCACTTCGTACGGCCAACTGACTGACCGACATAGGAGAAATACCGTGACATCGGCTGTGACCATCACCAGGCACGGGGGTACTGGAGGGACTACGGCCGTTGCCGCGCGGGCGCGGCAGGTCGTGAAGGCGTACGGGTCCGGGGAGACCCGCGTCGTCGCGCTCGACGAGGTGGATGTGGACATCGCGCGGGGGCAGTTCACCGCGATCATGGGTCCCTCGGGTTCCGGCAAGTCCACTCTCATGCACTGCCTCGCCGGGCTCGACACGGTGACGTCGGGTCAGATCTATCTCGACGAGACCGAGATCACCGGGCTGAAGGACAAGAAGCTCACCCAACTGCGCCGGGACCGGGTCGGGTTCATCTTCCAGGCGTTCAACCTGCTGCCCACGCTGAACGCGATGGAGAACATCACCCTGCCCATGGACATCGCCGGGCGGAAGCCCGACAAGGAGTGGCTGGGGCGGGTCGTCGACACCGTCGGGCTGAGCGACCGGCTCAAGCACCGGCCGACCCAGCTCTCCGGCGGCCAGCAGCAGCGCGTCGCCGTGGCCCGGGCGCTCGCCGCCCGGCCGGAGATCATCTTCGGTGACGAGCCGACCGGAAACCTCGACTCACGGGCCGGCGCCGAGGTGCTGGGCTTCCTGCGCACGTCGGTCGAGGAACTGGGCCAGACCATCGTCATGGTCACCCACGACCCCGTGGCCGCCTCGTACGCGGACCGTGTGCTGTACCTGGCCGACGGCCGCATCGTCGACGAGATGTACAAGCCGACCGCGGAGACGGTCCTCGACCGCATGAAGGACTTCGACGCGCGGGGGCGTACGTCATGAGCGTCATGAAGACCTCCATGCGCAATGTCTTCGCGCACAAGGGACGGATGGCCCTGTCGGCCATCGCGGTCATTCTGTCGGTGGCCTTCGTGACGGGGACCCTGGTCTTCACCGACACGATGAGCACGACGTTCGACAAGCTGTTCGCGGCCACCGCCTCCGACGTCACGGTCAGCGCCAAGAGCGCCTCGGACACCGGTGAGACGCGGTCCGGCAACGGCAAGCCGCCGGTCATACCCGCGTCCGTCGTCGACAAGGTGGGCGGCGCGGACGGCGTGAAGTCGGCCGAGGGCACCGTCTTCTCCACCTCGGTGACGGTCGTCGACGCCGACAAGGACAGCCTCTCGCCCACCAGCGGCGCCCCGACCATCGTCGGCAACTGGAACGCCAACGACGCCCGCACCATGAAGATCGCCTCCGGGAACGCCCCGCGCGGACCGGACCAGATCATGATCGACGCGGACACCGCCGACAAGCACGACCTGAAGCTCGGCGACGAGATCGGCGTGATCTCGGTGGTCGGCACACACCGGGCGAAGATCTCCGGCATCGCCGACTTCACCGTCACCAACCCCGGTGCCGCGATCTTCTACCTGGACACCGCGACCGCCCAGAAGGCCCTCGTCGGCGAGTCCGGCGTGTACACCAACGTCAATATCACCGCCGCCACCGGCTTCACCGACGCGCAGGTGAAGAAGAACGTCGCCGCGGAACTGGGCGGTGCCTACCAGGTGCAGACCGCCAAGGAGGTCGCGGACGCCAACGCCAAGGACGTCGGCGAGTTCATGGGGGTGATGAAGTACGCCATGCTCGGCTTCGCCGGGATCGCCTTCCTCGTCGGCATCTTCCTGATCATCAACACCTTCTCGATGCTGGTCGCCCAGCGCACCCGGGAGATCGGCCTGCTGCGGGCCATCGGCTCCAGCCGCGGCCAGGTCAACCGGTCGGTGCTCGTCGAGGCGCTGCTGCTCGGCTTCTTCGGCTCGGTCCTCGGCGTGGGCGCCGGTGTGGGCCTCGCCATCGGCCTGATGAAGCTCATGGGCGCCACCGGCATGAACCTCTCCACCGACGACCTCACCGTCGCCTGGACCACCCCGGCGGTCGGTCTGTTCCTCGGCGTCGTCGTCACCGTCCTCGCCGCGTACGTGCCCGCCCGACGCGCCGGCAAGGTCTCTCCGATGGCCGCCCTGCGCGACGCCGGCGCCCCGCTGGACGCCAAGGCCGGAGCCGTACGGGCCGGGCTCGGCCTGCTCCTGACCGGCGTCGGCGGCTACTGCCTGTACCTGGCGTCCGCCGCCGACAAGGCGAGCGAGGGCTCGCTGTGGCTCGGCGGCGGAGTCGTCCTGTCCCTCATCGGCTTCGTCGTCATCGGCCCGCTGCTGGCCGGCGCCGTGGTGCGGGCGCTCGGCACGGTCGTCCTGCGGGCCTTCGGCCCGGTCGGGCGGATGGCCGAGCGCAACGCATTGCGCAACCCTCGCCGTACGGGAGCCACCGGCGCCGCCCTGATGATCGGTCTCGCCCTGGTCGCCTGTCTGTCGGTGGTCGGCTCCTCCCTGGTCGCCTCGGCCACGGAACAGCTCGACAAGACGGTCGGCGCGGACTTCATCATCCAGAGCGACCGGGGCGAGCTGGTCACCCCGGCGGCGGTCGAGGCCGCGAAGTCGGCCGAGGGAGTGACGAGCCTGACCGAGTACAAGTGGACCCAGGCCGACTTCACCACCCCCGACGGCGAGAAGCTGGAGAAGACGGCGATCACCGCCGCCGACCCGGGCTACGCCACCGACCTCGCCACCGAGACCGTCGCCGGCGAGCTGGCGGACGCCTACCGCCTCGACTCGATGTCCGTCCACGAGAAGTTCGCCGAGGACCACGACATCGAACTCGGCTCCAAGATCGCCGTCGACTTCGAGGACGGCTCCACGGGCGACCTGACCGTCCGGGCGATCACCAGCAGCGACGTCGTCATCGATGCCGGGGCCATGTACACGTCCATCGACACGATGGCCAAGTACGTCCCCGCCGACAAGATGCCCCTCGACCAGCTCCTCTTCGCCTCGGCGAAGGAAGGCCAGGAGACGGCCGCGTACCAGTCCCTCAAGGACGCGCTGCACGACTACCCGCAGTACAAGGTTCGCGACCAGACCGACTACAAGGAAGCGCTGAAGGGCCAGATCGACCAGCTCCTCAACATGATCTACGGCCTGCTCGCCCTCGCGATCATCGTCGCGATCCTGGGGGTCGTGAACACCCTGGCCCTGTCGGTCGTCGAGCGGACCAGGGAGATCGGCCTGATGCGGGCGATCGGCCTCTCGCGGCGGCAGCTGCGCCGCATGATCCGCCTGGAGTCGGTCGTCATCGCGCTGTTCGGCGCGCTGCTCGGCCTGGGCCTGGGCATGGGCTGGGGCGCCACCGCCCAGCAGCTTCTCGCCCTGGAGGGCCTGAAGATCCTCGACATCCCCTGGCCGACGATCACCGGGGTCTTCCTCGGCTCGGCCTTCGTGGGACTGTTCGCGGCACTGATCCCCGCGTTCAGGGCGGGCCGGATGAACGTGCTCAACGCGATCGCCACGGAGTAGCGGGCGCGACGGTGCGGGGGACCGGCGGGGCGTGGGGAGTGATCCCACGCCCCGCCGGACGTCTTTGTCGGCTCTATCGGCTCTATCGCCCTATCAGTCCTATTAGCCCTATCGGTTCTGTCGGCTCTGTCAGCCGACGGAGCGGACGGCCGAGTAGTACTTCTTCGCCGTCTTCAGGCAGGCCGCCTTGGCCTTCTTGCGCCCGGCCGGCGTCAGCGGGTCGGACCAGAACTTCTTGCCGCAGGCCCGGTTCATGTCGCCGAGGAACGCCTTGTCGATCCGGAGTTTGTGGTCCCGCTTGAACGCGGTCAGGCCCGCGATCTTCTTGTAGTTGCGGTACCCGAAGTCGTGCCGGTGGCAGGGGAATGTGAAGTCGTACCCGCCGGCGATTTTCTCCGGCGCCTTGGAGCAGCCGTCGGTCGCCCAGTTGAAGCCGTACTTCTTGATCGCCTGCTTGTTCTGCCGGTACTGACCGAGCCCCGCGAACCAGTTGTTCTGGGAGGCCTCCGAGTTCCCCGTCATGGTCTTCAGCTTCGAGAGCTTCTGTGCCTTGGTCACGGCGGCGGCCGCCTGCGTGGACACCGTGCCGTCCGAGGCGGCGGGACCGGCCAGCGCGGGGGCGGCACCGGTGAGAAGGATAATTCCCGAAAGGGCGGCACCGGGAATTGCTCTGCGTAACGTGGTCAAGGCTTCTTTCCTTTTCTTCTCGGCTGCTGGAAGCGGTGCAACCGTGCCACGTTCGCGTAGGGGTGGGCTATTGTCCTTTGGTGCAGTATCGAGTCGGAATTCCATATTCCATATTCCGAATTCCGGGTCCCGTAATCTCGGGAAGGCCGGCGATCAGACGCGTCTCAGCAGCACGTACCCCTGGATGACGCCCCGCAACTCGTACCGCTCACGCGGATGCAGCTGACGGGCGTACCCGGGGGCGTCCTTCACCCAGTGCGAGGTGTTGTTGAAGACGATGTAGTCGGGGGCGATGCCCTTGGCGCGGCCGATCCAGAAGACGCGGCAGCGGGAGGTGAGGCGGCTGATGGGGCCGACGTTGGACTCGACGGTGGCGCCGTCGGGGATGGTGTCCAGCAACTTCTCGACGGCCTTCACGCGGGCCGGGACGCGGTAGGCGTCGGCCTCGGTCAGGGTGCCCACGGGCAGCGCGGTCGTCAGCGCGAGCGCCGCCGCGGTGACGGCGGCGGGCAGATGGAAGGCGTACGAGCGCAGCCACGCGCGCGGGCTGCGGCGGGCGGCGGGGAGCGCGTCGACGAGGGCGAGCGTGACGATCGGCATCAGTACGGCGCTGTAGTGGAAGTCCGTGCCCCAGTAGTGGTGGTCCGAGGAGACGAACCGCCAGGCCAGGGTGGGCAGGACGGCGAGCAGCAGCGGCGAGCGCAGGGCCAGCAGACCGCTGGTCGGGATCAGCAGCCACAGCAGGGTGCGGACCTTGACGTCCGCGCCGTCGAAGGGGCCGGCGCCGCCGACCTTGGTCAGGTAGTCGGAGGCGCCGCCGGTGTTGAACGCCGGGATGATCATGGTGAAGGTGAGCAGCGTGGCGACCGCCCCGAACGACGCGACCGCGAGGGCGTACGGCACCGCCCGGGGCGAACCGTGCCGCCGGGCCCGTATCGCCACGACGACCGCGATCACCGCCATCGTCAGCCCCTGGTCCTCCTTGACCAGCACCAGCGGGAGCAGCCAGAGCAGCGCCGCGCGCCACCGGTGTGTGAGCAGCGCCTCCAGGGCGAAGGCGATGAGCGGCACCGCGAAACAGATCTCGTGGAAGTCGAAGTCCACCGCGTTCTGCAGCCCCCACGACAGCCCGTATGCCACCCCGAGCGCGAGCCCCCGCGCGCGCCCCAGCATCCGCGCCGCCACGCGGGTCACCGGCACCGCCGACAACGCCAGCAGCGCCGCCTGCGCCACCAGCAGCGTCACCGGCGAGGGGAACATCCGGTAGAACGGCGCCAACAGCGCGGAGACCGGGCTGAAGTGGTCCCCGAGAACGTTGTACCCCGGCCCCTTCAGATCAGTGATCGGAGCCCTCAGCTGCGCGTACGCCCGTATCGCCTGCTCGAAGATCCCCAGATCCCACGACCGGTTCCCCATCCGCCGATACCGCCCGACCGACACCACCGCGTACGCCAGGAACAGCCCGACCCCGACCAGATAAGGGTCACCCCGCTCGGCAAGGAAGCGCCGGTCACGGGCGGGGGACGGTCCTACGGCCGCGACCGGCGCCGGTATGACAGGGGTCGGGGCGGTGGGGGGCATTGACACTCGCGTTCGGGTAGGGGCAGGGGCGGCGGGTGCTAGTCAGGTTAGGCGGCACGCCTGAGAAGCAGGGCGAAGCCCCTGCTTTCAGGGGCGCGGGGAACTGCGCGATCAACCACGAAGCACCCGCACCCGCACCCGCCAACGCACAGAACCCCCCGAGCCGTAAGGCGCTGATGGGGGTCGAAGGGGCACAGCCCCTGGAGGATGGGACGTGGATGGGACGGGTAGGGGCGGCGGGGGCGACACCCTCCCAGGCGCACCCACACTTATCCACAGCCCCCGCACCACCCCCACCGCCGTCGTACCCTGGACACCCCCGGCCCGTAACACGAGGTCGGGCATTCGTGTTGCCCCCGCCTGCACCCCACCCCCTCAACCACCCCACTCGCTCACCCCGGACGGGAACCGCCCTTCATGAGCCTCCACGGTCTGCTAGACGCCGTAGTCAAGGACGCCCCCCTCGCGGAAGCGATCAGGGCGGCGGCCGACGGCCACCGCACCCACATCGACCTGGTGGGCCCTCCGGCGGCCCGCCCCTTCGCGGTCGCCGCACTCGCCCGCGACGCCGGCCGCCCCGTACTCGCCGTGACGGCGACGGGCCGCGAGGCCGAGGACCTGGCCGCGGCCCTGCGCTCGCTGCTCCCCCCGGACGGCGTCGTGGAGTACCCGGCGTGGGAGACGCTCCCGCACGAGCGCCTCAGCCCGCGCAGCGACACCGTCGGCCGCCGCCTCGCCGTACTGCGCCGCCTGACCCACCCCCGCCCCGACGACCCGGAGACGGGCCCGGTCTCGGTGGTCGTCGCCCCGGTCCGATCCGTCCTCCAGCCCCAGGTCAAGGGCCTCGGCGAGCTGGAACCGGTCGCCCTGCGCACGGGCGAGACGGCCGATCTGAACCGTACGATCGAGGCTCTGGCGGCGGCCGCGTACTCCCGGGTGGAACTGGTCGAGAAGCGCGGCGAGTTCGCCGTACGCGGCGGCATCCTGGACGTCTTCCCGCCGACCGAGGAGCACCCCCTGCGGGTGGAGTTCTGGGGCGACGACGTCGAGGAGATCCGGTACTTCAAGGTCGCCGACCAGCGCTCCCTCGAAGTCGCCGAGCACGGCCTGTGGGCCCCGCCCTGCCGCGAACTCCTCCTCACCGACGACGTACGCGACCGCGCGCGTGCCCTCGCCGAACGCCACCCGGAGCTGGGTGAACTGCTCAACAAGATCGCCGAAGGCATCGCGGTCGAAGGGATGGAATCCCTCGCTCCGGTCCTCGTCGACGACATGGAACTGCTGATCGACGTGCTGCCGAAGGGCTCCATGGCCGTCGTGTGCGACCCGGAGCGGGTGCGCACGCGGGCGGCGGACCTGGTGGCCACGTCGCAGGAGTTCCTGCACGCCTCCTGGGCGGCCACCGCCGGTGGCGGCGAGGCACCCATCGACGTCGGCGCGGCCTCCCTGCGGTCCATCGCGGACGTCCGCGACCGGGCCCGCGAGCTGGACATGATGTGGTGGTCGGTCTCCCCGTTCGCCGCCGACGAAGAGCTCGACGCGGACACCCTCAAGCTCGGCATGCACGCCCCCGAGACCTACCGGGGCGACACCGCGAAGGCGCTCGCCGACACCAAGGGCTGGCTCGCCGACGGCTGGCGCACCGTGTTCGTGACCGAGGCCCACGGCCCGGCCGCCCGCACGGTCGAGGTCCTCGGAAGTGAGGGCGTCGCGGCCAGGCTGGCCGCCGACCTGGGGGAGATCTCCCCGTCGGTCGTGCATGTGGCGTGCGGCTCGATCGACTTCGGCTTCATCGACCCCGTCCTGAAGCTTGCGGTCCTCACCGAGACCGACCTCACCGGCCAGAAGGCGGCCGGCAAGGACGGCGCCCGGATGCCGGCCCGCCGCCGCAAGACCATCGACCCGCTCACCCTCGAACAGGGCGACTACATCGTCCACGAGCAGCACGGCGTCGGCCGCTACATCGAGATGGTCCAGCGGACCGTGCAGGGCGCGACCCGCGAGTACCTGGTCGTCGAGTACGCCCCCGCCAAGCGCGGCCAGCCCGGCGACCGCCTCTACATCCCCACCGACCAGCTGGAACAGATCACCAAGTACGTCGGTGGCGAGGCCCCCACCCTGCACCGCCTCGGCGGCGCCGACTGGACCAAGACCAAGGCCCGCGCGAAGAAGGCCGTCAAGGAGATCGCCGCCGACCTGATCCGGCTGTACTCGGCCCGGATGGCGGCGCCCGGTCACGCGTTCGGTTCGGACACCCCCTGGCAGCGGGAGCTGGAGGACGCCTTCCCGTACGCCGAGACGCCCGACCAGCTGACCACCATCGCCGAGGTCAAGGAGGACATGGAGAAGACGGTCCCCATGGACCGCCTGATCTGCGGCGACGTCGGCTACGGCAAGACGGAGATCGCGGTCCGGGCCGCCTTCAAGGCCGTGCAGGACGGCAAGCAGGTGGCGGTCCTGGTCCCCACGACCCTGCTGGTGCAGCAGCACTTCGGCACGTTCAGCGAGCGGTACTCGCAGTTCCCGGTGAACGTCCGGGCCCTGTCCCGCTTCCAGTCGGACACCGAGGCGAAGGCGACCCTCGAAGGGCTGCGGGAGGGCTCGGTGGACATCGTCATCGGCACCCACCGCCTGTTCTCCTCCGAGACCAAGTTCAAGGACCTCGGCCTGGTCGTCGTCGACGAGGAACAGCGCTTCGGCGTCGAGCACAAGGAGCAGCTGAAGAAGCTCCGCGCCAACGTCGACGTGCTGACGATGTCCGCGACGCCGATTCCGAGAACGCTGGAGATGGCCGTCACGGGCATCCGCGAGATGTCGACGATCACCACCCCGCCGGAGGAGCGCCACCCGGTGCTCACCTTCGTCGGCCCCTACGAGGAGAAGCAGATCGGCGCGGCCATCCGCCGCGAACTGCTGCGCGAGGGCCAGGTCTTCTACATCCACAACCGGGTGGAATCCATCGACCGCGCGGCGGCCCGACTCCGCGAGATCGTCCCCGAGGCACGCATCGCGACCGCCCACGGCCAGATGTCGGAACAGGCCCTGGAACAGGTCGTCGTCGACTTCTGGGAGAAGAAGTTCGACGTGCTCGTATCCACGACGATCGTGGAATCGGGCATCGACATCTCCAACGCGAACACGCTGATCGTGGAGCGGGGCGACACCTTCGGCCTCTCCCAGCTGCACCAGCTGCGCGGCCGGGTCGGCCGAGGCCGCGAACGCGGCTACTCGTACTTCCTCTACCCGCCCGAGAAGCCCCTGACGGAGACCGCCCACGAACGCCTCGCGACCATCGCCCAGCACACGGAGATGGGCGCGGGCATGTACGTGGCGATGAAGGACCTGGAGATCCGGGGCGCGGGCAATCTGCTGGGCGGCGAACAGTCCGGCCACATCGCGGGCGTCGGCTTCGACCTCTACGTCCGCATGGTCGGCGAGGCCGTCGCGGACTACCGGCGGCAGCTGGAGACCGGCGAGATCGAGGAGGAGGCACCCCTCGACGTCAAGATCGAACTGCCGGTCGACGCGCACGTCCCGCACGACTACGCGCCCGGCGAGCGGCTGAGGCTCCAGGCGTACCGCGCCATCGCCTCCGTGAACAGCGAGGCCGACATCACCGCCGTACGCGAGGAACTCGTCGACCGCTACGGCAAGCTCCCGGAGCCGGTCGAGAACCTGCTGCTTGTGGCGGGGCTGCGCATGCTGGCCCGTGCCTGCGGTGTCGGCGAGATCGTCCTCCAGGGCACCAATATCCGCTTCGCGCCGGTGGAGTTGAGGGAGTCGCAGGAGCTGCGTCTCAAGCGGCTGTATCCGGGGACGGTCATCAAGCCGGCCGCCCATCAGGTGCTGGTGCCCCGCCCGAAGACCGCGAAGGTGGGCGGGAAGCCGCTGCTCGGGCGGGATCTGCTGGGGTGGACCGGGGAGTTCCTGGCTTCGATTCTGGGGTCGTAGGTGTAGCGGTGGGGGCGGCCGGACGGCCGGACGGGTCAGGGTGAGGGGGACGGAGGCGCGGACGGGAACAGCAGTTCCGTGGCCGTGCGGAAGACCTCCTCGGGGTCCTGGTCGCCCACGACCGCGTCCAGGTTGTCGCTGAGCAGCAGCGTGGCGAAGCCGTGGGAGAGGGACCAGGCGGCGATGCCGGCCAGCCGGGGGTCGGCGTCGAGGGTCTCGGGACGCGCGGTGGTGACGGCGGTGCGCAGCTGCTCGCGGGACAGGGCGCGGGCGGTGGTCAGTTCGAGATCGCCCTCGCGGAGCAGCTCCGGCCGGAACATCACCTGGAAGTGCGCCGGGTGCTCGCGCGCGAAACGGACATAGCGCACGCCCGCGTCCCGCAGGTCCCCGGCCTCCGCGAGCGCGGCCGCCAGCAGCGCGTGCCCCTCCGCCGCTATCGCCGTCAGCAGGCCCGTTCGGTCCTTGAAGTGATGGGCCGGCGCCGCGTGCGAGACCCCCGCACGGCGGGCCAGATCCCGCAGGCTCAGCGCGGAGGGGCCGTCGTCGGCGATGGCGTCGAGCGCGGCGCGGAGGATCGCGCGGCGTAGATCACCGTGGTGGTAGGGGCGCTCGGACGCCTTGGGTCGTTCTGGCTGCTGCTGCTGGGACGTGGTGGAGCGGGGCATGGCAACAGCGTATGCCCTGCGGAACGTCGAATCTAGTCATTGACAAGTTTGTGGTGCCGAGGCAATCTAGTCAGTGTCAAGTTTGCGCCCGGTCGGCACGGCCGGGGAGAGCGGCAAGGGGGATGTGCCATGTCCGAGAAGGTCACGCGGAAGGTCGCCGGGGGCGCCTTGGGGGCTGGTGCGGTGGCAGGTGGTGAAGCCGAACACGGGGGCGTGGAGCTGAGTGAAGTGCGCCGCATGTGGCACCTGCTGGAGCCCCTGCACGCCGTCCTCTACTACGCGCCGGAGGCCTTCGAGGAAGCGGCCGCACTGGGGTACGGCGTAGCGGAGCGGTGGCCGAGCTACTTCCCGTACCGGGCGGCGCCGTTGGGTGCCGCCGGAGCCGAGCGGACGGCCTCCGCCTTCTACAGCTTCAGCCCCCGCATGGTCGCCGAGCACATCGAGCCGGCCTGGAGGACCGCGACGCCGGAGGCCGTGCTGGCGGCGCGGGACCGGGCGGTCGACCGGGCCTGCCGAGCGATATTCGGCGACCGTGTGCACAGCTCCGAACTGGCCGAGGCCGCCTCCCTGGCCCGCCGCGCCGCCGGGTTCGCCGACACCGCGGGCCGCCCCCTGGCCGCCGCCAACACCGAGCTGCCCTGGCCCGAGCCCGCCCACCTCCAGCTCTGGCGTGCCGCGACGATCCTGCGTGAACACCGCGGTGACGGCCACCTCGCCGCCCTGCTGATCGCGGGCCTCGACCCGGCCGAGTCCCTGGTCTCCTTCGCCGCCATGGGCGCGGCATCGGTCGAACGCTTCGGGAGCCGCGGCTGGCGCCCCGAGGAATGGACCGCCGCCCGCGACCGCCTCACGGCATGCGGCCTGGTGCACCCGGACGGTACGGCCACGGAGGCCGGCCGGAGCCTGCGCCGGCAGGTCGAGCTGCACACCGACCGACTGGCGGCCGCCCCCTGGCAATCGCTGGGTGCCGACGACACCGCCCGACTCGCCGGCCTGCTGGGCGAGTTCTGGGTCGCCGTCATCGGCTCCGGCCTCCTGCCGTCGGAGACGACCCTGGGGATCGGAAAAGTGTGAACGACTCCTGACAGGCCTCCTCCGCGTGCTCACCCACTCACCACCGGAGATACGCCCGGCGTGCACCCGATGCCCGTTGAGTGCCGGTATGGCTATACCTGGCGCCAGCTACGGTGTTGAGCAGGGAAGACGGGGAACACACGCAGGACCGGGCGAGAGTACAGACAAATGAAAGGGGTGTCGCGTGGCGCGTTGGAGGGGTGGGGCAGCAGTCGTCGCTCTGGTACTGGCCGCTGTCACCGGCTGCGAGCTGGACACGGAGGGCTCGGCCGGACCGCAGGAGAACCCCGGCGGGGGAGGCGCGGCCCTGGCCGCCGCGGAGGCGTTGACCGTCAAGGGCCGGGCGCCCAAGACCGGCTACGACCGCGACAGGTTCGGCAGTCCCTGGGCCGACACGGACTCCAACAGCTGTGACACCCGCGACGACATACTCAAACGCGACCTGGAGGAGCTGAAGTTCAAGGACGGCGACTGCACGGTGGCCTCCGGTGTGCTCGACCCTGACCCGTACACCGGCGGGGACGTGACCTATGTACGGGGCCGCAGCCAGATCGACATAGACCACATCGTGGCCCTCTCCGACGCCTGGCAGAAGGGCGCCCAGAAGTGGGACGCCGGCAAACGCATAGCCCTGGCCAACGACCCGCTCAACCTCCTCGCGGTCGACGCGGGCACCAACCGGGGCAAGGGCGACGGCGACACGGCCACCTGGCTCCCGCCCAACAAGACGTACCGCTGTACCTACGTGGCCGCCCAGGTGGCCGTGAAGCAGAAGTACGGCCTCTGGGTCACCTCGGCCGAGCAGTCCGCCATGAAGCGGGTCCTGACCACCTGCCCCGACCAGGAGCTCCCGACCGGCGGCAACCCGACCAAGGCCCCGGCTCGCTTCCACGCGGACTGAGCGTCCCCGGGCGCGGGCCCGGGGACGGCCGCCGGGCGCGTCAGCTGAAGTCCTCGTCCAGGTCGATGACCTTGCCCGTGGGGGCCTTGGCCGGGACGGGCTCGTTGTAGTCGGTGAAGGTGATGTCGCCGGGCTCCTCGGCGGACTTGCTCACGACTCGCAGGAGATACGGCTTGCCCTCGGTGGCCACGGACAGGGTGTAGCGGTCCTTGCCGTCACGCTCGTCGAGCAGGATCGCGGGGGCGCCGTCGACCTCGGTGGTCTTGCCGCGGGTGGCGTCGGAGTTCACGTCCTCGAAGTCGGAGAGCACGGTGTCGAGGTCGCAGAAGCTGGCGATGTCCTCGGAGTCCTCAGCCTTGGCGGACGTCTTGGTCCACTTGCCGGCGAGCATCTCGACGACCATGTCGGCCTCCTCCTTGGAGGAGTCCTTGGACTGGGCGCGCAGGAAAGCCTCGTCGTACTTCATGTAGATGGTGTCGTCGACCTTGATCAGCTCGGCCTTGCCCTCGGCGCCCATGCCGATGGTGCCGGCGCAGTCGCCCTTCTTGTTCATGGCCATGTCCAGCTTGACCGTGCCGCCGGCGGACTCGTCCTCCATCTCGCCCTTCATCCGGAGCGAGTCGGCGTCGGAGGTGGCCTTCACGGCCTTGTCGGCGATCTCGCCGCCGGTCAGTCCGGCGAACGGGCCCTTCGGTTCGCTCGCCCTGTCCTCGCCGGGCAGGCAGCCGGTGAGCGAGAAGGTGGCCGCGGCGGCGATGCAGAGAGCGGTGAGTGCGGTGCGACGCATGGGAATTCCCCCCTGGGAGTTCGTGGAGCGAGGTGAGCGGTGGTGTGAGCGGCGGCGTCAGTACGTGCGGGTGTCGAGCTGTTCGCCCGCCGAGTCGTAGACCGTGACGCGGCCTCGCTCGTCGTGCTTCCAGTCGGCGAAGGTGGCGAACGCGGCCGAGATGAGCCGGGCGGGGCCGGTGCCGTCGCCCGGGGGTCCGCCGGTGAAGTCGGTGTGGACCTCGGTGGAGTCGGTATGGCCAGCCGGTGGGGCCGACCTGTGAACCTCGGTGACATGGGAGACGGCGGTTCTCTCGGCGGAGGTGCCGTGACTGTTCACAAAGGCCTTGAAGCGACTGGCTGAACCGCTGCCCTGCACGGCGAGGTCACCGCTTCCGGCATTGGCCGAGACCACCCCGATGACCAGGAGGCCGACCGCCGCATTCACTGCGAGCTGGGCTTTCATTCCCATGGCCGGTGCCTCCTTTCCCAGTGTGTGACAGCGCAGCCGACGTGTGACCACCCGGATCGGGCGGCCCGTCGTTCGATAGGTCAATGACAGCAGAGCTTGTGAACCGAGTCAACATGGTTCACGGGTTTTGGTGAGTACACGGCGTGAAGGGGTAGATCTTGCGTGCGTCGGTATGCTCGACGTCACACACCAGGTACGAGGGGAGCCGGGCGCGTGCAGAGCAACGGGACAGAGGTCACCGCCGCGGAGATCGCGCGGCTCGCGGGCGTGGGCCGCGCCGCGGTCAGCAACTGGCGCCGTCGGCACGTCGACTTCCCCAAACCGGTCGGCGGCACCGAGACCAGCCCCGCCTTCGCGCTCGGCGAGGTCGAGGAGTGGCTGCGGAGGCAGGGCAAGCTCGCCGAGGTGCCCCTGAAGGAGCGGGTCTGGCAGCAGGTCACCGGCCACCCCGAGGGCCCGGTCACCGCCCTGGTGCACGCGGGCTGCGCCCTGCTCCACCTCCACGACCGCCCCCTGGCCTGGCTGGAGCTGAGCGCCTGCCCCGACGACGAGCAGCTGGCCCGGCTCCTGTCCGACCCGCTCGGGCACGTCCTCACCCCGCGCTTCGGCCCGGCCGGCGAACCGGCCGGGCCCCGGCCGACGCCCGCCGAGCTCCTGCCCTCGATCCCGCTGCTGCGCGCCGCCACCGAGCTCGCGGCCGACCTGGGAGCACGGCAGACCTTCGAGTTCCTGCTCGCCCGGCACCTCGACGCCAACCCGCGCCAGTACACGCTCACCCCGGCCGAGCTCGCCGAGCTGATGGCCGAACTCGTCGGCACCGCCCGCTCGGTGCTCGACCCGGCCTGCGGCACCGGCGCCCTCCTGCGCGCCGTCGCAGCCCGCCCCGGGCAGGAGCTGTACGGCCAGGACAGCGCCCGAGAACTGGCCGCCCTCACCGCCCTCCGCCTCGCCCTGCGCACCAAGGGCACGGTCCGTACCGCCCCGGGGGACAGCCTCCGCGCGGACGCGTACGAGCACCTCAGGGCCGAGGCCGTGCTGTGCCACCCGCCGTTCAACGAGCGCAACTGGGGCCACGACGAACTCGCCTACGACCCACGCTGGGAGTACGGCTTCCCGGCCCGTACGGAGTCCGAACTCGCCTGGGTGCAGCACGCGCTGGCCCGCCTGGAGGACGGCGGCACCGCCGTCCTGCTGATGCCGCCGGCCGCCGCGAGCCGCCGCTCGGGGCGCCGTATCCGCGCCGACCTGCTGCGCCGCGGCGCCCTGCGTGCCGTGATCGCTCTGCCGGTCGGCGCGGCACCCCCGTACAACATCCCGCTGCACCTGTGGGTGCTGCGGCGGCCCGGGAAGGCGGCCGTGCGGCCCGAGTTGCTGCTGGTGGACACCGGGCGGCTCGGCGCCGAGGGGCGGAGCGGGTTCGACTGGGCGGCGGTGCGGACCGCGGTGCTCGACGCGTGGCGGCCTTTCGACCGGACGGGCGAGGTGGCCGAGCGGCCGGGGCTCAGCCGCTCGGTGCCGGCCATCGAACTGCTCGACGACGACGTGGACCTGGCCCCCGCCCGGCATCTGCCGCCTGCGGCGGCGGGCGGCGGCGCCGAGGAACTGGCCGCTGTACGCGAACGCCTCGGCGAGACCCTCCGCCTGACCGCCGACCTCACACCCCCGGTCGCCGACGAGGCGCCGCCCACCCGCTGGCCGCTCACCACGGTCGGTGAACTCGCGCGCGGGGGAGCCCTGTTGCTGCGTACCGGCGGGAACGGCCCGTACGCGCGCGTGCTCACCGATCACGACGTCCTGGCCGGCACGGCACCGTCGGGGACCCTGCCGGAGTCCGGCGACGTTCCCGTGCTGGTGGAGGCGGGCGACGTCGTGGTCCCGGTTCTCGGCGGCGGCGGTGTCGCACGGGTGATCGACGAGGAGACAGCGGGCGCAGCCCTCGGCCGCAACCTCACGCTGCTGCGCCCCGATCCGGCCGCGCTCGACGCGTGGTTCGTCGCCGGTTTCCTGCGTGGCACCGCCAACAGCCGCCAGGCCAGCAGCTACGCCTCCACCGCGACCCGCCTCGACGTGCGCCGCCTTCAACTGCCCCGGCTCCCGCTGGACCAGCAGCGCCGCTACGGCGAACGGTTCCGCGCCCTCGCCGCCTTCGAGGACGCCCTCCGCCAGGCCGGCCGCCTCGGTGAACGGCTCGTACGCGGCATGTACGACGGACTGACGGACGGTACGGTCGCCCCGCAGTGAGCGAGCCGGCCAAGGGGCGGCCGCCCGGCCCGATGGGCCGGACTCCCTCTACGATCAGGCCTACCGGACGGAACCGCTCCGCCTCGGGCGGCGTGACCAGCACTGCGGTACCGCAACGGTTGTCCACAACCCTGGACGCCATGTCGTGGTCGACCGATACCCTCAGAACGACATCGCACATCCGCTCTCACCAGGCCATCAGGAGCAGCCATGCACGGCCACGGCTATGCGCCGACACCGCCCCCCGGCCCCGATCAAGGGGGCCAGGTCACACTCCGTGTGATCTTCGTGGTGGTCGCGGTCATGAGCTGTGGCGTTCTCGCCTGGGCGTGCATGCTGCGGCTCGCCTCGGTGACCCGTAAGACGCGCGACTGGTGGCTGTTCGCCCTGGCGATGGTCCACATCATCGTGACGCTGTACATCATCGGCACCGACCCGGGCGAGGAGGAGTTCACCACCTGGCGCGGCAACGTCGGTATGTCGCTGCTGTTCGGCGGCCTGTTCGCCATCGTCGCGTACTACCTGGCCGCGGACATACGCCACTTCAGCCGCTCCCGGACGGTCCCGCCGACGCCGTACGCCCAGCCCACGGTGTACTCCCAGCAGAGCGGATACAGCTACCCGCCGGTCCAGGCCCCGCAGCCCTACGCGCCCGCCCCGCCGGTCCAGCAGCCGCCCGTCCAGCCGCAGCCTCCGCGGCAGGCGCAGCCCGGGCCGGAGCCGCAGCGCCCCGGGCCGGCTCGAATAGACCAGGTGCGCGCCGAGCTCGACGAGCTCAGCGACTATCTCCGCAAGCATGAAGGAGACCGGTGAGACCGGTGGCCCAGGGGAGCGGACGTGTGATCACCGGCCGCTACGAGCTGTCCACGCTCATCGGGCAGGGCGGCATGGGCCAGGTGTGGACGGCGTACGACCAGCGCCTCGACCGACGCGTGGCGGTGAAGCTGCTGCGCCCGGACAAGGTCGCGGGCCAGGAGGCCGACGAGCTGCGCCGCCGCTTCGTGCGTGAGTGCCGCGTCACCGCCCAGGTCGACCACCCCGGCCTGGTGACCGTGCACGACGCGGGAACCGAGGGCGAGGAGCTGTTCCTCGTCATGCAGTACGTCGACGGGGCCGACCTCGCCGACCACCTCGCCGAGCACGACCCGTACCCGTGGCAGTGGACCGTCTCGGTCGCCGCCCAGCTGTGCGCCGTGCTGTCCGCCGTGCACGCGGTGCCGATCATCCACCGCGACCTCAAGCCGCGGAACGTCATGGTCAAGCAGGACGGCACGGTCACCGTCCTCGACCTCGGCGTCGCCTCCGTCATGGACACCGACACCACCCGCCTGACCCACACCGGCTCACCGATCGGCAGCCCCGCCTACATGGCACCCGAGCAGGCCATGGGCGGCGCCGTCGGCCCGTACACCGACCTGTACGCGCTGGGTGTGCTGATCCACGAACTGCTCAGCGGGAACGTCCCGTTCACGGGATCCACGGCCCTCGGTGTCCTCCACCGCCACCTCTACGAGCCGCCGGTCCCCGTCCGGCGACTGCGCCCCGAGGTGCCCGAGAGTCTGGAGGCCCTGGTCCTCCGGCTGCTCTCCAAGGACCCGCAGCACCGCCCGTCCTCCGCGCAGGAGACGTACGAACAGCTCCTCCCGCTGCTGCCCGCGCGCGGCATGCCCACCGGCTCGCCGCTCGACCCCACGCGTCCCTTCCTGCGCCCGCACGCCCCCTGGCCGGACCGCGCCCGCATCCCCGCCCCGCAGCCCTCCGCCGCTCCCGCGCCCACGGTCGACAGGCCCGATGTGGCGGGCGCCGTCGACGAGGTCAAGCGGCTGCTCGGCGAGGGCCGCATCACCCAGGCCGTCGACATCCTGGGCTCGATCCTCCCGGCCGCCGCCGCCCAGCACGGCCAGCACTCACCCGTCGTCCGCACCCTGCGCAAGCAGTACGCGGCCACCCTCATGGACGACGGCCAGTACCGTCGCGCCCTGCCCGAGCTGCGCCGCCTCGCCGACGAGCGCGCCGCCGAGGCCGGCCAGGCCGACCCGCAGTCCCTGCGCTTCCGCTACGAGTCCGCCCAGTGCCTCGAACAACTCGGCGAACCGGCCGCGGCCCTCGCCGAGTACCGCTCCCTGCTGCCGTACTTCGAGAACCAGTACGTCGGCGGTGACCCCGAGCTCTCCCTCGACATCCGCCGCCGAATAGGCCTCCTGCTCCTCGCCCTCGGCGACCGCGGCGCCGCCCACGAGACCCTGGGCCGACTGCTGCTCGACGTGGAGCGGCTGCGGGGACCGGGCCATCCGATGGCGGGCGAGGTCCGGCGCACGCTGCAGTGGCTGGGGCAGGTCCGCGGCTGACGCACGCGGCGGCCGTGCCGTACGGAGATCGCCGGCTGAGCCGGACGTGGCGGGCGGTGGTGCCCGAAGTCGGCGTGAATCGTTGGTCGAATGGCTGGCCGAGAGTAGGGGCCACTGCCTAACATCGATCACCGCAAGACCTTGTGCGCCCGCCCGTCGCCCGACCGCCGCCCCTCATCGAGGCGCTGCGCGCCGCGCCTGTCTGCACAATCTCCTCAGGAGGCCAACTTGCACCGCCGCCGTCGCACCGCGCTTCTCCTCTCCGCCGCGATCGCCGCCGCGGGCCCGCTCCTCACCGCCTGCGGAAGCGATGCGCATCCCGGCGCGGCGGCCGTCGTCGGCGGCGAGCGGATCACGGTCGCGCAACTGGAGAACCGGGTGAACGAGGTGCGTACCGCCCAGCGCGCCGCCAGCCCCGACCAGGCGCAGTACCAGCAGGCCATCTCCCAGACCAGCGCCCTCACCCGCAACACCCTGAACGGCATGGTCCTGGAGAAGGTCCTCGACCAGGCGCTCGAAGACGCCGGGGTGACCGTCACCCGCAAGGAAGTCCAGAAGTACCGCTCCGACCTGGAACAGGACGCCGGCGGCGCCGAGGCTCTGGAGACGGCCTACCTGCAGCGCTACAGCGTCGCCCCCGAGCAGCTCGAAGAGAGCCTGCGCAGCGATGTCGAGGTCCAGAAACTCTCCACCGCCCTCGGCGCCGACCTGAACACCCCGGAGGGCGGCACCGTCTTCTGGCAGGCCCTCTCCGGGGCCTCCAAGAAACTCGACGTGGACCTCAACCCCCGCTACGGCAGCTGGGGCGTCGATCAGTCCGGCCGGGTGGGCCTGGTGCAGGCGAAGACACCGTGGCTGCGGGAGGTCACGGCGACGGGGACGGAGCAGCCGGCGTAACGGCCACCTGTGGACAACTTCGCCTGTGGATAACTTCGGGGGCGGTCCGTGACGTGGGTTACGTTCGTGGTGTGAACGCAAACCGCCCCCACGGCGCCCCCGACACCACGGCCCCCGACACCACGGCCCCCGGCACGACGGCCCCCGGCACGACGGCCCCGGCCTCCGCCACCGCGGCCGCCCCCGGCCGGGTCGTCCTGCTCACCACCAGCCACCGTGTCGCGCCCGGCCTCCTCTCCTGGCCCGCCTGGCAGGCGCTGCACGGGGCCGACCGCGTCCTCTGCGCGGACGATTCACACCCCCAGCTTCCCTACCTCCGCGAGGCCGGCACAGCGGTCGAGCTGGCGGCCCCGACCGCCGAGGAACTGGTCGACGACTGCGCCGGTGACCGCACCGTGGTCGTGGTGGCCGCCGCCGAGGGCGAACCCCGTCTCACCGACGGCCTCGCCCGCCTCGCCGGCTCCGGCCGCGTCCAGATGCCGTCCCTCGAGCTCCTCCCCGCCTCCTACGACCTGCCCGGCGCCCGCCTCCTCGACCTCGTCCAGGTCATGGACCGCATCCGCGCCGAGTGCCCCTGGTCCTCCCAGCAGACCCACAAGGGCCTCGCCAAGTACGGCATCGAAGAGTCCTACGAACTGGTCGAGGCCATCGAGGAGGGCGACCGCGACGAACTCCGCGAGGAGCTGGGCGACGTCCTCCTCCAGGTCGTCTTCCACGCCCGTATCGCCGAGGACGACCCCGACACCCCCTTCTCCATCGACGACGTCGCCGCCGGCATCGTCACCAAACTCATCCACCGCCACCCCCACGTCTTCGGCGACGAGACCGCCACGACCCCGGAGGAGGTCCAGCAGCACTGGCTCCGCACCAAGGCCGTGGAGAAGCGCCGGGAGTCGGTGACGGACGGCGTCCCGCTGGGACAGCCGGGTCTGGCCCTCGCGTCGAAGCTGGCCTCACGGGTACGTTCGGCGGGTCTCGACGTCCCGCTCCCGGCAGGGGAGGGCCCCGGGTACGAGCTGCTGGCGATGGCCGTACGCGCCGAGGCGGCCGGGGTCGATCCCGAGGCTGCGCTGCGGGCCGCGGCCCGGGCCTACCGGGACGCGGTGCGGGCTGCCGAGGGGCTGGACGCTTAGTACCGTTGTCCTTACGGGTGGTTGCGACACATGGGGGCCGGAGTGGGGCGGGAGTCGGACGAAGAAGCGGGGACGGAGCGCTCGGTGGAGGCCTCGGGCAGCAACTCCATCGCCGCCGGGGGCGACATCGCCAACGCGATCACCGGCGGGGTCTACCACGAGCCCGTCATCATGGCCCGCACCATCGGCGGCACGGTCTCGACGGGGGCCCAGGTCGCCGGGGACCACGTCGACTTCCGTGACGCCACCATCAACGGCCGGGTCGTCGCCGCGGAGCACCACCACTACGGCAGTGTCCCCGCCCCCGCCGAATGGCGGCCCGTCGCGGACGCCGAACCACTGGAGTTCGGCGTCCGGCCGACCCAGCACATACCCGGGCAGTCGGATGTCCCGCCGTACGTCCCCCGGGACCGCGACGAGGAACTGCGCGCCAAGCTCGCCTACCGGGGGCTCGTGCTGATCCTGGGAGAGCCGTACGCGGGCAAGTCGTACACCGCGTGGCACGGGGTGCGGTCGCTGGCGGGCCACCGGCTGTACGCGCCGGACCCCGGGGAGGATCTGCGCGGACTGCTCGCCGTGCTGAAGGGGGCACCCGGCGAGTACGTCGTCTGGCTGGACGAGGTGACCGACCATCTCGGTCTCGGCGAAGGCGGCCTGGATCCCCGGCTGCTGGGACGGCTCACCGCCCTCGGCGCGGTGGTGCTGGGCACGATGGACTCCGAGGAGTACTACCGGCGCCGTTCCGGGAGCGCCCCCGGCGACCAGGTCGTCGCCATGGCCCGCACGGTCGAGCTGCCGCGCGAGTGGAGCGAGGCCGAGCTGGTGCGGTTGGCGACCCACGACGACCCGCGCGCCTACCCGGCCTACATGTGGAGCGGCAAAGAGGGCGCGGCGTCGTACTTCGCGGTCGGTCACCTGCTGTTCGACGAGTGGCGACGCGTGGGAACGCGGGCCGGCCACCCGCGTGGACACCTGCTGGTCCGGGCGGCGGTGGACCTGGCGCGCTGCTCAGTGACGGGCGCCGTCCCCGTCGGACTGCTCCGACAGGTCCAGGAGCGGTACGGGACGGAGGACCGCGAGTCCTTCGACGACGCCCTCGCCTGGGCGACGACGTCGATGTTCGGCGTCTCGGGACTGCTCGTGCGGGGAGAGGCGGACGACACCTGGCGGGCGTACGGGGCGCTGGTCGCGGAGGCGCTCCGGTCGGAGGACCTGGAGCCGGTGCCGGACGAGGTCTGGTGGCTGCTGCTCGACGCGGCGGAGGGCGGAGAGGCTCGGATCGATCGTGCCGCCGTCCTGGACGCGGCCCACGCGGCGCTGCACCCACGGTTCGAGGAGGGGGACGCCGAGCTGATGTTCGCCTTCGCCGACCGCGTGGGCGGCGAGGCACGCGAAACCCTGTTGCGCGCGGCGGCCGACGCGGGACACCCCCAGGCCGCCGAGGAATGGGCGGCGCTGCTGCTGCACACCGGAGACGAAGCGGCGGCGCTGCGGTATCTGGAGAGCGCGGCGGAGCGCGGAAGCGTCAGCGCCGCGGGCGAGGCCGGGCGGTTGCATCGCATACGCGCCGAGCGGTTCCTGCGGACTGCTGCCGAGGGAGGGGACGGGGCGGCGGCCCATGGACTGGGCGACATGCTGCTCGGCACCGAAGGAAGCGAGGCGCTTCGGTGGTACGTGAGGGCCGTCGGCGCCGGTCATGAGCGAGCGGCCGCGGGCTTGGGCAGGGCACTGGAGTACCGGGGCAGTAGCGAGGCGGAGTTCTGGATCCGCCGCGGTGCCGCGCTCGGAGACCCGCACGCGGTGCTCTCTCTCGCTGTCTTTCTGCACCGCGAGGGTGACCACGATGCCGAGGTGGAGCAGCTCTACCGCAGAGCCATGGCGGCAGGGCACCCTGCGGCTTCCCGGGGCCTCGGCAACTTTCTCGTCCGTACGGGCTCTGTGGTCGAGGGGATGGAACTGCTCCGTCACAGTGCCGTTCAGGGAGATGCGGAAGCCGCTTTCTGGCTGTGGCGCATGCAGAGCGGCGCCGAGAGGGAGGAGGCCGAGGAGTGGCTGCGCAGAGCCGCTGAGCAGGGCCACTACTACGCCAGGAAGCAGCTGGGTGAACTGCCTGTTCCTCCGGGCGACCGGTCCGTTCCTCCTGGCGACCGGCCCGTTCCTGATGGCGACCGGTCCGTTCCCCCGGGCGACCGGCCCGATACCGTCACCGAGTGACCAACCAGCCGCCCTCCACGACCCCCGCCCCCGACCTCTTCACCTGGGAATTCGCCACCGACCCCTACCCCGCCTACGCCTGGCTCCGCGACCACGCCCCCGTGCACCGCACGAAGCTCCCCAGCGGTGTGGAGGCCTGGCTGGTCACCCGCTATGCCGACGCCAAGCAGGCGCTCGCCGACGGACGCCTCTCGAAGAACCCGGCGCACCACGCCGAGCCCGCTCACGCCAAGGGCAAGACGGGCATCCCCGGTGAGCGCAAGGCCGAGTTGATGACGCATCTGCTGAACATCGATCCGCCGGATCACACGAGACTGCGCCGCCTCGTCTCCAAGGCGTTCACGCCCCGCCGGGTCGCCGAGTTCGCGCCCCGCGTCCAGGAACTGACCGACCACCTCATCGACCAGTTCGCGGCCAAGGGCGAAGCCGATCTCATCCACGAGTTCGCCTTCCCCCTCCCCATCTACGCGATCTGCGACCTGCTCGGCGTCCCGCGCGAGGACCAGGACGACTTCAGGGACTGGGCGGGGATGATGATCCGGCACGGCGGTGGGCCGCGCGGCGGCGTCGCCCGGTCGGTGAAGAAGATGCGCGGCTATCTCGCCGACCTCATCCACCGCAAGCGCGAGGCGCTGTCCGACGCCCCCACGCCCGGCGAGGACCTGATCTCCGCGCTCATCCGCGCCTCCGACCACGGTGAGCACCTCACCGAGAACGAGGCGGCCGCGATGGCGTTCATCCTGCTGTTCGCCGGGTTCGAGACGACCGTCAACCTCATCGGGAACGGCACGTACGCCCTCCTCACCCACCCCGAGCAGCGTGCCCGCCTTCAGACGTCCCTCGCCGCCGGGGAGAGCGCGCTGCTCGAAACCGGCGTCGAGGAACTCCTCCGCTACGACGGCCCCGTCGAACTCGCCACCTGGCGCTTCGCGACCCAGCCGCTCACGATCGGCGGGCAGGACATCGCCCCCGGCGACCCCGTCCTCGTCGTCCTGGCCGCAGCCGATCGGGACCCGGCCCGCTTCGCGGACCCCGACACCCTCGACCTCTCCCGCCGCGACAACCAGCACCTCGGCTACGGCCACGGCATCCACTACTGCCTCGGCGCCCCCCTCGCCCGCCTCGAAGGCCAGACCGCGCTGGCGACCCTCCTCACCCGCCTCCCCGATCTGCGACTGGCGGGGGATTCGGCCGATTTGAGGTGGCGCGGAGGGCTCATCATGCGGGGATTGCGCACACTTCCGGTGGAATTCACGCCAGTTCGGCGGCCGATAGCAGTACCCAATTCCGCACCAGAAGATGACACTCCCTCAAGTCTGTGATCTTCACGTGATCTGCGCTGCATTAACTTGTGACAACTGATCGACTGCCGATACGTTCACACGTCAGTGCGAAGGGCCGTCACCACACCCTCCGCACAGGTCATCGCTGTCGCGTGAAAGGCAACCGCATGCTCTCCGGGAACGGTCGTCACCGTCGCCCCCGTCAGGCTCCGGCCCTCCTCGTCGCAGCCGGCGTGACCGGCTCGGCCATCGCCATCCCACTCCTCGGCGCCACCGGCGCGAGCGCGGCCAGCGGGACCACCTGGGACCAGGTGGCGGAGTGCGAGAGCGGCGGCTCGTGGAGCGCCGACACCGGCAACGAGCGCTACGGCGGTCTCCAGGTGACCCAGGCGAACTGGGAGCGGTACGGCGGACTCGACTACGCCGCGAGCGCCGACCAGGCCAGCCGTTCGCAGCAAATAGCGGTCGCCGAGAAGATCCTCGCCGACCAGGGCGTCGGCGTCTGGTCCACCTGCGGACTGCTCCACAACCTCGGCGGCGACTCCGGCTCCGCCGATGTGGACACGGGTGTCGCGGGTGATTCATCCAACTCGGGCAGTTCATCCGGTTCGTCTGATTCATCCGAATCGGGCAGCTCGTCCGACTCGGCCAAGTCGTCGTCCGGCTCGGACTCGAAGTCCGACTCCTCCTCGGATGCCACCGAGGGCTCCATCAAGGCCGACACGGGTACGGGTACGGGTGCGGACGCAGGCGCGGGCGCGGACTCCGACTCCGGCGACTCCACGGACTCCGACAGCTCTTCCGCGGGCGGCGACGCGGCCGGCGACTCGACCGAGAATTCGACCGAGAATTCGACCAAGGACTCAACCGAGAACTCGACGGACAACTCGGATAACTCGGGGCAGACCGACAGCTCTTCGACCGACGACGAAAGTGACAGCAGCACCGGCCGTCATCGCGGCGCCAGCGCCGAGGAGAACTCCGGCTCCGACGCCGGTACGACCGACGGCTCCCGCACCGATTCCTCGTCCTCCGGCCGTCACGCCTCCCGCGGCGGCGACGCGTCACGCGAGGCCGCGGACGGCTCGTACACCGTCCTCGTGGGGGACAGCCTGACGGCGATCGCGAACTCGCTCGGCCTGGAAGGCGGGTGGCGGGAGCTGTATGCCGAGAACGAGGGTGCGGTTGGAACTGACCCGGACCTTATCCTTCCCGGTCAGACCCTCGAAGTCGGTGTTGAAACGGGCGAAAAGTAGCGGGAGTTCCCGTCATGGTTCGCCCTTGAATGCCCGTTTTGATCTCGGTGGGAGATGAATCACAGACCCCCTGATCGTCTTTGAAATTCGGCGAATCACGTGTTTACGGTCGTGACCGCTCGCCACAGCGGGCACCCGTGGTCGTCACGCCGAATCCTGCCAATGGCCGCGGGGAACAGTCGTCGCGTAAAGCGCCGTAGGCAGGAGCGGGGGACCCAAGGTAAGCGCCGGGCCCAGCACTTGAGGCTGGACCGGCTTGGGGTGGAGCCGCGCATCGTGAGCCGGGAGGCGAGCGGTCGCGGCCGGGCAACTCAACCGGCCCGAACCCGACAGCTCACCTCGTAGGCGTCGGTGAGGGGATCACTCCATGCTGTTTTCCAGCAAGGGCAAGCACCGCCGCCCGTCCAAGGCTGCTCGCGCCATCGCCGTCGCCGGTGTCACCGGCGCCGCAGCCATCGCCGCTCCGCTGATGGTCGCCGGCAGCGCTTCCGCCGCCACCTCCTCCGAGTGGGACGCCGTCGCCCAGTGCGAGTCCGGTGGGAACTGGTCCATCAACACCGGCAACGGCTACTACGGCGGTCTGCAGTTCTCCGCCTCCACCTGGGCCGCCTACGGCGGTACGCAGTACGCCTCCACCGCCAACCAGGCGAGCAAGGCCCAGCAGATCGAGATCGCCGAGAAGGTCCTCGCGGGCCAGGGCAAGGGTGCCTGGCCGGTCTGCGGCACCGGCCTGTCCGGCGCCGCGTACGACGGCGCCGCGGCCTCGTCGAACTCGGGCTCCAGCTCGAACTCGGGCTCGAACTCCGGCTCGTCCAGCTCCTCCTCTTCCCAGGAGAGCACCCAGAAGAGCACCCAGGAGACCCGCTCCTCCCGCTCCTCCGAGCGCGCCACCGTCAAGACCCCGACCGGCAAGAAGGTCAAGAAGGGCGACGGCGAGTACAAGGTCGTCAAGGGCGACACCCTCAGTGGCATAGCCGAGAAGAAGAACGTCAAGGGTGGCTGGGAGAAGCTCTTCGAGCTGAACAAGGACATCATCGACGACGCCGACTTCATCTACCCCGGCCAGCAGCTCCACCTGAGCTGACCCGCCGGGTCCCGACGGCCGCCGGGCGCCCGCCGCCCCCACGCCTCACCGAGCCCTCCCCATGGCCGCCCCCACGGCCGGGCAGGTGAGGTGGCCGGTTCAGCCGGGCCGAAAACAAGGCCGCTCCCCAGCTGAACCACAGCCCGCTCACACCCGTGTCCTCCATAGTGAAGACCTCGTGAGGGCCGTCCCCCCGTCCCCACGGGCCCCCCGCCTCGGTGCGCATTCCCCCGTACGCACCGGGGCGGGGCTTTTTCATGCCCGCGGGCTCCCCGCTCCACCTCCCCGCTTCGCCCCCTCGTTCCCCTTCTTGCTCCCCTCCTTGTTCCCCTTCTTGTTCGCTTTCCCGACCACCCCCCTTTGTTCCGGCAGGGAACAATGGGTACGGTCTGTCTGTCCACGGGACGGTCGGTCGACTGCCGACGCTCCCGGGGCGGTTAGGCTCTAGTCGCAGGGCTCAGTAAGGGTTCGTCAGCGCCCACTGGCCCCGCACAACCAGCGTCACATCCCAAGAAGGAGATGCTCGTGCCGTCCATCGACGTCGTCGTAGCCCGGGAAATCCTCGACTCGCGAGGCAACCCCACCGTCGAGGTCGAGGTCGGCCTCGACGACGGCAGCACGGGTCGTGCCGCCGTTCCGTCCGGCGCCTCCACCGGTGCCTTCGAGGCCATCGAGCTCCGTGACGGCGACCCCAACCGCTACCTCGGCAAGGGTGTCGAGAAGGCCGTCCTCGCCGTCATCGAGCAGATCGGCCCGGAGCTCGTCGGCTACGACGCCACCGAGCAGCGCCTGATCGACCAGGCGATGTTCGACCTGGACGCCACCGACAACAAGGGCTCCCTCGGCGCCAACGCCATCCTCGGCGTCTCCCTCGCCGTCGCGCACGCCGCCTCCGAGGCCAGCGACCTGCCGCTCTTCCGCTACCTGGGCGGCCCGAACGCGCATCTGCTGCCCGTTCCGATGATGAACATCCTGAACGGCGGCTCGCACGCCGACTCCAACGTGGACATCCAGGAGTTCATGATCGCCCCCATCGGCGCGGAGTCCTTCTCCGAGGCCCTGCGCTGGGGCGCCGAGGTCTACCACACCCTCAAGAAGGTGCTGAAGACCAAGGGCCTGTCCACCGGTCTCGGCGATGAGGGCGGCTTCGCCCCGAACCTGGAGTCCAACCGCGCGGCCCTCGACCTCATCCTCGAGGCGATCAAGGAGGCCGGCTACACCCCCGGCGAGCAGATCGGCCTCGCGCTCGACGTCGCCGCCTCCGAGTTCTACAAGGACGGCGTCTACACCTTCGAGGGCAAGGAGCGCACCGCCGCCGAGATGACGGAGTACTACGCCGAGCTCGTCGAGGCGTACCCGCTCGTCTCCATCGAGGACCCGCTGTTCGAGGACGACTGGGCCGGCTGGAACGCCATCACCGAGAAGCTCGGCGACAAGGTCCAGATCGTCGGCGACGACCTCTTCGTCACCAACCCCGAGCGCCTCGCCCGCGGCATCGAGGAGGGCTCGGCCAACGCCCTGCTCGTCAAGGTCAACCAGATCGGCTCGCTGACCGAGACGCTGGACGCCGTGGAGATGGCCCAGCGCAACGGCTTCAAGTGCATGATGTCCCACCGCTCCGGCGAGACCGAGGACGTCACCATCGCCGACCTCGCCGTCGCCGTGAACTGCGGCCAGATCAAGACCGGCGCCCCGGCCCGCTCGGACCGCGTCGCCAAGTACAACCAGCTGCTGCGCATCGAGGAGATCCTCGACGACGCCGCCGTGTACGCCGGCCGCAGCGCCTTCCCCCGCTTCAAGGGCTAGTCGACAGAGGTCTGAGGCAGCGTCGTACGTACGTCCCCGTACCCGGTCCCGTACCGTGTGCGGGGACGTACGCACATACACGCAGGAGAAGAAGGGGAAGCGGGACATGGCCGTGAAGGACCGGGACCGGGACCGTTTCTCCACCGCGACCCGGCTGAAGCTGATCGGCGAGCAGACGGCCGCCCGGGTCTACCGCTCGCAGACCAAGCGCCAGGCCCGCCGCTCCCGCCTGACCGGCCGCGCCGCGCTGCTCGCCCTCGTCCTCTGCTCGATGATCGTGGCCCTCGCCTATCCCATAAGGCAGTACGTCTCCCAGCGGGCCGAGGTCGCCGACATGCGGCGGGAGCGCGAGGCGGCGCGCGAGCGGGTCGAGGAGCTGCGCGACCTCAAGGCGCGCTGGCAGGACGACGCGTACGCCGAGCAGCGCATCCGGGAGCGGCTGCACTATGTGATGCCGGGCGAGACCGGCTTCACCATGATCGACCCGGATGCGGCGAAGCAGTCCCGTACGACACAGGGGGCGGCCGACCGTCCCTGGTACACCAATGTCTGGGACGGGGTCGACAAGGCCGACGCCGCCGACCAGTGAACCGCCCAGCCCCACCGAGGACTTGAGTAGCAGGTTATGCAAACGCCCCCGCCTCCCACCCCGCGCACCGAGCCGACCGACGCCGACGTCGAGGCCTTCCAGCAGCAGCTGGGGCGCCCGCCGCGCGGGCTGCGCGCGATCGCCCACCGGTGCCCGTGCGGGCAGCCGGACGTCGTCGAGACGGCGCCCCGTCTGCCCGACGGGACGCCCTTCCCCACGACGTACTACCTGACGTGTCCGCGGGCCGCCTCCGCGATCGGCACGCTGGAGGCGAACGGCGTGATGAAGGAGATGACGGAGCGGCTGTCGACGGACCCCGGGCTGGCCGCCGCCTACCGGGCCGCGCACGAGGACTACATCGCCCGCCGCGACGAGATCGAGGTGCTGGAGGGCTTCCCGAGCGCGGGCGGCATGCCGGACCGGGTGAAGTGCCTGCACGTCCTCGTGGGGCACTCCCTGGCCGCCGGCCCCGGCGTCAACCCGCTGGGCGACGAGGCGATCGAGATGCTGCCGGAGTGGTGGGCCAAGGGGCCGTGCGTGGTCCCCGCTGAGGAGACCGGTCAGTGACCCGGGTCGCCGCCGTCGACTGCGGTACGAACTCCATCCGCCTCCTCGTCGCCGACGCCGACCCGGCCACCGGCGAACTCGTCGAGCTGGACCGGCGGATGACCATCGTCCGGCTCGGCCAGGGCGTCGACCGTACGGGCCGGCTCGCCCCCGAGGCGCTGGAGCGGACCTTCGCCGCCTGCCGCGAGTACGCGGCGGTCATCAAGGAGCACGGCGCCGAGCGCATCCGCTTCGTCGCGACCTCCGCCTCCCGCGACGCCGAGAACCGCGACGAGTTCGTCCGCGGGGTGCTCGACATCCTCGGCGTCGAGCCCGAGGTGATCTCCGGCGACCGCGAGGCCGCGTTCTCCTTCACCGGCGCGACCAAGGAACTGAAGGGGCGCGCGGACCTCGCCAAGCCGTATCTGGTCGTGGACATCGGCGGCGGCTCGACCGAGTTCGTCGTCGGTGACGACGAGGTGCGCGGCGCGCGTTCCGTGGACATCGGCTGTGTCCGGCTGACCGAGCGGCACCTCGTACGGGACGGCGTCGTAGTCGACCCGCCCGGGCCGGAGCAGATCGCCGCGATCCGCGCCGACATCGAGGCCGCGCTGGACCTCGCGGAGCGGAGCGTTCCGCTGCGCGAGGCGCACACACTCGTCGGGCTCGCGGGCTCGGTGACCACCCTGTCCGCGATCGCCCAGGACCTGCCCGCGTACGACTCGGCGGCCATCCACCACTCCCGGATCCCCTACGACCGCGTCCGCGCCATCACCGAGTGGCTGCTGCGGTCCACGCACGCCGAGCGGGAGGCGGTCCCGTCGATGCATCCGGGACGGGTCGACGTGATCGCGGCGGGCGCCCTCGTGCTCCTCTCGATCATGGACCGGATCGGGGCGGCGGAGGTCGTGGTGAGCGAGCACGACATCCTCGACGGCATCGCCTGGTCCGTCGCGTAGATCCGGTTTGCGTCGGTCCTTGTCCGGCCTCCTCCCGCCCTCCTCCCGCCCTCCTCCCGCCCTCCTCCCGCCCTCCTCCCGCCCTTCTCTCGCCGCGATCGCCCCGCCCGTGAGGGCTTCGTGAGGGAGTCTTTGCTACTCGTCGGTAGCCTCGCTTGAGCTGTGCGGATAACGTATGAGCGCCCCCGAGGGGTGCCTCGGGGCCCCTCGCCGATGTGCCGCCGGAAAACTTCGTGAAGTTCTTCACAAGAGAATCGGCCCTGATGGGCGACGTTTTGAGGCTCCGCAGAGACTTCGGGGGGTGCGGGGGGTCAACAGGGCGTCCCGGAGGGGGTTTCGCGGGGGTCTCGTCCGTGTGAAACCAGAGGGTGGTTCAGAGGGTTCGCGAGCCCGGAACGGCAGTTCACGCGGCATTGACAACGGTCTCTCACCAGGGCTGGTTCCCCTGTTGGACCATGACCTGTGTCACGAAGGCCGCGCAGTGTAGCAGAGGGCGCCAGGAAGCTTGTGAAGGGGCGCACGAGCGACCCCCGGATGGCGGGTACATACTCGATGGCATGAGCACCACGGAGCGTCCCAGGATCCTCGTAGTAGGCGGTGGGTACGTAGGCCTGTACGCAGCTCGGCGCATCCTCAAGAAGATGCGCTACGGCGAGGCGACCGTCACGGTCGTCGACCCCCGGTCGTACATGACCTACCAGCCCTTCCTCCCCGAAGCCGCCGCCGGCAGCATCTCCCCGCGGCACGTCGTCGTCCCACTGCGACGCGTGCTCCCCAAGGCGGAGGTCCTCACCGGCCGGGTCACCACCATCGACCAGGACCGCAAGGTCGCCACGATCGCCCCGCTGGTCGGCGAGGCGTACGAGCTGCCCTTCGACTACCTGGTGATCGCGCTCGGCGCGGTCTCCCGCACCTTCCCGATCCCCGGCCTCGCCGAGCAGGGCATCGGCATGAAGGGCATCGAGGAGGCCATCGGCCTGCGCAACCACGTGCTTGAGCAGCTCGACAAGGCCGACTCCACGACCGACGAGGACGTCCGCCGCAAGGCGCTGACCTTCGTCTTCGTGGGTGGTGGCTTCGCCGGCGCGGAGACCATCGGCGAGGTCGAGGACATGGCCCGCGACGCCGCGAAGTACTACAAGAACGTGTCCCGCGAGGACATGCGCTTCGTGCTCGTCGACGCCGCCGACAAGATCCTCCCCGAGGTCGGCCCGAAGCTCGGCCTCTACGGCAAGGAGCACCTGGAGGGCCGGGGTGTCGAGGTCTACCTCAACACCTCCATGAACTCCTGCGTCGACGGCCACGTGGTGCTGAAGAACGGCCTCGAGGTCGACTCCAACACGATCGTCTGGACCGCCGGCGTCAAGCCGAACCCGGTCCTCTCGCGCTACGGCCTCCCGCTCGGCCCCCGCGGCCACGTGGACGCCCAGCCGACCCTCCAGGTCACCGGCACCGACTACATCTGGACCGCCGGCGACAACGCCCAGGTCCCGGACGTCGCCTCCCGCAAGGCCGGCGTCGAGAACGCCTGGTGCCCGCCGAACGCCCAGCACGCGCTGCGCCAGGCGAAGGTCCTCGGCGACAACGTGGTCTCCGGCATGCGGGGCTTCCCGCAGAAGGAGTACGCGCACTCCAACAAGGGTGCGGTGGCCGGTCTCGGCCTCCACAAGGGCGTCGCGATGATCGTCATGGGCAAGATGAAGATCAAGCTGCGTGGCCGCCTGGCGTGGTACATGCACCGTGGCTACCACGGTCTGGCCATGCCGACCTGGAACCGCAAGATCCGCGTCTTCGCCGACTGGACCCTCGCGATGTTCCTCAAGCGCGAGGTCGTCTCCCTCGGCGCGATCGAGACTCCGCGCGAGGAGTTCTACGAGGCGGCCAAGCCGGCGCCGGTCGCTGCCGCGAGCAAGACCGAGGAAAAGGCCAAGGCCTCCTGACCCCCCCTCGCCGCTGAACAACCCGAAGGACCTCCCGCCATCCGTGGTGCGGGAGGTCCTTCGGCGTTCGCGGGAGAGCTCGGGGGGTTCGGTGGGGTGGCGGGTGCGGGTCGTTCGTGGTTGCTCGCGCAGTTCCCCGCGCCCCTTAAAGGCGAAAAGCACGGGGCGCAGCCCCGGCTTTTCGAGGGGCGCGGGGAACTGCGCGAGCAACCCCCACCCACCCGCGGCCGAACAACACGCCTCAGCGGGAATACGGCTCAGCCCCGCAGGTGATTACGTTGGCGTTGGACATTCCGGGATCTCTCGTCACGGAGGTGTGCGCCATGCAGGACGCCGCGTCGCGGCTGAAGGCCCTGCTCGAGCAGGTGGTGGGAGCCCCGCTCCCGGTCCGGCTGCGGGCCTGGGACGGATCGACGGCCGGTCCGCCGGAGGCACCCGCGCTGGTGGTACGGAACCGCAGGGCCCTGCGCCGGCTGCTGTGGAAGCCGGGCGAGCTGGGCCTGGCCCGCGCCTGGGTCGCCGGGGACCTGGGTGTCGAGGGGGACCTGTACGCCGTACTGGATCTGGTGGCGGGCCATGTGTGGGAGCGGGCGGAGGACGCCCGGGGTCTCGGCGAGGCCCTGCGCGACCCGGAGGTGCGGGCGGCTGTCAGGGGGCTGCTGAGGCTGGCGGGCCCTGCCGTGCTGCTGCCGCCCGAGCCGCCCCCGGAGGAGGTCCGCGTCGGCCGTCACCGGCACACCCGGCGCAGCGACCGACGGGCCGTCAGCCACCACTACGACGTGGGCAACGACTTCTACGAGGTCGTCCTCGGCCCGTCGATGGTGTACTCCTGCGCCTACTGGGCGACCCCCGACGCCACCACTCTCGAAGCCGCCCAGCACGACAAGCTCGACCTCATCTGCCGCAAACTCGGCCTGACCCCGGGCGCGCGGCTCCTCGACGTCGGCTGCGGCTGGGGCTCCATGGCCGTCCACGCCGCCCGCGAGTACGGCGTCCACGTCGTCGGCGTCACGCTCTCCCGGGAACAGGCCGCGTACGCCCGTAAACGTGTGGCCGACGAGGGGCTGACCGACCGGGTCGAGATCCGTGTCCAGGACTACCGCGACGTCACCGACGGGCCCTACGACGCGATCTCGTCCGTCGGCATGGCCGAACACGTCGGCGCCGACAAGTACCTGGAGTACGCCGAGAACCTGTACCGCCTCCTCGCCCCGGGCGGACGGCTGCTCAACCACCAGATCTCGCGGCGGCCGGAGCGCGAGGAGAACACGTACGCCGTCGACGGGTTCATCGACGCGTACGTCTTCCCGGAGGGCGAACTCGCCCCCGTGGGCACCACGGTGACCCTGCTCGAACGCGCCGGCTTCGAGGTCCGTGACGTGGAGTCCCTCCGCGAGCACTACGCCCTCACGCTGCGCGCCTGGGTCACCAATCTCGAAGCCCGGTGGGCCCGGGCCGCCGGCGTCGCCGGCGCCGGCCGTGCCCGCGTCTGGCGCCTCTACATGGCCGCCTCCGCGCTCGGCTTCGAACAGAACCGCATCGGCGTCAACCAGGTACTGGCCGTGAGGAACCCTGAAGGGGGCGCGTCGGGGCTGCCGCTCAGAGCCCGCACCTGGGACGCCTGACCGTCCCCACGGGCGGGTGAGCGGCCACGTACGCGTGTACGAGTGGGCCCCGTTCCGGTGACGGAACGGGGCCCACTCGCACAGCCGTCACACGGCTCTCGCGGCTACTCCGACTTGATCGCCGTGAGCATGTTCAGCTTCGCGGCGCGGCGGGCCGGCCACAGGGCCGCCAGGACGCCGACCGCGGCGGCCATCAGCAGGAAGACGGCCATCCGGGTCCAGGGGAGGACCAGTTCGTACGTCGGCATCTTCGCGGCGAGGAGCTCACCGGCGGCCCAGCCGAAGAAGACGCCGAGACCGATGCCGAGGACACCGCCGAAGAGGGAGATCACGAGGGACTCCAGGCGGACCATCCGCTTGATGCCCCGCCGGTCGAGACCGATCGCACGGAGCATGCCGATCTCCTGGGAGCGTTCGAAGACCGACATGGCGAGGGTGTTGATGACCCCCAGGACGGCGACGATCACGGCCATGGCCAGCAGGCCGTACAGCATGTTCAGCATCAGCGTGAACATCCGCGCGATGTCGTCGGAGAGGTCCTGCCGGTCCTGCACCTGGATGGCCGGGTTCTCGCCGAGGGCCTGCTCAAGCCGGTCCTTGGCGGCGTCGGAGGCGCCGGCCGAGGTCTTGACCATGACCATCATGTCGGCCGGGTCGGAGGAGGCCGGCAGGTGCTCGTCGAGCGTGGCGTTGTCCAGGAGGATGCCCCGGAGCAGTTCGTTGCTCTCGTAGACCCCGGCGACCGTCAGCTTCTGCTTCTCCCCGCCCTCGAACCCGGCGGTGAACTCCGCCCCCGCCTTCCAGCCGTACCGGGCGGCGGTGTCCGCGTCCACGACGACGTCCGCGCCGCCGACCTTGAACGTCCCGTTGTCGACGGGGAGGTCGGTGAGCTTGCCGATGGCCGCGCCGTTGACGCCGGTGAGGTACTCGGTCTCGCCCCCGATCCGGGACTCGGCGTTCCGCAGCGACGAGGTGTCGGTGACGCCCTCGGCGGCGGCGAGCTTCTTCTCCACGTCGGGGGAGAGGAGGTTGCCGTTGGCCATCGAGACGACGTAGTCCGCCTTGATCGCGTCGGCCGCCATCTTGCCGATCGCCGACTGCAGACTGCCCGCCATCACCGTCATACCGGTGATCAGCGTCAGACCGATCATCAGCGCGGAGGCGGTGGCGGCGGTACGGCGCGGGTTGCGCACGGAGTTCTGCCGGGCGAGCTTGCCGGACACCCCGAAGACACGCAGGAGCGGGGCGGCGGCCGCGATGAGGGGGCGGGAGAGGAGCGGCGTGAGCACGAAGACCCCGATGATCAGGAGTACCGCGCCGACCCCCATCGGGACCTGTCCGTCCGAGCCGTTCATGGTGGTGGCGTACAGGACGGTGGCGATGCCCGCGCCGGCGAACAGCGCGCCGAGCGTGTTCCGTACGACGAGCGACCTGGTCGTCGCCTGCGCGTGCATGCTGCCCATGGCGGCGACCGGCGGGATCTTCGCCGCGCGGCGGCCCGGCAGCCAGGCGGCCAGCATGGTGATCAGTACGCCGACCAGCAGGGCGGTGACGACCGTGCCCGGGGAGATCACCAGCGGGCCTGCGGGGACGGTCGCGCCGAGCGTGCCCATCAGCGACCGCATCGCCGCGCCGATGCCGATACCGGCGGCGAGACCGGTGACGGCCGCGACCGCGCCCACCACGAACGCCTCGATCAGCACCGAACGCGTCACCTGGCGGCGGGAGGCGCCCACCGCGCGCAGCAGCGCCAGCTCCTTGGTGCGCTGGGCGACCAGCATCGTGAAGGTGTTGGCGATGATGAACGTGCCCACGAACAGGGCGATCCCGGCGAAGACCAGCAGACCGCTCTTCATGCCACTCATGGACGCGGCGATCTGCGTGGCCTGGCTGTCGGCGAGCTGCCGGCCGGTGGTGGTGCTCGCGGTGTCCGCGGGGATGATCTTGTCGAGGGCCGCCCGCAGCTGGGCCTGGCTGGTCCCGGCCGCCGCCTTCACGTCGATCTCGCCGTACTCGCCCGTCATGTGGAAGAGCCGCTGCGCGGTCGCCGTGTCGAACAGGGCGAGGCTGCCGCCGGCCGCGACATTGCCGTCGTCCGTGGTGAAGATCGCGGTGATGGTGGGGGTGAGGACCGGGCCGTCGACGGAGAGCCGGATGGTGTCGCCCACCTTGTACCCGGCCCGCTCGGCGGTCTCCGAGTCGATGGCGATCTCGTTCTCGCCCTTCGGGGCGCGGCCGCCGTCCTCGATGGGGTACCTGGGGTCGTCCGTCCCCCAGTAGTTCCCGCCCTGCGACTGGAAGCCGCCGCCGATCAGCTTGCCGTCCTTGTCGGCGAGCGCGGCGAACCCGCTCACCACCCCGATCGCCGACTCGGCGCCGGGCGCCCCCTCGGCCTTCTTCAGCAGCTCGGGCGTCAGCTTCGGCTGCTCGGTGATGCTGTCGCCCTCGTCCGGGCGGTACCCCGGCTCGATCGCGACGTCCACATGGTCGAAGCCCTTGGCCGAGCTCTTCTGGAACGCGTCCGAAATGGTGTTCGTGAAGACCAGCGTGCCCGACACGAAGGACACGCCGAGCATCACGGCGAGCACGGTCATCAGCAGCCTGGCCTTGTGCGCGAGCACGTTGCGCAGGGCGGTACGGAACATGAAGGGGTCCCTGTTTCGGGGTCGAGGGCGGGCGCATTCAGCCCGTCCGGCGTTTGAGGACGAGGCCGAAGGCCGATGAGGGGTCTGGGGGCGAGGCCGCCAGGAACGGGATGGGACGGGTAGGGGCGGAGGGGGGCGAACTCCCCTAGCTCGTACGCCCCTTGGTGTCGAACCGCTTCATACGGTCCAGGACGGAGTCCGCCGTCGGCTCGTGCATCTCGTCCACGATCCGCCCGTCGGCGAGAAAGATGACCCGGTCCGCGTACGCCGCCGCCACCGGATCGTGCGTCACCATCACCACCGTCTGCCCCAACTCCCGTACCGAGTTGCGCAGGAAGCCCAGCACCTCGGCGCCGGAACGTGAGTCGAGGTTTCCGGTCGGCTCGTCGCCGAAGATGATGTCCGGCCGCGAGGCGAGCGCCCGCGCCACCGCGACCCGCTGCTGCTGGCCGCCGGAGAGCTGGGCCGGCCGGTGGGTCAACCGGTCCGCCAGGCCCACCATCTGGATCACGGTGTCCAGCCACCGCAGATCCGGCTTACGGCCCGCGATGTCCATCGGGAGAGTGATGTTCTCCAGCGCCGTCAGCGTCGGCAGCAGGTTGAACGCCTGGAAGATGAAGCCGATCTTGTCCCGGCGGAGCTTGGTGAGCTGCTTGTCCTTGAGCGAGCCCAGCTCGGTCTCGCCGATGCGGACGGATCCGGCCGAGAAGGTGTCCAGGCCCGCCACACAGTGCATCAGCGTGGACTTGCCGGACCCGGAGGGGCCCATGATCGCGGTGAACTGGGCCTGCCGGAAGTCGACGGTCACCTGGTCGAGGGCGACCACCCGGGTCTCGCCCGCTCCGTAGATCTTGGACAGTTCCGTGGCGCGGGCGGCCACTGCGGTGGTCCGGTCGGCGAGGGGCGTGGTGGTCACGGGTGGGAACTCCTGTCGGAACGACGGCGTTTGCGAGCTGCGCGAAGGAAGGTCTCCATCGTCCTGGCGCGGGGGCGCGGTGTAGTCAGCCGTAGTTCTGGTTCCGGGGGCAGACTTCTGACGGACGGAAGGGCGCCGCGTCATACCTGGGTATGACGGAGGGCTCTGTGCGGGTCTGGGGCGCCCTCATCTACACGAGCCACCGCGTCACCGCGTGTCTCCCCGGTGCTGCCGCTCGTTCGGGCGGTGAAATTCCGTCATTCCGCATACACCCGATCGGGCCGTCCGGAAGGCTCTTGGCAAGTGCGGATGGCCTGTTCCCTGGGCTGATGCACCCTCAGGCGTCAATAAAATAAGACAACATCGGTCCGCTCTTCGACTGTTCGAGGGAAGCGTCCCGATAGGGTCGGAAGCTCAGCGCGGAGCCCATGGCCTGCCCGGATGGTGGAATGCAGACACGGCGAGCTTAAACCTCGCTGCCCCTCGCGGGCGTACCGGTTCAAGTCCGGTTCCGGGCACCTCCGACCAACCTCGAACAAAAATCCCCGCACTCCCACGCATCGGCCCCCCCGGCGGCGGGCACCCGGCGGGCGCTCCGCTCGCACGGGACGTGCCCACCAAGTGGTTGATCTCTGGATGATCGCGGGTGTGTACCGGGTTGGTCATGGGTTGAGGGGGGTGGGACGGGGAATCACGGAGACGCGTAGCGTGTTCGATGACAAGGCAGGGAAAGATCCTCCCCAAGCACTAGGGTTAATCCTTTGCCTACCTATTACTCTTGAGCCAAGGCCACGCAGGGTGGCCATGGAGGAGTGAAATGAGGAGCAGCAACCCGGTCTTCTCGCGACGGGGGTTCAGCCGCGACAACGGCCACGCGGGCTTCAGCACCGCGCCGCAGGCCGGGGGAGCAGCTGTCGGCACCCAGGGCAACCCCTACGCCCAGCAGGGCAACCCCTACGCGACGAACCCGTACGCCCAGCAGGACCTGCAGCACGGAGCCCCGCCGCAGGCCCCGGTCACCACCGGCCGGATGACGATGGACGACGTCGTCATGCGCTCTGCCATGACGCTCGGCACGGTCGTCGTCGGCGCGATCCTGGCCTGGGCCCTCCTGCCGGTGACGCCCTCGAGCTTCGGCCTGGCCATCGGCGCCGCGCTCATCGCCTTCGTCCTGGCGATGGTGCAGTCCTTCAAGCGCAAGGCCTCGCCCGCGCTGATCCTGACGTACGCAGCCTTCGAGGGTGTCTTCCTCGGCGTGCTCAGCGAGATGTTCAACACGCGCTGGAGCGGCGCGCCCTTCCAGGCGGTCCTCGGCACCATGGCGGTCTCCGGCGCCACCCTCCTGGTCTACAAGGCGGGCTGGATCCGGGTCACCGCGCGGTACGCCCGTATCGGCATGACCATCGCGATCGCCTTCATCCTCGTGATGGCGGTCAACCTGCTGCTGGTCGTCTTCGGTGTCGCCGAGGACGGCGGACTGCGCAGCATGGGCCCCCTCGGCGCGATCGTCGGCATCCTGGCCATCCTGCTCGGCGCGTTCTTCCTGACCCTCGACTTCAAGCAGATCGAGGACGGCATCGCCTACGGCGCCCCGCGCGAGGAGTCCTGGCTGGCCGCGTTCGGCCTGACCATGACCCTGGTGTGGATCTACGTCGAGATGCTGCGCCTGGTCGCCATCTTCAGCGGCGACGACTAGTAGCGGAGCAAGTGATCCAAGTCGTGCGAAGGGCCCGCGAACCTTGGTTCGCGGGCCCTTCGCCATGTCGTCGGGATGCTGCCGGAGCGAGGCGAAAGCACTCTCAGAGCAGCTTGCGCGCGGCCCTCCTCAGGTCGTACTCGTGGATGATCGCCTTGGCGTGGCCGTACGCGAGGTCGTACTCGTGCCGGAGCCAGCTGACCTTCTCCTCGAAGTTGAAGAGAGCGGGGCCTTCGTCGACTTTGCGGAGCCAGTCGGAGATCTCACGACCGGTGCAATGGGGGATGCGGGCGAGCAGGTTGCGATGGGTCTCCTCGGAGAAGACTTGGGACATCGGCGCCTCCGGACGAAAGGGAATGTAAGCCGGTCCTTCAAGTCACGTTGCCTGAGTGGCGGCCTGTTGGCAACAGTCCCGCCGGGGCGCGTACGCTCGCGGCGTGCTTGATACGACGCCGTTGACCCGTGCCGTGGAACATTTCGCCGACCGGTTGCGGGCGGCGCCGCAGAGCCGGCTCCAGCGTGGCGCTGCCACGGAGGCACTGGGGCTGGCCAGGGAGTTGGCACTGCGTGCCCAGCGGCTGGAGTCGCCGGCGGGGCCGCTTCGCGAGATGCCGGACGCCGGGATGTTCGCGGCGGCCGATCAGGTCATGGTCGCCGGGAACGATCTCGCGCTGGTGTTGGCGGATGCGGGGGAGCTGGCGCAGGCCGTGGGGCTCGTGGAGGAGGCTCAGCGGCGGGCCGGGGTGTGAGCGTCGGGCCGGACCGGGGTGCCTGTTCGCCGTAGGGGGCGTTCGTCGAGGGCGGGTGCGGGTTCGTCCGTGTCCTCGCGCAGTTCCCCGCGTCCCTGAAAAACAGGGCATGGCCGCCCCTCACCGGCAGGGGAAAGGTGCCCTACAGCGACGCGATCACCCTGTCCGCAAGGATGTAGACCATGTCCTCGCCGCACTGGAAGGTGAGGGTGTAGGCGCCGGAGATGCCTGAGCCGCCGAGGAGGACGGGGGTTTCGCCGGTGTGGAGGGCGCCGGCGAGGCGTTCGGCGGTCTCGCGGTGGCCGGGGGTCATGCAGAGGGTGGTGCCGTCGGCGAAGACGTAGACGTCGAGGGTGCCGAGGGGGCCCGGGCGGACGTCGGCCAGCTCGGTGCGGGACGCGGCGAGGTCCTCCAGGCAGGCGACCGTACGCTCGTGGTCGTTGGTGACCGGGGACTGCACCGGGACGAAGTCCGGGTGCGAGGGGTGGCGGCGGCGGGCCGCGGCCAGCTCCGCGGAGTCCCCGGCGAACTCGTCGCCCTCCAGGCTCGGCTCGGTCACCGGCTCAAGGTGCTCCAGACCCGCGAAATCGGACTGCCGGGGCAGGAACAGCTCACTGTCGGGCAGACCCAGCAGAGAAGGCGTGTCGGAGATGTCACGGGCCTCCTGAGCGGCCCAGAACGCCCGCGCCTCGGCGAGCTCACGCTCCCGCTCCTCGGCGAGCGCCTCGGCGACGGCGGCGCGTATCTCCTCGGTGTCGGAGGCCGCCCGGGCGGCCGGCACCACGGCCCGCGCCCCGGCGGTCCGGCTCTCGGCGAGCTCGGCGCGCAGGGCGGTGACCTGTCGGCGCAGCCTCGTGAGGGCGCGCAGGACGGCGACGCCCACGGCGGCGGTGGCGGCCGTGGTGAGCAGCAAGGCGATCGGCATAGCGCTCACTGACGTACTCCCGGTTCAAAGTCGACCCCCGACTTCCTACATCAGCTTGAAGGGTGGACTAACCAGCTGTCAGTGCGTAACGTCACGAAACGGGCATGGATTTCGACCCGGTGTTTAGTGCTGAAACTGCTCTGACCTGCGTAAATCCCTCTCCGGAGGGAGATAGGTCACATCCTGGGGGAGATTGGATCACAAAACGGCCCGGAGCCCCGTAGTTTCCGGGACCCCGGGCCATAGCCTCACGGTACGCACCCGTGTGGCCGCGGGCGTACGCGGGTTGTCAGCTGAGGCGCTCGATGACCATCGCCATGCCCTGGCCGCCGCCGACGCACATCGTCTCCAGGCCGAACTGCTTGTCGTGGAACTGGAGCGAGTTGATGAGCGTGCCGGTGATGCGGGCGCCGGTCATGCCGAAGGGGTGGCCGACGGCGATGGCGCCGCCGTTCACGTTCAGCTTGTCCAGCGGGATGTCCAGGTCGCGGTAGGAGGGGATCACCTGGGCGGCGAAGGCCTCGTTGATCTCGAACAGGTCGATGTCGTCGACGGTGAGGCCCGCGCGGGACAGGGCCTGCTTCGACGCCGCCACCGGGCCGTAGCCCATGATCTCGGGGGAGAGGCCCGAGACGCCCGTCGAGACGATCCGGGCGAGCGGGGTCAGGCCCAGCTCGCGGGCCTTCGTGTCCGACATGATCACGAGGGCGGCGGCGCCGTCGTTGAGCGGGCAGCAGTTGCCGGCGGTGACCAGGCCGTCGGTGCGGAAGACCGGCTTCAGGCCCTGCACGGCCTCCAGCGTGACGCCCGCGCGCGGGCCGTCGTCCGCGCTGACGACCGTGCCGTCGGGCAGCGTCACCGGGGTGATCTCGCGCTCCCAGAAGCCCTTCTTGATGGCTTCCTCGGCGAGGTTCTGCGAGCGGACACCGAACTCGTCCATGTCCTGGCGGGTCACGCCCCACTGGCGGGCCAGGTTCTCGGCGGTCTGCCCCATCGCGATGTACGGGTCGGGGAGCAGGCCGTCCTCGCGCGGGTCGTGCCAGTCGGCGCCCTCCGACTTGGACACGGCCTCCGTACGGGCCACGGCCTCCTCGAAGAGGGGGTTCTGTGTGCCGGGCAGGCCGTCGCTGGTGCCCTTCACGCTGCGTGACACCGTCTCGACACCGGCCGAGATGAAGACGTCGCCCTCGCCCGCCTTGATGGCGTGCAGCGCCATGCGGGAGGTCTGGAGCGAGGAGGAACAGTAACGGGTGACCGTGCAGCCCGGCAGGTGGTCCATGCCCATCTGCACGGCGACGATCCGGCCCAGGTTGTGGCCCGACTCGCCGCCGGGGAGGCCGCAGCCCAGCATCAGGTCGTCGATGTCCTTCGGGTCCAGCTCCGGGACCTTCGCCAGGGCCGCCTCGATGATCGTGGCGGTCAGGTCGTCGGGGCGCAGGTCCTTGAGTGAGCCCTTGAATGCGCGGCCGATGGGGGAGCGGGCGGCTGAGACGATCACGGCTTCGGGCATCACGGCTCCATTGGCGTATGGCGTACGTACGGAAAGCTGGGCTGTGGGGGAAGTTACCCGTACGTATGGTCGGGGTCACGGACATGGGGGTGTGACTCCGGCCGCACTTTTCTAAGCGCTTGCTTTTTGGCTCCGCCGTGCCAGGAGCTCGGGGGGTGGGGTGCGTTGGAGGGTGCGGGCCCGGTGGGGGCTGTTCGCGCAGTTCCCCGCGCCCCTAAAGGCGAAAAGCACGGGGCGCAGCCCCTGCTTTTCAGGGGCGCGGGGAACTGCGCGAGCAACTACAACGCACCCGCAGCCGCCCACGCACCCCAACCCCCCGAGCTCCTGGGCGCGTCCCTACGCCTCCGCGGCAGCGCTGGGCGCCGGGTCCGTGGCCGGGACCCGCCGCCGCCGGCGGCGTTTGAGCAGTGCCCAGGGCCCACGCGGCCCCGTGGGCATCGCGGCCGTCACCTCCGTGCCCGCCTCCGACGCGGCCTCCGCGGCCGCGCGGGCCACCGGCAGGAACCCCTCGCGGCGGCTGACGTCGGGCCGCTCCTCCTCCGCCGGCCACAGGCCCAGCGTGGCGCAGACGGTCGGCAGGAGAGCCATCGCCGCGGTCGCGTACCCCTCCGCGGAGGGGTGGTAGTTGTCGGGGCCGAACAGTTCGCGCGGGTTCTGCTCGAACTCGGGGCCGAGGAGATCGCCCAGGGACACGGTGCGGCCGCCCTGTTCGACGGTTCCGATCGTCTGGGCGGCCGCCAGTTGCCGCGAGGCCCGGCGGGCGAGCCAGCGCAACGGCTGCTGCACCGGCTCGATCGTGCCCAGGTCGGGACAGGTGCCGACCACCACCTCGGCCCCGGCCGTCCGCAGCCGCCGTACCGCCGAGGACAGGTGGCGGACCGAGCGGGTCGGGGGCATCCGGTGGGTCACGTCGTTCGCGCCGATCATGATCACGCAGACGTCGGGGAGCCGGGCCGAGTCCTCCAGGACCAGCGACACCTGCCGGTCCAGGTCGTCCGACTGGGCCCCCGGCAGCGCGACGATGCGCAGCCGCACCGGGTGCTCGGCCACCGCCGCGAGCCCCGAGGCGATGAGCGCGCCCGGGGTCTGCCGGGCCCGGTGGACGCCCTGGCCGGCGGCGGTGGAGTCACCCAGCATGACCAGCCGGAGCGGAGGATCGTCAGGGGCGTCGTACGCGCTGCCGTAGGAGCCGGACGCCCGGCCGTACCGGCTGCCGTACACATGGCCGTACAGGCCCTGCGCGCTCGGCGGACGCGGGCTGTGCCCGTTGCCCACGTGACGCTTGGCCATCCGTACCTCGGCCAGCAGCACACCCATGGCGGCCGCACCGACCAGCCCGATGCCGCCACCGCCGTACGCCGCGCCCGCCGCGATGCGCCGGGCCACCCTCGCTCTGGACATACTCGTCATGCGCCGCCGCCACCTCCTCGTAGCCGTACAACCACTCCTTGCCCCGTACCGGCACTCGGCCAATCCCGACGGTGGGTGAACAGGGAGAAGAAGAACGAGGGTGGGGCTTAGGCTGGCGGAACATCACGACCATCCCTCTTTTGCGGCTCCGGAGACAACGGTGCGATTCCACGACTCGATGATCAGCCTCGTCGGCAACACCCCGCTGCTGAGGCTCAACAGCGTGACCGAGGGTATCCAGGCGACCGTCCTGGCCAAGGTCGAGTACTTCAATCCCGGCGGTTCCGTGAAGGACCGCATCGCGCTGCGCATGATCGAGGCGGCGGAGAAGAGCGGGGAGCTCGAGCCCGGCGGCACGATCGTGGAGCCGACCAGCGGCAACACGGGCGTGGGGCTCGCCATCGTCGCCCAGCAGAAGGGGTACAAGTGCATCTTCGTGTGCCCCGACAAGGTGAGCACCGACAAGATCAACGTGCTCAGGGCGTACGGCGCCGAGGTCGTCGTCTGCCCGACCGCGGTCGACCCCGAGCACCCCGACTCGTACTACAACGTGTCCGACCGGCTGGTCCGCGAGACCCCCGGCGCCTGGAAGCCCGACCAGTACTCCAACCCCCACAACCCGCTCTCCCACTACCACTCGACCGGCCCTGAGCTGTGGGAGCAGACGGACGGGCGGATCACCCACTTCGTGGCGGGCGTCGGCACCGGCGGGACCATCTCCGGCACCGGCCGGTACCTGAAGGACGCCAGCGAGGGCCGCGTCCAGGTGATCGGTGCCGACCCGGAGGGGTCCGTCTACTCCGGCGGGTCCGGGCGGCCGTATCTCGTCGAGGGCGTCGGTGAGGACTTCTGGCCGACCGCCTACGACCGGACCGTCGCCGACGAGATCATCGCCGTGTCCGACAAGGACTCCTTCCAGATGACCCGGCGGCTGGCCAAGGAGGAGGGGCTGCTGGTGGGCGGCTCCTGCGGCATGGCCGTCGTCGCCGCGCTGCGCGTCGCCGAGCGGCTCGGGCCGGACGACGTCGTGGTCGTCCTGCTGCCGGACAGCGGACGCGGCTACCTCAGCAAGATCTTCAACGACGAGTGGATCGGTCAACATGGGTTCAGCGAGGACAAGCCCAGCACCGAACCAACGGCCGGACGGGTCCTGGCACAGAAGGCGGACGCGGAGACGGGTGGCATCCCGAGCTTCGTACACATGCACCCCACGGAGACCGTAGGGGACGCGATCAAGGTGCTACGTGAGTTTGGGGTGTCCCAGATGCCGGTGGTTGCTCCGGGAGCGGGGCACCCCGACGTGATGGCAGGAGAGGTGATCGGCGCAGTGGAGGAGCGAGTGTTGTTGCACGCCCTCTACGCCGAGCGCACGCCCGCTGATGCTCCGCTGGAGAAGCACATGTCAGAGCCGCTGCCGGTGGTCGGATCTGGAGAACCGGTGGCGCGCCTGATGTCCGCCCTTGAAGGCCGGGACGCGGCGGTTGTGCTCGTTGACGGCAAGCCTGCCGGAATCGTCACCCGCCAAGATCTCTTGGCCTTCCTCACAGCCGCAGGCGGCTGATTTACCCGGGGCTGAGATGGCAGGGAAGTCGGAGCTCTCGCAGGAGCGTGACGCGTGGGTTGAGCGGGAGCTGAGCAAGCTTCTGCCCGCCATCACTGAGGACACTTGGCCAGAGGTGTGGGTGTGGGCTGTGATCAGCCCGCAGGCAGCCTGACCCCACAGAAGACAAAGACCCCGGAGGCAGGTGCCTCCGGGGTCTTCCGCTAGGCGGTCACTTGGCGGCATGACACCTATGGAACGGATCACCAGATGCCCGAGCGGCGTACGCAGAGCAAGACTCCCAAAGTCCTCTCAGTCCGCCGGAACGACAGGATGAACGGCGACCCAGCCACGATCCGGCAAGCTTTCAAGGACGACACCGAAGCCACCCGTTGGGCTAGCCACATCGCTGCCAACATCCTTCGGCACACGTGGGTGAACGGCCACGAGGAGCCCGGCCAGCTCCCCGGCATGCGGAGCCGGTCGGAGGCCCCTCAAAGGGCCGTATTGGCAGCCGTACGACGCAGGTCAGAGGGCCGCGCCTCAGCAACGATCAGAGCCCCTGTCAAGGACACAGACAGGGGTTCTCGGGCTCTGAGCGCATGTAGGTTCTCCCGGATCGAGGCCAATTGGCCTCGATTGACCTGCGAATCTTCTGGGTCGTCTGATGTTCGGTGAGCAAGATCTTCCGCGTAACGAGGCCACTACTCGTTGGTAGCTATCAGACACTGGCTCCTGCGTGCGTGTCCGCTGGACCGTAGCTCTTCCTCTTCGGCACGTTCTTCCGGTCTTCCTTGCTGGTGTGGCGGCGGATCGTCGTTGTGGTGAAGCCGAGCCTGTGAGCGACCTCGCGCATGCTGAACGCTCCGGTAGCGAGCATCTCCTGAGCCACCTGTTTCTGGTGGGGGCCGAACAGGCGGTCCTGTGTTTGTGACGACGGACCGTTGTGTCATGCGCATAGCTGCCCCGTGGTTTCATCGGGGCCAAGTGGCCTCGCAGTGGCCCTCATTGCTGAGAAGTGGCCTCGCTCGCTGAGAAGCTACAGCGCACGGGATCAGACGTGGAAGTGCCTCGCCTCTTCCACGAAGCTCTTCCAT
>NZ_JAEMUX010000007.1 GCF_016598475.1 Streptomyces adelaidensis
CTAGCCGTACCTTCCGGAGCCGGGGTCGCGTGGACCCGCGAATGATGAGCGAGGGCCCGTGGCTGGGGAGCGCGAGCCCTGTCGCGGTGTGTCACGCGATCCCTGTCCGGGGGCCGGCCGAGCAGAGTGGGGCTGACGGCCGGCCCCCGGCATCACACGCCGATGACTCTCAACGGGTCACTCGGAGGTGACCGTCCAGCGTCCGACCTCCTGATGGCCGGAGTCGTACAGGGGCTGGCCGTCGCCGGGTTCGATCTCGCAGTGCCGGAGGTTGCCGCCCCAGTAGCGCAGGATGCGCTCCAACTCCTGGACGGTGGTGCCTTCGTCCCAGTCCGTGCTGTCCAGGTCGACCTCGAGAAGGAACTTCACTTCACGCGTCTCCACTTCTGTATGGCTCGGATTCCGCGCCGGGGTCGGGCGGAACGGTGTGCGCCTGCCGGTAGGTCCTTCAATCGTTTCATTGAACTGCTACTTGAGACTTGGCCGGTGCGGCGGCTGGGACGCCGGGGGCGCCGGCGGCAGGTCCGGGAGCGGCGGGAAGCGGCCGAGCAACCGGGCGGCGCGCAGGAGCCGGTGGATCCGATGCTGGTCGGAGACGAGACGGAGCCGGCCGCCGCGCGCCTGCGCCGTGGCCTCCGCCCGGCACAGCACGCGCAGACCCGAGCAGTCGAAGAAGGTGACCCGGCGCAGGTCGACGAGGACGTCCGGCGCTGCGGCCCCGGTGGTGGCGGCCGTCAGATGTTCGGCCACGAAGCCCGCCGACGCCATGTCGATCTCGCCCGAGACCTCGACCACGGTGAACGCGCCGGTGCGGCGGGTGCGGGCGTACGGGTTCGCCGCCGCGGGGCCGGCTCCGGCGGCCGCGCCGCCCTCGGGCGGCGGAGCGGCACGGTCGTGGGCTTCCGGAGTCATGGCGGCTCCACCTTGTCAGGGGCAGGCGCATTCGAGCCCGGAAGCTACCCCAGCGCGGTCCCTGCCATCCCTGTCGCGCCCCGCGCAAGATCTGCAACACCCGAAATGGTGAATTCCGGTTCCCGGTATTGACATTTCATGGGGCCAGTAAGCAAAGCGCTCTGATCGAGCGGATGTTGGACGGTCCCAGCCGACCAGGACGGCTGGGACCACTGCCGGGCGGCGTACCGGGGCCTGTAACAGGCCCTAGTCGTGGCGGGACTGCTCCTGTGCCTGCTCGTTGGGCGTGATGGCCTCGCCTGCCTCGCCCCGGCGGCGGCGCTGTTCCTCGGAGTCGGTGACACGGGTCTCGGCCTCTTCCACTTCGTGGAGGACCTCGCCCAGGGCGGTGTCGGGCTTGTCGTCGGGGTTTCGCCTGTTCCGGTGGGCCATGGGGTTCTCCTCGCCTGTGAAGTCGGCGTGTGTCCGAAGCCGGCGGTCCGGGGGAGTCAGCGGGCCGGGGTGGCGATGCGTAGCGCCGTCGTGCCCGCTGAATTCGGCGTCGGGACGGCGGTCGTCGTGCCGTCGGGGGTCACCTTGCGGGTGACCTCCGACCACCAGGCCGGGCCGTCCTCTATGTGCCGCAGGAGCACACCCTCGCGGATCGCCCAGGGGCAGATGGTCACGGTCCTCAGGCCGGTGAGCTTCATGGTGGTGTGCCCGACGAGAGCGCCGGCGAGGCTCTGCGCCGCGCGCGGGGCGGAGATGCCGGGGAGTGCGGACCGCTCGGCGACCGGGAGAGCGGACAGGCGGGTGATCGCGCGGCTCAGGTCGGCGCGGCTCAACTCCCGCTCCACGAACGGCCCGTGGCGGCCGGGCGCCGATCCGCACAGCCGTGACAGCTGCTGGAAGGTGCGCGAGGTGGCCACGGCGGTGCGCGGCCCCTCCCAACGGATGCGCGCGGAGACGTCCCGGAGTTCATGACGGACCTTGCGTCGCAGCGCCTTGACGCTGTCCGCCGACGGCGGGTCCTGGCCTTGGAAGTACTCATGGGTCAACCGGCCCGCGCCCAGCGGCAGCGACGCCACGAAGTCCGGCAGCCGGCCACGCCCGAAGGCCACTTCCAGCGAACCGCCCCCGATGTCCAGCAGCGCGAGCGGCCCCGATCGCCAGCCCATCCACCGCCGCGCCCCGAGGAAGGTCAGCTCCGCCTCCACCTCGCCGGGCAGGGTGCAGATCCGTACCCCGGTCTCCGCACGTACGGTACGCAGCACGTCCTGGCAGTTCGGCGCGGAGCGCACCACGGCGGTCGCGAACGCCAGCGGGGTCGACGCCCCCCACCGCTCCGCCGTGCGCGCCGCGGCCGTGACCGCGTCGCACAGCTGCCGTACGGCCTCCTCGGGCACATTCCCGCCGGGCGGGACCTGTTCGGACAGCCTCAGGCGCCACTTGGCGGTGTGTGCCGGCAGCGGTACACCCCCCTCGGCGTCCGCCACCACAAGCCGTACGGTGTTCGATCCCACATCAACCACGCTCATCCGCATGACCGACGGAGTACCCGAAAGCCGTCTCGGCACGCACGTTCCGTACGGCGGCCGGTGACGCACGGTCGTGTACAGGCCGTCGGGGCGCTCTCGTTCACCACCCCGGGGAGTGCGCACACCACGTGGCGGAGGCCGGCCGATCGCAGGCCTGAATCGCACCCCTGATCGGAACGATCAGAGTTATTGCATATGATGCGCAGGTGCAGTACTACGACATCAGGGTGGCAGGCCCCGACGAACTCGACAGCGCCCGGACGGTGATGCTCGACACCGTCTACCGGGATTTCGGCACGGGCTATGTGCCGCGCTGGCACGGGGACATCATCGATCTCCACGGCGCGTACGTCGCCCCCGACCGCCATGTGCTCCTGGTGGCGGTCGACGGACGGGACGGCACGGTCGTCGCCACCGGCGCGCTGGACTCCCGGGGGCCCGCCCATCCGCCCAACCCCCGTTGGCTGGCCGAGCGTTACCCGTCCGGGGAGACCGCCCAGCTGCGGCGCGTGTACGTGCGCCCCGAGCACCGGCGGCGCGGACTGGCCCGGCGGCTGGTCGCCGCGCTGCTGGACTTCGTGGCGGCCGACGGCGGTTACCGCTCCGTCTATCTGCACACCGACCCCGCGGTGCGCGGCGCCGAGGACTTCTGGCTCTCGCAGGGCGTGGCCGTGTGCGACGAGCGCGAGGCGACCGGGGAGCGGGTCGTGCACTTCGAGATACCGGTACCGCCTGTCACCCGCACCCTCGCCGGCTGGTGCCGCGGCACCAGCTGAGAGTCATGTCCCGCCGGCACCCCATCCGTCCCCCACAGAGAACCAAGGACCATGCGCTCTCCCCGCCGCCGCGTCGTCGCCGGCCTGCTCCTCGCCCCCGTGCTGACCGGCTGCTTCGCCTCGGGCGGTGACACCGACGTCGACTCCGCCGAGGGCTCGCGGCTGCGGGTGGCGCTCGCCTTCCCGCCCGCCGAGAACTTCTCCCCGTACGGCGCCGACGCCACCCTCCTCAGCCGGCTCGGCGTCACCGAAGGGCTCACGAAACTGGACGCCAACGGCGCCGCCGCACCCGCGCTCGCCGAGTCCTGGACCCGCGAGAACGACCGGAACTGGCTCTTCACTCTGCGAGAGGCCACCTTCCAGGACGGCACCGAGGTCACCCCGGCCACCGTGGCCGCCGCCCTCACCCATGCCACCGAGGCCGAGCCCGTCACCGCCGCGCTCTCCGGCGTCACGCTCACCGCGAAGAAGAGCGGCGACCGCCAGGTCCGCGTCACCACCGAGGATCCGGACCCGGCCCTGCCGCTCCGCCTCACCAGCCCCGGCCTCGCGATCCTCTCCGCCAAGGCCTACGCCGCCGAGCGCGTGAACCCGGTCGGCACGGCCACCGGCCCCTTCGAGGTCACCAAGGTGACCGGCACCACCGCGGCCACCCTGGACCGCTTCGACGAGTACTGGGGCGGCCGTGCCCAGGCCTCCGGCGTCGACGCCCGGTTCATAGCCGACGGCACCGCCCGCACCAACGCCCTGCGCACCGACCAGGTCGACCTGGCGGAGGCCGTCCCGGTGTCACAGGCGTCCACCCTCGACAAGGGCACCCGCCACGAGACGGCCACCACCCGCACCACCAGCCTCCTCCTCAACACCAAGAGCGGCGCCTTCAAGGACCCGAAGCTCCGGGCCGCCGCCCGCGAGGCCGTCGACGGCTCCGTACTCGCCAAGGACGTGTACGAGGGATACGCGGACGCCGGCGCCGGCATCTTCGGGCCCGCCGTGACCTGGGCAGCGGACAAGCGTCTCGAACCGTCCGGGCGGGCGAAGGCCACCGATCCCGACGGCACCTCGGTGACCATCGCGACGTACGACAACCGGCCCGAACTGCCCGAGGTCGCCCAGGTGCTGCAACAGCAGCTCCAGAAGGCCGGATTCAAGGTGAAGCTGGAGGTGCGCGAGTACTCGCGGCTGGAGAGCGACGCCCTGGCCGGCGAGTTCGACGCCTTCGTCGGCGCTCGCAACTCCCTGCTGGACACCGGTGATCCCGTCTCCATCCTCGCCAGCGACTTCAGCTGCGCCGGCAGCTACAACCTCGCCCTGCTGTGCGACAAGAAGGTGGACCGGGCCGTCGCCGCCGCCGAGAAGGAGTCCGACACCGCGAAGCGGCAGCAGGCGGCCATGAACGCCGAGGCGGCGATCCTCGCCACCGACGCCACCGTCCCGCTCGTCCACCAGCAGATCATCACCGGCGTCGCCACCTCCGTGCGGGGCGTGACCTACGACCCCTACGAGCGCACTCTCATCGGAACGGGGACCCGGCGCTGAGGCGGGCACTCTGGCGCCTCCTGCTTGCCGCCGCCCTGCTGTGCGGCATCGGCCTGCTGCCGTGGCTGTCGCACACGGATCCGGCGCTCACGGTCCTCAAGGCGCGCTCGGCCGAACGCGACCCCACGCCGGAGGTGCTGGCGGCCGTACGGGACGAACTCGGGCTCGACGCGGGCCCGTCGAAGCTGCTGGGGGAGTGGCTCGGCGGGCTGGCGCGGGGGGACGCGGGGCGCTCGTGGATCTCCGGCGGCGAGGTCACGCCGTCCGTCGTCCAGGCGCTGGGCGTCTCGCTGCTGCTGATGGCCGCCGCGCTCGTCGTGGCGGCGGTCACCGCCGCCGCGGTGTGCGCCCGCACCCTGTGGCTGGGCGCGCACCGCCGACTCGGCGACCGTTCCGGCGGCAGCGTGGCCGCGATGACGGCCGCCCTGCCGGAGTTCCTCACCGCGTCCGTGCTCGCCACCGCCGTCGGCGTGCACCTCGGCTGGCTGCCCGCGCTCGGCTGGTACGGACCGCGGTGGATGGTGCTGCCCGCCCTCGCCCTCGGTCTGCCCGCCGGCGCGCTGCTCGGCCGGATGCTCGACGACCTGCTGCCCGGCGCCTTCGCCGAGCCCTGGGCACTGGCCGCCGCCGCCCGAGGCATACCCGGGCGGGTCATCGCCCGCCAGACCGTACGCCGCTGCATACCCGGACTGCTGCCGAACACCGGCCTGTTCGTGGTCGGCCTCACCGGCGGCGCGGTCACCGTCGAGCAGATATTCGACATACCCGGTCTGGGCCGCACCACCCTCCAGGCCGCCATCGCCCAGGACCTCCCCGTCCTCCAGGCCGGCACCCTCGCCCTCGTCCTGCTGGCCGCCGTCGCCGGAGCCCTCGCCCGGCCCGCCGCCCGGCTCCTCATCGGCCCGGCCCTGCGTGACGGTGCCCTCCACTCCCTGCACCGCCCGAAGCCACCCGCACCACGACGCACCCCGCTGCTCCACGGAACGCTGCTCCTCGCGGTCGTCGTGCTCGGCCTGGCCCGCGACCCGCTCGCCCTCGACACCGGCGCCCGGCTCCAACCCCCTTCCTGGGCCCACCCGTTGGGCACCGACGCCCTCGGCCGTGACCTCCTCGCCCGGATCGGCCACGGCGCGTTCACGACCCTCGCCCTGGCCGTCGCGATCAGCGCGGCGGCGCTGCTGACGGGCCTCCTGCTCGGACTGCTGCCCCGGCTCTCCGGACCGCTCGTCGACACCGTCAACGCCGTACCGGCCGTCCTCGCGGGCCTCCTCGTCGCCGGTGTCGCCGGCAGCGGAGCGGCGACACCCGCGCCGGCCGTGGCCGCCGTCGCCTGGGTGCCCCTCGCCGCGCACACCACGGCCCTGCTCGAACAGGAACGGGCCACCACACACATCACCGCCACCAAGGGCCTCGGCGCGGGCCACGCCCATCTGCTCCGCCATGAACTCCTCCCCGCCGTCCTGCCTCCGGTCGCCCGCCACGCCCTCCTCCGGCTGCCCGCCGTGGCCCTCGCCCTGACCTCCCTCGGCTTCCTCGGCCTCGGCAGCCGGCCCCCGGCCCCCGAGTGGGGCCTCCTCCTCGCCGAGAACCAGCCGTACGCCGAACGCGCCCCCTGGGCCGTCCTCGCCCCCGCCGCCGCACTCGCCCTGCTGGGCGCGCTCGCCGTCACCGCGGCGGACGGCGTTCGCCTGCCCCGCCCCTTCGCCGGCGCCCCGCGCCGACCGAAGCCCGCCGTCGCCCCCCTCGTCGGAGAAACCGGATGACCGAGCCCCAGCAGCAACCGCGCGGCACAGCTCGGCGCCAACCGACCGGGACGCCTGAACGATGTCCGTCCGAGACGCCGGTGCGATATCCGTCCGAGACACCTGAGGGAGAACCGTCCGAGACGCCGGAGCGGCAACCCACCGCCCCGCCCCGGCCGGTGGCCGGCAAGCGCTCCCGCCGGCACACCTGGGCGCGGCTCAACCCGCTCCTGAGGCTGCTGATCCTCACCCAACTCGCCTTCAACATCGGCTTCTACGCCGTGCTGCCGTTCCTCGCCGAACACCTCGGCACGGCGATCGGCATGGCCGGCTGGATGGTCGGCTTCGTGCTCGGGCTGCGGACCTTCAGCCAGCAGGGCCTGTTCGTGGTGGGCGGCGCGCTCGCCGACCGCTACGGCGTACGGCCCGTCGTCCTCGCCGGGTGTGTGCTGCGGATCGCCGGGTTCGCGTGGCTCGGATACGCCGACGCGGACTGGTCGGTCATCGGCTCCGTCCTCCTCATCGGTTTCGCCGCCGCGCTGTTCTCCCCGGCCGTCGAGTCCGAGGTCGCCCGGCAGGCCGTCGTCTGGGAGGAGTCGGGCGGCGGCCCCCGTACGGGCGTGCTCGCGCTGTTCACGGTGGCGGGACAGGCCGGGGCGTTCGTCGGACCGCTCATCGGCGCGCTGCTGCTCGCCGTGGACTACCGCGTGGTGTGTCTCGTGGGCGCGGGGGTCTTCGTCCTCGTCCTGGCCGGGCACTTCTGGCTGCTGCCGCAGCACATCCCGGGCCGGGAGCGGGTGGCGGTGAAGGGCGGTCTGGGCGGGCTGCTGCGCAACCGCCGCTTCCTCGCGCTGTGCTGCGCGTACGGCGCCTACCTGCTCGCGTACAACCAGCTGTACCTCCTCCTCCCCGACGAGGTCGAGCGGGCCACGGGCTCCCAGTCGGCGCTGGCCTGGCTGTTCGGGCTGTCCTCGCTGCTCGTCGTCACCGCCCAGCTGCCGGTGACCCGCTGGGCGGCGGACCGGCTCGACCTGCGCCGGTCCATGTCCGCGGGGCTGCTGTTGATATCCGCCGGGTTCGCGGTGGTGGCCGCGGCCCGGCCCGCCGAGTGGACCGGCGACGCGGGGCTGCTGCCCGCCGCCGGTCTCGTGGTCCTGCTGACGCTCGGGCAGATGCTGGTGGCTCCGGCCGCCCGCGCGTGGGTGCCGGATCTCGCGGTGGAGGGGCGACTGGGCCTCTACACCGGCGCGATGTCCTCCGTCTCGGGCCTGATCGTGCTGGTCGGCAGCGCGGGCACGGGTTCCCTCATGGACACGGGGTTGCCCGGGGCCGTGCCGTGGCTGGTCCTCGCCGTGATTCCGGTCGCCGCGATCGTGCTGATCCCGCGCGGGGGAACGGTCCGGGGCCAGGCCGTGTAGTCCTGGGCGTACTGACCCGTGAGGTTGGGGACGCGGCTGACGGGCCGTCCGAGACTGCGACAGAGCCCTTCCCCTGACCAGACCCCGACCGTTTTCGCCTGCGCCCCGATCGCCCCTGAGCGGTCCCCGAGCCGACCCGGAAATGTCCCTGAGAGGGGCACCACAGGGGCGACAGGACACCTGACGTGACGACGGTGCCCCGGCCGGGTCCGCACGCCTGACACAACCGCTCTCTTCACGAGGAGGACCCATGCCGTTCAGGGGCAGATCCGCACTGCCGCGCATCGCCGCGCGGGGCACGGCCATGGCCGTGGGCGCCACCATGGCCGTCATCACCGGCCTCGCCGCCGCTCCCGCGGTCCACGCGGCGCCGTCTGCCACCGGGGCCCTGCGGTGGGCACCGTGTGACGAGCCGGCAGAGCCGGGAGCCGAGTGCGCCACGCTTTCGGTGCCGGTCGACCGGGCCCGCCCGGACAGGCCGAGACTCGACCTGGCCGTGGCCCGCCGCAAGGCCACCGACCCCGGCGCACGCGTCGGCTCGATGGTGTTCGGCCCCGGCGGGCCGGGCGACTCGGGCGTGGAGATGGTGGTGCGCCGTATCAGCCGGTTCAGCCCCGAGGTCCGCCGCAGGTTCGACATCGTCAGCTTCGACCCGCGCGGCGTGGGCGGCAGCAACCCGGTCACCTGCTCCGGCGACCTGCTCGCCGAGCGGCCGTCACCGGAGCTGAAGAGCCAGGCGGACTTCGACGCCACCATGGCGTACAACAGGCGGCTCCGTGCCGACTGCCGGGCCCGTACCGGCCCGGTGTTCGACCACCTTGACACCGCCCAGACGGTCCGGGACCTGGACGCCCTCCGGGCCGCCCTCGGTGAGCGGAAACTGACCTTCCACGGCAGCTCGTACGGCACGCTGCTCGGCGCGCAGTACGCCGAGACCTACCCCCGCCGCGTGCGCGCGATGGTGCTGGAGAGCGTCATGGACCACAGCGTCCCGACCGCCCGTGACTTCCTGCGGTCCGAGGCGGCCACGGCAGAGGATTCGTTCCAGGAGTTCGTGAAGTGGTGCGACGGTGCCGCGGACTGCGCGCTGCACGGCCGCGCCGTCCGCGCCGTCTGGCAGGGCCTGTTGGCCCGGGCCGGGCGCGGCGAGCTGGCGGACCCGGCGAAGCCGGGCACCTCGCTGTCGTATTCGGACCTGGTCAACAAGATCGCGTTCCGGAAGTTCTACCAGGCCGACTACGCGGGCCTGGCCACGGCGATCGCGGGGATGGGCGCGAGCAGGCCGCTGCCCGCGTCGCCCACCTCGATGGCGCCGCTGCCTTCGGCCACCCCGGTCTTCTGCTCGGACTGGCACCTGCCGGTGCGCGACCACCAGGAGTACGCCTCGCTCGTCGCCATGATGAACATGACCGCGCCCGACCTGCCTCACCTGCTGCCGATCCACATGGCAGCGGCGTGTCTGGGCGCGCCGACCGCCAACCCGCAGCACCGCCTGGACGCACACGGTGCCCCGCCGATCCTGGTGTCCAACGCGCTGCACGACCCCGCCACCGGCTACCCGTGGGCGGTCTCGGTGGCCCGGCAGCTCGGCCGCAGCGGCGTGCCCTCACCTACAAGGGCCACGGCCACGGCAGCGTCACCAGCGGCCCGTGTATGGAGGACGCCGTGGACAGCTACCTCACCGACCTGGCAGTCCCACCACGGGGCACCAGCTGCCCCGCAGTGCCGTCCTGATCGGTACGGCCCGTACCCCGAGCGGCCGCGGGATCAGTTCGAGGGGGTGATCCGGCGGTTCAGGACAGGGGGACTACGCCACCTGCCGACGAACCAGCTCCCAGAGCCGCCCACCCGTGTTCGCGAGCAACTGCGCCGGCGGACCGACCTCCGCGACCTTGCCGTCCTCCATGACCACCACACGGTCCGCGTCGAGGACCGTGGACAGCCGGTGGGCGATGACGATGCGGGTGGCGTTCAGGGCGCGGGTGCTTTCGATGACCGTGCGCTGCGTCTCGTTGTCGAGGGCGCTGGTCGCCTCGTCGAAGAAGAGGATGCGAGGGCGGCGGATGAGCGCCTGGGCGATCATCAGGCGCTGGCGCTGCCCGCCGGAGATCGCGCCGTTGCCCTGGACGATGGTGTGCAGCCCCATCGGCATCCGCTTGATGTCCTCGGCGAGGCCCGCCATCTCGGCCGCCGCCATCGCCTCCTCGGGCGTGAACGGCTCGGTGCCGCAGATGACGTCGAGGATCGAGCCGGTGAAGGGCTGGGCGTGCTGGAGAACGACCCCGCATTGCCGGCGTACGGCGGACTGGTCGAGGGCGCCGAGATCCTGACCGTCGTAGAGGACGCTCCCGGAGACCGGCTTGTCGAAGCCGATGAGCAGCCGCAGGAGCGTGGACTTGCCGCAGCCGCTGGGCCCGACGATCGCGACGAACTCGCCGGCGCGGATGTCGAACGACACGTCGTCCAGCACCAACGGGCCGTCGTCCGCGTAGCGGAAGGAGAGCCGGCGGGCCTCGATCGCGCCGGACAGCACACCGGGGCGGGTACTGGCCGTGCGCACCTCGGGGGCCGCCTCCAGCACCGGCCTGATCTCCTCGAAGAGGGGGAGCACGGCGACCGCCGAGACGAACGCGCCGGTGAGCTGGGTGACCGAGGTCAGCAGCATCGTCACCGACGTGTTGAACGTCAGGAACGCCGCCGCCGACATCGAACCCCGCGCCGGGCCCGCCAGCAGCATGAACATCAGCAGGGTGCACAGCGGGAGATACACCGTGCCCAGCACCGAGTTGAGGTTCTTGATCCCGCCGACCTTCTGCTGGAGCTCCCGGCTGCGCGCGAACTCGCCCGCCCAGGCGGCGTACGCGTAGTTCTCGGCCGCAGCCACCCGCAGCTTCGGCAGCCCGCGCAGCGTCTGGAAGGCCTGGTTGTTCAGTTTGTTGCTGAGCACCACCAGACGGCGCTGCCAGCGGACCTGCCACAGGCCGAGCCCGAGGAAGACGGAGGCCACCACGACGAGCATGCCGATCGCCGCCAGCGCCATCGGGACGCTGTACCAGAGCAGCAGAGCGAGGTTCACGGCACCGATGGTCACCGACTGGGCGACCACCGGGCCCACCCCCGCCAGCGTGCGCCGGATCGCGCTGATGCCCATGGCAGCGCTGGCCAGTTCACCGGTGGAGCGGGAGGCGAAGAACTTGGTCGGCAGCCTCAACAGGCGGTCCCAGACGGCCGGTTGGAGGGTGGCCTCGATGCGGCCCTCCAGCCGGAGCATCGTCAGGTTCTGCAACAGCAGGAACGCCGCCGACACCACGCTCGCCAGCATCACCGCCAGGCAGACCTGCACGATCAGGTCCTCCTGCGCCTTCGGCACGTACTCGCCGAGGATCTTGCCCGTGGCGATCGGCACCAGCGAGCCGAGGAGGACCGTCACCAGACCGCTGAGCAGGAGGCCCGTCATGTCGCCGCCGGTGCCGTGGAGACTGAACCGCATCAGGCGCAGCGGGCTCAGCACCCGCTCGGGCAGCGGCCGGTAGAACATCACGGCACGCGGCTCGAACTCCGCCACGTTCGCCTTCTCGATCGGCGTCTCCCGGCCCGACGACGGCTGCACGGCCACATAGCCGCCACGCCGCCACAGCAGGGCCACCGGCGCGCCGGACAGGGCCCGTTGCCCGACCAGCGGGCCCACGTTCTCCCGCCACCAGCTCCCGGTGAGGCGTACGGCACGGACCCGGACCCGGGAGGCGAGCGCGATGCGTTCCACCGGGTCGAGCCGGTCGCTCTCGGTGCCGCTCTGCGCGGGTTCGCAGAGGGCGATCCCGGCCGCCCGGGCGACCAGCCCGCAGGCCGCGTACGTGGCGTCCGCGTCGGCGGCGGTCGTCCGGCGGGCCGCGGAGGACTTGCCGATGGAGGCGAGGAGCGTCCGGTCGGCCTGGACGCGTACCGCCTCACCGGCCTTGATGCCCGCGGCCGTACGGTCCTCGTGGGTGCGCTCCAGCTGCTCGATCCAGCGGTCCAGCGTGGCCAGCAGCCGGTACTGCTGGTCGACCATGCTCTGCCAGACACCGGGGTCCATCAGCAGATCGGCCGCCGCCTCCGCGCCGTACAGCGAGCCGTACTGGACGCTGCCGGGCGGCACCTGCATCCAGAACACGTCGTCGTCGGTGAGGGCGGCGGCCTGTTCGGTGGCCATCGGTGCCTGGAAGAGGATGGACAGACCACGGCCGACGCCCAGGGCGAGGGCGTACTCCAGCGGGCTCGTCCGCGGGGGCACCAGCTGGGGGTTGCCCCATTCGTCGTACGACCAGGTCTCGGTGTCCGCCTGCTGGTACAGCTCGCGCAGGCCGATGCGCCGGACCACGCAGTCGCGGAGCGGGCGGGCGACCAGGGTGTGCTGCGGCCCGGTGACCGGGCCGAGCAGCAACGCGCCCGCTTCGAGGCGGCCGAGGTGGTGCCAGTGGCCCTGCTGGACGGCGTCGACCGCGAACAGGTCGAGGGCGCCGGAGGCCACCAGCCACAGCACCTGGGGGCCTTCGAGGTCGAGGCGGGTGCGGCCGGCGCAGTCGACGGGCATACCCATGCCGCCCAGCGCGCCGAGGACGAGGTCGCCCTCCTCAGGTACGGACGTCATCTCATCGCTCCCTGACCAGCTGGGCGTACGCGCCGCCGCGTGCCACCAGCTCCTCGTGCCGGCCACGCTCCACGATCGTGCCGTGGTGAAGGACGACGATCTCGTCGCTGTCGCGGACCGTGCTGAGCCGGTGGGCGATCACCACACAGGCGCAGCCCCGCTTGCGCAGGTTGTCCATGACGGTCAGCTCGGTCTCCGCGTCGAGCGCGCTGGTCACCTCGTCGAGCACCAGGATGCTGGGCCTGCGGACCAACGCCCGGGCGATCTCCAGGCGTTGGCGCTGCCCGCCGGAGAAGTTCCGCCCGTCCTGCTCGACCCTGCTGTTGATACCGCCGGGCCGACGCGTCACCACGTCGTACAGCGCCGCGTCCCGCAACGCCTCCACCACGGCCTCGTCCGGGATCGACGGGTCCCACAGGGCCACGTTGTCGCGGACCGTGCCCTCGAAGAGGAAGACCTCCTGGTCGACGAAGGAGACGGAGGCGGCGAGCGCGCCGCGCGGGATGTCCTCCAGACGCCGGCCGTCGATACGGATCACGCCCTCCCAGGGCGCGTACAGGCCCGAGATCAGCCGGGACACCGTCGACTTGCCGCTGCCGGAGCCGCCGACCAGCGCCACCTGCCGGCCGGGGCCGACGGTGAGGTCGAAGCCGGTGAGCAGCGGCTTGTCGAGGGGGCTGTAGCCGAAGGTGATGTTCTCCAGCTCGACGTGGCCCTGCAGACGGCGGGTGGACTCGGTGGCGTCCGGGCGGGCGTACAGCGGGTCCGCCTGGAAGTTCTCCACGTCCTTCAGCCGGGCCACGTCGGCCGCGAAGTCCTGGATGCGGCCCGCGACACCGTTGAGCCGGGTGATCGGCGCGGTGAAACGGGTGACCAGCGCCTGGAAGGCGACCAGCAGGCCGACGGATATGTGGCCCTCGACCGCGCGCATACCGCCGATCCAGAGGATGAGCGCGCTGTTGAGGGTGGCGAGGGTCGGGGCGACGACCCCCAGCCAGGCGCTCGGCACCCCGAGCCGCTGCTGCTCCTCCAGGGTGGTGGCGTGCTGCCCCGCCCACTTGCGGAAGTAGCCGTCCTCGCCGCCGGTCGCCTTCATCGTCTCGATCAACTGCAGACCCGTGTACGCCGTGTTGGTGAGCCGGGCGCTGTCGGCCCGCAGCTTCGCCGTACGCGTCGCGCGCAGCCGGATCACCACCCGCATCGCCACCACGTTCAGCAGCGCCACCGAGATGCCGACGGCGGTGAGCTGTGGGTCGTACGTATAGAGGAGTACGGCGTAGAGGACCACGACGACCGCGTCCACACCGGCCGCCGCGAGATCGCGGGCCAGGGTCTCGGCGACCGCGTCGTTGGACTGGAGCCGCTGGACGAGGTCGGCGGGGCTGCGCTGGGAGAAGAACGTGACGGGCAGGCGCAGGAGATGCCGAAGGAAGCGGGCGCTGGACAGGGTGGAGGAGATCAGCCGGCCGCGCAGCAGGTTCGCCTGCTGCAGCCAGGTCAGCAGGACCGTCAGCAGCACGCACGCGCCCATCGACGCGAACAGCACGCCCAGCAGGGAGGTCTGGCCGCCGATCAGGAACATGTCGATGTAGGTGCGGCTCAGCGCGGGCACCGCCGCGCCGACCGCCACCAGGAGCAGGCTCGCCAGGACGGCGGCGGGCAGCGTGCCGGAGGTGCCGCGCATCCGGGCGGGCATGGCGCCCAGGACACCGGGCTTGCGGCCGCCCTTGGTGAAACCGTCGCCCGGCTCCATGACGAGGACGACACCGGTGAAGCTCGCGTCGAAGTCCTCCATCGGCACGAACCGGCGGCCCTTGCCCGGGTCGTTGATGTGCACGCCGCGCCGGCCGAAGCGGCGCCCCATCCCGTCGTAGACGACGTAGTGGTTGAACTCCCAGAACAGGATGGCCGGCGCCCTCACCTCGGCGAGGGCGGCCACGTCCATCTGCATGCCCTTGGCGGTGAAGCCGTAACTGCGGGCCGCCTTCAGGAGGTTGCTCGCGCGGGAGCCGTCCCGGGAGACACCGCAGGCGATGCGCAGCTCCTCCAGCGGGATGTGCCGCCCGTAGTGGCCGAGGACCATGGCGAGGGAGGCGGCGCCGCACTCCACGGCCTCCATCTGGAGGACGGTCGGTGTGCGGACGGTCCTCTGCCTGCCCTTGGGCACCGGCCGTTTCTGCGGGGCCGCCTTGCGTCTGCCGCGCGCCGGTGGCGGCGCGGTGTCCTGGGAGGGGGTCACGGGAGCAGCCAATCGATCGGACGCTCGTCGGCCAGCCGGATCGAACCCGTGGCCATGGTCATGGAGGTCAGCTCGAACGGCGGCCCGTCCTGCGAGGACCACTCGTAGCCCGACTCGGTCGACGCCTTACGGTCCAGCCGTACGGTGACGGCCACCGGCCTGCCCTTCTTGGTGAACTGCTCGCCCAGCTGGCTGTCGCCGAGGAACGCGCCGATCGACTGCGGGGTCTGCGCCGCGCGGTCGACCTTCTTCACATGGCCGCGCAGCACGCCGTACCGCTGGGTGGGCGCCGACTGCACGGTGAGGTCCACCGCGGCGTTCTTCGGGATCGAGGCGGCGTTCTCGGCCGGGACGTACACCGTGGCGTAGAGCGGGTCGTCGGCGTCGGCGACCTTCTCGATGGCCGCGACATCGGCGCCGGTGGAGATGATCTGGCCGATCGTGGCGGCGAGCGCGGAGACCCGGCCGGCCGCGACGGAACGGACGACGGTCTCACCCTCGGCGGTGGCGACCTTCAGGACCGGGGCCTTGGCGGGCAGCCGCTCGCCCTGCTTCGCGAGCACCGCGGTGACCTGACCCGCGACCGGGCTCTGGAGGACGTAACTGCCCTGCCCGTGGGTGAGGACGGCGGGCGCGCCGACCGTGGACGTGGCGGAACCCGTGACGGCCCACACGGACGCGGCGGCCATGGCGGCCACCGTCACGGACAGCACCAGCCAGCCCTGCGGGCGGGCGAAGCGCACCGGGAGGTCGAGTTCCTCCGGTGACTGGAGCTTGGCGAGGGCCTGCTGGCGGAACTGCACGGGACTTCCCTCACCTGCGCAACGTGAGACAAAGGACTTTCAGAGCGCCCGAGAGCCCCGGAACCTGTCAGATGGTTCCGGGACTCGGCGGCGCTAGGACTCGGTCAGAGACCGGCGACCAGGTTCGTGACCGGCGCGGTGTTCAGGCCGGTGGCACCCTCGAAGGTGCCGACGCACGTGCCGAGCAGGCCGGAGACCGGGACGATGCCGTCAACCAGGTCGGTGACGGTGCCGACGGCGTGGACGGACAGGCCACCGGAAACGGCGTCGAGGGCGGCGTCCGAGATCTCGGCGGTCTCAACCTGGGGGGTGGAGTTCATGATGGAACTTCCCTTCGTATAGCTATTCATAAGGGGGGAGCGGCCCCCTTCTGGGGACAGAGCGACGGCCGCACACGTGGGTGCCCCACATCTCGTTTCCGAGAGCTTCGCGGCCCCCGCGATGCGATGGATCAAAGCAGATCGCCGATGCTCACATCCAATCAACGTTGCTCCTCACCAGGGCACTTGGTGACCATGACGGCTCATCCGTGCAGGCTCACGCACACGGTGGGGGCAAGTTCTTCACGCGGTTCCCGGCATCGCCATACGCCGTTCATTGCCGGCGGGAAAACGAATTGGACAGTTCCGCCTCAAAGGCACGGAAAGCGAGTCGCGGCTGTGCGGATCCCTTGCGGCCCGTGACTTCACTGGGTATTCGGTGTGGAGATTCCCCGAAGCCGGTTTTGCGGCCGGAGTTGAGAACGGATCGCTACCGACCGGTGGCCGCATGTGTCGACCGGGCCGGCTCGTCGACCGCTGGACCGTCCTCGTCGGTACGAGGCGCCGTGCGCCGGACCGCGCGCCCCTCGTCCCGCGGCCCCCGGCAGGGGAGCGAGGGCGTGAAGTCGTGAAATGCCACGCGAACTGCGGCCGTACCGCACTTCGCGAAATGGAAGATCGAAATCTTTTCGCTGGGCGTTGAACACCCCACCGGAACCATCCGTACCAACTGGCAACCAGGCGCCCCCAGTTCACCCGCCGGACGGCGGCACGGACCCCGTCCCCAGGAGGTCAAGAGTTGAGTCACAAACGAGCCACCAAGCGTAAGGCCTTTATAGCCGCAGGCGGCGTGGCGGCACTCGGAGCGGCGGCCCTCATCCTGCCGAACGCGATGGCGTCGCAGACAGAGTCGAACACCCCCGCGGCCAAGACGCTCGAAGCGAGCGGCGCCTCGGATCTCGCCTCCCAGCTGGAGGATCTGCTGGGCGACGCGTTCGCAGGCGCGTACTACGACTCGGGCGAGAAGCAGCTCGTCATCAACGTCATCGACGGTCTTGAGATCGACGGCGACGACAACAACGTGATCATCCAGGCGAAGAAGGCCGGTGCGGTGGTCCGTGAGGTCGACAACAGCCTCGCCGAGCTGGAGGCCGGCGCGCAGACGCTGAAGGCGGAGGCGACCATCCCGGGCACCGCCTGGGGCGTCGACCCCCGCACGAACAAGATCCAGGTAACCGCCGACTCCACGGTCACGGGCGAGAACTGGGACACCATCGAGTCGACGGTCAAGTCCCTCGGCTCGGGCATGGCGACCATCAAGAAGTCCGCCGGCACGTTCAAGCCCCTCCTGGAGGGCGGCGACGCCATCTTCGGCGGCGGCGCGCGCTGCTCGGCCGGCTTCAACGTCACCAACGCCGACGGCACCCCCGGCTTCCTGACCGCCGGTCACTGCGGTGTCGCGGTGGCCGAGTGGTCCGAGGAAGAGGGCGGCGCGCCGATCGCCACCGTCGACGCGGAGACCGCCACGTTCCCCGGCGCCGGTGACTTCGCCCTGGTCAAGTACAACGACGCGGCGACCCAGGCGGCCAGCACGGTCGACCTCGGCAACGGCCAGACGGTGGACATCAACGCGGCCGGTGACGCCGCGGTCGGCCTCCAGGTCTTCCGCATGGGCAGCACCACCGGTCTCGCCGACGGCGAGGTCCTGGCTCTCGACGCCACGGTGAACTACCCCGAGGGCACGGTCACCGGCCTCATCCAGACCAACGTCTGCGCCGAGCCCGGCGACAGCGGCGGCTCGCTCTTCACCGAGGACGGCCAGGCCATCGGCCTGACCTCCGGCGGCAGCGGCGACTGCACCGTCGGCGGCGAGACCTTCTTCCAGCCGGTCACCACCGCCCTCGCGGCGGTCGGCGCGACCATCGGTGACGGTGGCGCGGCCGGCGGCGAGGAGGCCGCCGGTGGCGCCGCCGCCGGGGCCGGCGAGGAAGAGGGCGCCGCCGCCGGGGCCGGCGAGGAAGAGGGCGCCGCGGCCGGCGCCGGTGAGGAAGCCGGCGACGTCGCGGGTGCGGGCGACGCGGCCGGTGCCGGTGAAGAGGCCGGTGCGGGCGAGGAGCAGGGCGTCGGCGAGCAGGGTGTCGGCGAGGAAGAGGAAGCCGGCGCCGCCGAAGGCGTGGACGACGGCTCCGAGGTCAGCGGCCACTGACACCGGGGGCGTCGAGCCCACGACCCCACCTGCCGGCGCCGCCTCACAGCGGTCCGGCCGGCAGGTGGAACGGTCCGGCCCTCCGGCGGGAGGGCCGGACCCATTCGTGTTTCGCCGGGCGCGCCCCAGAAAGGGGCGGGTGGGAACCGCCCGACCAGCACGACGAACCCACGGCCGACGACCGACCCCCGGAGCCAAGGCGCTCAGCCACCCCCTCCAGTCGCCCGCAACAGCAGCAACGCCACATCGTCCGCCCGCTCCTCCGCCGCCTCCGTCTCCCTCACGAGACTGTCGGCCAGCGCGTCCAACGGCCGCTCCCCGGCCGAGGCGAGCCGCTCACCGAGGCCGGCCAGCGCGTCCTCGATGTCGACGCCCGGCGACTCGATCAGCCCGTCGGTGTAGAGGGCGAGCACGGACCCCTCGGTGAGCGCGACCTCGGTCGTCGGATACGTCGCGGCCGCGTCGATGCCGAGCAGCGGACCGCCCGCGAGGTCGAGCACCTTCACCTTCCCGTCCGGCCGGCGCAGCAACGGCGGCGGATGCCCCGCCCGCGCCATCACGGCCGTCCCGTGCGCCGGATCGAGCCGCAGGTACAGACAACTGGCGAACAGCTCGGAACCGAGGTCGATCAGCAGCCGGTTGGTGCTGCTCATCACCTCCCCGGGCGCCTGCCCGACGGTCGTGTACGCGCGCACCGCCGTACGGATCTGCCCCATCAGGCCCGCCGCCGTCACGTTGTGCCCCTGCACGTCGCCGATCACGGCCGAGGCCCGCCCGTGCGAGAGGACCAGGTCGAAGAAGTCGCCGCCGATGTCCATGCCCCGGGTGGCGGGCAGATAGCGCGAGGCCGCCTCGATACCCGGGATCGACGGCAGGGAGTGCGGCAGCAGGGCCTGCTGCAGCCCGTGCGCCAGCTGGTGCTTGACGTCGTACAGCTGCGCCCGCTCCAGGGCCTGGGCGATGAAACCGCTGAGGCTGGTCAGCACCGCGCGCTCGTCGGCCGGGAAGGGATGCGGTTCCGCGTACCCGAGGACCCAGGTGCCCACCGGCCGCCCCGAGGCGATCAGCGGGAGGTACGCCCAGGCGCCCAGCCCGTCCGGGGTGCCCCGCTCGATCGGATAGAGGTGCTCCAGCTGGTGCCGGGACTCGAAGAAGGCGGGCACCCCGGTGGTCAGGACATGCGTCCCGGGCGTCGGCGAGGTGAGCGGCATACCGTCGAAGTGCTCGACGAGGTGCGGATCCGCGTAACCCCGGTGGCCGAGCACATGCAGGCGGCCGGCGTGCGAGCCGAGCAGCACGAGCGCCTGGCCGCCGACGGCCGGCACGATCTCGCCCGCGACCAGCTCCACCACGTCCTGCACGCCCACCGCCTCGGTGAGCGCGCTCGCCAGCGCCAGCACATGGTTGATCGTCACCAGGCGGCCCGGCCCGCCGTCCTCCTGCCGGGCGGCCCCCGCCTCGTCGGCGACCGCCCGGGCCCGCGAGATACGCACGGTCAGCCCGTTCGTCCCCGGATACAGGCGGAACGACAGCCAGTCGCCCGGCGGTCTGAGCGCCACGAACGACGCCACCTGCTGACTCATCAGCGCCGCCCGGTACCGGTCCTCGTAGGAGGGGTCGTTGAGCCACGGCACGGACGCCCACAGCTGGGTGCCCAGCAGAGCGCTGACCGGGATGCCCAGCAGCTCCGCCGTCGCCGCGTTGGCGAAGGAGATCCGTCCGTGCAGATCGAGCGCGCACATCCCGTACGGCAGCCGCGCCACCATCCGCGCCGCCTCCACCGTGCCGAGCGTCCCGGCGACCGTGGTCGCCGACGGCGCCGACAGGTCCGGCTCCGGCAGCACCGGCCGGCCCTCCTCCTCCGCGCGCCGCAGCCGGAGCGCGAGCCGGTCGCAGGCCGCGGTGAGGTGGTCCCGCTCACGCTCGCTGAGCTCCGGCGGATGCGAGCCGGGCCAGGTCACGTACACGGCGCCGTACGTGGTGTCGCGGGTCGCCACCGGCAGCGCGGCCAGGGCGAACGGGTAGGGCAGGACCATGGCGATCCGGGGATAACGGCGGGCCATCTGCTCCTCACCGCTGACCCACACCAGCCGCTGACCCCGCACGGCCTCGGAGACCGGGACCGGCGAGCTCAGCCCCACCCGCTCCCACGGCGCGGCGAACGACCTCGGCAGCCCCGCCATGACCGCCATCTCCAGGACCGGCTCGTCGGGCGTCAGCAGATAGACCGCGCCGGAGTGGGCCTCGACGTCGTCCATCATCGCGGCCAGGGCCAGCGACAGCAGCGGATGCCCTACGCGGCCCGTCTCCACGGTCGTCCGCGCCCGGTACGCGTGGACGTCGGGCATCCCGACCACCTCCTCGCACGGCCGCGCGACGGGCCCCAGGGTCAAGGCTCCCCCTTGGGGGCCGCCCGCGCACGGCGAACGCCGCGCCGTGGGGGAACCGCGGTACCCCTTCTCGCCCGGGCCATGCCCGCTCGGTGATGCGCGGCCTCGCGCACGGGCGCCGCGAGTGCGCCCCCACGCACCCCGATGGCTGGTTCTTCGCGCCCGGGCGCGGTCGGGGGCGCCAACAATGGGCACGCGCTGAGACGGAGAAAGACGGCGAAAGCGGCGGTCGGGAGGCGGAGGGCGAACGTGATCCGGGTACTGCTCGTGCACGACGAGTGTCTGGTCCGGTCGGTACTGGCGGAGTGGCTGCGCCGGGAACCGGACCTGGCGGTGTACGACGCGCCCTGGCGTACCGCGCCGGGGCGCGTCCGTTCCTTACGGCCCGACGTCTGCGCGGCGGACCTCGACTGCGCCGACGCCGTCGGCATCCCGCCCCTCGCCGACCTGCGCGGCGCGAACGGCCCGGCCCCCGGACTCCTGGTCCTCGCCCACGCGAGCAGACCCGGGCTGCTCAAGCGCGCGGCGGAGGCCGGGGCACTCGGCTACGTGGACAAGGAGGGCTCCCCGGCGCGTCTGGTGTCCGCGATCCGCGAGGTCGCCCGAGGGAAACGCTTCATCGACGACTCCCTGGGCTTCGGCTTCCTCAAGGCCGCCGAAATGCCGCTCACCCGCCGCGAGTTGAGCGTCCTGTCACTGGCCGCCGAGGGTGCCTCCGTCGCCGAGATCGCCGGCAGCCTGCACCTTTCCCACGGCACCGTGCGCAACTACATGGCCGCCATCACCCGCAAGACCGGGGCGCGCAACAGGATCGACGCCATCCGGATCTCGCAGGGGGAGGGCTGGCTCTGACGCGCGGGAACCGGGCGGCCCCGGCGCCGGCAGGGGGGAGCGGTCCGGCCGCGGTGCCGGTGACCAGGCGCCGGCCAGGTCCCGGTAGAGCGGCGAGCGCGTCACCAACTCGTCGTGCTCCCCGTACGCGACGCACCGCCCGTCCATGACCAGCACCCGGTCCGCCCGGCGGGCCGAACTGACCCGATGGGCGACCACCACGAGCGTCGTACCCGGCCGCCGCGCGAAGGCCAGCTCCGCGCGCTCCTCTGCCTCCGCGTCCAGGTGACAGGTCGCCTCGTCGAGGATCACGACCGGCGCGTACGACAGATACGCCCGGGCCAGCGCGACGAGCTGCCGCTCCCCGGCGGACAGCGCGCCCGGGTCGACCTCCGCCGCCGGGCCGCCCAGCCGGACCATCAGTTCGGTGAGCCCCACCGCCTCCGCCGCGGCCCACAGCTCCGCCTCGGGCACGGGTTTCGGCCGCAGCTCGCCGAGGTTTTCCGCGAGGGATCCCCTGAAGACGTACGCCTCCTGCGGAATGAGCACCCGGTGTGCGCGGGATGTGGCGCCCGGTACCGGCTGCCCACACAAGTGGACGGTGCCCTGCCGGGGGCGCAGGAGACCCGCGACGAGCCCGGTGAGGGTGGACTTGCCGATGCCGCTGGGACCGACGACGGCCAGGTGCGTGCCGTGGGGGACGCGGAGGTCGAGTCCGTCGATGACGGGGGTGCCGGCGGAGCCGTAGGCGAAGGTGACGGAGGAGAGGGCGAGGGCGTCGGCGGCGGGGTGGGGCGGGGAAGTGGCGCCGGAGGGCGTGGGAGCGGTGTCGCAGGGTGGTGGAGGCGGGCCGGAGGGCGGGGGAGTGGCGTCGGCGGTCGACGGCTCGCCCGGCGGTGCCAGCCTGCGCAGCACCACCGCGAGCCGGGAGCCGCTGGTGCCCAGGCCGTGCACCAGGTTCTGGAGGGCGGGGAGCAGGGACTGGGTGATGTAGGCGAGCGCGCCGACAAGGGCGCCCGGGGTGACGCCGTGGTCCAGGAGCCAGGGGGCGGTCGCCAGGAGCAGGACGACGGGCAGTTGGCCGCCGACCGTGAGCGAGGCGACGCGTACGACGCCCCAGTGGGCCAGCGAGCGCGCGGCCCGCCGCTCGGCGTCGACGCTCCGGCCGGTGTCGGCGGCGACCGGCTCCTCGGCGCCGGCCGCCGTGATGTCCCGCAACGCCGGGCAGACGGTGCCCAGTCGGTCGGCGAGAGCCTCGTCGGCCACGAGGAACGCCTCCTGCCTGCGGGCCAGGGGCCGCAGTGTCGCCAGGAAGAGACCCACACCGACGACCAGCGGGAGCGCCACGACGAGCAGCAGCGCGGGCGCGAGAGAGAACAGCCCGATGAGCGCCCCCGCGGCGGTGAACAGGAACGAGCGGGACACCATCACCAGCCCGGCGAAGGTGTCCCGGGCGATCTCCACCTGCTGGGTGAGCCCGGACAACGCCCCACCGTCCGCCTCCCGCACCCCCCGCTCGACCACCCCCCGCACCAGCCGGTCCCGCAACGGCTCCACCAGCGCGGCCACACACCCGTACACCCGCCCGGTCCCGTACGCCCCGACGGCCACGGCCACCGCCCCGACCCCGAGCCACCCCAGCCCGACGTCCGCCCGCCCCGCGAGAAACCCGTCGTCGAGGGCCCGGGCCACCGCGTACCCCATGAGAAACGTCTGTCCTGTCTCCAGCACGGACCACAGCCCGAGGCGCCCGACCACCCGCGCGCGGCGCCGCAGGAAGCGGAGGCCGCGACGCGGGATGCCGAGTTCGGTGTTCCCGTTCACCGGAACAACTCCCGATAGCCCGCCACCCGCCACAGCTCCGCATGCGCCCCCACCGCCCGCACCCGCCCCTCGTCCAGCCACGCCACCCGGTCCGCGCTGGCGGCCGTGGCCGCCCGGTGGGCGATGATCAGGCGGCCGGCGGCGGTGGTGTGGTGGAGGGCGTCGGTGATGTGGTGCTCGGTGACGGTGTCGAGGCTGGAGAGGGCGTCGTCGAGGACGAGGAGGCGGCAGTCGCGGGCGAACGCGCGGGCGAGGCCGAGGCGTTGGGCCTCGCCGCCCGACAGCGGGGCGTCGGCGCACGGCGTGGCGTAGCCGTCGGGCAGGCGGCGGACGAAGGCGTCCGCGTGCGCGGAGCGGGCGGCCTCGCGGACGCGGGCCGGGGAGGGCCGGGGGACACCGAGGGCGATGGTGTCCTCGACGGACCCGCCGAGCAGGGCCGGGCGTTCGAAGGCGTGGGCGATCGCCCGGCGCAGCTCCCGGCGGTCCAGTTCGCGCAGGGGTACGCCGTCGAGCCGTACCTCTCCCTCGTCCGGGTCCGTGAGCCGTCCGGCGACGGCGGCGAGCAGCGACTTGCCCGCGCCCGAACGGCCGACGACGGCGAGCGTGGTCCCGGCCGGTACGACGAGGTCGACACCGTCCAGGACGGTGCGCCCGCCCCGGCCGACGCTCACGCCGCACAGCTCCAACCGCCCTTGCCCGGAGGGCGGGAGCAGACGCTCGCCGTACGTGGTCGGCGGTTCGGCCAGGATCTCGTCGAGCCGCCGGGCCGCCGCGCGGGCCCGGACCAGCCCCGAGAGCTGCCCGACCAGTACGCCGACGCCCGCCGCCAGCACGGCGTAGCGGGACGCGGCCAGCAACTCACCGACAGAAAGCCGCTGTTGGGAAAGGAGAACGCCCGCGCCGGCCACGACGCCGAGCTGTAGCAGGGGCGCCAGGGCGGCCGCCCGTGCGGCGGCGCGGCCCTGCACCCGCCACACGCGGTGCCCTTCACGGGAGAGTTCGGGCAGCGGGCGGAGAACCCGTGCGACGGTCCGGGCGGCCGTTCCGGCGGCCGCGATCGTACGGAACCCGGCGACGGCCTCGGCCAGACCGCTCGCGATACGGCCCTGCGCCCGCTGGTAGCGCGTCACGCACTCGGCGGAGTCCCGGGCGAGCGCGCGCAGCAGCAGGACGAGCGGCGGAGCGCCGAGAAGGAACACCGTCGCGAGCCAGGGGCTGATCAGCCACAGGGCCACCACCGCGCCCACCGGCCCGGCGAGCCCGGCGACGAGCGCGGCGACCGTGGTGGGCGCCGTCCCCGCCTGGGCAGCGTTCCCGACGAGCCGGGCCACCAGGTCCCCCGGCCCGAACCGGCCGACGGCCCGTGGCCCCACCGCCAGCACATGCCCGACCAGCCGCCGCCGCAGCCACGCCGTGGTCCGGGCGTCGGTGGTCCCGCCGAGCACGGTCTCGACCGCGTCCAGCACCGCGAGGGCGACGACCAGCCCGGTGCACCACAGCACCCGGCGCGAGCCTTCCGGGTCACCGGCCAGCAGCAGATCCAGGGCCTGCCCCAGCACCAGCGGCAGAGCCAGGTTCGCCCCCGTGGCCGCCACGGCCACGAGCGCCAGGACCGCGCAACGGGGGGCGGAGTTCCGTACGGCCGCACGCCCCAGGGCGGCGGACACGGCCGCCGGGCCGGGGGCACCGCCGGTCTCGGTGAGGGTCGTCATACCCGTCCTGACGTGGGATGACCGGGCCCCGGACGGCCCCACCCCGGACAAGGGGGCGGAGCCGTCCGGAACCCTGGCGCGGCTCAGCGGCCGCTTCGGGTCGGAGTCCGAGTCAGAGGCAGAGCGTGATGCTGGCCGCGCTGACACAGGACAGGACGCTCAGGGAGCTGGGGCCGCCGGTGCCGGTGGTCTCGTCGGCTTCCATCGTCTGCAGGTCGAGAAGTGCCATGTCGATTCCTTTCGGTTGGTGCCCCGTGCCGTACAGATCCGGGGCCATGGGGACGGGGGTGTTGCGTCACGACGCCGCCGGGTGGCGGAGCCGCGTCATTGGAGCCGCCGTCGCAGCGGCGGCAGGAACGGCAGCTGCGGCCTGACCTCGTCATCGGCGGCCAGCGCCGAACCGAGCGCCAGCAGACACCCCGCCGTTCCGGTACCGAGGTCCATGGAGAGCCGCATCAAGTGGTTCCCCGGGAAAGCCAGTTGCCCCTGATACGGCATCGCATGCCAGCCGAGCGCGGCGATCTGCGCCACCGTCCACTCCCAGGGAGCGCCCGTCCGCCCGAGATGAAGAACCATCCCGGCCCGCCCCTCGAACAGCCCCGGCTGCGCGTAGAAGCGATAGCCCGCAGCAGCACGGATGCCGACGCGCGCCCGCATGAACTCGCCGACCCGGCCGCCGCCTGCACCGGTTGCGCCGCCTGCACCGGTTGCGCCGCCCGTGCCGGTTGCGCCGCCCGTGCCGGTCGTGCCGCCCGTGCCGGTCGTGCCGCCCGTGCCGGTCGTGCCGCCCGTGCCGGTCGTGCCGGCCGTGCCGCTCGCGCCAGTGCTGCCGATCATGCCAGCCGGGCCGACTGTGCCGGTCGCGCCCGTACGGCCGATCGTGCCGGTTGCGCCGCGCGTGCCGCCCGTGTCGCCCAGGCCAGCGGTGCCGCCCGCGCCGACGGCGCCAGCGGTGCCGGTCGCGTCAGCCGTGCCGCCCGTGTCGCCCAGGCCGACGGTGTCAGCCGTGCCGCCCGCGCCCGTACGGCCGGCCGGGCCGACCGTGCCGGCCGGGCCGACCGTGCCGGCCGGGCCGACCGTGCCGGCCGGGCCGACCGTGCCGGCCGGGCCGACTGTGCCAGCCGCGCCGCCCGCGCCGACGGCGCCAGCAGTGCCGGTCGTGCCAGCCGGGCCAACCGTGTCGACCAACCCGGGGGCGCCACCCGTGTCGCCCAATGCGGCGGCGCCACCCGTGTCGCCCAATCCGGCGGGGCCAGCCGTGTCGCCCAACGCGGCGGCGCCACCCGTGTCGCCCAACGCGGCGGGGCCAGCCACCTCTGCCGCCAGATAGTCGTCGAGCACCATCCCCACGCCCACGCTCCCGTCGCCGAGGTACGGCATCGTTCGCCATCCCTCGTCGACGGCCAGCCCGCCGTTCTTCTGCTCGACCAGGCACTCCAGGTCCTGGCGCAACGCCTCGCCCGCCGCGTCGAGCAGCATGCGGTCGCCCGTCGCCTCGTACCGGCGCAGCAGGAACAGGGCGGGACCGCTCGCGCCGCGCAGCAGGCCGGCGCGTCGGCGGGGCGGGGCCGGGCGGGGCTCGGCGAGGCGGTGTACGAGGAGGTGCGCGGCCTCGGCCGCGCGTTCGCGCAGTTCGGACTCGCCGGTGGTGAGTGCCAGCCGGTCGAGGACCAGACCGAGGCCGGCGAGACCCCCGCTCAGGTCGGACGACAGCTTCTGCCACTTCTCGGCGAGGATCAGCTCGACCAGGTCCAGGGCCCGCTGCCGGTGTCCGAGCCGGTCCAGGACGTAGGCGACGCCCGCGAGGCCGTCGTACAGGCCGAGCGGGGTGCCGACCGGCACCGGGTCGGTGTGGTCGAGCAGCCAGCGCTCGCCCTCCTCGTAGCGCTCCGCCCCGGTCTCGGCGAGCGCGTACAGCACGCCCGCGGCGCCGTGCGCGAGGCCGAGGCCACCGCCGTCGGAGAACTGGGCGACATCGCCGGGGAAGAGCCGGTCGTCGCGCTCCGGTGTGGCCGAGGCCAGGATCGCCTTGACCATCGAGTCACGGCTGTACGGCCAGTCACCGGGCTCGGCGAGAGAGCCGAACGGCGAGGCGGACGGGCCACTCGGCGCCGGTGCCGCCGTGGCGGTGGCCCGGTGCAGCCCGGACGCGGCGGTCTCGTGGTTCCCGGACGCGGCGGTCCGGGAAAGCCCCGACGCGCCGGCCCCCGCCCCCTCCGCACGGGCCGGCGCGTGACCCCCGCCGCTCGTCCCGACGACGCCCCCGGCGCTCCTCGCGCTCCCCGCGCCCCCACGGAGGATCTCCGCGACCGCCTCGTCCAGGAACCCCCGCGGCACCGCCGGGAACTGCCCCGCGATCACCTCCGCCAGATGCGCGGCCTTCCCCCGGTCCACCACGAACAGCGAGGTGACCGGGAGGAACAGCGCGAGGCGCAGACAGGCGAGGGCGTAGCGGTCGACGTCCGGGCCCGTGCGGTCCGGGGGCGCCAGGAAACCGGGGTGGGCGACGATCTGGCGGCCGTTCTCCTCGGCCGGTGCCGCCGCCTCGAAGTCCAGCAGGGACACCGAGCGCTCGTCGGGCGCGACCATGACGTTGAAGACATGCAGGTCGTTGAAGACGATCCCGCGCGAGTGCACCGCCTCGACCGCCTCCTCGACGGCCCGGTGGATACGTAACGCCCAGTCCGTGTACGCGGCGACCGCGCCCGGCTCAGGGTCCGGCGCCAGCAGCGGGTGGCGTTCGGCGACGTACGAGTTGAGCGGGCGGCCCTCGACGAAGTCCATGACGAGGAAGCGGTGGTCGCCGAGCGTGAACCGGTCGCGCACCTCGGGGACGACCCCGAGCCCCGCCAGCCGCTCCAGCGCGTCCCCCTCCCGCTCCAGCCGGGTCACCGCGTCGGCCCCGTCGGCGGCCAGCCCGGCGTGCGGGCGCCCCTCCTTGAGGACCACCCGGCGGCCGTCCCGGGTGTCGGTACCGACGTACACCCCGCCGCCGTTGGAGAAGTGCAGCGCCTTCTCGATGCGGTACGGCAGATCGCCGACCGTGGTCGTGTTGCGGGCCGCGAGCTGCGGTTCGAGGAACGCGGGCAGCGTCACCCACCCGGGCACATGGAAGGTCGGCTTCCGCTGGTCCGGCACCAGCGTCCCCCCGCCGTCGCGGACGGCCGGGACGAGCGTGCCCCGCTCGTCGACGACGAAGGAGCGCGTGAAGGCGCCGTAGCGGACGTACAGCGGTCCGGCGTTCCAGCGCAGATCGGTGAGGATGTACGGCCCGTCGAACCCGTCGAGGAGTTCGCCCAGCTCGCGCAGGACGAGGTGCAGCCGCTCCTCGTCGGCAGGGTAGAGCGTCACGAACTTGCCGCTGGTGTCGCGGCCCGCGTACTTGGCGTTGCGCAGGTGCAGCAGATGCGGGCCCGGCACGAACTTGAAAGGGATCAGCCGGGGCACGCAGTAGTCCCACACGATCGCCGCGATCCGGTCCGCGTTCGCCCGGGTGGCGCAGGCGTGCACCTTCCATCCCTGGGTGGGCCCCGGACGCGGCCGCCCGCCGTCGTCGACCGGGGTCAGCGTCAGCCAGTCCCCGATCCGGGCCGCCCGCCAGCCCTCGGGCACCGCCCGCCGGGCCGTCTCGTAGCCGGGCGCCGCCGTGGCGTCGCCCGCGCCGGACGACAGCCGGTCCGGCGTCTCGTAGAAGTGTCTGTCGGCGAGCGCGTACGCCTCGTACCGCTTGTCCATGCCAGTTCCCCCGGGTCGGTGTCGCCGTCTCCCCCTGGGCCGAATGACGTCGAGCCTTCCAGCCGGCCCGGGGCGCCGGACAGTCACAGCTGTCACCAGAAACCCGTCACGCGTGTCACGCGATCACCGTGCGGAACGCACGCGTAAAGACCTGTTCGGGGCCTTTCGGTCGCGGACGCCCGGAGTACCCGCGGTGCCCGGAGTGCGGACCCCGGCTCCACGGAGCGGTCGCGGGGGCTGCGCGACCGTGCCGGAAGCGCTGTAATTGCGGATGTGGTCAGTGAGGGCGCAGCGGAACGCGGCACGAGGACGCTGCGTGCCGAGCTTGCCCTCAAGGCGCTCACCGGCGAGCTCGATCCGCAGGAGCGACTGCACGCCATCCTCGAACAGGTGCTCGTCTTCGCGGACGCGACCGTCGCCGCCGTGTTCGTCCCGAACGGCGACGGGGACCTGCTGTCCCTGGTCTCCGCGGCCGGCGTACCGAGGAGCCTGTACGGGCTGCGCGACAGCTACCCGGCCGCCGGGACCGCCCCGTTCGCCGAGGCGTGCCGCGCCGGACAGCCGCGCTGGCTCGGCTCCGCGGAGCTCCACCGGGACGCCGACGCCCGCCGCGCGCACCCCAGGGACTTCTCACTGGCCGTGCTGCCGCTGCGCGAGCGCGGCTGCCTGGTCGCCGTCACCGACGCCACGGACGGCTTCGGCGCCGAGGAACGGCACTGCCTCGACCTGCTCGCCGAGGCGGTCACCGCTGCCGCCCCCGCCCCGCCCGCCGGGCCCGGCGCCTCGTTCGACCTGGCCATGGACACCGGGCGGGTCGAGGTCACCGGCGAGCTGCTCGAGCTGTTCGGGATGGGCCCGGACGACTTCGACGGCCGCGTCGAGACCCTGCTCGCGCTCACCGTGCCCGAGGATCTGCCCGCGCTGATGTCCGTCGTGGAGGCGGACCACATGTCCATCGGCGATCGAGAGCTGGAGTTCCGCATCCTGCATCCCTCCGGCGGGCAGAAGTGGCTGCGGCTGCGCGGCCGGATGCTGCCCGGCAGCTCCGGGGACCCGGACCGCCCCACCCGCCTGGTGGGCACCGTCGCCGACGCCTCCATCCTGCGCGGCGGCCGGGGCGACGTGGCCCGTATCCAGCGCCTCGCCGCCGCGCTGGCCACCGCCGGCACCGTCCGCGACGTCAGCCAGGCCGTCGTCACCGCCCTGCGCAAACCGCTGCACGCCGACCGGATCGCCCTCGCCGAGCTGGAGGCCGACCGTCTCGTCGTCACCGTCCTCGACCCGCCGCAGCCGGAGCACTGGCCCGAGGTGTGGCGCTCCGAATGGCGCTCCGAGTGGCCGGACGCGCCGGTGCGCACCATGCCGACCCTCGCCGCCGCCCTGCGCGAGGGACGCATCGCGATCTGGCCCGCCGACACCGCCCTGGAACCCGCCCTCGCCGAGGTCGGCCCCGGCGGCCTCGCCGTCCTCCCGCTGCCCGCCGGCGGACGCATGGCCGGAGCCTGCTTGATCGGCTGGGACAGCCCCCACGACTTCGCCCCCGAGGAGCGCGCGCTGCTCACCGCCGCCTCCGGCCTCGCCGGGCAGGCCCTGATGCGCGCCCACGCCTTCGACGCCGAGCACGAACTCATCGGCACGCTCCAGCGCACCCTCCTCCCACGCCGCCTGCCCCAGCTCCCCGGCGCGGCCGCCGTCGCCCGCTACCTGCCCACCACCGCCGGTCTGGAGGTCGGCGGCGACTGGTACGACGTCATCCCGCTGCCCGACAACCACGTCGCCCTCGTCATCGGCGACGTCCAGGGCCACAACGCGGGCGCCGCCACCCTCATGGGCCAGATGCGCACCGCCCTGCGCGCGTACGCCGTCGAAGGGCACCCCCCGGACGTCGTCGTCTCGCACGCCAACCGGCTGCTCGTGGACATGGAGACCGACCTCTTCGCCACCTGCTGCTATGTCGACATCGACATGGAGGAGGGCTCCGCCTGGTACGTACGCGCCGGCCATCTGCCGCCGGTGCTGCGTCACCCGGACGGCGGCACCGAGATCACCGAGTCGGAGGGCGGACCGCCGCTCGGCGTCGTCCTGCGGGCCGACTTCCCCATGAGCCCGCTGCGCCTGGCCCCCGGCACCCTGCTCGCCCTCACCACGGACGGCCTCGTGGAATCCGCCGACCTGGACGTCGAGGACGGACTCGACCAGATGGCCGACAAACTCTCCGGGGCCGACCCCGCCCACCTCGGCGCGGTCGCCGACACCCTGCTCAGCGGCGCCAACCGCGACGACGACGTCGCCCTGCTCCTCATGCGCTACGACGGCATGGCCCTGCGCCCGCAGCGCGAGAACTGGAGCGTGTGGCGCGTCCCCCAGGCGGTCGGCCAGGCCCGCCGCTACACCCGGCGCGTCCTGCGCGCCTGGGGCGTGGAGTCCGAGGCCGACACCGTGCTCCTCGTCGTCTCCGAACTCGTCACCAACGCCCTCGTCCACACCGACGGCCGGGTCCGCCTCGACCTCACCCTCCTCAGCGACCGCCTGCGCGTCGCGGTCGCCGACGCCTCACCCCGTACGCCGGTCAAGCCCACCAGCATCGGCTGGGAGGCCACCGGCGGCCGTGGCATCCTCCTCGTCGAGGCCATGTCGTCGGCCTGGGGCACCGTCCCGGTCAGCGGCGGCAAGCAGGTGTGGGCGCAGGTCCCCCTTCGGGTGACACCCTGACGGTGTGCGCCTGCTTCTCATGTCCGACACCCATCTGCCCAAGCGCGCGAAAGAGCTGCCCGGGCGACTCCTCGACGAACTCCCGCACGCCGACGTGGTCGTCCACGCCGGCGACTGGGTCGACGAGGCCACCCTCGACCTCCTCGAAAGCCGCTCCCACCGCCTGATCGGCGTGTACGGCAACAACGACGGCCCCGCCCTGCGCGCCCGCCTCCCCGAAGTGGCCCGCGCCGAACTGGCCGGCCTGCGCCTCGCCGTCGTCCACGAGACGGGCCCCGCCCAGGGCCGCGAACGCCGCTGCGCCGACCGCTTCCCCGACTGCGACGTTCTCGTCTTCGGCCACAGCCACATCCCCTGGGACACCACCACGACCACCGGCCTCCGCCTCCTCAACCCCGGCTCCCCGACGGACCGCCGCCGCCGGCCCCACTGCACCTACCTCACGGCGACCGTGACGAACGGCGCCCTGACGGACGTACACCTGCACCGCCTGCCACCCCGGACCTGACCACTTAGGCCATGTGTGGCGGATGGATCACCCCGGTCGTCGCCGTCAGCGGCACGCCGCTGCCGCCCCACCGGAGCGCCACGATCTCCGCCGCGACGGACACGGCCACCTCCTCGGGCGTACGGGCGCCGAGGTCGAGGCCGACCGGGGAGCGCAGCCGGGACAGCTCGGCCGCGCCGAGCCCCGCCTCCCGCAGCCGTTCCGTACGGTCGTCGTGCGTACGGCGGCTGCCCATCGCCCCGATGTAGGCGGCCGGCCGGCGCAGGGCCTCCTCGAGGAGCGGCACGTCGAACTTGGGGTCGTGGGTGAGGACGCAGATCACCGTGCGGTCGTCGGTGGGGGTGCCGCGCAGATAGCGGTGCGGCCAGTCGACGACCACCTCGACGGCGGCGGGGAACCGTTTCGAGGTGGCGAACACCGGGCGGGCGTCGCACACCGTGACGCGGTAGCCGAGGAAGTCGCCGATCCGGGCGACCGCCGCCGCGTAGTCGATCGCGCCGAACACCAGCATCCGGGGCGGCGGCGCGAAGGAGTGCAGGAAGACGGTGACGGAGTCCTCGCGCCGCTCGCCGCCGGGCCCGTAGTGCCGCTGCCCGGTGGCGCCCTGGGCGAGTTCGCCGCGCGCGTCGGCGGTGACGGCCGCGTCGAGGCCCGCCGAGCCGAGCGTGCCATGTGCGCCGTGGGCGCCGGTCGGCTCGTCCGGCCACACGGCGAGGGTGGCGCCGAGTGGCGCCGGCCCGTCGATCACGGTCGCCACGGTCACCGGGTCCCCGGCGCCCACGGACTCCACGACCGGTCCGAACGACGGGTCCTCGGCGGCCGTCATCCGCCGCACGAGGAGAGTGATCTCCCCGCCGCACGTCAGCCCCACGGCGAACGCGTCCTCGTCGCTGTACCCGAACGTCTCCAGGCGCGCCTCGCCGGACGCCACCACCTCCTGGGCCAGCTCGAACACCGCGCCCTCCACACAGCCGCCGGACACACTGCCCACGACCTCGTCACCGGGCCCGACCGCCATCGCGGCCCCCGGCCCGCGCGGCGCGCTCCGGCTGACCGCTACGACGGTGGCGAGGCCGAAGGGGGAGCCCGCCGCGTACCACTCGCCGAGCGCCGGGAGGATCTCACGCATGGCGGGCCACCCGAACAGGGGATCCAGCTGCGAGCTTCAAGGGTCCACTCCTCTCACCACCACCGCCGGACGCTCCGGCGCGGCCGGCTGTGCCGGGCGCGTGACCGGGGCGGGCCTTGAGGCGATCGGCCCGGATCACCCCGGTGCGCGAGCCGGTGCCAGCCTCGCATCCGCCCCGCGAACGCCGCCGGACCGCCACGCTCCGACCCGCCCGACAGGACCACGACGACCGCGCCCCGTGGGGCGCCCGCCCGGAGGGCCGTGCGAGGACCCGCCGGGTCGTCCCAGGCAAAGAATCAGCCGTGACAGGTGAACTCTTCTGAGAAATCGGGTACTTACTCGTGCGTCAGTTGCTATTGACTGCTCGCCTGCCCATTGGGACGGTAGGGGACATGTCGAATGTGGCGGACATGTCAAGATTGCGCATACGTCTGCTCGGTGTCCTGGTACTCGTCACCGGCTTCCTGACCACGGCGGGCCCCATCCAGCCCGCCTCCGCTCTCACTGATGAACTCTGGTTCGACTCGCAGGCCGCGGCCACCCTCACGGTCGACGGCGGCCGCTTCAAGGACGGCCTCGGCCGCGAGGTCGTCCTGCGCGGCTACAACGTCTCGGGTGAGACGAAACTCAAGGAGAACAACGGTCTGCCCTTCGCCTCGGTCGCCGACGCGAAGAAGTCGGCGACCGCGCTGAGGGCACTCGGCGGCGGCAACTCCGTCCGCTTCCTGCTCTCCTGGGCGTACGCGGAACCGGTGCGCGGGCAGGTGAACAACGCCTACCTCGCGGCGGCCACCGCGCAGATGGGTGCCTTCCTCGACGCGGGCATCCGCGTCTACCCGGACTTCCACCAGGACCTCTACTCCCGGTGGCTGTTCGACTCGGACAGCTGGTACACCGGCGACGGCGCCCCCAAATGGGCCGTCGACCTCGGCGACTACCCTGACGAGTACTGCGGGATCTGCCCGTTCTGGGGCCAGAACATCACCTCCAACGCGGCGGTGACGGAGGCGACGTACGACTTCTGGCACAACACCTACGGGCTCCAGGACTCCTTCCTGGACACCGCGCAGAAGACGATGACGTACGTGAAGGCCAACCTCACGACCGCCCAGTTCCAGGGCGTCGTCGGCTTCGACCCGTGGAACGAGCCGCACCCGGGGACTCTCGACTCGGGCCAGACCAGCAGGGCGTGGGAGAAGGACGTCATGTGGCCCTTCTACGTCAAGTTCCGCGCCCGCATGGACGCGGCGGGCTGGCAGTCGAAGCCGGCCTTCGTCGAGCCGAACCTCTTCTGGAACGCCAACCTCGACTTCCAGAAACAGGAGGGCGGACTCCTCGACGCGGGCACGATCGGACCGCGCTACGTCTTCAACACCCACTTCTACGACCAGAAGGCGATCTCCGGCGTCTTCATGTGGGGCAAGGCGGAGGACGGCCAGTACGTGACCGACTTCGGGACCGTGCGTGACCGGGCCGCCGCAGGCGGTACGACGGCGATCGTCAGCGAGTTCGGACACCCCCTCGTCGGCTCGGTGTCCGACAAGGCGCCCACGGTCTACAAGGCCATGTACCAGGCGCTCGACTCCCGGGTGAAGGGCGCGAACTGGTGGGCCGACCCGGCCTCCTCCGGCCCTATCCTCTCCGGCTCCCAGTGGCAGTGGGACATCTACAACGGCCGCCACAACGAGCTGATGAACGACAACCCCGACGAGGTCAAGGTCGAGGGGGACGCCTGGAACGACGAGGACCTCTCCGCCGTACGCCTCGACGACTCCGGTACGGCCGTGCTCCGGCAGGACGCCCGGATGCTCGACCGGATCTACCCGAGCGCCACGGCGGGCAGCGCGGTCGCCTTCACCTATGAGGACCGCTCGCGCGACGGTTCCACGACGCTGACGTGGAACCCGGTGCCCAGTTCGTTGCCGAACGTCTCCTCGCTCGTCGGTTCGGGTCAGTACTCCTTGCTGGTCTGGCGCTCGGACGGCAGCTCCGAACCGACCGAGCTGCACCTCCCGGCGTCCTTCCCCACCGCGTCCACCACGGTGGTGTCCGACCTCGGGGTGACGGCCGCGCCGCCGGCCTACACCACCTCGACGCCCATCGCCGCCGCCAAGGAACCGGGCGGCACCGGCAGCCGCCGACTGCTCCTCACCGCCGCCGACTCGGGCAAGCTGCACTACGCCCTGGTCACCAACGGCGCGACAGCCCCGTCCGCCACGCAGTTGAGCGCGGCACGGACGGAGCTGTCGGGGTGGCTGGCGTCGGAGTTCAGCCAGTCCTGAAGGTCAGTTGGAAGGTCCGGTCCAGTCGGCGGGCACATGAGCCAGGCGCACGCGCTGCGGGTGGTCGCCGACTGCGACGGACACGGTCTTGCGGCCGGTGGCGAAGTCGATCGCCGTGACCTGGTCGGCGCCGCTCTCGGAGACCACACAGGACTTGCCGTCACCGCTGACGGTCGCCCAGTACGGCTTGGAGACGGGGACGAGCGGGCCCTCCTGGAGGGTCGCACGGTCCACGACGGTCGCGTAGTCGTCCATCGTGCCCGCGACACACAGCTTGGTGCCGTCCGGCTTCATCGAGATGCCGTGGTGGCGCGAGTCGTTGACGAACGTGGTCCGGTCGTCGCTGGTCGCCGAATTCTTCGGCAGGGTCTTCGTACGCGTGATCTTGTCGGTGGCGATGTCGTACTCGAAGAAGCCGTTGAAGAACGACACCTGGAAGTACAGCTTCGTCTCGTCCGGGGAGAACGCGGCGGGGCGGACCGCGTCGGAGTAGTCGCTCAGCCCGATCGCGTCGAGCCGCGCCCGCATGTCGATCACCTTGACCTGCTGGAAGGTGCTCGCGTCGATGACCGTGATCTTCCGGTCGCCCTTCGTCCAGTCCAGCCAGGGCGCGTCGGTCGCGGTGTTCACATCGCCGATCGCCATGTTCCAGATGTACTTGCCGTCACTGGTGAAGACGTTCTCGTGCGGCTTGTCACCGGTGGCGAACGAACCGAGCTGCCGGCCGGTGACGATGTCCAGCACATGCACCGTGTTCGACGTCGAGGCCGAGACCGCGACGCGCTTGCCGTCGGGGGAGACCGCCATGTGGTCGGAGCGGTAACCGGACACGGGGAAACGCCAGTTGATGGCGCCGGTGGTCAGATTGATGGAGACCACGTCGGCGAAGCTCGGGCGGGAGACCACCATCGACGAGCCGTCCGGCGTGGCGTACATGTCGTCCACGAACTGGTCGTGGCCCTCGCCCACGCTGTTGCGGATCGTCATGAAGGCGATCCATCTGATCGGATCGGCGTTGATCTCCGCCATCCGCTCGTCCTTGTCCGGGATGACGTTGACCCGGCCGATCTTCGCGAAGTCACCGGAGGACTTGATGACGTCCGCCGTGCCCTCCCAGTTGTTGCCCACGAACATCACCTCCCGCAGATCGGCCGCGGCCGAGGCGGGAGTGGCGGTCACGGCGGCGGAGGCGGTCAGGGCGAGAACGGCGGCGACGGCACCGAGGTGCCGGGTCCTGCGACGGCGGGGGCTGGAGGTGGCAGACATGGTCGGTTCCTCTTGTTGGCTGAAGCATGACAAGGCGGCTCGGGGAAGCGAGGGAGGAGAGGGGCGGGACTCCGAACAGGTCTGGTTCAGAGTTGACTTACTGGAAAGTAAGGAACGGTCGCACCTCACCACAAGACCAGGGACACGACAAAATCATCAGACGACCGAATCGCGGGTCCGCCTCAGCCCGCCAAGCGGTCCAAGGCGTCACGGACCGGCCCCACCCCGTCCTCCGTCCGCACCTCCTCGGCCAGGGCCCGGGCGCGACGCCCGTACGACGGATCGCCGGTCGCCCGCCGCAGCGCGGCCGTCAGACCGGCGGCCGTGAACCCCCGCAGCGGTACGGCGCCGGGCGACACCCCGAGGGCGACGAGCCGCGCGGCCCAGAAACCCTCGTCGAACTGGACCGGCACGGGCATGGCCGGAACCCCGGCCCGCAGGCCCGCCGCCGTGGTGCCCGCACCCGCGTGGTGGACGACCGCCGCCGTCCTGGGAAAGAGCAGGGAGTGCGGTACCTCGCCCACCGTGAACATGTCGTCGCCCTCGCCGCGCAGCCCGCCCCAACCCCGCTGGATCACCCCGCGCAGCCCGGCCGCCCGCAGAGCCCGTACGACCTCGGAGCTCATCCGCTCGGGATCGGGCACGGTCGCGCTGCCCAGACCCACGAACACCGGCGGCGGCCCGGCGTCGAGAAAGTCCAGCAGCGGGCCGGACAGCCGGTCCTCGCGGTCGTACGGCCACCAGTAGCCGGTGACGTCCAGCCCGGCCCGCCAGTCGCCGGGGCGGGGGACCACCCGGGGGCTGAAACCGTGGAACACCGGCCAGCCCAGCCGCTCCCGGGTCCGGTGCGCGGCCACCCGGCCGGTGCGCGGCAGCCCGTACTCGGCGCGCAGCCTCCGCACCTCCTCGGTGAAGATCCACTCGACGGAGAGGTTCACCGCGTGTCCCGCCGCCCGGTTGACGACCGGGCCCCACGAGCGGACGCCGGTCATCGGCGGCGCGAACTCCCTGGTGGGAGCCAGCGGTTGGAGGTTCACACCCAGACTCGGGATCGACAGCCCCTGGGCGACGGTGTGCCCGAGCGGCGCGAGCGTCCCCGCCAGCAGCAGCACGTCACTGGCGCGGGCGGCGGCCACCAGGTCGTCGGCCATCCGCCCCACCAGACTCCGGGCCATCTCCACCGCCCGGTACAGCTTCCCGGCCCCGGTGGCACTGCGGTGCAGCCCCCGCCCGCGCTCCGACTCCAGCTCGGCCCGAGGATCCACCGGCAGGGCGTGGAAGCCGACCCCCGACCCCGACACCAGCGCCTCGAAGCGGGCATGCGTCACCAGCGTGACCTCGTGCCCGGCCCGCACCAGCCCGTGTCCCAGCCCGGTGTACGGCGCCACATCGCCCCGGGAACCCGCCGTCATGATCGCTACGCGCACGTCCGTCAGTATGGCGGCGCGGCCACGCCCTGACGGGCAGACCGGACCAGGATGACCCGAAAGCGCCCCTGCCCGAGAACCCCTGAGCGGTTTTCTACGGGGGCGGTACTGCTCACAGTGGATGTCACCGTGGTCCGCAGGGTGATCGGTCGATACGACGGGGGAGTCGACGGTGACGAACACGCGGGGCGAGATTCTGCAGGGGCTGGCCCGGAACGAGGGTGCGAGCAGTGCTGTGTTGCTGCGCCTGCTGGCGTCCGAGGCCAAGGCGGCCTGGAGATTGCTGTTCATGCGGCGTGAACTGCCCGCCGACGTGCGTCGACGCGATGGTGACCCACCCCGAGTGGCGGATGCTTGGCGGGTTCGCCGAGAGCTGGGTGGTCGCGGCCGACCGGGTGCGGCTCGTGAACGATCCCGTACCCGAGGTGCGGGCGATCGTGGCCTACGGCCCGCTGCTGTACCGCACGACGGTCGAGCCGCTGCTCGACGAGGCGTACGCGCGACTGCTGGCCGACCCGGACGCGTCGGTACGCGAGTCGGCGGCGGAGTACTCCATCGTTCCGCACCGGATCCTGGTCGAGTACGCCGATCACGCCGACGTCGGCGTCCGCAGGCAGGTCTGCCGGCCTGGGAGGAACTCGCCCCGCATGTCCGTGACGAGCTGCTCGCCGACCCCGATGCCTCCGTGCGGCGGGCCGCCGCCCTGTGGGCCTGCCGGAGCGACGCGGCCCGTAGCGACGAACTCCTCGCCGTCGTCAAGGACTTCGAGTGCCACACCGTCCTGAAGCACGGCCGGTTGGCCCGCGCGACGACCGCACGCCTGGTGGGCCTGGAGGACGAGTACGAGCGGCAGCTGCTCGCGCAGAACCCGTCACTACCGCCCGACCTGGTGGAACGGCTCGCCTCGGACCCGGAACACGACGTGCGCCGACAGGTGTCGGCACGGCCCGGACTGACCGAGGCACAGCGGGCGGCCATCGACCACCGGATCGACTCCAAGGACCGGCTGGGCACACTCGACTGGTTCCTCGACCTCACCGGCGACTCCGCCGCCCTGCGCGCCTGTGCGACCTCCGCCCACCCGTGGCTGCGTCGGAGCGCGGCCCGCCACCCGGCGCTGCCGGCCGACCTCGTCGGACTGCTGGCCGGTGACGAGGACTTCGCGGTCCGCCTGCTCATCTGCGAGTCCCATCCCGGCGTCCCGCCCGAGGCGCTGCTGCGGATGGTCCTGGAATGGGACGGTTATTCGAGCTACAACAGGCTGCGCATGCCGCAGTTCCCGAGGAAGGGCCTCGCCCGCTACGCGGACCGTCCCGACGTGCTCCGGCGTCGGCTCGCCGTCCACGACCCCGACGCGTCGCCCGAGTTGATCGACCGTCTCAGCCGTGACGAACACGTGTGGGTTTAAGAACCGCCAGAAAGCCCGCCTGAAGGTGGCCCGCGCGCACGCGCAGGTCGCCGACGCGCGCCGCGAGTTCCACCACCAGCTCTCCACCAGGCTGATCCGCGAGAATCAAGCGGTCGCCGTGGAGGACCTGGCGGTCAGGGGCCTGGCGCGCACCAGACTGGCCAAGAGCATCCACGACGCGGGCTGGTCGAAGTTCGTGAACATGCTGACCTACAAGGCCGCCCGGTACGGACGCACCTTCGTCAGGATCGGACGGTTCGAGCCCACCAGCCAGGTCTGCTCCACCTGCGGTGCGAACAGCGGGCCCAAACCCCTCGACGTACGTGAGTGGACCTGCACCGACTGCGGGAGTGTCCACGACCGGGACCACAACGCCGCGATCAACGTCAGACAGGTCGCCGGACTGGCGGTTACAGCCTGTGGAGCGCAGGTAGGACCAGAACCCGTTCTGGCACAGCGCCGTGAAGCAGGAAGCCATGGAAGCCCGCCCGATGCCCGTGCCGCGTAGCGGCACAGGCATCCAGCGGGCAGGCCAGAATCCTCGGACTTCAACCCGAGGAGCAAGTCAATCGTCCCAGGCCTGCACCATGGTGTGGTCGACGATCTTGCCGTCGCGCAGGGACATCATCGAACTCGCCAGGACCCGCACCCCGTCGGGGTACTCGCAGGACTCGGTGACGGCGACCTGGTCGCCCTGGACGACGCACTGCTCCACCTTGTGGGTCATGTCCCGGCCGCAGACCTCCTCCAGCATCTCGGCGATCTCGCCCCGGCCGTGCAGGACCTTGGGATGGCTGGGCTGGGTGTTGCGGTCCACGACGCGCATCTCGGCGTCGTCCGCGTAGAGCGACAGCAGTGTCGCCGCGTTCGCTTGTTCCGTGCCCCGGCGCAGCGCTTCGGTGTCGAAGGCGGGGCTGGTCGCGGTACCCATGGGTGACCTCCTTGGAAGCCCGTGGGCCCGGCGGGGGCGCAGGGCCGCGAAAGGCCTCTCCTCCGAGGCTCCTCCGCCGCGCGGGACCGGGCAAGCGCAGCCGGGAACGTGCGCATGATCTCAACTCGACGTATCGCCGCCGCACCCCGTCGCGCGGACACCGCGGCGGGGCTCTTGACATTGCCGGGGCCTGGGCAGAGCATCACGGAAAGGTAACGTGAATTGAATTTCACATCACGAACGCGCCGGAGCGATCATGCTCCATCACGTACCGTCGTCGCTACGTACCCCGAGGAAAGCGCCCCATGGCCATAACCCGTGACCTGTTGATCGGCGGCAAGGACGTGCCCGCCACGTCCGGCCGCACCACCGAAGACCTCGACCCCTACACAGGGGACGTGTACGCGACCGTCGCCGCGGCCGGGCCGGAGGACGTCCGGCGAGCCGTCGACGCCGCCGACGCCGCGTTCGAGGAGTGGGCCGCGCTGGCGCCGTTCGCCCGGCGCGCGATCTTCTTCAAGGCCGCCGATCTGCTGGAGGGCCGGGGCGACCAGGTCGCCGACATCATGGCCCGGGAGGCGGGCGGCACCCGGCCGTGGGCGTACTTCAACGTGGCGCTGGCGGCGAACATCCTGCGCGAGGCCGCGGCCGCGATCACCGCGCCGCGCGGTGAGGTCCTCAGCAGCCAGAAGGAGGGCGCGCTCGGCCTCGCGGTGCGCGAACCCCTGGGCGTGGTCGCCGCGTTCGCGCCGTGGAACGCGCCCGTCATCCTCGGCGTACGGGCGGTCGCGGCACCGCTGGCCGCCGGCAACACCGTCGTCGTCAAGCCCAGCGAGGACGCGCCGATCGCCTGCGGGCTGCTGGTCGCCGATGTGTTCCGGGAGGCCGGGCTGCCCGACGGCGTGCTCAACGTGGTCACCAACGCCCCCGAGGACGCGGCGGAGATCGCCGAGGCGCTGATCTCCGACGAGCGGGTGCGCGCGGTGAACTTCACCGGCTCCACCGGCGTCGGCCGGATCATCGGCGAGCACGCGGCCCGCCATCTCAAGCCCGCCGTACTGGAGTTGGGCGGCAAGAACTCGGTGATCGTGCTCGCCGACGCCGACGTGGACTACGCCGTGGACGCCGTCACCTTCAGCGTCTTCATGAACGCCGGGCAGATCTGCATGTCCGGCGACCGGATCCTCGTCCACGAGTCGCTGGCCGAGGAGTTCGCGCAGAAGTTCACCGCCAAGGTCGCCACCCTCCAGGCCGGTGACCCGGGCCATCCGCACACGGTGGTCGGGCCGCTGGTCAGCGCCGACGCCGCCCGACGGATCGCGGCGCTGGTGAAGGACGCGGTCGCCAAGGGCGCCACCGTGCTCACCGGCGGTGGACAGCCGGAGGGCGCGGTGCACCCGGCGACCGTGCTCACGGACGTCCCCAAGGACGCCGACCTCTACTACCAGGAGTCCTTCGGCCCGCTCTGCGTCCTGCAGACGTTCGCCGCCGACGAGAGCGCCGTGGCCGTCGCCAACGACACCGCCAACGGCCTGAGCTGCGGCATCATCACCGAGAACGCCACACACGGACTGGCCGTCGCCCGCCGCGTCCGCACCGGCATCGTGCACATCAACGACCAGTCCGTGGCCGACGAACCGCAGGCCCCCTTCGGCGGCGTGAAGGCCTCCGGCTACGGGCGCTTCGGCGGCCGCTGGGGCATCGAGGCGTTCTCCAACACCCGCTGGGTGACCATCGCCACCCAGCAGGCGCACTACCCCTTCTGACGCCTCCGGTCAGCCGACCGTCGCGAGGAACTGAGTGGCCGCCAACTCCGCGTAGAGCGGGTCGGCGGCCACCAGCTCGCGATGGGTGCCGACCGCGCGCACCCGCCCCGCGTCCATCACCACGATGCGGTCGGCCATCGTCACCGTGGACAGCCGGTGGGCCACGACCAGCACCGTGGTCGTCCGGGCCACATCGGCGACCGTGTCGCGCAGCGCCGCCTCGTTCACCGCGTCCAGCTGACTCGTCGCCTCGTCGAGCAGCAGCAGCCGGGGGCGGCGCAGCAGGGCCCGCGCGATGGCGACCCGCTGGCGCTCACCGCCGGACAGCTTGGTGCCCCGGTGACCGACCAGGGTCTCCAGGCCCTGCGGCAGCTTGGCTACCAGGCCGTCCAGCCGGGTCGTCTTCAACACCCGCGCGACATCGCTCTCGTCGGCCCGCGGGTTGCCGAGCAGCAGGTTGTCGCGCAGGCTCCCGGACAGCACGGGCGCGTCCTGCTCGACGTAGCCGATCGCGGACCGCAGCCGGGGCAGGTCCCATTCGGTGACATTCCGGCCGTCGACCGTGATGAGGCCCGCCTCGGGGTCGTAGAACCGCTCGATGAGCGAGAAGACCGTGGTCTTGCCCGCGCCCGACGGGCCCACGAACGCCGTCATGCCCCGGGCCGGGACGTCGAAGGTCACCCCGTGGTGGACGTACGGCAGGTCGTCGGCGTACCGGAAGCGGACGTCGTCGAAGGCGAGCGCCGCGGGCGCCGCGTCCGGGGACGGCAGCGGGGCCGGCCGGGCGGCCGGCTCGGCGGGCAGCCCCAGCGCCTCCTGGATGCGGGCCAGCGCGGCGGCGCCCGTCTGGTACTGGGTGATCGCGCCGACGACCTGCTGTATCGGCGACATCAGATAGAAGACGTACAGCAGGAACGCCACCAGCGTGCCCACGTCGATCGCGCCGGTCGCGACCCGGGCGCCACCCACCGCCAGCACGGTGATGAACGCGATCTGCATGGCGAGCCCCGCCGTGTTGCCGGCGGCCGCCGTCCACTTGGCCGCCTTGACGCTCTGCCGCCACGACTCCTCGGCCGCCGCGTGGATGGCCTCCTCCTCGCGGTGCTCGGCACCGGACGCCTTCACCGTGCGCAGCGCGCCGAGGATCCGCTCCAGCGAGGCGCCCATCGCGCCGACCGCGTCCTGCGCCGCCCGGCTCGCCCGGTTGATGCGCGGCACGATCACCCCGAACACCACACCGGCGGCGACGATCACACCCAGGGTCACGGTCAGCAGCACCGGGTCCACCAGCCCCATCAGCACCACCGTCGCGACCAGCGTCAGCCCACCCGTGCCCAGGCCCACGAGCGTGTCGGTGGTGACCTCGCGCAGCAGCGTGGTGTCGGAGGTGATCCGCGCCATCAGGTCGCCCGGCTCGCTGCGGTCCACCGCGGTGATCCGCAGCCGCAGCAGATACGACGACAGGGCGCGCCGCGCGCCGAGCACCACCGACTCGGCCGTGCGCCGCAGCACGTACGAACCGAACGCGCCCACCGCCGCGTTGCCGACGACCAGCGCCGACATCAGCAGCAGAGCCCAGGTGATGGTCCGGTCGTGCGAGAGGTCGTCGATCAACTCGCGGGCCACCAGCGGCAGGGCGAGCCCGGTGGCGCCGGTGAGCAGGGACAGCAGCGCGCCCAGCAGCAGCGCCCAACGATGGGGTCTTACATAGCCGAGCAGCAGCCGCCAGGTGGGCTGCTGCTGCTCGGCTCGGTTCTCAGGGGTGCTCACGAGGCTCCTCGGCAGGTCGGTCGGGGAGTGGGGACCGGGCGCGGAGCTTCAGCCTACGTCGGGTGTGCGGAGCACCGGGAACGACTTTCAACCGCCCAGCAGCATCCTCCGGTCCCGGGCCACGGTCAGCACGGCCGGCGGCCTGTCCGTCCCGGCGTCGGAGGTGGGCGGGTAGTCGTCGAGCATCCGCGCCAGGACCTCGCCCGGACCCAGTTCGAGATACGTCTCCACCCCGTCCCGGCGGAGCAGGTCGACGGCGTCCGAGAACCGGACGGGATCGCGCAACTCCCGTACCCAGAACTCCGGTTCGGTGGCCTCGGCCTCCACCGGCTTCGCCGTGATGTCGGAGATCAGGGGGGTGTGCGGGACCCGCAGGTCCATGGTCCGCAGGGTGTGGCGGAACTCGTCCAGGAGGGGGTCGAGGTGCGGCGAGTGCGTGGCCAGGTCCACGCGGAGCAGCCGGGTCCGGCGGCCCCGGGCCGCCCACCTGTCGTGCACCGCCGTCACCGCGTCCCGGTCGCCCGAGACGACCAGGGACCGGGGGCCGTTGACCGCCGCGACCACCACACCGGGCGCCGGCTCCAGCTCCTCCGGGGCGGCCTCGATCGCCGCCATGGCACCCGGCGTCGACACCGCGCCCATGAGCCGGGACAGCGTGCCCACCGCCTGGCACACCTGGGGCAGGGTGAAGACCCCGGCGGCGTGGGCGGCGGCCATCCGCCCGGCCGAGTACCCGAACACCACGTCCGGCTTCAGGCCCCGGCTCGCCAGGAGCCGGTACTGCGCGACCTGGAGCGCGAAGATCGCCGGGTTGCCGAAGACGATCCGGTCGAGCAGCGCGGCCGTGCGTGTACCCGCCTCGGCGAACATCACGTCCCGCAGCGGCACGTCCAGGTAGGGGTCCAGGGTCGCGCAGACCTCGTCGAGGGCCGCCGCGAACACCGGGTAGGACTCGTACAGTTCGCGTCCCATGCCCGGCTGCTGCGAACCGGCGCCCGAGAACAGGAACGCGGTCCGGCCCAGCTCCGGCGCGGCGGAGCCGGACGGGACGGCCGCGGGCGCGGCCGTCAGCCGCTCGACCACCTCCCGCGCCGACCCGCACACCACGATCCGCTCCAGGTCCCCGGGATGCAGGAACCCCTCGTCCCGGACATTGCGGAGGAAGGCGAGCAGCGGCCGGTAGAAGCCGGTCGGGTCGAGCAGCAGACAGGGCTTGCGGTGGATGCGCATCTGCGCCCACGCCAGCGCCTCGAACAGTTCCTCCGCCGTGCCCAGACCGCCGGGCAGTGTCACGAACGCATGCCCCAACTCGGCCATCCGCGCCTTGCGTTCATGGAGGCCGTCCACCACCTGGAGCTCGGTGAGCCCGCGGTGGGCGATCTCGTAGGGCAGCATGCGGCGCGGTATCACCCCGGTCACCTCGCCCCCGGCGGCCAGGGCGGCGTCCGCGACCGCGCCCATCAGGCCGGTGCGGGCGCCGCCGTAGACCAGCCGGAGACCGGCCCCGGCGAGCGCCTCGCCCAGTTCGGCGGCGGTCCGCAGATGCTCGGGGCGGTGTCCGGGGGAGGCACCGCAGAACACGGTCACGCCGGTCACCGCCACAGTCCGTACCCCCGGGTGAGGATCCGGTACGGGTCGTACTGCTCCTTGGCGCGGGCGAGACCGTCGTACGCGTGCCCGAAGTGCGCCCGCCAGTCCTCGGGTGCCATCGGCACGGCGCTGGCCGGGTACAGGACCCCGCCGAGCTCCCGCGCGCGTTCGTACACCGCCCGGTTGGCGGCCACCAACCGCCGTACGCCGTCCGGGTCCTGGGGTGGTGCGGTGCGCATCAGCGAGAGCAGGCAGAGGCGTTCGCCGGCGGGCCTGCGCAGCAGCGGGGCGCGCAGGGCGGCGCGCTCCAGCGGGCGGAGCTGGACCATTCCGCAGGTGCGCAGCCCGTGCTGGGCCGTGTCGCCGAGGACGGCCGGGACGAGGGAGACGGCGGCCTCCTCCGCCAGCAGCAACGTGAGCCACGGATGCGGTCGGCTCCACTCACCGGTGACCCGCAGGATCCGCTCGTCACGGGCCGGCCGCCGCAGATACTCCTCGTACGACAGGTCCTCGATCTCCTCCAGGTCCCGGTCGTGGGCCAGGTCGCCGATCAACAGGGCGTCGTCGCAGGGCAGTCGGCCAGGATGCGGGGCCACGGCCTCGATCACGTAGTCCCAGCTGCCGCCGAGGGCGGGGCGCGCCTGCCCGGAGACATGGCTGAAGCGGTCGTCGCGGGAGAGCCGGCGCTGGTCGGTGAAGTAGGCGGCCGGGTCCTCGTAGTACAGGCGGTAGCGGCGGACGAGTGCGGGCGCGGGCATCAGGTGGAGGGTGGCCCGGACGATCAGCGCGCACTGGCCGAGGCCCGCGAGGACGGCGTGGAACAGGTCCCGGTGCCGTTCGCGGGAGCAGGTCACCGCCTCACCGGTGCCGGTGACCACGTCCAGCTCCCGCACCTGGTCGGCGACCAGACCGCACCGGTGGCTGGAGCCGCCGAAGCCGCCGGTGGTGAGCACTCCGCCGACGCTGCCGCCGAGGTGGTCGGGCAGCACGGGCGGGGTCAGTCCCTCGGCGAGGGCGACGCGTACGACATCGCTCCACAGCGCACCCGCTCCGGCGACCAGGACGCGCTCAGCGGGCAGACAGCGCGTCCCGTCGAGCCGGCCCATGTCGACGACGCAGCCGCCGTCGACCTGCCCCTGCCCGTACAGCGCGTACCCACCGCCGCGCGCGGAGACCGGCAGCCGGCGGGGGCCGGCGTGCGCGAGGACGTCCTGGATCTCGGCGGCCGACCGGGGCGTGCGGACGCTCAGCGGCCGGGAGGTCACGATGTGGCCGAAATCGTCCGCGGCCCGTGCCAGTTCCGCGGCGGGGGCGTCCGGCCGGGAAACAAGTTCGGATATGCCGGTCATGCCGCACGCTCCAGTGCGCCGAAGTCGAAGCCGAGCCCGGCACCGGAAATCGGGGTTTCGAAAATTTCAGTGAAGACCTGATGCTGGAGGAATCCGTGCTCGGCGTGGCGCTCGGCGATCAATCCGGCCATGCGTGCCAGTATGTGCTCCGGAAGATTCCGTTTGTGGAGGGTTTCCACATTCAGTGAATACTTCGCACAGCATTCCAGGACGGCCTCGAACCCGTTGACGGAAGCCGCGAAGTAGCGCTGCTGTGGATCTTGCCAGAGTGTGGCGAGTTCGTCGAGCAGACCCCGGTCGGGGGCCGGCGGGGCGAGCATCACACGGGCCCGGCGGGTGAGCGCGGCGACGTACTCGGCGCGCTCGGGGACCGGCAGCAGCCGGACGGTCAGCCGCCAGTCGAGAGCGGCGCGGCGGGCGGACAGCTCACGCAGCAGCGAGATCGAACCGCCCTCGACGATCACGAAACGATGCCGGGCGCCCAGCCCCTCCACCAGCTTGACCAGCGCGTCCGTCGCCCGCGCCGCCGAGAGGTCGCCGTCGGCCACCGTGCGGTCGCCCAGCCAGTACCGGTGGACGCCCGGCTCCGCCGCGCCCGCGCGGGCGCTCGTGGTGGCCAGATCCGTGAAGCACTGCAACCGGTCCGCGACCACGACGGGGGCGCCGGTCACCCGGGCCAGATCCGTGGCAGCCGCGCTCTTCCCGACGCCGGTCGGCCCCGCGATGAGGTGGACGAAGGGTGGTGCCTCGGAGGGTGTTCCGCTGTCGGCCATGGCTGGGTGCCGCCTCCCGTTCCTGGAGCTTGCACGTGAAAATTGATCAGCATCAAGTTACGCAGCACCGGTCCGCGTAGACACCAGAAGTACGCCTCGACAAGGCAAAGAGATGGCCACATTCCTCTCGCTTCGTTAAAGATTGAAATTCACCTGTCGGAGCGTTGGATTCCGGGGCGTGGGGCGCGATATGAGAGAGCGGCAGCTTGTTTTCCGGCCGACTTTTTTAACGTGTTTCTCATGTTTCTGTCGTGCGTTTCTGTCGTGCGAAACAATCCGTTAACAGAAGGGCCCCGCCATGCAGACCGACATGCTCCTCGCGCTCACCGAGACCGTTCCCGAGTCCGGGAAGAGGGAGGCGTCCACCCGGCCCGCCGGCCCGCCCGGAACCGTACTGATCGGCTACGGAGCCCTGGACGAACTGAACCGGTACGCCGCCACGCCCGGCTGGACGGTGCACGTCCCCGGCCACCCCGACGAGGTGCGCGACGCGGTCGCTGGCGCCATGACCCGCGGGGAGCGCGCGTACGTCCATGTCTCCGCCCGCTCCAACGCCGAACCACGCGATGCCACGGGCGGATTCCAGCTCATACGACCGGGCCTCGACGGCGTGGTCCTCACCGTGGGCGCGGCCCTCGACCCCGTCCTGTGCGCCACGGCCGGACTGGACCTGGCCGTCCTGTACACGGCCACCCTCCGGCCCTTCGACGACATCGGCCTGCGTACGGCCGTCCTCGCCGCCGACCACGCCGACGTCGTCCTGGTCGAGCCCTGCCTCCCCGGCACCTCCGCCGGCTGTGTCGCCGAGACCCTCGTCCACGTACCGCACCGCGTGCTGGCCCTGGGCGGTGCGGACGAGCTGGACGAGGGCGGGATCGCGCTGGCGGTGCGGGAGTTCATGCGCTGAGGGGGCGACGGGGGCCGGCGGGGGCGGTGGGAGGTGCGGCTCGTCGTGGTCCGCGGCTCCCACCGGGCCCGGCTCCGTTCAGGGTCTGCCGCCTGCCGCCTGCCGCCTGCCGCCTGCCGCCTGCCGCCTGCCGCCTGCCGCCTGCCGCCTGCCGCCTGCCGCCTGCCGTGTCCCGAGTGCCGCGAGCGTGGCATCGAGATCGGCGGGCCGGGGGCGGTTGTGCGGCAGCTTCCCCAGGGCCATCGCCATCCCGCAGGTGTCGGTGACCGCCGAGAAGACGAGGCCGCCCGCGATCCCCGCCGACAGCAACTGCCAGGCCGGGTGCAGCAGTCCGAGGCCCAATCCGACGAGGACGAGAGCGCCGGCGGTGAACCGGACCTGACGCTCCATGGCCCAGGTGGTCCGGGCGCCGCCGGCCGGACGGTGCAGCTCGTGACCGCCGGCCGCCCAGGCGAGGGTGCCGCCGGTGAGTGTGGCGGCCGTGACCCCGTGCTCGGCGAGCAGCACGCACGCCTTCGCGGACCGGGCCCCCGACCGGCAGACCATCAGCAGCTCGGCGGTGGACTCCTTCAGTGCGGGCAGGGCGCGCTCCAGCTGGTCGAGGGGGACGTTCAGGGCGCCGGGCAGATGCCCGGAGGCGTACTCGCCGGGCGTACGGACATCGACGACGGTCAGTTCGGACAGCCGCGCGCGGGCCTGGTCGATGGTGACGGGGCGGGGTGTGAGAGGAGTGGACATGCTGTGCTGCGATCCTTTCCTGCGGGGGGCGTTAAAATACCCCCACGGGTATATAGAGGAGTGTGTGGTCGTGGAGCTGCAGTTCGAAGGCGATGAGCTCAAGTCGGTGCTGAACCGGCTGCGTAGGGCCCAGGGGCAGATCTCCGGGGTCGTCAAGATGATCGAGGAGGGGCGCGACTGCGAGGACGTCGTCACCCAGCTCGCCGCGGCCTCCCGCGCCCTGGACCGGGCGGGCTTCGCGATCATCGCCACCGGGCTGCAGCAGTGCCTCACCGATACGGAGAAGGGCCGGCGCGACGGGGAGACGAAGGAGCAGATGCGAGCGCGACTGGAGAAGCTGTTCCTGTCGCTGGCGTGACGTATCGGGTGCGCCGCCCGTGCTTCTCGCGATGGCGTCGACGGTTCACACCGTCGTGTCGACGCTTCACACGGTCTTGTCGACACCTCACACGATCGCGTCGATCAGCACGAACGCGGCCACCGCCAGCAGCATCCAGGCGAAGATCCGGCGGAGGGTGTCCCCGGAGACCTTGGCCGCCAGCCGTCTGCCGTCCCAGGCGCCGAGGATCGCGGCCCCGGCGAAGGGTGCGACGACCGCCCAGTCGAGCTGCTCGGCGGCCCCCGTCCGGGCCGCGAGCGCGGCCATCGAGTTGACGGTGATGACGAGGAGGCTGGTGCCGACGGCGTCGCGCATCCGCAGGCCCACCACGTTCACCAGGGCCGGTACGGCGAGGAAGCCGCCGCCCACGCCGAGGACCCCGGTGACCGCGCCGAGCCCCGCGCCGGACAGGGCGACCCGGCTCGGCCGTACGGTCGACGCCTCCCGCCGAGTGTCCGAGGGGCGCAGCATCCGGTGCGCGGCCAGGCCCGCGACCAGGGCGAACGTCCCGGTCAGGAGCGTGGGCGGCAGCCTCGCCGACAGTGCGCCGCCCACTGCCGCGGGCACCAGACCGGCCGCCGCGAACAGGGCCCCGCCGCGTCGGCGGACCGTGCCCGCCCTCAGGTGCGCGGCCAGCGCGGTCGCCGAGGTGAGCGTGACGATCACCAGGCTCGCGGTGGCCGCGGCGGCCGGGCCGAAGCCGAGCAGATAGATCAGCGCGGGCACGGCGAGTACGCTTCCGCCCCCGCCCAGCGCCCCGAGCGAGAGCCCGATCACGCCCCCGGCGAACAGGGCGAGAACGAGATCGCTCATGCCGCTGGGCCACCGGTCGACGCGAGGGCCGTGGCGCGTGCCGGGGCGGTGTGGGCCATGGGCAACCCGGCCTCGGCCGCCGCGCCGAAGCCGTCGTCCACGGCCACCACGTCCCGGCCGGCCGCGTCGAGGAGCGAGGCGGCGATGCCGGCCCGCATGCCGCCTGCGCAGTGCACCCACACCGTGCCGTCGGGCAGTTCGCCGAGCCGGTCGCGCAGCTGGTGCACGGGTATGTGCGCCGACCCCGCGATATGGCCGGAGGCGACCCGCTCGGACTCGCGCCGGACGTCGAGTACCACGATCCCGTCGCCCTCACGGACCTTCGCCAGACCGGCGAACGTACCGCGCGGGAAGGAACGCGGCCGCTCACCCGCGCGCAGCCAGTCGACGGGCGACCCGGTCCCGGCGGCGGCGGGACGGTCGATGCCGACCCGCACCAACTCCCGCTGAGCATGGGCGAGTTGCTCAGGGGACTCGGCGAGCAGCGTCACCGGCTTGCCCCACGGCAACAGCCAGGCCAGATACGTGGCGAGCTGCCCCTCCGCCTCGAAGTTCACCGCCCCGGCGACATGCCCCTCGGCGAACGCGACCCGGTTGCGCAGATCCACGACCCACTCGCCGGCCGCCAGCCGCGCGGCGATCTCCTCGGCACCGGCCGGCGCGGGCGGCGTGAGATCCACCGGGGCGGGCCCCGCCGCGTTGGCGGGACCCATGTGCGCGTAGTAGGCCGGTACGTCGTCGAGGCCCGCCAGCAGCTCCGCGACGAACGTGTCCACGTCCTTGACCAGGGCCTCGTTGGTCGCGCGCTCGTGCCCGATGGTCGTACTGTCGCCCGCCGATCGCCCGGCCGAACAGAAACTGCCGAAGCCGTGCGTGGGCAGGACCGCCGTGCCCTCGGGCAGCCCCTCGGCCAGCCGGTGCGCCGAGGCGTGCTGCGCGCGGGCCAGCTCGTCCGTGAGCCGGGGCTCGACGAGATCCGGGCGGCCGACCGTGCCGATCAGCAGGGAGCCGCCGGTGAACGCGGCCACCGCGACACCGGCCTCGTCCAGGACGTACGCGGTGTGGTGCGGGGTGTGCCCGGGCGTGGCCACCGCGCGCAGCGTCAGATCCGCGTCGATTCCCACCTGGTCGCCGTTGTGCACCGGAACCCGCTCGTAGGCGACCCGTGCCCCGGCCGGCACCAGGTAGGCGGCGCCGGTCAGCCGGGCGAGCTCCAGGCCGCCGGTGACGTAGTCGTTGTGGACGTGCGTCTCGACGACGTACGCGATCCGCACGTCCCGCCGGGCGGCGGCCGCGATCACCCGGTCGATGTCGCGCGGCGGATCGACCGCCACGGCGCCGCGTGGACCGCCCGCCAGATAGCTGCGGTTGCCGAGTCCCGGCACCTCGATGGTGTCGACGAAGTACACGGCAGCGCTCCTCTCCTCGTTCGATGAGTCGGTCGCCCCGAAAAATTACCCCCGGGGGTATGTGGGAACGGTAGCAGAGATACCCCTGGGGGTATTTTCGGGGTCGTCACGGGTGATCTTTCGGCCACGGTTCGGCACCCGCCGGAGCGCCTACCCGCTGGTCGGTCCGTAGGGTGACCACGGGCGGGCGACCGCCATCTCGGATCGACGGAAAGGTTCACCATGGCGCAGGAAGTACGCGGCGTGATCGCACCGGGCAAGAACGAACCGGTGCGGATCGAGACGATCGTCGTACCGGATCCGGGGCCGGGGGAGGCCGTGGTGAAGGTGCAGGCGTGCGGCGTGTGCCACACCGACCTGCACTACAAGCAGGGCGGCATCAACGACGACTTCCCCTTCCTGCTCGGCCACGAGGCGGCCGGTGTCGTGGAGTCGGTCGGCGAGGGCGTCACGGACGTGGCACCCGGCGACTTCGTCATCCTCAACTGGCGTGCGGTGTGCGGCAATTGCCGGGCCTGTCGACGCGGGCGCCCCTGGTACTGCTTCAACACCCACAACGCCACCCAGAAGATGACCCTCGCCTCCACCGGCCAGGAGCTGTCGCCCGCGCTCGGCATCGGAGCCTTCGCGGACAAGACGCTCGTCGCCGCCGGGCAGTGCACCAAGGTCGACCCGGCCGCCGCCCCCGCGGTCGCCGGACTGCTGGGCTGCGGTGTGATGGCCGGCATCGGCGCCGCCATCAACACCGGCAATGTCGGCCGGGGCGACACCGTCGCCGTCATCGGCTGCGGCGGCGTCGGTGACGCGGCCATCGCCGGGTCCCGGCTGGCCGGCGCGGCGAAGATCATCGCCGTGGACATCGACGACCGGAAGCTGGCCACCGCCAAGAACATCGGCGCCACCCACACCGTCAACTCCAAGGACACCGACGCGGTCGAGGCGATCCGCGAGCTGACCGGCGGTTTCGGCGCCGATGTCGTCATCGAGGCGGTCGGCCGCCCGGAGACGTACAAGCAGGCCTTCTACGCCCGCGACCTCGCCGGCACGGTCGTCCTCGTCGGCGTCCCGACCCCTGAGATGAAGCTGGAGCTGCCGCTGCTGGACGTCTTCGGCCGCGGCGGGGCCCTCAAGTCCTCCTGGTACGGCGACTGTCTGCCCTCCCGCGACTTCCCCATGCTGATCGACCTCCACCTCCAGGGCTGCCTGGACCTGGACGCGTTCGTCACCGAGACCATCGCCCTCGGCGACGTCGAGAAGGCCTTCGAGCGGATGCACGGCGGTGACGTCCTGCGCTCGGTGGTGGTCCTCTGATGGCCGGCGCCCGTATCGAGCATCTCGTCACCTCGGGGACGTTCTCCCTGGACGGCGGCACCTGGGACGTCGACAACAACGTGTGGATCGTCGGCGACGACCACGAGGTGATCGTCATCGACGCCGCCCACGACGCCGACGCCATCGCCGAGGCTGTGGGCGCCCGCAGGCTGTCGGCCATCATCTGCACCCACGCCCACAACGACCACATCGACGCCGCGCCCGCCCTCGCCGAGCGCACCGGCGCCGAGATCTGGCTCCACCCGGACGACCTGCCGCTCTGGAAGCAGACCCACCCGGACCGGCTGCCCGACCACTGGCTGGCCGACGGCCAGGTCATCGGGGCCGCCGGCGCCGACCTGACCGTCCTGCACACCCCCGGCCACGCGCCGGGCGCCGTCTGCCTGTACGACCCGGGCCTCGGCACCGTCTTCACCGGCGACACCCTCTTCGCCGGCGGCCCGGGCGCCACCGGCCGCTCCTACTCCCACTTCCCGACGATCATCGACTCCATCCGCGACCGGCTCCTCGCCCTCCCGCCCGACACGGTCGTCCGCACCGGCCACGGCGACAGCTCCACCATCGGGGCCGAGGCGCCGCATCTGGAGGAGTGGATCGCGCGCGGCCACTGAGCACGGATCCCGCGCCCCGGCAGGGGCGCGGGGAACTGCGCGACCAGCCACCGACGAACCCGCGGTCGCCCTGCCGCCCGAGCGGTCGAGCTCTTGGGCGGCGCCCGGCCGGGAAAACCCGACAGAAGATGTCCGGCTTCCGCGACACCCTCGTGTCGAAGGCGCGGGTAGACACCCCGCGTCCGCCAAGGTGACAGCCGTACGCACAGGAGGTCGGACATGGACTCGGACATGGCGAAGTCGCTGGAAGGCAAGGTCGCCCTCGTCGCCGGAGCCTCGCGCGGAGCGGGACGCGGCACCGCCGTGGAGCTGGGGGCGGCAGGGGCGACGGTGTATGTGACCGGGCGCTCCACACGTGAGCGACGGTCGGAGTACGACCGGCCGGAAACCCTGGAGGACACCGCCGACCTGGTCACCGAGGCGGGCGGCCACGGCATCGCCGTACCCACCGACCACCTCGAACCGGCGCGGGTACGGGCGCTGGTGGACCGGATCTCCGAGGAGCGGGGCCGCCTCGACGTGCTGGTGAACGATGTCTGGGGCGGTGAGAAGCTCTTCGAATGGGACACCCCGGTCTGGGAACACGACCTCGACAACGGTCTGAAGCTCCTGAGGCTCGCCGTCGAGACCCACGCGATCACCAGCCACCACGCGCTGCCCCTGCTGCTGCGCCACCCCGGCGGCCTGGTGGTGGAGATGACCGACGGCACCGCCGAGTACAACGGGGCCAACTACCGGAACTCCTTCTTCTACGACCTCGCCAAGGCGTCCGTCCTGCGCATGGCGTTCTCCCTCAGCCACGAACTCGGCCCGCGCGGCGCCACCGCCGTCGCCCTCACCCCGGGCTGGCTCCGCTCGGAGATGATGCTCGACAACTTCGGTGTCACCGAGGACAACTGGCGCGACGCCCTCGACCGGGTCCCCCACTTCGCCATCTCCGAGACCCCCCGCTATGTCGGCCGGGCCGTCGCCGCCCTCGCCGCCGACCCCGAGGTCGCCCGCTTCAACGGAGACTCCCTCTCCAGCGGCTCCCTCGCCCGCACCTACGGCTTCACCGACCTCGACGGCAGCCGGCCGGACGCCTGGCGCTACCTCGTCGAGGTCCAGGACGCGGGCAAGCCGGCGGACACGACGGGGTACCGCTGAGCCGTGGCTCAGGTACGACTCCCCGGCGTGGACGGCGGAGTCGGGGCCGATGGCGGAGCCGGGGTCGGCGTGGGGGTCGCCGCGAGCTGCCAGCGCGCCGAGTGGCCGGGCGGAAGTGCCAGATCCTCCCGTACCGCCGTGTAGTAGCGGTCCCGGCCGACGCGCTGCCGCTCCAGCAGGGCCTGCCAGGCAGCCGGATCACGGGTCTCGGCGCGCAGGAACTCCTCCATCTCCATCACGGTGACGACCCACGCCCGGGCCTTCTCCACCACCTCGGGGCTGCCGAGCAGCAGGAGCGCCTCACCGGAGGGGTCCCGGGCGACCGTCGCCTCCGCCATGAGGGGCGCGGCCTCCTCCGGCGACAGCGGGTGGGGATGCGGGTCGTTGCCGAGGTGGGAGGCGACCCGGTAGGTCAGGGTGACGGACCGCTTCAGCGCCCGCGCCCAGTCGGCGTAGACCGTGAGCCGCCGCTCCTCCCAACGGGCGGCCCGCTCCTGCCGGAACCGGACCTGTTCGCCCCGCATGACGACCAGATACGAGCCGAGCGCGCCGATGACCACGCCTATCAGCGCCGGGAGTTGCTGGATGAAGGCTGACATGAGCACACAAGATACGCCAACCAAGATCACGCGGTGGCCGTGTCGATGATCGCGTGGCCACTGTCCCCTCGGCCGCGTGGGCACCGTCCCCTCGATCGCGTGGCCACTGTCACCTAGATCGCGCGGGCAGCACGTTCTGCCGTATGCATGCGACGGGTGGCTTCGAGGGGTACGGGGTTCTCATCAGGGGGGCCGCGCGCGGGGTCGGCGCGGCGACCGCCCGGCGGCCGGCCGGTGAAGGGGCCCAAGTGCTGGTCACCGATGTGGACTTGGCGGCGGCCGAGCGGGCCGTGGGTCACTGCGGTGCCCCGTCAGGGGCGCGGGGAACTGCGCGACCAGCCCTATACGACCCGCGGTCGAGCAACCGCCCAAATGTCAACCCCCGCAACGCAGCCGCGCGCTACCCCATCGCCTCGACGATCCCGTCCCAGAACCGGGACCGCGCCTCCAGCGCGAGCGTCGCCGTCTCCACGGCCTCCTGCCACCGGGAATCCTCGCCCCCGCACAGATCCGCGACCATGGCCATGGCCATCGGCGTGTGTTCCTCCCCGTCCACCTCGATGTGCCGCGCGAGGTAGTCGCAGAACAGCGGGAACCGCTCCGTGCCCTCCTTCTTGATCACCTGGTCGAACATGTCCGGGATCAGGTCCTCCCGGGAGAACGCGAAGGCGGCGGCCCGGCAGTGCAGCGGCCGCTCCCCGATGATCTCGAAGGTGGTACGGACGAACTCCGCGGCGGGACCGGGCACTTGGGCGACCCGGAGCGCCGCGGGCACCTCGTGGCCCTCCCCGATGAGGCCGAGGAACGTGTCGAGACGGGAGGTGTCCGCCCCGGCCTCGCCCATGCCCGACCGGTACAGCTCGAAGTGACTGGTGAACCCGCCGTTCAGTTCGTCGCTCTCCTCGACCAGCACGATGTCGTTGATGAGCCGCCGGCTCACCTCCGAGCCACGCGGCACCCAGGGGACGTCCACACAGGTGAGGTCGCGCTGGAGGGACTTGAGGAGCGACATGAAATCCCACACCGCGAAAACGTGGTGCCCCATGAACACCGCCATGTCCGCGCGACTGTTGACGCGCTGGTAGATCGGGTGTGCGGTGACTTCTTTACGGACGGGCTCGATAGCGGTGCGCGCCCGGTCGATTCCCTCGTGGTTCATATCCCAGTCGTACCTGGACATGACTCTCCTTTCTTTCTTGCACTTTCGCGCGGAGTCCGGCGGGTCCTGTTGGCGATGGTGCGCCCGTTCCACTTCTCCCGGCAAGCGCTTCAAGGAATTGCCGGAAGTTACCCGGACGTATCTCTCGACAGAAGGAGCCGAGGCGGATGAAGGTCGCCATAGGTGCACGATCCGGACACCGCGAAAAATTTCGTGAATATTTGAACGGGGCGCGGCTCCTTTGCGTACTCGACGGCGTGAGCAGGAATCCCGTTACCGTCACCGTCGCGTATCACGTGGTGCCGGGGCGCGAGGCCGACTTCCACTCGTGGGGGTGGGCCGCGCTGCGTGCGACCGCGCAGCAGCCGGGTTTCCTGGGGGGCGTACTCGTCGACGGAGAGGCTGAGTGGCATGTCGTCTACCGCTTCGACAGCGACGATTCGGTCCAGACCTGGGAGACGTCCCTGGCCCGGGCGCAAGTCTCGGCCCGCGCCGAAGGGCTGGCCCGGGAGACCGGTCGCCGTAGCGTCGAGGACTCCAAGGCCTGGTTCGACGCCCAGATCTCCCGGGATCCCGCGCCGGCCGCCCCGCGCCCGCCTCCGAAATGGAAACTTTGGTTGGTGAATATGAGCGCGGTCTTTCCCCCCGTGCTCTTATTCAACCTGGTGATACTTCCCTATCTCAACGACCTGAATCCGCTTTTCCGTACACTTTTGCTGTGTCTGTGCGTAACGGCCATCGTCACCTGGATTCTCATGCCGAGACTCCAGCGATTTCTGAAGAAATGGCTGTACCCGCCGCTGCAGGCGTTGCGCGGTCGGCACAAACGACGGACCGCATAGGTTCGAGAACGATCAGAGGGGGGTGGGCTGGTTGAAGACCCTGCTCATCGACAATTATGACTCGTACACGTACAACCTGTTCCAGCTGATCGCCGAGGTCAATGGCGAGGAGCCGGTGGTGCTGCTCAATGACGCCACGGCCGACGCCATTCCTGATCTGCGGGAATTCGACAACGTGGTGGTGTCGCCGGGCCCCGGCCACCCCTCGGAGCCGCGTGACTTCGGTATCGCCGCCAGAGTGATCGCCGAGGCCACGATCCCCCTGCTCGGCGTCTGCCTGGGCCATCAGGGAATCGCGGCGGGGGAACGGGCCGAGGTCGAGCCCGCCCCGTGGCCGCGCCACGGGCACCTGTCCACGGTCCGGCACGACGGGCGCGACCTGTTCCAGGGTCTGCCGCAGAACTTCACCGTCGTCCGCTACCACTCGTTGTCCGTGCGCGAGCCGCTGCCGCCCACCCTGGAGGCCACCGCCTGGTCGGAGGACGGCGTCCTGATGGGGCTGCGCCACCGCGAACGGCCACTGTGGGGCGTCCAGTTCCACCCCGAGTCCGTCCTCACCGACCACGGCCACCGGCTGCTGGTCAACTTCCGCGACCTCACGGCGGAACGGGCCGGCACCACGCGGACCGGGAAAACCTCGGTCACCTCCCTCTCCGGCAAGATCCCCCGCCCCCGGCGGGCCCCCGCCCCCGCCTACCGGCTGCACACCCGCCGGATCGCCGGCGCGATCGACCCCGAGGCCGCCTTCACCCGGATGTACGCCGACGCGCCGCGCGCGTTCTGGCTGGACAGCTCCCGCGTGGAGCCCGGCCTGTCCCGGTTCTCGTTCTTCGGCGACGGCAACGGTCCGCTCGCCGAGTTCGTCCGCTACGACGTCGACACCGGCCTGTGCGAGATCCAGCGGGAGGGACGGCCCACCCGCAGGGTCCACGCCAGCGTCTTCGACTATCTGAAGCGGCAACTGGCGAGCCGCAAGGTCGACGCGACGGGCCTGCCCTTCGACTTCACCGGCGGATACGTCGGCTACTTCGGCTACGAACTCAAGGCCGACACCGGCTCCCCGAACCGGCACACGGCGGAAACCCCCGACGCCTGCTGGCTGTTCGCGGACCAGCTGATCGCCGTGGACCACGAGGAGGGCCACACCTACGCGGTCTGCCTGGCCGAGGACACCCCGCAGGCGGCCCGCGAGGCCGGCGACTGGCTCGACACCGCGCTGGCCCAGCTCACCTTCGTCGGCTCGGACGCCACGGTCCCCCTCCGGTCGGCCACACCGCCCTACCCGCGCGCCGCCGAACCCTGGCTGGTCCGCGACCGCGCCACCTACCTCGCCGACATCGAGGCCTGCAAGGCGGAGCTGAAAGCCGGCACGAGCTACGAGGTCTGTCTGACCAACGCGGTCCGGTTACCCGCGCCGTACGACCCGTACGACTTCTACCGGGTGCTGCGGCGGATCCACCCGGCCCCGTACGCCGCCTTCCTCAGGTTCGGCGACCTCGACATCGCGGGCTCGTCCCCCGAGCGCTTCCTGCGGATCACCCGGGACGGCGTCGCCGAGGCCAAGCCCATCAAGGGCACCGCGCCCCGGGGCGGCACCCCGCAGGAGGACGACCTGCTGCGGGACGAACTGGCCGCGGACGCCAAGACCCGCGCCGAGAACCTGATGATCGTCGACCTCCTCCGCAACGACCTGGGCCGGGTCTCACGGACCGGCTCCGTGAAGGTCTCGCGTCTCATGGCCACCGAGACGTACGCCACCGTGCACCAGTTGGTCTCCACGGTGGAGGGCAAGCTCCGCGAGGGCACCGACGCCGTGGACTGCGTCCGGGCCTGCTTCCCCGGCGGATCGATGACCGGGGCGCCCAAGCTGCGCACGATGGAGATCATCGACTCGCTGGAGACCGAGGCGCGGGGCGTGTACTCCGGGGCGCTCGGCTACCTCGGGTGCAGCGGCGGCGCCGACCTCGACATCGTGATCCGCACCGCCGTGTTCCAGAACGGCCGTATGCACCTGGGCGCGGGCGGCGCGATCGTCCTCGACTCCGACCCGGCCGCCGAGTACGACGAGATGCTGCTGAAGACCGCGGCACTGATGCGGGCCCACCGGGACCACGCCTCGGCACCGGCCGTCACCGAGGAGCCGACCCGATGACGACGACCACGACCGCGCAGCCCACCCGTCGCCGGGCCGACGCGCCCGCCCCCGGCAACCTCGCGGCCCACCTGGCGGCCCTCGCCGAGCGGCGCGGCTGGACCGGCCGCCCGGCCTTCCACCAGGGCCACCGCGCCTACTCCCACGGCGAGATCCACGACCTCGCGGCCCGCGCCGCCACCGTCCTCACCGACTACGGAGTCCGCCCCGGCGACCGAGTCCTGCTCGCCCTGCCGGACTCCGTCACCTGGGTCACCACCTTCCTCGCCCTCGCCCGCCTGGGCGCGGTCGCGGTCCTGGCCAACCCCGAACTGACCCCACCGGAACTCCAGTTCATGGCGGAGGACACGGAGGCGGTCCTCTGGGTCACAGGACCAGGCCTGGACAACTACACCCCGGCCCGCAACACCGCGCCCCAAAAGGGGCGCGGGGAACTGCGCGACCAGCCACAACCGACCCGCGCCGTCTCCACAGCCCTCCGAGCGGAGCGCCTGGGCGCCGACCAACTGATCGCTCTGAGCACCACAGCCACACCCACCACGCACGCCCACCCGGTAGACGCCCACAGCCCCCTCTACATCCAGTACACCTCCGGCACCACAGGCCACCCCAAGGGCGTCGTACACGTCCACGGCGACCCGAAGACCTACCACGACCTGATAGGCCGAAGGCTCCTCCGCATCACCCCGGACGACGTGACCCTGTCCGTCTCCCGGCTGTACTTCGCCTACGGCTTCGGCAACGCCCTCGTCTTCCCGCTCTTCTCCGGCTCCGCCGCCGTCCTCGCCGACCGTCGCCCCACCCCGGCCGCCGTCGACGAACTCGTCGCCCGTCACCGGGTCACCCTCCTGTACTCGGTGCCGTCGGCGTACGCCGCGCTGGTCGCCGACCGGGGCAACGGGCACGCGGACTGCTTTGCCTCCGTGCGGGCGGCGGTGTCGGCGGGCGAGGGCATGCCTGCCGGGCTCGGCAAGCAGGTGACCGAACTGCTCGGCGCCCCCGTCCTCGAACAGATCGGCTCGACCGAGGCCGGACACGCCTTCTGCGCCAACGGCTTCGACCACAACCACCCCGGCACGGTCGGCCGCCCCGTACCCGGCTTCGAGGTCGAACTCCGCGACCGCGCGGGCACCCCGGTGCCGGACGGCGAGACGGGCGAACTCTGGGTGCGCGGCCCGACGGTCACCCCCGGTTACCTCAACCGGCCCGAGGAGACCGAGCGCGCCCTCGTCGGCGGCTGGCTGGGCACCCGGGACCGGGCCCGCCGCGAACCGGACGGCACCTACCGGCATCTGGGCCGGGCCGACGACATGGAGATGGTCGGCGGCATCACCGTCTCCGCCCTTGAGGTGGAGGCCCTGCTGCGCACCCACCCCGGGGTCCGGGACGTCGCGGTCGCCGCCGTCACCGACGAGCGCGGCGCCAGCAGGCTACGGGCCTTCGTCGTCCCGGTGCCGCCCATCGCGGTGGGCCTGGAGGCCGAACTGATCCGCATGGCCCGCGACACCCTCGCCGCCTTCAAGGTCCCCCGCAGTGTGAGCTTCGTGCCCACGCTGCCCCGCACCGCGACCGGCAAGCTCCGCCGACACCTCGTCCGCCAAGGAGCATGGTGAGCCGTGGCCGACACCGCCACCCCCGCAGAAAGGTTCGGTCCCATGCGAGAGAAGCTTCAGGCCGATCGGCAGCCCGCACTCACCGGACGCGGCTTCTACCTGGGCTCGATGCTCAGAGAGGCCGCCGACCGCCACGGGCACGTGTTCGTCACCCTGGACCGGCCCCTCGACGTCAACCCCGACCTCGGGACCGACCTCGCCTACACCACCCTCGCCGACGTGGTCGACGAAGTCTCCGGCCGCCTCTGGGAAGCGGGCGTCCGCCCCTCCGAGGAAGTGGTCGTCCACAAGACCGACAACGTCGACATCGTGCTGCTGACCTGCGCGCTCTCCCGCATCGGCGCCGTCCCCGTGCTGCTGTCGCCCGGCCTCGCGGGCCCGGTCGTCGGGCAGCTCCTCGAACGCCTCCACAAGCCCTGGCTGATCACCGACCGGGCCAAGCTCGAAGGCCCCCTCCAGGACGTCGGACTCACCGGCCTTGTCCGGCGCACCCTCTCCGTCGACGACGCCCCCGGAGCCGAACCGCTGCAGAAGTACGCGGGCGCACCGACCCCCGCCGCGGTCCGCCTCCACCCCCGCGACCCCTCCCTCATCACCCACAGCTCCGGCACCACCGGCCTGCCCAAGCTGGCCGTGCACTGCCCGAACACCATGTGGAACCGGCTCGTCCCGCAGAAGGCCATGGGCTGGCCCACCCGCGGTGAGACCGCCGCCCTGCACATGTCGTTCGTGCACTCGCGCTTCTACCACCTGCTCGGCGTCCTGCTGCACTTCGGCAGCCCGCTGGTCCTGATCACCGACCCGGAACCGGCGAACGTGGGCCCGCTCCTGGCCCGCCACCGTCCCGGCATCGTCGAGACCCACCCCAACACCTTCGCCCTGTGGGAGGAGCTGGCCGACGCGCCCGGCGCACCGCTGTCCCGCGTCCGCTCGTACGGCTCCACCTTCGACGCCATCCACCCGCGCACCGTGCAGCGGCTGCTCGACGCGTCGAAGCGGCGCTCGCCGTGGCTCATCCAGCTGTACGGGCAGAGCGAGACGGGCCCGGTCGCCTTCCAGTGGTTCACCCGCCGCAGCGCGGCCCGCGCCGACGGCCGCCGGGTCGGTATCGGCATCCCCGGCTTCACCCGCGTCCGCGTCGCCGACGACGCAGGGCGGCGGGTCGGTGCCGGCACCGCCGGCCGGATCGAGGCCCGCACCCGGGGCCGCATCCTCACCTGTCTCGGCGCCCGCGAGCGCTATCTGCGCCAACTCGACAGCGGCTGGTGGCAGATGGGCGACATGGGCTACCAGAGCCGCTGGGGCGCCCTCTACCTCATCGACCGCGAGATCGACCAGATCGACTCCATGCACAGCAACCTGGAGGTCGAGGACACCCTGATGTCCCGCCTGGAGGAACTGCGCGAGGTCGTCATCGTCCCCGGAGCCGACCGCGAACCCGTACCGGTGGTGTGCGTACGCGGCGAACGGCCCCTGGACCTGCGGCGCTGGCACGAGGCCACCGCCGACCTGCCCACCATGGCCGAACCCCGGCAGTGGCGGTTCGAGGAGCTGCCGATGACCTCCACCTGGAAGGTCAAGCGCGTCGAGATCACCCGCATGCTCACCGAGAGCACCCGCGCATGACCACCCCCGTCCTCGTCGTGGGCGCCGGCCCCGTGGGCCTCTCCGCCGCCCTCGCCCTGCGCGCCCATGACCTCCCCGTCACCCTGCTCGAAGCCGACCCCGAGGGCCGCGAACGCCCCGGCAGCCGCGCCCTGTTCGTCCACCGCGAGACCCTGGAACTGCTGGAGGGAATGCGCCCGGGGCTCGCGGTCGAGATCGCCGCGTACGGCCGGACCTGGCACACCAGACGCACGCTCTGCCGAGGCCGCGAGGTCTACGCCCGTACCTTCCCGCCGCCCACCGGCACCCCGCCCTTCACCAGCCTCCGCCAGGTCGACACCGAGCGCTTCCTGCTCGCCGCCTGCCAGGACGCCGGGGTGGAGTTCGCATGGGACGCGCGGATCACGGACGTGCGGACCGACCCGGACGGCGTGACCCTCACCGGCGGGGACGGCCGCACCTGGACGGGCACCCACGCCATCGCCGCCGACGGCGCCCGCTCGGCCCTGCGACGCGCCCTGGGCATCCCCCTGGAGGGCACCCACGGCGAAGGCTTCCACGTCGTCGCGGACATCGCCGACATCCCCGGGGCCGAACTGCCCCTGGAACGGGTCTTCCACTACGAGCACCCGGCACTCGGCGGCCGCCGCGTGATGCGGGTGCCCTTCACCGGCGGCTTCCAACTCGACCTCCAGTGCCGCGACGACGACGCGGCGGAGGAGTACGGCACCGAGGAGGCCGTACGGCGCTGGCTGCCGGAGGTCGTCGGCGACGGGTACGGCGAGCGGATCCTGTGGGTGTCCACGTACCGCTTCCTGCGCAAGGTCGCCGCTTCCTTCACCGACCCGCACCACCGGGTCCTGCTGGCCGGCGAGGCGGCGCATCTCTTCCCGCCGTTCGGCGCGCGCGGCATGAACAGCGGCATCACGGACGCGGCCGCCGCGGCCCGGGCGATCGCCGACGGCACCCCCGAAGCGGTCGCCTCCTTCGCCGCACTCCGCCGCCAGGCGGGACTGTTCAACAGCGCCGCCGCCGGTACCGCCCTCGACCACCTGCGGCCCCGGCGCCGTATCGTGCGCGTCAAGCAGCGGGCGGCGGCGGCCCTCGCCCCCGTGGTGCCCAGGTGCGGAGCCTGGCTGGAGCACGCTCCCTACGGACCCCGGCACGGCTCCCCGGCCGCCGCGGGCCGCAAGTACTGAAGTGGAAGACCGACAGGAGCACCGAGTGACACAACCCGCCATCGCGGAAGCCACGCTGACCTGGTCACCCGACCATGGACTCGTCCCCGGCCCGGCACCGGGCGGACGCCTCCTCGTCGCGGACTCATGGCTGCTGCGCGACGGACGGGTGCGCGGCTTCGACCGGCACCGCGAACGGTTCCTGCGGTCCTGCGGCGAATGCGGCGCACCGCCACTGGGGCAGGTCGTCGACTTCTGGCAGACCATGACCGCGGCCCTGCCGCGCACGGGGGAGTGGTTCCCCCGCGTCGAACTCGCCGCCGGATCACTGGAGTTGAGGCTGCTGCTGCGACACGCCCCGCCGCTCACCGCCGAGGTGCGGGTGTGGGCGGCCGGCCAGCCCGACCCGCGCACCGTGCCCCGCCGCAAGGGGCCGGACCTGGACGCCCTGGCCCGGGTGCGCAAGCGGGCCTCCGGCGCGGACGCCGACGAGGCCGTACTGATCGCGCCCTCCGGGCTGGTGCTGGAGGCCGCCAACTCCAGCATCCTCTGGTGGGAGGACGACACCCTCTGCCTGCCGCCGCCCCGGCTGCCCCTGCTCGCCGGAGTCACCATGGCACTCCTCCAGGAGCGGGCCGCCCGCACCGGCGTCCGGATCGCCCACCGAGAGCGCTCCCTGGCCGAGCTGGACGGCCGCGAGGTGTGGCTCGTCAACGCCCTCCACGGCATCCGCCCCGTCGCCGCCTGGACCGGCCGGCCCATGACCCCGGGCCCGGCCGTCCACGCGCCGGAATGGCGGCAATGGCTCGACGACCTCATGGAGCCACTGCCGGACCACTGAGACGACAGATGACAAGAAAGCTGCGAGGGCGCGGAGAAGCGCCGGGCCGAAAGGAAATCGGCCCGGCGCTGAAAGTCGTTCTGAAATGAATTCGGGGAGCTTTTCCCGCGGGTTTCGCGGTTACTTCTTGGCGGGCTGATAAGCCCCCGGCGCCATCCGTGTCGCGATCGCGATCCGGTTGTACGCGTTGATCACGGTGGCCGCCCAGATCAGTGCCGCGACCTGCTCCTCGTCGAAGACCTCCGCGGCCGCCGAGTAGACTTCGTCGGGCACCTGACCTTCGTGTACCAAGGTCACGGCCTCGGTCAACGCCAGGGCGGCCCGCTCGCGGGCGGTGAAGAAGGGTGTTTCCCGCCAGGCGCTGAGCGCGTAGATCCGCTGCTCGGTCTCGTCCTGCGCGCGGGCGTCCTTGGTGTGCATGTCCAGGCAGAACGCGCAGCCGTTGATCTGCGAGGCGCGAATTCTGATCAGTTCGAGGATCTCCGGCTCGACTTTCGCGTCCCGCGCCGCGGAAACGGCGGCGGCGTGCAGGGAGCCCATCGCGCCGGACACATCTGGGGTGATTTTCTTCAAGGCCACGCGAGATATGGAATCGCTGTTGCTCATGCGGAGAACTCTATATCTGAATTACCGGCCGTGTAACTGTTTCGTCTCGACGTGCCCCGCCCCACAACCGCCGGCCCTCGTCGGCTGTCTACCACGCCAGAAGCAGCAAAGCGCGCGAAAGGGAAAGGCCCGCCATGGGGGACATAGGTAGAAGAGGCGCCGTCGCACTCACGATCACCGGTCTGCTGACACCGCTCGCACTGACGCTGGGCGCCGCCGCGCCCGCGCGGGCGGCGAGTTGCACGGCGACGACCGGGCCGTACCAGAAGCAGGTGGAGAAGTTCCTCGGCCGGCCGGTCGACGGGAAGCAGTCCACCGCCGACTGCAAGGCGGTCAAGGCCTTCCAGACCAAACACGGCATCACACCGAACATCGGCTACGCGGGGTCCGTCACCTGGGGCGTGATGGATCTCATGCTGAAGCAGAAGGCAGTCGGCAAGAACCCCGACAAGGCGGGCAAGTGCCCGGTGAACAAGGGCCGTATCGCCTGCGTCGACCTCACGCTCCAGCTGAGCTGGATCCAGGACGGCAAGAAGCTCGTCTACGGGCCCGTGCCCGTCCGCACCGGCCGCAACGGCTACGAGACCCGCACCGGCCTGACGAAGATCTACTGGCGGAACATCGACCACGTGTCGTCCATCTACCACGTGCCCATGCCCTACAGCCAGTTCTTCGACGGCGGCCAGGCCTTCCACTCCGTCGGCGTCAGCATGTGGAACCCGCCCGGCTCCCACGGCTGCGTCAACATGACCAAGACCGACGCCAAGAAGTACTGGTCGCTGCTGAAGAAGGGCGACGACGTCTACGTGTACGGCCGCAAGCCGGGCACCTGAGCGGGTACCCGGCCCGCACGCGCCGCCCCGCTACCGCGGCGCGTCCCCGAAGTCCGGGATCTCCAGCCGCACCCCACCCTGCCGCGCGGAGTCGTGCGCGACGATGCCCGGCAGGGTGTACCGGGCCGCCACCCAGGCGTTCACCGACGGCAGCGTCCGGGTGTTGACCGCGGTCACGAAGTCGTCCACCAGGAAGTGGTGGCTGCCCTCGTGCCCGTTGTGCAGCTCGTCGAACTCGCGCGGCAGCCGCGACCGGTCGTGCACCGGCGCGGACCCGGAGGTGAAGGCGGCCCGCAGATCCGGCGCGATGTGCTGGAGCGAGGGGTCGTCGGGCGACAGGGTCTGCTTCGGCTCGAGGAGTTCGCTGATGTCCTTCACCCCCTTCTTGTCCTGCCAGAACGCCACCGTGGCGAGCTGCTCCATGCTGGCGTCCGTGCCGAAGAACCGGAAACGCGACTCCCGGATCTGCGAGGGGTAGCCGACCCGCCGGAACTCGTTCGTCCGGAACGACCCGCCGCCCGCGACCTCGAAGAGCGCGCTCGCGTTGGAGAAGTCGTTGCCGAACTGGCTGACCTCCCGGTCGAACACCCCGTCCCCGCGCTCGTCCACCACCCCGATCGCCGACACACTCACCGCGTGCGTCTGCCAGGCGCCCAGCACCCCGCCCACGGAGTGCGTCGGGTACAGCAGCGGGGGATAGCTGGCGGTCCGCTTCCACTGCTCGCCGCCGCTGTACTGGTACGCCTCGTAGAACCCCAGATCCATGTCGTGGACGTAGTCGCCCTCGGCGTAGAAGATCCGCCCGAAGGCCCCCTCGGCTATCTGGTTCCGGGCGTGCACGGTCGCCGGGTTGTACTGGCTGGTCTCACCCATCATGTACGTCAGCCCGGTCGCCCGGACCGTGTCGATGATCGCCGCGATCTCCTCCGTGCTGATCGCCATCGGCACCGCCGAGTACACGTGCTTGCCGGCGCTCAGGCCCTGGAGCACCAGCGGCCCGTGGGTCCAGCGCTGGGTGAAGATCGCCACCGCGTCGACCGCCGGCGACTCCAGCATCGCCTCGTACGAGGGGAAGGTGCCGGCCAGGCCCTGCGCGGCCACGAGTTCCTCGGCCCGCTCGGGCAGCAGATCGGTGACGTACACGTCGCCGACGCCGGGGTGGGCCTGGAACAGCGTGGCGAACTGGCCGGAGAACTGGCCGGCGCCGACGATGCCGAGGGAGAACGTCATGGAGGAGGTGTCCTTCACTGGTGGAATCACTGGTCGAGAACGAGATTGATCTGGTCGTTGGTCTTGTCGAGGCCGCTCACCGGCGCGCCGTTGCCGTAGATGTCCTCCATCGCGGGCTGCATGAGGGCCGTGACGTCCGCCGCGTAGTTGGTGATCGGGTAGGAGAAGGTCCGGAAGTCCTCGGTGTCGGCCACGGGTTCGGTGAAGGCCGAGACGTCGATGCCCTTCTTCTCGTACGCGGCGACGGCGGCCTCGGTGCCGGCCGGTGTGGCGGGGAAGACGACCCCGTACCGGCCCACCACGCTCTGGCACCGGTCGGAGGCCAGATACGCCACCCACTTCCGGGCGCCCGCCTTGTTCTCGGAGGCCTTGGTGATGGAGTCGGCGAGGCCGTTCATCATGGTGGCGCGCCTGCCGGTCGGGCCGGCCGGGGTGACGGCCGAGCCGATGTCCATGCCCTTGAAGCCGTCGTACGTGGAGATCATCCAGGCGCCGTCGAAGGTGACGGCGGCCTTGCCCGCGGCGATCTGGGTGTTGGCCTGGTTGGACTGGACGTTGTAGTCGGCGAAGGGAACCATGTAGCCCTTCTCCGCCAGCCCGAAGTACCACTGGACGACCGACTGGAAGGTCTCGCTGTCGTACTGGTACTTCGTGCCCCAGCGCGCCTTGTCCGTGTAACTCCACCCGGCCGAGCCGGTGAAGGGGCTCCACTGGGTCTGCCCGTCGGCGTAGCCCCCGCCGTTGCTGGCCAGGCCGTACACCTTGACGTTGTTCTTGTCGAAGCCGGGCTCGTCGCCGCGCCTGCCCAAGTTGTCGACGGTGAGGTGGGCGATGGCCCGCTCGAAGGTGCCGCCGTCCTTCGGGTTCCAGGAGAGGCCGTTCAGTTCGGCGGCGGTGAGGCCCGCGTCCTTCGCCAGCTTCTCGTTGTAGAAGAGCGCGACGGTGTCCCAGTCCTTCGGGGCTCCGTAGCGGTGGCCGTCCTGGCCGATCCAGTTGGCGGCGAGGCCCGGCTGGTAGTCGGACTCCTCGATACCCAGGTCGTCGAGCGGCTCCAGGACATTCAGGTCGGCGAACTGGCCGAACTTCTGGATGTGGTCGGTGAACACGTCCGGCTGGGTGCCCGCGATGAACCCGGCGGTGAGCTTGGTCCAGTAGTCGCTCCACCCCAGCTGGGTGATCTTCACGTCCAGTCCGGGGTTCTCCTTCTCGAAGCCCTTGGCGCAGGCCTGGTAGGCGGGGAGCTGGTTGGCGTCCCACAGCCAGTACGTCACCGTGTTCGCGGACGCCCCGGTGCCGTCGCCCTGCGCGCAGCCCGTCACCAGGGACAGCGTCACCGCTCCGGCCAGCGCGCTCAGCGTACGAAGTCGCATCTTCACTTCCCTCACTTGATCCCGGTGAAGCCGATGGAGCTGACGATGCGGCGGGCGAAGCAGGCGAACAGCACCAGCATCGGCAGCGCGGCGATCAGCGTCGCCGCCGTGAGCCCCGACCAGTCCACGCCGGTCGCCGGGGTCTGCGCCCGGAAGATCGCCAGCGCCACGGTCAGCACCCGCGAGCCGTCGCTGTAACTGACCATCAGCGGCCAGAAGTAGTCGTTCCAGGAGGTGATGTACGTCAGCACGGACAGGGTGAGGACCGGGGTGACCGCCATCGGCAGGATCACCCGGAAGAAGATCCTGACCTTCCCGGCCCCGTCCAGCAGTGCCGCCTCCTCGACCTCGTGCGGGATGTTCAGGAAGAACTGCCGGAGGAAGAAGATCGCGAACGGTGTCATGAAGAGGCTGGGCAGCGCGATGCCGAGCAGCGAGTCCACCAGGTGGAGTTGCTTGATGAGCACGAAGTTCGGCAGCAGCGTGAAGATGGTAGGCACCATCAGCCCGGCCAGGAACAGCCCGAACACCTTGTCCCGGCCCCGCCAGCGCAACCGCGCGAAGGCGTACGCCGCCATCGCGGAGAAGAAGATCTGGCAGCCGGTGATCAGCGTCGAGACGATCACCGAGTTGAGCAGATACCGCCAGAAGTCGAGCCCGCCGCCCGCCCCGCCCTGCGCGATCGCCTCGTCGGCCGACTGGAGCCCCAGGGCCCGCTCGAAGCCGCTGCCGGTGAGATCGACGGGCAGCGGATCGGCGGGGTCCGCGTTGAGCCCCGCGTTGGTGGAGAGCGCGGTACGCAGGATCCAGTAGAACGGCAGCAGGGTGATGAGCACGATCAGGCCCAGCGCGGTCCAGGCCGCGGCCCGCCCGAAGGAGAACCCGCGCCGCACCGGCCGTACGGCCGACGGCGCTGTCGTCGTGGAAGTCGGGGGAGTCGTGGGAGTCGTCACGGCAGCCATGTCGGTGTCTTCCTTCCGTCAGCCGAGGTCGCTCTGGCCGGCCCGGGTGAGCCGGTACTGAAGGACGGTGATCGCGCTGAGCACGACCAGCAGGGCGACGGACATCGCCGAGGCGTAGCCGAACTGGAAGCGGCCGAAGGCGGAGCCGTAGATGTAGTACTGGAGCACGTTCGTCGCGTTCGCGGGACCGCCCGCCGTGGTCACCGCCACGGTGTCGAAGACCTGGAACGACCCGATCACCGTCATGATCAGCACGACCGCCAGCACCGGCCGCAGCAGCGGCATGGTGACCCGCCAGAACATCCGCCACTCGCTCGCGCCGTCCACCTTGGCCGCCTCGTACATGTCGTTCGGGATCGCCTGGAGGCCGGCGAAGATCAGCAGCGCGGTGTAGCCGACGTGCCGCCACACATTGATCAGGGCGATCGTGGGGATCGCCCAGGTCTCGTCGGCGAGGAACGGGATGCGGTCGAAGCCGAGGGCGCTGATGATCTCGTTGCCGATGCCGAGCTGGGTGTCGAGGATCCACAGCCAGACCAGACCGGCGACCACGTTGGACATCAGATAGGGCGTGAGCACGATGCCGCGCAGCAGGGACGACTGGGTGAGCCGCTGGAGGAGTACGGCGATGGCGAGGGCGGCTGTCGTCTGCACACCGATGTTGATGAGCACGTACTCGACCGTGACCGTCAACGAGTCCCAGAAGATGGGGTCGTTGACCATACGGACGTAGTTGTCGAGGCCCACCCACTCCGCCGGGGTGAGCAGATTGAAGCGGGTGAAGCTCAGGTAGACGCCGCGCAGCGTCGGCCAGAGCAGGAACACCAGGAAGCCCAGCATCGCCGGGGCGATGAAGACGGCGGCCAGCGCGCCGTCACCTCTCCGGCGGACCGGTGGACTGCTGGAGGCGATGGTCATCGGGGCTCCCTCATCGGCGGCTCTGCCTCATCCTCGGGCCACTTACTTTCGTCGCGGAAGAATTATGGCGTCAAGGGGCCTGCAGACATCTTCTGAAAGTGGAGATCCTGATCTATCGTGGGCTCATTACTTCCAGTGCGAAACAAAAAGTGAGTGGGAGTGTGACCTCCATGACCGCACTCGCTGCCAGCTGGCTGCCGCTCAGTTCCGGGGAACGCGCGGTGGCGATCGAGGTGCTCGTGCATGGCCCGCTCTCCCGCACGGACCTCGCCCGGCGCCTCGGCCTGTCCGCGGGCAGCCTCACCCGGCTGACCAAACCGCTGATCGAGTCGGGGCTGCTCGTCGAGTCCGCCGAGGGCGCCACGCTCCCCGAGGTCCGCCAGGGCCGCCCCTCGCAGCCGCTGGACATCGTCGCCGAGTCCCGCTCCTTCATCGGCTTCAAGATCACCGACGACATGGTGTACGGCGTGGTCACCACGCTCAGGAGCGAGATCGTCGCCCGCCACGACCGCCCGCTCGACACGCACGAGCCGGAGCGGGTCGCCGACCTGCTCGCCGAGATGACCGGCGAACTCGCCCGCGCCCACCCCTCCCTCGCCGGCATCGGCATCGGCGTCGGCGGGCTCGTCCGACGACGCGCGGTGGTCGGCGAGTCACCCTTCCTGTCGTGGCGCGATGTGCCGCTGGCCGAACTCGTCGAGGAACGCACCGGGTTGCCGGTGGTCGTGGAGAACGACGTCGCCGCGCTCGTCGAGGCCGAGACCTGGTTCGGCGCCGGACGCGGCCTCGACCGCTTCGTCGTCCTCACCATCGGCGCCGGCATCGGCTACGGACTCGTCCTCGGCGGAAAACGCGTGCCGTACGCGGAGGAGGACCGGGGATTCGGCCGCCACTGGATCGCGGACCCCAGCGGCCCGCTCACCCCCGAAGGGGAACGCGGCAGCGCCGTCTCGATGCTGAGCATCCCCGGCATTCGCTACCAGGTCCAGGCGGCGACCGGCCGCGAGGTGACGTACGAGGAGATCCTGGCCGGGGCGGCCGAGGGCGATCCGATGTGTGTGCGCGTCATCGGCGAGGCGGGGCGGGCGCTGGGCACGCTGGTCGCCCAGATCTCCAACTTCGTCATGCCGCGGAAGATCCTGCTCGCCGGGGAGGGCGTCGGGCTGATGGAGGTGGCGGGCGAGGCGGTCGACGAGGCGATCCGGGCCCAGCGGCATCCGCTGGCCGCGCCCGTCCGTCTGGAGACCAAGGTGTCCGACTTCCACGACTGGGCGCGGGGGGCGGCCGTGCTGGCCATTCAGGTGCTTGTGCTCGGAACCGCAGAGCCGTAAACGGAGAGTGATCAGCTTCACGTTCCGTAATGTCTGAAGTGGGACCTTTACTCACATCGGCTTCACGTTCGAGGGCATATGGTTTACACCATGTCCACCACTCCTGATGTCGTCCTGGAAAGATCGGAAACACCGGCGCGAACGGCCGCCGAGGTCAACGACGAGATCCGGGCGCTCTGGTTCCGGAGCGGCGGGATCCTGAACACGGAGCAGCGGAGCGAGTACGAGCGACTCGTTCTCGAATGGGCCGCAGCCGAGTAGTTCCCGGGCCGCGGCCCATTCGGGCGCTCAGCCCCAACTCTGCGAATACTGGCGGCGATACCTCTGCCGGTCCTGTTCCGTACGGATGAAGCGGGTCGCCGCCAGGGCGACCATGCTGCCGGCGATGACCAGGAGGCCCGGGCCCACATTGCGGGGGTCGGCGAGGCGGTCGAGGAGATCGGAGGCGGCGCCGATGGACTCCACGGGTTCCACGGAGCCCGGCTCGGCGGCGCCGGGAGCGGCGGCACCCTGGGCGTCGTCGTCGGCGGAGCCGTCGGCCGCGGCGGGGGCCTGGGGCAGGCCGGCCATCTCCACGCCGAGGTCGTCCAGGGCGTCGGAGAGCGGCTGGAAGAAGGTCGTACCGCCCTGATCGCAGTCGCCGTTGCCGCCCGAGGTCACCCCGAGCGCCACCCCCTCCGAGAAGAGCGGGCCGCCGCTGTCGCCCGGTTCGGCGCAGACCGTGGTCTCGATGAGCCCGCTGACCGTGCCCTCCGGATAGTTGACCGTGGCGTCGAGGCCGGTCACCTCACCGTTGCGGAAGCCGCTGGTGCTGCCGCTGCGGAAGACCCGCTGGCCCACCGCCGCGTCACCGACCGAGGTGATGCGCACCCCCCGGCCGTCACCGACCGAGACGACATTGGTCGAGTTGCTCGGCGCGTCCTGGAGGTACTGCACGAGCGAGAAGTCACCGCCGGGGAAGTTGGACTCGGTCGTCCGGCCGATCTCCTGCCGGCCCTGGTTGTCCGCGAACCAGACGGAGCCGGCGGGACCGCAGTGCCCGGCGGTGAGCATGAAATCGTTCTCGCCGTCGGTCACGTTGAAGCCGATCGAACAGCGCCCGCCGCTGCCGAAGATCGGCTGGGCCCCGTTGAGCCGCATCGTGTACGCGCCCTCGGTGCGCTCCATCCGCACGGACCCGCCGATCTCCTCGGCGAGATCCGTGAGACTTGCCCAGTCGTCGGCGGAGACCGTGTTGTCGGCCCGCACCACGACCTCGTTGGAGGCGGGGTCGACGGCCCAGGAGGTGCCCGACACCCGGGGCGCGGAACGCAGCGCCGCCGTGGCGGACTTGAGGTCCTTCGCGCTGTACTCGACCATCTTGGGCCGCGCACCCGCCTGCTTGACCTCAGCCGCCGCCTTCTCGTCGGTGACCGCGACTACCGGGCTGCCGTCGTCGGCGATCCAGGTGCCCGCCGTACGCGAGGCGCCCAGCTCGCTCACCAGACCGTTGCCGGCGCCGGACGCCGCCAGCACCGAACTCCGGATGGCGGGCGGCGAGGTGGTGGGTTCGGTCGCCATCGCCGCCTGCGTGACCATCAGGGCTCCGCAGAGCAGTCCCCCGACGGCCGTCAGCCGTGCCACCCGCTTCACGACTCGTCGTCGTGCGTGCCTCATCGCCTGGCTCCCGAACCCCGTCCGACACGGCGTCAACACCGTGAGGGCGTCCGGTCCTTGAGCGCCCTCCTTCCATACGTGCGCCGACCGGCGCGTGTTCACCAATCCGCGTCGACGTATCCCAACGTCCGGTTCATGGCGATCGCGCTCTCGTTGGCCGGATGGTGGACGGTACGGACCGTGCTCACGCCGCAGATCCCGGCGAACCCGATGCCGAAGGTCTTCATGGCCACCGAGATGCCCCGGCCCCGGTGACAGACCCGCACCCCGGTCATCTCGTTGAACACGAACCCGGAGCCCCGCCGGTCCGAGGTCGCCGCCATCCCGATCCACCGGTCGCCGTCCAGGGCCAGCACCACGCCGCGCGGATCGTAGGCGGGCACCTCGATGCGGAGCCGGTGGTACTCGTCGTAGGTGTGGAACTCGCCGCGCTCCGGGATGTCCGCCGAGCACTCCTTGTTGAGTTCATACAACGCCCGGCGGTGCTCCGGGGTGTCGCCGAGCTCGGAGAGAGTCGTCAGCCGGATGCCCGAGGTCCGGCACTTGTCGACATACGGCTGGAAACGTGCCAGGTCGAAGTCGGTGACGTCCAACTGGAGCCTGACCAGGTCGACCGCCATCAGCGCTTGCCTCCCACTCCGCAGTACATGGCCACTTCCGCCGGTTCCTCGGAAGAGGGATCGCCGGTGACCTCCGGCCGCCAGCGCGTGCACGAGACGACGCCCGGATCGAGGAGGTCGAGCCCGTCGAGGAAGCGGGCGATCGCCTCAGGGGTGCGCTGGGTCAGCGCCGGGATGCCGTGCGCGTTCCACCAGGCGGCCGCGACATCCACGTCGGGCCACGCCGGGCTGGTGATGGTGTGCGAGAGCACCAGATGACTGCCACTGGGCAGGGCGTCCATCAGGTGGCGCACGATGCCGTACGGGTCCTCGTCCTCGCGGATGAAGGCCAGCACGTCGAGCAGCATCAGCGCGACCGGCTGGGTCAGGTCCAGGGTTCGCGCGGCGTGTTCGAGGATCGCGTCGACGTTGCGCAGGTCCTCGTCGACGTGGTCCGTACGGCCCTCGGGCGTGCTCGTCAGCAGGGCGCGGGCGTGCACCAGGACCAGCGGGTCGTTGTCTACGTAGACGATCCGGGCGTCCGGGGCGATGCGCTGGGCGACCTCGTGGGTGTTCTCCGCGGTCGGCAGCCCGGCGCCGATGTCCAGGAACTGCCGGATCCCCACGTCGGCGGCCAGATGACGGACGGCCCGCCCCAGGAACTGCCGGTCCGCGAGGGCGTAGTCACGGATGCTCGGATGCAGTCGGCGTATCTCGTCCCCGGCCTTCCGGTCCACCTCGTAGTAGTCCCCGCCGCCGAGCCAGTAGTTCCAGATCCGCGCCGCGCGCGGCCGAGTGGTGACGATGCGGCTGTTCAGCGACGAGGAGGGGAAGTCCGCGGCTGCCGGATTGTCCGTCACGGCGTCAACTCCTGGATCGTCTGTGAAGGTGCTTCATCCAACGGGCAATGTAGACCCGGCCGTTGCCCTTTGCCGAGACTTCCGCGATCTTCACAGGGGCCGGATGCGGCGGGCTTTCGGGCCGAGCGCCGCCCAGCTGCTTTCGTCGCCCCAGACGGACGAGACACCGACGTACGGCCGCAGCAGCTCCGTCAGTTCGGCGTCGCCCTGACCATTGAGTTCGTCGGACGCGATCTTGCGCGCCGTACCCGCGAGGAAGTCGGCGAGCAGCACCCGTGGGTCCTCGCGCGCCACGACCAGCCGGAGGCCGGCCAGCTGGGCCCGCTCCTCGATCCAGGCGATCCGCTCGTCGGTCAGCAGATTCTGCCGGTCGTGCACCAGCGCCACCGGCAGCCCCTCGCGGCGCCAGTGCGCGGCGGTGTGGACGATGGCGGGCATCAGCGGATTGAGCACGGGGAACAGCTCGGGGCTCTCGGCGATCCGCGCCCGGTAGGAGTCGGCGCGGGAGCGGGCCCGCGCGAGCAGCTCCAGGATCTCGCCCACCGGCTCCGGGGAGGGCATGAGAAGCAGCGCGTCCACCGCATGGAAGAACGGGTCGACGGGGGACTCGACGGCCTCGGGGCTCCGCCGGGTGCGCAGCAGATTGTTGGCGGACTCCAGGAACTCCCGCCACCGCTCGCTCCCGAAGGAGCGCGGCCCCTCCCGGTGCAGGGTGCGGGCGGTGTCCGGGCCCCGGTCGGTGAGGAGGGCCACGACACGGTCCACGACGAAGAACGGCTTCTCCGTGAGGTGCACATGGGCATGACCGTGGATCGGTCCGTCGGCCCCGAGCAGCCAGGCCAGCACCGCTCGGTGCTTCTCGCGCAGGAGGATGTTGGCCTTGTACTCCTCCGCCGGGGAGCGGATGCGGTTCCGTATCTCCTGCAGATGGGCGGAGGCGACCTCCACCGGCATCCGGACGCTGCCGTGCGCGGACACATCGGTGTTCCCGGTGGTGAGGTTCTCGCCGTCCGCCCCCGACTCGTCGCAGGCCACCTCCATGACCCGGCTGCCCCCGACCGCCCCCGCCGGATCCGTACGACTCCAGGTCACCACGCTGCCCCCTGCCTCGATGTCCCGTGACCATCATCGCGCACGGGGCCGGTGGCGACGGAATGATCGTCGAGGCCTCTCTACCAATCAGTAACTTTCATGTGGTCTTCCGGCCACTAATGGGCATGACCATGACGAGCGCGGCGAAGGTTCGATCGACTCTCGCCGCTTTGACATGAGAAGAGGACGAACATGACAGCAAGCGGTATGGGACGCCGCATCACCACGGTCGCCGCGGTGGCCGTTCTGGGCCTGGGTGCTTCGATGACCGCCGCGGTGCCGGCGGCCGCTGCGCCGAGAGCCGCCGCGGTCGGCGCCGCGACGGCCGCCGAGGTGGACTACGCGACCTGGCAGGCGGACGTGAAGACCGTCATCGACACGGCCACTCCGTACATACAGCAGCGCACCGCGAACGCCTCCGGGCAGAAGCTCGCCATCGTCTTCGACATCGACAACACCACGCTGGAGTCGCACTACGCCCCCTGGTACCAGCTGCCCACACCGGCGATGAAGTCGTCCCTGGCGCTGGCCAAGTACGCCAAGTCCCGCGGGGTCGCCGTCTTCTTCGTCACCGCCCGCCCGGGCATCATCGAGAGCGTCACCGAGTGGAACCTGGAGACCGTCGGCTACCCCGTCGACGGCCTCTACGTCCGTGACCTGCCCGACCTGTTCGCCGAGGTCTCCGCCTACAAGACCGCGTCGCGCGCAGACATCGAGTCGGACGGCTACACGATCGTCGCCAACGTCGGCAACAACACCACCGACCTCGTCGGCGGCCACGCCGAGCGCGCCTTCAAGCTGCCGGACTACGACGGCCTGCTCGACTGACGCCGTTTCGCCGTTTCGCCCGCTTCACCGCTTCACCGCTTCGTCGTTTCGTCGTTTCAGGAGGTACGGCCGCCGGCTCGCGTCGGCGGCCGTACACCTAGACTCCCGCCATGGCCGACGACACCTCGCTCGACGCGCTCGGCGCGGGCAAGTACCTGCTGATCACCACTTACCGCAAGAACGGCACCGCCGTCCCGACACCGGTCTGGGTGGTGCGGGACAGGGACGCGCTCGGCATCTGGACGGTCACGGACTCCTGGAAGGTCAAGCGCATCCGCAATCGCGCCGATGTCCTCGTCGGCCCCTGCGACCTGCGCGGCAACCCCACCGGCGACTCCGTCCCCGCCCGCGCCGAGATACTCGACGCGGCCGGCTCCGCCGCCTACCGCCGTCTCATCGCCCGCAAGTACGGCCCCATCGGCCGACTCACCCTCTTCGGCAGCCGCCTGCGCCGGGGCGCCGACGGGACCATCGGCATCCGGGTCACGCTCACGACATGAGGCAACCGACGTGAGGTGAGGCGATCCGAGGTGGGGTGACGCGAGGTCACGTCCCGTCGCCCGCGTGCCCCGTGCGCCAGGCCCACGCCGCGATCTCCACCCGGTTCCGGGCGGCGAGCTTGAGCTGGATGCTGCCGAGGTGGGTCTTCACCGTGGAGAGGGAGACGAACATCGACGCGGCGATCTCGGCGTTCGTGTGTCCGAGGGCGACCAGCCGCACCACGTCGAGTTCCCGGTCGGTCAGCGGCTCCTGCGGACGCGGTGCCCCGGGCACGGCGGCGTTGTCCGGCTCGGCCGTGACGTGCTTCAGCAGCCGGACCGTCACCGACGGTGACACCAGCGAGTCGCCGACCGCGGCCGCCCGTACGGCCTCGGCCAGCAGGGTCGGCCCGGAGTCCTTGAGCAGGAACCCGCAGGCGCCGCCGCGCAGCGCCCCGTACACGTACTCGTCGAGGTCGAACGTGGTCACCACGACCACCCGCAGCGGGTCGGCGACGCCCGGTCCTGCCAGCAGCCGGGTGGCCTCCAGGCCGTCCAGCTTCGGCATCCGGATGTCCAGCAGACACACATCGGGCCGCACCTCGCGGGCCAGCCGCACGGCCGTCTCCCCGTCGGCGGCCTCGGCGACCACCGTGATGTCCGGCTGCGCGTCGAGGAAGAAACGGAAGCCGGTGCGGACCATGTCCTGGTCGTCGGCGATCAGGACCCGGATCGGGCTGCGGTCGGTCATGGGCGCATCATGCCTGACGGAGAGGACGGACGAGACGAGGGGAGTCCGGGGCGGACCGGGTCGGGCGGGTCAGTCAGGATCCTGGGCCCGTTCCGCCGTCACCTTCCGCAGCAGCGGCCGGCTGCCGGCGAGCGCCGCGAACATGGTGGCCGCGCCGAGGGCGACACAGAGGGCGAGCCGTACGGCCCCCGACGAGTCCGTCTCCATGTGGAACATCTCGTTGACCTTCATCCCGGCGTAGATCCCGGTCGCCGTCGTACCGCCGGCGAGGACCACCAGGGGCAGCGCGGTCTCCCGCATCCGCGCCCGGTCCAGGACCTTCAGCGGTGTACCGGCCAGCCGCAGCAGCCCGTACACCCGGCGCCGGTCGAGCACCGTGGCCGCCGCGGTGAGCCCGGCGGAGGCGGCGGCGACCAGGAAGCCCAGGGCCAGGACCGCGAGCCCCATCTCACCGATGACCCGCGTCGTGATGTCGCCCTCGGCGTTGACGTAGTCCTCGGTGAAGGGGAGGTTCCCGGGCGAGAGGGAGGACAGCGCGGTCGTGGCGGTGTCGATCTGCTCCTGGCCGCCGCGGACATGGACCACGACACCCTTGCTGCCGCTCAGGATTCCGTCCCACACATCGGCGCTTGCCGTCTCCACGCTCGCCTTCACCCTGGCCTTGGCAAGCAACTCCCTTGCCTGTACGGCGAGTTCGCGCGGCTTTCCGTGGTCGGCGCGGACCGCCACCTGCCCCGGACAGTCGTAGCCCCCGATGCCGACCTGGCCGACGGTGAAGAACCCGGCGACGAGCCCGGCGAGGACCAGCCCGCTGACCGTGCGCCAGGCGCCGCGCGGGTCGTCGCTGAGCCGGCGCGCGGCCAGCAGGGTCGCCGGGCGGCGCGCGAAGCGGCTCAGCAGCCGGCCGAGCATGTCGACGACCCAGGGGCCGAGCATCCAGAACGCCCCGTACACCAGGACGATCAGCGCGAGCGACTGGCCGGTGCTCAGCCCGCCGCCGTGGGCGGTGACCGTCACGTACAGCCCGATGGCGACGAACAGCACCAGCCGGATCAGCCGCGTCCGGCGCGGATCGGCCTGTTGGGCGACGCCCAGCGGGGAGCGGGCCACCCCGCGCAGCGTCGACACGGCACTGACCGAGGTGAGCACGGCCACGGCCGCCACCACCGCGAGCAGCCACGGCAGTCCGACCCACAGCTCCCCGTACCAGGTGCCGATGCCGTACGGCACCCACGTGAGGACCGGCAGCAGCAGGGTGTACGCGACCGCGCCGAGCAGGCCGCCGGCCAGGCCCACGGCCGCCGATTCGACGCCGGTCATGGCCAGGATCTGCCGGGGTGTCGCTCCGGCCAGCCGCAGCGCGGCGAGCCGCTGCTCACGGCGGGCGACACCGAGACGTCCGGCCGCCGAGGCCAGCACGATCACGGGCACGACGAGGAGGGCGCCGCCCAGTACCGCGGCCTGTTGGTCGAAGGAGGTGAACATGCTCGGCTTGGTGCCGGTGAAGCCGGAGACGCGGGCGCGGGCGGCGAGGGTGTTGAGGGCGTCGCCCTCGGGCGCGCGGGTGATCGCGGGGTCGTCGGGTGTGCGGCCGACGACCGCGACGAGTTCCTCGGGGGCGCCGAGACCCGCCTCGCCGAGGGTGCCGTAGTCGGTCTTGGCGGGGAAGCGGTTCGCGAGCTGCCCGGCGGGCAACCGGTCCATCAGGTTCGCCAGGGCGGGGGAGAGGTACGTCCGGCCTGGGGCGGGGAACCGGTCCAGGCCGGGTGGGGCGGGGGTGTCCGGCCGGTTCGGGAGCTGGGCCAGTGAGACCACCGTGACGGGGCGGTGGTTCACGTACGTCGTGCCGAGGGTCTGGATCGCGGTGGCCTGTGCCGCCGATACGGCGTCGGGGGTACGCCAGGCCGTGCGGTCGGCGCGGGTGCCGGAGCCGAGGTGGGCGGAGAGGAGGGTGAGGAGGATGAGGGCGCCTGCGGCTGCCGCCGCGGCGGACAGGAGGTGGCTCTGGAGGCCGCGTCGGCCGGAGGAGCGGGTCAGGTGCCAGGTGAGGGGGAGGACGGGGGAGCGCATGGAGGTCTCCGGGGAGGAAAGGGGGCGCGGTGCCTGGGAGCTCGGGTGGTTCTGTGGGATGGCGGGTGCGGGTCGTTCGTGGCTTGTCGCGCCCACGCGGCGGAGCCGCATATCGATACGGCCCCGCGCCCCTTTGGGGCGGGGCCGTGGTTGCCGGTTACGCCACCGTGTACTGGCTGTAGCCGCTCACGCGGCCGTCCCTCACCTGGAGGACGCGGTCGCAGTGGGCCGCCACCTCGGCGTCGTGGGTGACCATGACGAGGGCGGCGCCCTGGTCGCGGGTGACCGAGGTGAGGAGGCGGATGACCTCCTCGCCGGTGGACTGGTCGAGGGCGCCGGTGGGTTCGTCGGCGAAGACGACGTCGGGTTCCACGGCGAGGGCGCGGGCGATGGCGACGCGCTGGGCCTGGCCGCCGGAGAGCTGGCCGGGGCGGCGGTGCTCCAGGCCCGCGAGGCCCAGCGGGGCGAACCAGCGGCGGGCCCGCTGCACGGCCTGGCGGCGTGGCACGCCCTCCAGCATCAGCGGGAGGGCGACGTTCTCCTCGGCGGGCAGTTCGGGCAGCAACTGGCCGAACTGGAACACGAACCCGAAGCGCTTGCGGCGCAGGGCGCTGAGCCGGTTCTCGCCCCAGTGGTCGACGCGCCCCCAGCCTTCGGCCGGGGGGATCTCCATCTCGCTTCGCTCGCCGCGCAGCAGCACCTGACCGCGGTCGGGGCGGATGATGCCGGCGAGGGTGTGGAGCAGGGTCGACTTGCCGGAGCCGGACGGGCCCATGATGGCGAGGGACTCACGCTCGGCGACCTGCACGTCCACGCCGGCCAGGGCGTTGGTGGTGCCGTACTTCTTGATGAGGCCGTTGCCGGCCAGGACGGTGCTCATGAGGGGTGACGGGTCCTTCCTGCGGGGTCCTGCGGGCCCTGTGGGGTCTTGTGGTTCTGTCGGGTCCTGCCGGGATCTAGGCGCGCTCGAACTTCCAGGTGACGCTGGAGGCGTCGGCCTTGACGACGGTGACGGGGATGGAGAGGTCCTTGCCGTCGCCGTCCTTCGCGGTGCACGTCACCTTGGTGTCGGCCACCGCCTTGAGGTCGGGGCACTTCAGGCCGGAGATGTCGCCGCCGATCCAGGGCAGCGGGCTGTACTTGGACTCGGTGCGGCCGGCGACGAGGTCCCCCTTGAGCGCCTTCTGGCCGTCCACGGTCACGGCGCTGTACCGGTCGATCCCGGTGGTGGATTCGGTGCCGCTCATCGCATAGGTGAGGGCCCCGCCGCCGAGGGCCACGGCCGCCACGGCGGCACCGGTCATGATCAGGGGCTTGCGTTCCATGATGTGCTCCTGCGTTCGGGGGAGGTGAGGTTGTGGCACCAACCTCTCCCGGCGGCGGGGGCGCGCACCTCGGCCGAACGGCCAGGCTTCGCGGCCCGCCGGACACGCTCCCTCAGCCGTACGGCCGATACGGGCCACCGCGGGGCTGCCTACTGTGATCTGCGTGAACCTCGCGCTCGACACCAAGGAACCCGCAGGCGACACCGGACGGCCGGTGCGCCCCGCCGGGCCGGGCTGCGTACGCGTCGGCGGCCTCGTGGCCCTGGTCCTGGCCTGCGGGTCCGACTTCCTCGTCCTCGGGACGGAGGAGGACACCGCCTACCTCTGGCTGCACCTGGTCGCCCTGGGGGTCGGCCTCGCGGCACTGCTGTGGCCCGAGCGCCGCCGACCCGCCCGGCTGACCCCGCAGGTGCGGACCGCCCTCCCCGCCCTCCCCGCCCTCGCCGCCGCCGCGAACGTGGTGACCCTGCTGGTGGCCGGGCAGAAGGGCGGCTTCGGCCCCGGGCAGGCGGTCGTGCTGCTGTGCCTGCTCGTGGTCGCCGTCCGTGGCTGCCCGCCCGGCTGGGCGCTGGCCTGCGGACTGCTCGACGGTCTCGTCCTGTTCGCGCTGCCGCTGCCGTACTACGCCGTCGAACCGGACGCCAGTCTCTTCGGCGTGAGTGCGGTGTTGCTGCTGGTCGCGGGCGTCACGGCCGCGATCGCCGCCTATCTGCGCACCCTGGACCACCGGCGGACCCAGGTCGTCACCGAGACCCGCCGGGCCGAGCGGCTCGCCATGGCCGCCGACCTGCACGACTTCGTCGCCCACCACGTCACCGGGATCCTGGTGCAGACGCAGGTCGCGCGGATGATGGCCGCCGGCGGAGCCGGGCGATCCGGGACGGGGGCCGCCCCGGACGACGTGGGGGAGCGGCTGGACCCCGTCCTCGCGGGCATCGAGCGGGCCGCGACCGAGGCGTTGGCCTCGATGCGCCGCACGGTCGGCGTGCTGCGTGACCACGACGACGAGGCCGGGTCCGCCGACCGGCGCCCGGTCGGCGATCTGACGGGCATCGACGAACTGGTGCGAGGCTTCGACGGCGTGGGCGGTGTCGACGGCCGCACCGCCCGGCTGCGCCGCGACCCGTCCGTCCCCGACGGCAGGAGGCGCTGACGAACGTCCGCCGGCACGCCGCCGACGTCACCGAGGTCACCGTCGCCCTCCGCTGCGCCGGCGGCGACCTGGAGGTCTCGGTGCGCGACGACGGTCGCGGCGGCGCCCGCCTTCCGGAGGCGGCCCGGGGCGGTGGCTTCGGCCTCGTCGGTCTCACCGAACGCGTCACCGCGCTCGGCGGCCGCATCCAGGCACGCCCGCGCGCCGACGGACCCGGCTGGGAGGTCGTCGCCGTACTCCCGGCCGGACCGGCGTCCGCCGGGTGAGCTGAACCTCCCGGCCGGAGTTCCCGTATCTCCTCACGGGGATGGCGGGAGACCGCGTGCACGGAAGGAGACCAGCGTGTCGATACCGCCCGAACCGGGGCAGACGGCGAAGCGCCCGACGATCGAGCCCACCTATGTCATACGCCGACGCCGGACCGAGGCCCTCGCGGAACTGCTGCGCGAGATGGAGCTGCACAAGGGGACGACCGACGCAAACGACGAGTACGAGACGGTCGCCGTCCCGCCGATGCCGGACCCGACACCGCCCCCGCCCCCGGCCCGTGAGCGGATCCTGCCCCGGACGGAGTACGAGACCGAGGAACTGCCCCCGTTCATGGTCGGCGAGGACTTCGGCGCCGACACGGTCCAGAGCGGTGGGCGAAGGCAGCGGCGGCGCCCGGCACGCGGCGACGGACCGGGGCTGAAGCGTGCCGCGGTGGTCGTCGGCGTCGGCGCGGCGGCCCTGATCGGCTTCGGCGCCGCGCTCCTGCTGCCCGGAGGCGACACGGAGAAGGAGGCGAAGACCGTCACCCCGGCCACGTCGGCACCCGCGACCTCCGCCCCGCCGCGGAACGACGCCGCCGACTCGGACGCCGCCGACCCGGACGGCGCCGGCACCCTGCGCGAGGGCGACACCGGCGCCGAGGTCCTGGAACTCCAGCGACGGCTGCTCCGCATTCCGAATGTGTACGACAACGGTTCCACCTCGGGCCAGTACGACGCCGTACTGAAGGAAGCGGTGGCGCGTTTCCAACTCTGGTACGGCATTCGGGGCGACGAGACGGGCGTGTACGGCGACGACACCCGCCAGGACCTGGAATCCCGCACCACTCGGTAGCCGCACGGCGGGGCCGCCACCCCCGGTACGTCACGGGCGTATCCGGGTTGTTGCCCCGCCTGGGACGGACCATCCTGGCCATATGGTGACGAAGGCGTCCGGCGCCTCGCGGGCTGCCACGGCCGGTGAGGCGATGGCGGTGGTCGATGCGCGCGGCCTCGTCTCGGGCTGGAGCGAGGGCGCCCGGCGGCTCACCGGACACCCCGCCGAGGACGTCGTCGGACGGCCGGCGGCGGACCTGGTCGACGGGGACGCGGCGGCGGTGTGGCGGACCCTGCTGACGCACGGCGACGCCTTGGTGGACCTGCGCTACCGGGACGGGCGGCGGCAGAAGGTGGCCCTGCGGATGTGCCCGCTGCGGGGCGGCGCGGGCGAGCGGCGGGGTTTCGCCGTCACCGCCACACCGGACCGGACCGAGCGGGGCCTCGGCGAGCTGGCCTTCAAACAGGCGTCGATGTCCATGTCGATCTTCGACACCGGGCAGCGCTATCTGCGGATGAACGACTGGGCGTGCCGGGTCATGGGCCAGCCCGAGGAGGAGTTCCGGCACCAGTACTTCCCCGACACCGTGGAGAACGCCGAACACAGCCGCGGCTTCCTGCGCCACCTGGAGATCGTCGTGGAGACCGGACAGCCGGTCCACTACGAGAGCTGGACCCGCTCGCCGTCCGGCCGGCGCATGCACGCCTGGAGCTTCGAGATGTGGCCCGTGCGGGACCACGCCGGAGAGCTCATCGGCACCGCGCTCGCCGGGTTCGACAGCAGCGAGCAGTACTGGGCGCGCCAGCGCCTGGCGCTGCTGAACGAGGCCGCGCGGACCATCGGCACCAAGCTCGACGTCATCCAGACCGCCCGCGAACTCGCCGAGCTGGTGGTGCCCCGGCTCGCCGACTTCGCCAGCGTCGACCTCCTGGAGTCGGTGCTCCAGGGCGAGGAACCGGAGACGGGCCCCCTGGACGGCGGGGTGGAACTGCGCCGGGCCGCCCACCACTCCCGTACCCGCGGCGTCCCGGAGGCGGCCATCGGCCTGGGCACCGCCGACGTCTATCCGCCCTCCTCGCCACCCGCCCGGGCCCTCCTCACCGGCGCGCCCGTCCTCACCCGCACCGGCGACGGCGATCTCGACACCTGGTTCGCCCAGCACGGCACCCGCTCCGCCAAACTCCAGGAGGCCGAGGACCACGACCTGTCCCTGATGGCCGTACCGCTGGTGGCCCGCGGCACGACCCTCGGGGTGGCCGTCCTGGTCCGGACGCTGACCCCCGAACACCCCGACGCCTTCGACCAGGACGACGTGTCGCTGGCCGAGGAACTCTCCAGCCGGGCCGCCGTCTGCGTCGACAACGCCCGCCGCTACACCCGGGAACGTACGACGGCGCTGACGCTCCAGCGGAGCCTGCTGCCCAAGACGGTCGCCGGACAGGCGGCCGTCGAGTTCGCCTCCCGCTATCTGCCGGCGCTGTCGCAGGCCGGGGTGGGCGGCGACTGGTTCGATGTGATCCCGCTGTCCGGGACCCGGGTGGCGCTGGTCGTCGGGGACGTCGTCGGCCACGGCATCCACGCCTCCGTCACCATGGGCCGGCTCCGAACAGCCGTATGGGCGCTCGCCGACGTCGACCTGCCGCCCGACGAACTCCTCACCCACCTCGACGACCTCGTCGAACACCTCGCGGCCGGCGACGACACGGGCAACGGGGAGATCGGCGCCACCTGCCTGTACGCGGTGTACGACCCGGTGGACCGCAGCTGCACGATCGCCTCGGCCGGGCATGTGCCGCCCGTGGTCGTGCGCCCCGACGGCAGCGTCGAGGTCGTCGAGGTGGCGGCGGGACCGATGCTCGGCGTCGGCGGACTCCCGTTCGAGGCGACGGAGCTGGAGCTGCCCGAGGGCTCGGTCCTCGCCCTCTACACCGACGGCCTGGTCGAGGCCCGCGACCGGGACCTCGACACCGGCACCGCCGCCCTGTGCGCCGCCGTGGCCGGACCGGTGGGCGGGCTGGAGAGCGCCTGCGACGCCGTGCTGAAGGCGCTGCTGCCCGACACGCCGGCCGACGACGTGGCTCTGCTGCTCGCCCGGACCCGCGCGCTCGACGCGGAACAGGTGGCCGTCTGGAATCTCTCCGACGACCCGGCGCTGGTCTCCAACGCGCGCAAGCTCGCCACCGAACAGCTCGTCCGCTGGGGCCTGGACGACGCGGTCTTCGTCACCGAACTCGTGGTCAGCGAACTCGTCACCAACGCCATCCGCTACGGCGGTGCCCCCATCCAGCTGCGCCTCATCCGCGACCGTACCCTCATCTGCGAGGTCTCCGACGCCAGCAGCACCTCACCCCATCTGCGCCGGGCCCGCAGCTTCGACGAGGGGGGCCGCGGCCTGCTCCTCGTCGCCCAGCTCACCGACCGCTGGGGCAGCAGGCCCAGCGGCGCGGGGAAGACCATCTGGGCCGAGCAGGCGCTGCCGCCCAGCCTGTGAACAACTGTTGGGGGCGGCTCGCGCCACCCCCAACAGCCTTACGAGCTAAGGAAGTTACTTCTTCCGCAGGCGCACCGACACCCCGTGCGCCGTGCGGACCTGCTCGGCCGTCCAGCCCTCGACGGCCACGGAGACCTCGGCGAACCGGCCCCGCAGGGAGCGCGCCCCGACGACCGCCACCGTGCTGCCGGAACGCGGCGCCTGCTCGGCGTCGAAGCGGACCACCAGCGAGCTGCCCCGCTCCAGGACCGCGTGCCCGTCCACCACGAGGGCGGCGTCGGTGCCCCGGTCCAGGGTCACGTCGAGGACACCGGCCTGCGTGTAGCCGCCGCGCACCCGGACGGTGTGGTCGCCCGTGCTCAGCGTGCCGCCCTTCACCTGGACGTCACCGCGGCCGAGGGCCTCCTTCGAGGCCGCCGCGAGGACACCGGCCTCCACGACGGTGCCGCCCGTGTACCGGTTGGCGCCGGTCAGCGTCAGCGTGCCGCTGCCCCGCTTGACGACACCGCCCGAGCCGGAGATGTCGTGGCGCCAGGTGTCGGCCGCGTGGAAACCACCGAGCGCGGCGTCCAGCGTGACGGTCACCTTCGAGTCGAAGGCGCCGTAGCCGTCCGCCGCCGCGAACAGGTTGAGCCGGCCCCACTGCTCCCAGCCGTCCAGCAGCACATACCCGGACGGCAGCGCGGTCGTGCGCAGCACCTCGCGCCGCTGCGCCGCGTCGAGGTACGGCAGCCGCGTCTCCAGCAGGACCTCGGCGCCCTTCGGCACGGTCAGGTCCGTGGAACGGCCGGCGCGGGTCAGCACGTACGTCAGCTTCGGCTCGACGGTCCGGGCGTTGGCCCGGCGGTCGGCGTACCGGTCGTCGGCGTCCGAGTGCGCGTACGTGAACAGCGTGTCGGCCGTCGTGCCCGTCTTCGCCTGGAAGTACTCGGCGGCCTGCTTGCGCGCGGCGGCCTTCAGGGCGGCGTTCTTCGGGTCGGCGAGCGCGGCGGCGGCCAGCGCGGTGGCCATGACCCGGCCGCCGAGGACGTCGACCGTGGAGTGCATCCCGGACATGATCCGGGTGTGGCTCAGCTCGAAGGCACGGGTCACGATCTCCTGGAACCGCTCCGGGACCGCGTACGCGAACGCCAGCGCCGCCAGGTGGAAGGCGTTGGTGTGGCCGCTGGGGAAACCGCCGTCCTCGGCCGCGTTCTCGCCGCGCTGCCGCAGCAGCTGTGTGACGACGACGACGTCGGAGTCGTAGACGGGGAACCCGAGGTCGTCCGTCTTCCCGGTGTCGACGACCTCGCTGTTCTCGTTCATCCGCCAGGGACGCGGGTACTGGAAGCTGAACTTGGCGGGGTTGCCCGAGGCGAACGGCCCGCGCACGGTGTCGACGAGCTTCGCCACCTGACCGAGGTCCGAGTCGTACGATCCGGCACCCAGCGCGGACCCGGCGGGCGCGTCGGCGGGCACGGCGTCGTTGATCTTGGTTGCCGGTATGCCGTCCGGGGCGGCGGTGATCGAGGTGACCGCCTTGGCGCCCGAGCGGTACAACTCGGCCAGCGGGCCGAGGGCGTTGATCATCGCGTAGCTCTGGTGCTGCCGGTCGTAGACGAAGGCCTCGCGGGCCTGTGCCTCGGTGCGGCGGTTCGTGATGCGCGCGCAGTAGCGCATGTTGGCGCGCAGGATCTCCGGCAGGAGCGGGGTGCCGGTGTTCCAGGCGCCGCCGGTCTTCCAGATCTCCGCGAAGCCGCCGAGGGCGCGGATCACGGCGTTGGTCTCGGGGGTGAGGTTCGCCGTGATGTTGGTGGTGTAGTCGTCGACGAACGCGGCGAACGCGGTGGCGGCCTTGGCTTCGGGGGCCTGCCACAGGTTCGCGAGGGTCGGAGCGGCGATCAGGCCGGCCGACACGCCGAGGGAGTTCCTGAGGAAGACGCGGCGGTTGAGCGTGTGGTGCCCGGCAGATGACGGCATGGAGCGCCGCTCCTTTCGCGGTGTGATGATCGTGCGGGCTGAGCGTGGAGGTGATGTGTGACCGGTTGGTGGCCGGTCGGTGACCGGTGGGTGGTCAGCGGGTGACCGGTCGAAGGAGAGTGCGTGCGAGTGCCAACGCCCCCTCGACCGGCGGCACTTGGAGTACATGTGGTCGCGCGGACGGTACGGCATCGAGGAGTGCTTCGGCGAATGCCGAGTACAGGGCGGGCCGGGAGCGGATCGTCCCGCCGGCCACCACCACGTCGTCCACGGCGATCCCGCGGGCGGCGAGCCGCGCCACGAGCAAGGCGAGTGCACGACCCCCTTCCGCGATCACCCGACTGGCGAGAAGTGAGCCCTCCTCGGCGGCGTCGAACACTACGGTCGCGTGTCGGCCCCAGTCGGCGGACACGTCGGTGGCGGACTCCAACGCCCCGCCGAGAGCCGGGACTTCGCCCACCCCGAAGACGGCGGTCAGCCGGTCGGCGAGCGCGTCGGGCGCCTCGCCGCGGTCGTGTGCCGCCCACACGGCACGGGCCGCCTCACGGACCAGACCGGCGGCGCCGCCCTCGTCCCCGAGGACCGCGCCCCAGCCGCCGACCTGCACCGAAGAGCCGTCGGCGGACCGGCCGACGGCCACCGAACCGGTGCCCGCGACCAGGCCCACCCCCCGGTCGAAACCGGCGGCGGGCACCAGCAGCTCGGCGTCCCCCACCACCAGACACGGCACCTGAAGCCGTTCCTGGAGGGCGAGACGTATCCCCTCGCACTGCCGGGGTGTCTCGCAGGCGTGCGCGCCGACGGCCACGGCGGACGGGAGGGTGTGCGCGGGCAGCGCCTCCCCGACCAGCGTGGCCAGCCATGCGGTCGCGGCCGCCGGGTCGTGCGGCCGCCAGCCACGGCTCGGACGGACGTGATCGGCGACGGAGTCCGTCCCCGCGACAGCGCGGAGATGGGTCTTGGTGCCGCCCACGTCGATACCGACCGCGACGGGCCTGGAGTCCTGCACGAAGGGCCTCCCTCGTCGTTGCGTTGCGATGGCGCAGCGACGGTGGGGCGAAACCGTGCCTGGACACACAGGGTCTGTGGGGGGTGCTAGTGAAGCCCCGGGACGGGCTTCTGCTGGTGCGGCAGGCGAGTACCGCTTGACTTCGTTAGGAAATTAACTAACGAATATGGGTGAGTCAAGGGTTACGACCCGGATACCGCACAACCGTGCGGTCGGACGATCGCGGCACGACTGGGGAGAGCATGCAACTGAGCGAGAGCGCCCGCGCTGTGTTCGCCGTACTGGCCGCGTCGAGCACCGCCACCCGCCCTCAACTGGCGACCGGGGCGCGCCTTTCCAAGCCGACCGTGTCCACCGCCGTGGCCGAGCTGGAGGCCGCCGGTCTCGCCGCCCGCTCCGGCACCCTCAACGGCGGAACCGGCAGGTCGGCGGCCGTATACGATCTCGGGCGCGCCGCCGGCGCGGTGCTCGCCGTCGACCTCGGCCCCAGCGTCACCCGGGTGCGGGTCTGCGCCCTGGACGGCACCCTGCTAGCCGAGGGCACCGGCCTGCGGGCGGACACCGTCGACGTGGTCGCGGACGCCCTCTGCGTGCTGTCGGCCGGGGCGCCGCTGCGCGCCATCGTCGTCGCTGTCGGGGATGTCACCGTCCAGAGCCGGGAGGGCACGGCCGTCCGCCCCGCCACCGCCAAGGCGGGACCCATCTTCGACGCCCTGACCGTGGCGCTCCCGCCGGGTGTGCCCGTCCACGTCGAGAACAACGTGAACTGCGCCGCCCTGGCCGAGCTGCACGAGGGCGCCGCCCGGGGCCGGGACACCTTCGGCTATCTGCGGATCGGGGTCGGTATCGGTCTCGGTGTCGTCATCGGCGGCCAGGTCCTGCGCGGTGCGAACGGCGCCGCCGGTGAGGTGGCCCGGCTGCCCTACCCGTGGGACGCGGACCGGGAACCCCGCCACGAGGGCCTGGAGGCGCACATAGGCGCGGGCTCCCTGCTGCGCCGGGCGGCGGGCGCCTGGCGGGGCTTGGACGACCCGTGCCCGGACACCGTCGACGGGCTGTTCGCGCTGGCCGACGCCGGACACGCCACGGCCTGCGCGGTCGTCGACCGGCACGCCGCCGACGTGGGCAGACTCGCCGCCGCGGCGACCGCCGTCCTGGACCCGGGCCTGATCGTGCTGGGCGGCGCGGTGGGCTCCAAGCCCCTGCTGCTGCCCGGCGTACGGGCCGAACTGGCCCGGCTGAGCTGGCCCACCGAGGTCGTGAGCAGTGCGCTCGGCGACAGTGGCACCGTCGTGGGGGCCAGTCGGCTGGCCGTGGCCCGGGGAATCCAAACCGTGACCGGAGGCGCGGCGGTGAAGCATTGACGGACTCCACCGGCATCTGCCAATGTCCGGACAAGCGCTTTCTAAGTCGGCCGGGACGCCGGCTTGGGGCGAGCCTCCCGCCCGTACTCGACGTACGGCAACCGCACGAGGGCGTGCCCGTGCGGTGACGGCCAGAACGGCCGGGGATCCCGCCCCGCGTGGACGACGCAGCCGGGCGAGGCTGCGCCCCCGGAAAGCGAACTTCTCCTGCAAACTGCACCCGTGCCGCCTCGGTCGGCGCCGTGCTCTGTCCCCTACGACGAAATAAGGGATCGAAGATGATCACTGTGGGTGTGCGGCGCTCCCGCCGACTCGGCCGCGGCGGTATGCGCCGCCTGGTTCCCCTCGCTGCCGTTGCCACGGCAGGTGCCCTGCTGCTCTCCGCCTGCGGAGGGGAATCCGACTCGGGCGGGACCTCCAAGGCGCTGACGTTCTGGATCTCCACGGTTCCGGGGCAGGACGCGGGCTGGAAGAAGATGGTGGCGCAGTACGAGAAGGAAACCGGCGTCAAGGTCAAGCTCGTCAACATCCCCTACGACGGCTACGACGCGAAGCTGCGCAGCGCCGCGCAGGCGAACTCCCTGCCCGACGTGGCGGCAGTGCCGAAGCTGGACCCGATCTGGTCGAACAAGCTGCTCGACCTCAGCTCCATCGCCAACAACAAGACCAACAAGATCAACACCAACTTCGTCGCCAAGGACTCGTCCGGGAAGGTGCTGTCCATCCCCTCGGACGTCACCGCGTCCGGCATGTTCATCAACAAGACGCTCTTCGAGAAGGCCGGTGTCGACTACCCGACCTCGCCCGACAAGACCTGGACCTGGACCGAGTTCATCAAGGCGGCGAACGAGGTCCGGGAGAAGACCGACGCCAAGTACTCCCTGACGTTCGACCAGTCGCCGTCCCGGCTGCGCGCCATGGTGTACGAGATGGGCGGGAAGTACGTCCACGCCGACGACTCCGGTAAGTTCTCGGTGGACGCGGCGACCAAGAAGGCCGTGAACACCTTCGTCGGATGGAACGACGACAAGACCATGCCGAAGTCGGTGTGGACCAGCGGCGCCGACCCGTCGGCCATGTTCCAGAGCGGTGACGTGGTCGCCTACTGGTCCGGTGTGTGGCAGGTCGCCGCCTACGCGGAGAGCATCACGAAGTTCGAGTGGGCGAGCGTCCCGAGTCCCGCCCAGCCGGTGCAGGCCAGTGACGTCAACAGCGGTGGCATGACGGTCGGCTTCAACAACAACGCCGACGCGGCCGCCGCCGCGGAGAAGTTCCTGTCCTGGCTGTACGAGCCGGACCACTACCAGGCGCTGTGCGAGGCGTCCGGCTTCCTGCCGGTCGAGAGCGGTCTGAACCCGAAGTACCCCTTCGAGTCCGAGGCGGCGCAGGCGGCGTTCAAGCTCTACAACGAGTCCATCCCGCTCTACGACCCGATCTCCGGCTACTTCAACACCGCGCAGACGAACTGGGTGCTGAAGGGCAAGAGCCTCACCGACGACCCGACCAAGGCGGAGCTCGGCAAGGCGATCAACGGCGAGCAGTCGGCCGACAAGGCCCTGCAGAACATCGTGGACGGCTACAACCAGCAGGTCGGCGGCTGAGTGTAGGCCGACAGTCCCGGGCGGCGGTGTCGAGACACCGCCGCCCGGGCCCGCGGACCCCACCCCACGTGATGCCGGGCTCATGGCCTGAGCCCCCAGGACCCATTCCACCAGCACGGAGTCAGGAAGATGACAAAACGCGCCTCGGACGCTTCGGACGTGTCCGTGAGCCCGCCCAGGAGACGAAGCAAGTACACCCTCGCACCGCTCGTCCTCATCACGGGCAATGTCGTGCTCTTCGCGCTGTTCTTCGTCTGGCCGGCGGTGATCGGGCTCGTCTACTCCTTCACGAACTACACGGGCGTAGGGGCGTTCCAGTTCGTCGGACTGGACAACTACCAGAAGCTGCTCGGGGACTCGACCTTCTACGCCGCGACGACCCGCACGCTCCTGTACACCGTGCTCTTCGTTCCGCTGAACTTCGTGTTGTCGCTGCTCATCGCCAACGTGCTGGTGAGCAAGCACGCCAAGGGCACGTCGGTCGCCCGCATCTTCTTCTTCATCCCGTGGCTGCTGTCGCCCATCATCGTGGGTGTCCTGTGGCGGTGGCTGTTCGGTGAGAACTTCGGACTGGTCAACTACTTCATCGAGAAGGTCGGCGGAAGCGCCGTTCCATGGCAGTCGAACGCGGACCTGTCACTGATCGTGGTCGTGGTGGCGGCAGCCTGGGCCTGGACGGGCTTCTCCATGCTGCTGTTCATCGCGGCGATCAAGAACGTACCGACGTCGTACTACGAGGCGGCCGCGCTCGACGGCGCCGGTCCGTGGCGCCAGTTCATCAGCATCACCCTGCCGAGCATCGCCCCCACCTCCTTCATCGTCATCCTGCTCAACACGATCCACGCGATGAAGGAATACGCGGTGTTCGCCTCCCTCAACAACGGTGGACCCGGAACGTCGAACAACCTGCTTGTCCAGTACATCTACCAGACCGGCTTCGACCAGGGCCAGATCGGCTACGCGAGCGCCGCGTCGTTCGTGCTCATGCTCATCCTGATGGCCGTCGCGATCATCCAGATGATGGTCAACCGGCGGGTGGAGAACCGATGACAACCACAGACACAGTGCGCAAGGTCGACGCCGATTCCGTGCCGGCCGTCTCCAGGAAGCAGCGCCGCGGCGCGGCAAGCGGCGGGCTTCGGCGCGCGATTGCCCCGACGACTCTGCTGTGGGTCCTGGCGGCCCTCTACGGGCTGCCGGTGCTGTGGTTCGTCCTCAGCTCCTTCAAGCCGGCGGGAGACCTGTTCTCCCTTCCGCTGACGGTGTTCCCGGACGACCCCACCGTGTCGGGTTACAAGGAAGCGTGGGCAAGCTCCAACTTCTCCGGGTACTTCATCAACACGATCATCGTGTGTGTGATCGCGACGATCCTCACGGTGGGGGTCAGTTGCTGCACCGGGTACGCGCTGGCCAAGTACGACAACAAATGGCTCAAGGCCTTCTTCCTCTGCATCCTGGCCACCACGATGCTGCCGGCCGAGGTCATGCTCGCCCCGCTGTTCCTGGTGGTCCGCGACCTCGGCTTCTACAACTCGCTCTCCGGCATCATCCTCCCGGCCCTGCTCACCGCGACCGGGTGCTTCATGTTCCGCCAGTTCTTCCTGACGGTCCCCGACGAGCTCATCGAGGCCGCCCGCATCGACGGCGCGCGTGAGCTGTCGATCTTCATGCGGATCATGGTGCCGCTCTCCCGGCCCATCATGCTGACGCTCGCCATCCTGTCGTTCCAGTGGAGGTGGAACGACTACATCTGGCCGCTGCTGATGCTGAACGACCCCGAGAAGTTCACGGTGCAGATCGGCATCCAGAGCCTCGTCGGCGCGCAGAACATCAACTGGTCGGTGCTGCTCGGCGGATCGGTCATCTCCATGGTCCCGCTGATCGTCGTCTTCCTGGTGTTCCAGAAGTACGTCATGAACGCCGACATCAACGCCGGACTGAAGGACTGACCTTGCCCACCCCGCTCGACCACGAGTTCGTCCGGTCGGCGGCCCGCGCCGCCGACCGGCTGGCCGCCCTGCTCGCGGCCCGCCCCGACGAGGAACCCGCCGGTGTGCCGCACCGCGGCCTGGCGCGGCGGGTGAAGACCCTGGTCGCGGCATACCGTTCCCCGGACTCGGCGCTGCACGGAAGTGGGCGGGCCGTCGCCGCCGCGATGACCCACCTGGGCGCCCTCAGGGCCGCGCAGACCCCCACCGGCCTCTTCGCCGGCGGCGACAACGTGCAGTCACCGCCGGACTCCGCGTTCACCCTCAACGACGTGTGCGACGCGCACGTCCTCGCCGCCGGCGCGGGGCCGGAACTGCGCGACGTCACGGCCGCCCTCGCCGAGATCGCCGGCGCCGCCACCGGCAGCCTCCTGACGGGCGGGGTGCACACCCCGAACCACCGCTGGGAGCTGTGCGCGGCGCTGGCCCGGCTGCACCGGTCGTTCCCGGACGACCGGCTGCTCGACCGCGTCGAGGAGTGGCTCGCCGAGGGCGTCGACATCGACGCGGACGGCCTGTACTCGGAACGCAGCGCCAACTACGCGGCCCATGTGTCCAACCCGTCGCTGCTGCTCCTGGCCGAAGTGCTCGGCCGCGCCGACCTGCTGTACGCCGTCGAACGCAATCTCGCCACGACCCTGGACCTGATCAGGCCGGACGGCACGGTGGAGACCGTCCATTCGCGACGGCAGGACCAGAACCGCCCGTTCCCGCTGGCGCCCTACCTGCCGCACTACCGGCTGCTCGCGATCCGCACCGGCCGGGGCGACTTCGCCCGGGTGGCGCGGCTGGCGGCCGCCGGCGGTATCGACGACCCCGGCCTGCTCGCCGAGACCCTCCTCACCCCGGACCTGTGCCGCGCCCTGCCGGCCCCGACTGCGGAGCCCCTTCCGCGCGACCGGTACCTCACCACCGCACGCCTCGCCGCACGCGCCTCGGCCACCGCGCACACGGTGGTGTACGGCGGCTCCGACGTGCCCGGGCACCGGCGCATCCGCTCGGGCCTCGCCTGCAACCCCACCTTCCTGCGCCTGTTCGCCGGCGACGCCGTCCTCGAAGCGGTCCGTCTCTCGCGGGGATTCTTCGACCTGGGCCCGTTCCGCGCCGCCGACATGCAGCAGCTTGCCGACAACCGGTACCTGCTCGCCGAGACCCTCACGGCCGCCTACTACCAACCGCTCCCGACGGACCAGCGCCGGAACGACGGCGTCTACCGGATGGCGGACGAGGGACGCTTCTCGGCCGCGATGGCCTTCCCGGACCGGCCTCGGGACGAGGTCTCACACACGACCCGCGTCGAGGTGGACCTGCGGGAAGACGGGGCCGACCTGCGGATCGACATCAGCGGACCACGGGCGCCCTGGGCCCTCGAACTGACCTTCCGGCCGGGCGGCGTGTCAGAGGGCGCCGTACCGTTCGGCGACGGACGCTGGTGCCTGACGACCGGGCCGATGACCTACCGGGTCGGTGACGACGAGATCCAGGTCAGGGCCGACATCGAGGCAGGCGAACCACTTGCCGGGCCGGACCGGAGCGAGGTACTGCGGTACGACCCGGGTCAGGACTACACCGTGGGGGGAGGCACCGATGCGACGACCGGGAACCGTGTCTACATCGGTGGACTGGGCCCGCACACACTGACCGTCGCACTGCGCGCGCGCCGGCCCGCACCCGTCGTGTGATCCGGCGAACCACGCCATGGCCACCCCAGGCATGAAGGGCTGATCCCCGTGCGCCTCACGCATCGGCGCGGCCCCCTGCACGACCTGCCCGCCACCCCTGAGGCGTACGACGAGGTCCTCGCCGCGGTCACCGAGGAGGCCCTCGCCCGGCTCATGCCCGAGGGCAACCTCGAACACCCCGACTGCGCCGACGACATCGGCGACACCTCCCTCGGCATCACCTCGCTGCCGGCCCTCGCCCGGCAGCGCACGAAGGACCCGCGCCTGCCGGAGGCCGTCAGTGTTCTCCACCCGGCATCGCGGCCGCCGGCACCACGAGATCCGCGTGGTGCCGGGTCGCCGCCACCAGGTCGGCGTTGCGCTGGTCCGTGCCCAGGACCCAGGCGACCGCCTCGTCATGGCCCTTGCCGAACTCCTCGTGGCGGGCGACGAGCCGGCGTACGCGTTCGGTCTCGTCGAGGTCGCAGAACCAGACCTCGTCGAGACGCGACCGCACGCGGGTCCAGTCGCCGTGCTCCAGCAGGAGGTAGTTCCCCTCGGTGACGACCAGCCGGGCAGCCGGCGGCACCGGGATCGAACCGGCGATCGGCTGCTCCAGGGTCCGCTCGAAACCCGGCGCGTAGACGAGGTCGTCCACGTCACGGCGGAGCCTCTCCAGCAGCGCCGCGTAGCCCACCGCGTCGAACGTGTCGGGCGCGCCCTTGCGGTGCCGGCGGCCGAGCCGCACCAGTTCGACATCGGCGAGATGGAAGCCGTCCATGGGGACGTGCGCGACCCATGGCTCACCGTCGCCGTTGAGCGCGCGCGTCAACCGCTCGGCCAGCGTGGTCTTCCCCGCGCCGGGGCTGCCGGTGACACCGAGCAGCACCCGGCGGCCGGGGCGGGCGAGGGACGCGGCCCGCTCCAGCAGGTCGTCGAAGGTCAGGGGCATGCGGACGACGGTAGACCGGATTCCGCGTACTCGGGCCTGGACCGGGCAGACGAGCCCTGCTGCCGGTCGGAACGAGGAGAGCGGGAGGTGCCGGATGCGCGAGGAGTCCTGGTCGGAGCCGGACCACGACGGCGACGCGACACGGGAGGAACTGGCGCGGCTGCGCGCGGAGGTGCGGCAACTGCGCGCCCGGACGGCGGGCCGGCCGCTGGTCGCCCAGGCCCAGGGCATGCTGCGGGAACGGTACGCACTGCCGGACGCGGAGACCGCGTTCGCGCTGCTCCAGCGGGCCTCGCAGCAGCACAACGTCAAGCTGCGCACCCTGGCCGGGGCCGCCGTGAGCGCGCCGCGACCGGACGGACGCGACGCGCTGTGGTTCCCCGGCCGGGCCCGGCACGCGGAGCCGCCCCTCAGCTTCGAGGAGGCACGTGGCCGTCGCGTCGGACGGGGCAACCGGAGCGAGGTTCTCGACGCCGTGCTCAGCCAGGCCCTCGCCGTCGTCGGCACCGACATGGGCAACGTCCAGATCGCCGACCGCGCCGAGGGCGGACTGCGCATCGAACGGCACACGGGACATACCGTGGACTTCGTCGACTTCTTCGCCCACGTCGGTGAGGACGGCACCGCGTGCGCGCTGGCCGCGCGGAACGTCGCCCAGGTGACCGTCCAGGACGTGGCGACCCATCCGGTGTTCGCCGAGGACGCCCGCTCGGCGATCCTGGAAGCGGGCAGCCGCGCCTGCCACAGCGTGCCGCTGACCACCGCCTCCGGGACCTGCGTGGGCATGGTCTCGGCCCATCTCGAAGACCCGGCCGAGGAACTGACACCCGCTCAGATCAAGGCGCTGACCGTCGTGGGAGCCGAGGCCGGCGAGTGGCTGTCCTGGTACGACCGGACGGTGGTCCTGGACGCCCTGGAACACCTGCACACCCTCGGCCGCGCCCACGGCGGCAGCCGCGTCAGCCGCCGCTGACCCGCCTCGCGCCCACGGCGGCAGCCGCGTCAGCCGCCGCTGACCCGCCTGCCCGCCCCGAGCCGCCGTTCGGTCATCGGGTCAGCCGCAGAACGTGGACTCCAGCGTGCGGTTCATGGTCGCGTACACCGTGCCGTTGTTGGACGTGTTGGCGAACGAGGTCACACCGCGCTTGCCGTTCTTCGAGGTGAACGCCCAGGTGTAGTAGCCCTGCACGGTGCCCGTGTGCCCGTACACCGAGATCCCGCACGACAGGTCACGCCGGCGCAGCCCGAGCCCGTACGCCTGGGTGCTGTTCACCGGCGTCCACTTCAGCATCTGCTTCAACTGGGCGGGAGAAGTGAGCTTCCCCCGCATCAGCGCGGAGAGGAACTTGTTGAGATCCTTGGCGCTGGACACCATGGCCCCCGCGCTCTGCGCCCAGGACGTCGTCTGCAGCGTCGAGTCGACCTTCCGGCCGGTGGAGTCGGCGGTCAGATAGCCGCGGGAGTACTTCCCCGGGATCGTGTTCTTCGGGTGGACGTAGAACGTGTCGGCCAGCCTCAGCGGCTTGATGACACGGTTCTGGTACGCGGTCGCCACCGGCTTCTTGGTGATCTTCTCGATGAGCATGCCCGCGACGACGAAGTTGGCGTTGGAGTACGCGTAGGTCGCCCCCGGCTTGTTGGTGAGCGGCTTGGCGAGCGACAGGTCCATCAGCCGTTGGTAGGTGAAGACCTTGTTGCGCACGTTCTCGAACCCCGAGACCGTCTGGGCGAAGAGGGTGTTGGTGTAGTCGTACAGCCCGCTGCGGTGACTGAGCACATGCCGCACGGTGATCCGCTTGTCGGGCAGCAGCCCCGGCAGATATGTGTTGACCGAGGTGTCGAGCTTGATCTTGCCCTCGTCGACCAGTTGGAGCAGGACCACCGCGGTGAACGTCTTGGTGACGCTGCCGATGCGGATGAGGTCCCCGGTGCCGATGGCCCGCTTGGCGGACCGGTCGGCGAGGCCTTCCGCCAGATGGTGCACCTTGCCGTGGTCGTCGATCCTCGCGAACGCGCCCGGCGCCCCCTGCGACAGCGCGGTGCGCAGCACTTTTCGTAGCGCCACTTGATCGGGTGCCGCCAACGCGGCGGCGGCCGTCGTCGTGTCGGGCCGGGCGGGGGAGCCGGCCGGAGCCGCCGCCTGGGCGGGGACCGTCACGAGGGACAACACCACCGCGCCCAGCGTCGCCACACCCGTGCCCACCGTTCTCGAAACCATCTGACTCGTCTCCCGTTGCCTTCTGTCGGCGCGGAACTCCGGCCGTACCACCGCCGCGGGTCGGGCGTCGGCGTGACCTGTACGCGTCGGAGACACCGACAGGTTGCATTGGAGTCGAGTGATAACAGAGAGTCAAGTAGCCAAGTGGGAAGGCGAGTTGACCAACTCGAAAGAGGGAGAGTCCGGCCGGCCCGGTTTCAGCCGCCGAAGAGCTGCGTCCAGTACGTGCCGGCCGCGCCGCCTCCGGCGAAGCCGATACCTATACGGGTGAAGGTGGGTTTGAGGATGTTCGCGCGATGCCCGGGGCTGTTCATCCAGCCCCGCACGACCTCGGCGGCGGACCGTTGGCCGCACGCGATGTTCTCCCCGATGGACCGCCGGGTGGAACCGGCCGCCGCCGCGCGGTGCCACGGCTCCCTGCCGTCGGGCGAGGTGTGCGCGTAGAAGTCCCGCGCGACCATGTCCGCGCTGTGCGCCTGGGCGGCGTCGGTGAGCGGAGCGTCGGGGGAGAGCGGGGGCAGACCGGCGGCGGTTCGCTCGGCATTGGTGAGGGCGATGACCTCCGCCGCCGTACGTGCCAGGCCGGACCGGCTGAAGGGCTGCGCCCACAGTGCCGTCCAGAACAGCGTGCCCGAGCGCCGGCCGGTGACGTACGCCAGACCGGCCTCGCTGTACGCGGGCTCGTGCAGCGTCTGTCTGGCCCGCTCGTCGGAGAGGCAGTACTCCACGAACTCGGCGGGTGTGCGGGGGCCCGAGACGAGGTGCTCGCCGATGGTCAGATAGGCGTAGCCGCGAGCGGTGACCTGCTGGTGGACGGAGAGACCGTCCGCGCCTTCCGACGCCAGTCGGCCCTGGGCGGCCATCGCGGCGGCGTGGGCTCGGGCGGCAGCCGTGAGTCGGTGGTCGAGGGAGATCGGTGGGGAACCTGCTGAGGCGCGGGTGGAGTTGATCAGGCGGAGGCAGCCGTCCGGGTCCGTGGGTACCGTGCGGGCCGGTGGGGGTTGATCGCGCGGTCCCCCGCGCCCCTCGCGGGGCGCCGGTGGCGGTGCTTCCTCGATCACGTCCACGCCGAAGTCCCTCGCGACTCCCGCCAGTCCGTCCGCGTAGCCCTGTCCCAGCGCCCGGAGCTTCCAGCCGGGGCCTCGGCGGTAGAGCTCCGCGAGCAGCAGTACGGTCTCCCGCTGGGGTCTCGCCGGTGTGAAGCGGGCGATGAGCCGGCCGTCGGCTCCCGTGACCCGCATCGTGGGTGCGGGCAGGTTGCCCAGCGGTGTGCCGGGGGTGGCCGGACTGACGGCCACGGTGAGACGGCTCGCCCCGGCGCGCAGCCCGGCCGGGTCGACCGTCAGTGCCTGGCCGTCGAGGCCGGCGCCCGGGGCGGTCGGCTGGTTGAAGAAGACGAAGTCGGCGTCGCCGCGGACCTTGCCGGTGTCGTCGGTGATGAGGGCGGAGACGTCGAAGGGGCCCGGCACCCTGATCGTCAGGATGCCGCCCGGCAGGGGGACATTGCCCCCTGGTACCAGCTCGCTCATCGGTGCCGTCCGTCGCAGTGACCGTCAGCCCGACAACGTCTCACCCCCGCAGGGCGGTTCCCGTACCCTCCTGGCGCTCGGCGGCCAGGGAGTCCTGACGGCCGGTGCGCATCGACTTCAGGGCGAGCAGCAGGACGCCGATGTCGTCGAGGTAGACCGGGTCCGGTACGAGGTCGGTCGGGAGGACGAGATAGAGGACAGCGCCCCAGAAGACCCACTTGGGGCCGGTGGGCAGGCCCGCCCGACGCAGTTCACGGCGGGTGCGTACCAGTCGCAGGAGCAGCCAGACGGCCACGCCGAGGACGGCGGCCGCGACCAGCGCGATCGCGACGATCACACCCCATGTCCAGGAATCCATCGGTCCCGCCCCTCACTCGCGCCGTGCGGTGCGCCCGGCTGCTGCCTGTCCATCGTCTTCCCTGTGGAGGCGCCGTCTACCGCGGCGCGCGGGGGCAAGGGGACTTCAGTTCGAGGCGCGGGCGAGGTTGTGGTCGACGAGGGCCTGGCTGACGGCACGGATGCTGCGGGCCATGTGGCTCAGCTGCATGACCTCGGCGGCGTACATCTTGATCGTGTGCTCGATGACCGACTCGGACATACCGAGGCTGGGCAGCTCGGAGCGGGCGGTCTGCAGGGCGGTGCGGGCCACCCGGATCTCGTGCTGGACCTGGATCTGCGCGTGCCGGGCGAGCAGGACGGGGTGGCGCATCATCGCCGGGTAGCTGCCGTAGCGGGCCGGCACCAGCTCGCGCAGCCACTTGGCCGCTGACCGCTCCCAGTCGTAACTGCCGGGGGTCTTGACCTGACACGGCCAGTCCGTGCGGATCGGCGAGGAGGTGAGGGCCATGTTCAACGCTCCGGTCTTGCATCGAAGCCTGGTCCAGCGGGTGTGGAGTCTGGGCGGCCCCGGTCCAGGCACCGGGTCACGATCCGCGAGCAGTATTTATATATACCGATGAGTATGCAAGAACATGAAAAAATTCATGTCGTGAGACGTCACTCCTTCAGAAAGAACTGATGCTGCTCCGAGACCTGCTCGTACGCCTCCAGGCGGGCCTGGGTCCGCTCGGGGTCCGCGTCGGTCATGGCCTGGAGCAGTGCGGAGGACATCACCACGGGGGCGGCGTAGGAGTCGAAGACGAGGCGGGAGCCGGTGCCGGTGGCGAAGACGGCGTCGGCCTCGTCCGCGAGCGGCCCGAGCCCCAGGTCGGTGACCAGGGCCACCTTCAGTCCGGCGCCGTGGGCGACCCGCAGCGCGGTCAGCGTCTCCTGCGCGTGCCGGGGCATGGAGAACGCCACCACCCAGGTGCCGCCCGCCTCCCGGGACTGCAGCAGCGCGTCGTAGGCGACCGTGCCGCCCTTGGTCACCAGCCGGACGTCGGGGTGGATACGGCGGGCGGCGTAGGCGAAGTACTCGGCGAGCGCGCCGGAGATCCTGAGGCCGAGGACGGTCAGCGGCGCCGAGTGGGACAGGGCGCGGCCGACCCGGATCACCTCGTCGGGGTCGGCGAAGTCGCGCCGCAGGTTCTCCAGATTCTCGATCTCGGCGTCCACGGCGGCCTGGAGCTCATTGCTGCGGTCCGCCGCCACGGCGCCCGGCGCGCCGCCCAGGGTGGCGAGCGCGATGGACTGGAGCTGTTCGCGCAGTGCGGGGTAGCCGCTGAAGCCGACGGCCGCGGCGAACCGGGTCACCGAGGGCTGGCTCACGCCGACGCGCTCCGCGAGGTCCGTGATCGACAGGAACGCCGCCTCGGTGATGTGCTCGATGAGGTACTGCGCGATCCGCCGCTGCCCGGGGGAGAGCCGGGGGCCGTCGAACAGTTCCCTGAGCCGGGACGTGGGCGACTGCTCGGTCTCCGGGGCGGTCCGTCCGGACGTGATCGCTGATGCCTGCGCACGTGTCTGCTGCGGCGATGGCACGCGCGCGCCTCCTTCGTCTCCCACGACCACTCAACATAGCCCACGGCCCGTGCCGTCCCGGGCGGATGGGGTCACGCGCTCCGGGCCCGCCCGGCCGGCTTCAGCCGCCGCGGATCTCCTCGCGCGCGACCTGCGAGAACCCCGTTTCGGGCCCACCATGGGGGTACCCGCACCCTGTCGTCCACACCAGGGAGAAGGACCGTGATCCTGCCCAGTCTGCCCGTGTCCCAGGTCGAGGTCGTGGTCTGCGACTGCTCCGCCCAGGACGCCGAACGCGTCTTCGCCTGCCTGTGCGCCCACTTCGAGTCGGACCGGCATCCAGCCGACCCGCCCCACGAGACCGGCACCGACCGCCCCACCATGTGGACCGGCACGTACGACACCGCCGCGGTCCCCACCGACACCGAGGAACACCACCGACCGCTGTCCGCGCCCGTCACGGTCGACGTACAGGGCAGCCCGCCCGCCGTACGGCTGCTGCGGGAGGCCCTGGAGGAGACCTACACCGTCCACCAGGTCGGCGTGGAGGCCGGTGACCAGGAGGTGCAGCTCCAGCTGCGGGTCGAGGAGCCGCGGGGACGCCACTGATGACGACACTGGGGGTGGGGAGCGCCCGAGGGGCGCGCAGTTCGCTGACGGAGGGCGCGGCCCGCGCCGGGCTCACCGCACGCGGTGTGATCTATCTGCTGGTCGGGGCGCTGGCCCTGCAGATCACCTTCGGCGGGAGCGGGCAGGAGGCTGACCGGCAGGGCGCGCTGGAGGAGATAGCCGAGAGGCCGCTGGGCTCCGTCCTGCTGTGGGCCCTCGGCATCGGCGTCGTGGGCATGGCGCTGTGGCGGCTCTCGGAGGCCGTGTTCGGCGCGGCGGGCCCCGAGGGCCGCAAGTGGACCAAGAGGCTCGCGTCCGCCGCGCGCTTCGTCTTCTACGCCTTCGTCGCCTACTCGGTGCTGACCTTCGCGGCGGGCGAGGGCGGCGGTGGAAACGGCGGCGGCGGGGGTTCCAGCGACGAGCAGTCCCGGGACGTGACGGCCCGGGCCCTCGAACTCCCCGGCGGGCGGTGGCTCGTGGGCGCGGCGGGCGTCGCCGTGATCGTCGCCGGCGGGTGGATCGGCGTACGGGCCCTGATGCGCTCGTACCACAAGCACCTTCGGCTCGGGGAGATGTCCCGCCGGACGCGCCGGGTCGTCGATGTGACCGGTGTGGTCGGCGGGGTGGCGCGCGGCCTGGTGTTCGCCATGGCCGGCGTCTTCGCCGTCCGTGCCGCGATCGAGTACGAGGCGGACAGGGCCAAGGGCCTCGACGACACCCTCCGCTCCTTCGCCGACGCCCCGGCGGGCCCGGCCCTGCTGGCGTGCGTCGCGGCCGGACTAGTCCTCTTCGGGCTGTTCTCCTTCGCCATGGCGCGCCGGCGCCGGGTGTGAGGCTCCGCGTTCCGCACGGCGGGCGGTTCCGGCCGGGGGCCCGTCCGGGCCCGGAATTCGCTGGCACTCGCTTACGGGAACAGTCGGTCGAGGAAGGTGTTCCCGTACACCCGGTGCGGATCGAGCCGGTCCAGGATCTCCGTCGCTCCGTCCCATCCCGGCCCCTCGCCGTCGTCGAAGGACTCCGGTACGACGGTGCCGAGGACCTCCTCGTCGCTCCAGGCGGCCTCGTCGGTGTAGCCCCAGCCCTTGGACCACTCGACGCGGGTGAGGGCGTGCTCGCCGTCGTACGTCGTGAGCAGGAACCGCTCCAGCTCGCGGAAGAACGCCTCGGCGTCGGGTGTCCCCGGCAGCGTCAGCACGTCCAGCCACACGGCGGTGTCCCACTCCGGCCGGTCGGCGCGCGGTCGCAGCGCCGACAGCAGCGGGGCGCGGGCGCCGGCCAGTCCGACGTCCGCCGGGTCGTCGAAACCGGACACCCGGATCTCGACCGAGCCGTTGACGGGGAAGCGCCCCCGGGCGGCGTACGCGGTGAGCCGCTCCCGGTAGAACGCGGCGAACTCGCAGACCACGCGCTGCACCTGGTCCCGTGAGGTGAGCACCGCGTACCCGTTCGCCGTCACTCGCAGGGTCGTCGGCTTCAGATACAGCAGCGTGTTCTTCGACGGCCCCCAGATGTCCGCCGACAGCGTCGTCGCCAGCCCCAGCGAGGCCACGCCCGCCTGCGTGTTGCCCAGCACCGGGGCCAGATACCAGGCGCCCTCGGACGCGATCCGCCCGACGAGATCCGCCACCACCGTCGGCACATTGTCCGAGAAGGGATAGTTGTACGGCGAGGTCACGCGCCGGGAGGTGAGCGGGCGGGTCGGCTCGACACTCCACACCTTGAACCAGGGGAACTCGGTGAACGCGAACCAGATCGCCTCCAGGCGCCCCGCCTCGTCCAGGAAGCTCTCGAACGTACGCCCTGTACTGCCGGGCGCGGCGAACAGCTCCCCGGCGGGGATGTCGGTCCGGCTCAGGCACCGCAGATTCGTGTTCGCCCCCACCCGCAGCACGAACTCGGTGACCAGCGCCCGTCCGACATGGGTGAGCAGCGCGGCACCGTCGGCGTCGTCCCGCCGATATGTCCGCAGGACGTACGCGTCGCTGTCGGCGTCCCACACCACGGCCGTCAGCGACAGCACGAGATTGCTGAGCGAGCCGTAGGTGTGACCGGGCAGCCGGGTCTCCCCTTCTGCCGGTACGGCCGTGCCGTGGGCGTCGACGGCCAGGGCGCCGCCGATCGAGAGATCGCCGGGCGCCGGGCAGGCCGTCACGCCGAGCCCGTGGCCCTCCAGGAAGGTGAGCAGGCCCTCAAGGGTGGCACCGGAACCCACCCGGACGGCGGCGGGGCCGGTGGATTCGAGCGCCGTGCCGGTGAGGTGCGTCGTGGTGTCGACCAGCAGCACCGGCGCGCCGGCGTCGGTGCCGGGGGTGACGGTCAGTGGCGACCAGCCGTGGGAGAGGCCGCGCGCCCGGACCGTCCAGCCCTGCCGCCGGGCCCAATTCACCACCGCCACCACCTGGTCCGCGTCGGCGGGCGCGCACGCCCACAGCCCGGACGCGGTGATCTCCCCGCCCCAGTTGCGGTACGCCGACCGGTACAGCTCGACGTCCGCCGGGAAACCGGGCAGCTCGGCCGCGGCGGCGGCCGGATCCTGGCGGACGAACTGCGGTGTGAGGGCGAGCGCGGCGGCGCCCAGGAGGAGACCCCGGCGGGACATTTCTGAAGAGTCGGTCACCGCAGCCACGCTAGGCCGCAGATTGACACAAGTGACCGATCCGCCAACCGGATTCACTCGTGCGAGTGAAGTGTCGGGTGTGCCCGCTTGGTCGTTCGGGCCGCGGCGCCATCCAGGGAAGGGGACATCGACCGAAGCCGGGAGAACACCGTGACCGAGGGGTACGACAGCCGGGACGGGGACCCGCGGGACGACCGGAACCGGAACCGGGGCCGCGACGAGACCGAGGAGGAGCGCGCCGACCGCCGCTGGGGCGAGCTCATCCAGGAGGTACGGGTCGCCCAGACCGGGGTGCAGATCCTCTTCGGCTTCCTGCTCACCGTCGTCTTCACCCCGCGCTACGAGCAGCTGCCGCAGACCGAGAAGACCATCTACATCGTCACCGTCGTCCTGGGCGCCGCCGCCACCGGCGCCCTGATCGGCCCTGTCTCCTTCCACCGGATCGTCGCCGGCCGCCGCATCAAACCCGCCGCCGTGTACTGGGCGAGTCGGCTCACCGTCGTCGGCCTGATCCTGCTCCTCGCGACCATGACCGCGGCGCTGCTGTTGATCCTGCGGGTCGCCACCCACGACGAATACGTCCCCTGGCTGGTCGGCTCTGTGCTCGTCTGGTACCTGCTCTGCTGGTTCGCGCTGCCGGCGTGGATCCGCCGCCGTCACCACACCGAGTGATCCGGGGCGCCGTCACGCAGGGGAGTGACACCGCCGATGGCGTGAATGGCGGTGTTGCCCCTGGGCCCCGTGGTGCGCCAGCGTGCCGTGTCATGGACCGTGACCAGAGTCGCTCCACCCCGCCCCTGACCCGCCGTCAACTCCTGGCCGCCACCGGGGCCGTCGCGGTCCTCGGCACCGCCGGCACCGCCGCGCCCGCCACCGCCCGGCCCCGGACGACCGGCACCGGCCTCTCCCTCACTTTCACCCGGGCCACCAACGGCTCGGCGACCCTCGCACCCGCCGGCGACACCCTGATCGCCGAGATCCAGAGCGGCCTGTGGTCCCTGCCCCGCACCGGCGGCAAGGCCGTCCCCCTCACCCCGGCCGGCCTCGAACCCAACCGGCCCACGTACGCCCCGGACGGCGCCCTCATCGCGTTCTGCGCGTACCAGGGCGGCGGCTTCCACCTGTGGACCATGCGCCCCGACGGTTCCGACCTGCGCCGGCGCACCGACGGCCCCTGGGACGACCGGGGACCGGCCTGGTCGCCCGACGGCACCCGGCTCGCCTTCGGCTCCGAACGCGGCGGCGACCCCGTCACGGGCGGCCCGTACCGCATCCACGTCCTGGACCTGAGCACCGGCGACCTCACCCGCGTCACCGGCCTGTCCGGGCAGGACGGCCCCCTCCAGGACGGCGCGTGGGAGGACTTCGACCCCACCTGGTCACCGGACGGCGACCGACTGCTGTTCGTGCGCGCCAAGGCCGTCATCTCGGGCGGCACGCCGTCCGTCGAGTCCAGGACCGTCGCCGCCGTGGCCGCCGACGGCACCGGCCCGGTGACCGTCGAGCACACCGAGACCGCGGCCGCCCAGGTCATGACCCCCGTTCTCGCGCCCGACGGCCGCCGCCTCGCCTACCTGCGCACCACCGCTTCCCCCAACGCCTCCTGCACCCTCGTCGTCGACGGCGAGCCCGTCCCGGTCGACGGAGACCTCGCGCCCGTACCACCCCGCTGGACCGCCGACGGGCGACTCCTGCTGACGCTCGACGGCCGGTTCACCCTCGTCCGCCCCGAGGACCCCGCCGAACCCGAGGCCATCCCCTTCGAGGGCGTGCTCCCCGTGGACCGGCCCCGCTACCGGATCAAGGAGTACGACCTCGGAGAGGCGCGCGTACGGCCCGTGCGGGGCATCCACCTGCCCGCGCTCTCGCCCGACGGCCGGAGCATCGCCTTCGCCGCGCTCAACTCGCTCTGGCTGGCCGGGACTTCGGGCGGCCGCCCGCCCAAGAGACTGCGCGAGTCACCGCCCACCCGCTACCTCCTCGCGCCCGCCTGGGCACCCGACGGCAGGTCCCTCGTCTACGCCGACGACCGTGACGGCCTCCTCGGCGTGTACCGGCACGATCTCGCCACCGGCGAGGAGACCGCCCTCGCCACCGGCGGCCGTGTCATGCCCGCCCTCTCGCCCGACGGGAGGCGCCTGGCCGCCCTCGACCTGACCGGACGGCTCGTCGTACGCGACCTGGAGAGCGGCGAGGACCACGTCCTCGCGACACCGCTCGGCGGGGGCGGCATCCCCGGCAGGCCGAGCTGGTCGCCCGACGGACGGTATCTCGCCCTGTGCGATCGCAACCGGCTGAGTGCCCGCTTCCGGGAGGGCTACAACCTCGTCCGGATCATCGACGCCACCACGGGCGCCGACCGGCTGCACGCGGTCGCGCCCCACACCTCGATCGCCGACCGGTACGACTCCGGTCCCGTCTGGTCGCCCGACGGCCGCTGGCTGGCCGTGATCGTCGAGTCGGCCCTCTGCCTGCTGTCCGTCACCCCCGACGGCACCCCCCGAGGCGAGCTCCGCACCCTCACCACCGAACCCGCCGACCACCCCACCTGGTCCGGCGACTCCAAGACCCTCCTCTACCAGTCCGGCACCCGCCTGCGCCTCATCGACGTCTCCGGCGACCACGCCCGCACCGTCCGCGTGCCGCTCGACCGCACCCGGCCCACCCCCGCCGACACCGTCGTCCACGCCGGACGCCTGTGGGACGGCACCGGCGAGACGGTACGCGACGACGTCGACATCCTCGTACGCGCCGGCCGCATCACCGCCGTCGAACCCCACCGGGCCAACCGCCGGGCCGCCCTCCACCGCCTCGACGCCTCCGCCCGGACCGTCATCCCGGGCCTGTGGGACACCCACACCCACCCCTGGCACAGCACCTACGGCAGCCGCCAGGCCACCGGACAGCTCACCTACGGCGTCACCACCGCCGTCTCCCTCGGCGGCTTCGCCTACGAACAGGTCCGCATCCGCGAGGAGGTGAACGCCGGCCGGCTCGCCGGACCCCGGCTGCTCACCACCGGCGAACTCCTCGACGGCTCGCGCGTCGCGTACAGCATGGGACGCGCCCACCGGACGAGGGCGGGACTGCGGCGCACCCTGGAGCGCGGCGCGGCACTCGACTGGGATTTCGTCAAAACCTATGTGAGAGCGCCCGGTTGGGTGATGAGCGAGGCCGCGCACTTCGCCCACGAACGGCTCGGCGTACGCACCGGCGGCCACCTCCTCTCACCCGGAGTACAGCTCGGCCAGGACCTGACGACCCACCTCCAGGCCACCCAGCGCGCCGAGTTCGGACACGCCATCACCGCCACCGGGCGGGCCTACGAGGACGTGCTGGAGATCTACAGCGCCCAAGGCGTCGACTTCTCCCTCATCGCCACCCCCTTCACCGCCGCGCCCCTCCTCGGCGCCGACCCGTCCCTCGCCGACGACCCGCGCGTGAGCGTCGTGATGCCCCCGTGGGACGCCGCCCTGGTACAGCAGTCCGCGGGCGTCCCGCCGACCCCCGCCCAGCTCGCCGCGCTGCGCACGGAGACCGACATCTACCGGCGGATCCTCGCCGCCGGCGGTACCGTCGCCCTCGGCACCGACCAGCCGCTCGGCCCCGTCGGCCTCTTCCTCCATCTCGCGCTGCGCGCCCTGCACGAGGGCGGACTCAGCCCCGCCCAGACCCTGCGCACCGCGACCGTCCTCCCGGCCCGGCTCTTCGGCCTCGACGACGACCTCGGCACGGTCGAGACGGGCAGGCTCGCCGACCTGACCGTCATCGACGGCGACCCCTTCACGGACTTCACCGACCTCGTCCGCACGGTGTCGGTCCTGAGAGGCGGAGTCCCTTACGAGACCGAGGAGTTGGTGGCCGCGTACCAGCCCACCGCCCGGCGCGCGAAGGCCGCCGAGACACGGGACGACTGGCTGGAGATCGGGCGGGCGATGCGACGGGACGGGTGCTGCGGCGACCACTGAGAGGCTTGGGCCGGGCGTACGGTTCGCCGCGCCCGGCCCGTCCTGGTCGCTAGTGGTCGGTGTCCTTGCCGATGAACAGCTCCGCGAAGGTCGACGCGGCGGCGGGGGAGCCGAGGACGCGGCGCAGCCGGGCGGTCGCCGCGCCCGCCCGGAACGCGTCGCCCGACGACGGCCCGTGCAGCAGCTCCGCCAGCCACTGCGAGAACTCCTGGTAGTGCCACACCCGGCGCAGACAGGCCTCCGAGTATCCCCGCAGCCCACTGTCGTCACCCTTGCCGAGGTACGCGATCAGCGCGTCCGCGAGGAGCAGCGAGTCGTGCAGCGCGAGGTTCATGCCCTTCGCGGCGATCGGCGCGACCAGGTGGGCCGCGTCGCCCGCGAGATACAGCCGGCCGTACGTCATCGGCTCGACGACGTAGTTGTGCATGTCGAGCACCCGCTTCTCGACCAACGGGCCCTCCGTGAGCGGCCGGGTGCCCGGCACCGTCAGCCGGGCGTGCAACTCCGACCACACCCGCTCGTCCGGCCAGTTCGCCGGGTCGTCACCGGCCGGGACCTCCAGGTAGTAGCGGGTGACCTCGGGGCTGCGCGCCATGTGCCCGGCGAAACCCCGGGGATGTACACCGAGGATGACGCAGTCCGACGACGGCGGCGCCTCGGCGAGCAGCGCCAGCCAGCCGACCCCGTGGTCGTGCCGGGCGACCGTGGCGTGCTCCGCCGGCAGCGCGCTCCGCGTGACACCCCGCGCGCCGTCGCAGCCCGCGACGAACTCGCAGTGGATGAGCCGCCGTTCACCGGTCGCCGGATCCGTGTACGACACCGAGGGCCGCTCGCTGTCGACGTCGTGCAGCTGCACATCACGTACGCCGAAACGGATGTCGCCGCCCCGGACGTCCGCGTACTCCCGCACCAGGTCGGTCACGAGCAGCGGCTGCGGATAGACGAAGTGATGATGCCCCGTGATCTCCGTGTACGGGAACCGCTGTCGCTCACCGCCGAAACGGAACTCGAACTCCGTGTGCGTCGGCGCCTGTTCCGCGATCCGGCCGGCGAGCCCGCGCCGCTCCAGCGCCCGCACCGCCCACTCCTCCAGGAACCCGGCGCGCGGCCGCCGCTCGATGAACTCCCGGCTCTCCGTCTCCAGCACCACACAGTCCACGGCGGCGGCCCGCAGGATGTTGCCGACGGTCAGCCCGGCGGGGCCCGCGCCGACGATGACGACGGGGGCGCGTTCGGGGGACGTGGGGGTGGGGGTGGGGGTGGTCATTCGAACATTATGCCGGTCGGCGCGTGCGGACCGTCGGCGTCATTCCGGCTACAGGCCGAATCGCCGGGCCCACTCCGTGATGTCCGCCGTGGTCGTGTTGCCCCCGCACACCACGAGCCCCAGCCGGGCTCCGTCTCCGACCCGCTCCAGCACCTGCCGGGCCGCCGGCAGCAGGCATCCGGCGGCGGGCTCCGCCCACAGCTTGGCGTGCTCTGCGAGGTCGAGGACGCCCCGTACCGCTTCGGCGTCCGGGACCACGAGGACGTCCTCGACGAGGGCGGCCACATGGTCGTAGGTGAGCTGCGAGGCGGAGGGGGCACTGAGTGTGGTGACGACGGAGGAGAGGGGGACCGTCACGGGGCCGCCCGCCGCCAGTGCCTCCGCCATGGCTGTGGCGCCCACCGTCTCCACGCCCCAGACGCGGACCTGCGGGCGCAGCGCCTTGAAGGCGGTGGCCACGCCGGCGATGAGGCCACCGCCGCCGATGCTGACGAGCACGTCGGTGAGGGAGTCGGCGTTTTCGGCGTCCTCGGAGAACTCCAGGCCCACGGTGCCCTGGCCGGCGATCACCAGCGGGTCGTCGAACGGATGGACGAGGGTGAGGCCCTCCGCGCGCAGTCGCTCGGTGAGCGCGAACGCCTCGGCCATGCCGTCGGTGAGGCGCAGCGAGGCGCCGCTCGCCTCGACGAGGTCGGCGGCCCGCTTCGGGGCGGTGCGGGACATCACCACCGTCGCCTTGATGTGCAGTGCGGCCGCCATGTGTGCCAGGGCGATGCCGTGGTTGCCGCCGCTGACGGCGACGACGCCTGCGGCGCGCTCCGCGTCCGTCAGCGTCAGCAGCTTCGCGGTCGCGCCGCGGGCCTTGAACGAGCCGGTCCGTTGCAGTAGCTCCAGCTTGGTCGTGACCGGGGCGCCGAGCAGCGTCTCCAGCCCTGGGCTCCGCACGGTCGGCGTCCGTACGACGTACCCGGCGACCCTCTCGGCCGCCTCCCGGATCTCAGAGATCCCGATCAACACACCCTCCTCGCACCATGGGTTTTCGCCCCCGCCGCCCCTACCCGTCCCATCCCGTACCGGAGGGGCTAATTCAGCCCCTCCGGCGTTTGAGGAGCGGGGTCCGGGGCGGAGCCCCGGGGGTGGGGCCGGTGGCGGGTCATGACGCCTCCTCAGGCGCATCGGGCTCGGGCTCGGGCTCGTCGGCCAGTGTGAGGTCGAGGTCGGCCGCGGGGGCGGTCAGTGGGAGGAAGACCTGGAAGCGGGTGTCACCGGGCCGGGAGTGCACCTCGATGTGCCCGTGGTGCTTGTTGACGACGATCCGCCAGGAGATGTCGAGCCCGAGCCCGGTACCCCGCCCGACCGGCTTGGTCGTGAAGAAGGGATCGAAGATCCGTCCGCGGATGTCCGCCGGAACACCGGGACCGGTGTCGCGGAACTCGACCAGCACCAGGTCACGATGGTCCAGCGCCGTCCGCACGGTCAGCGTCCCCGCCCCACCCGCGTCACCGATCGCCGAGACCGCGTTGTCGATCAGATTCGTCCACACCTGGTTCAGCTCACCCGGATAGGCCGGAATCCTCGGCAGCGTACGGTCGTACTCCTTCACCACCTCGATCCGGTCACCGATCTTCCCGGACAGCATCAGCAGCGTGCTGTCGAGGAGTTCGTGCACATCGGCGTTCTGATAGGGCGCGCGGTCGAGCTGCGAGTACTGCTTCGCCGCGTCGACGAGCTGCGTGATGCGGCTCGTGGAGTCCTGGATCTCGTTCATCAACAGCTCGGTCTCGACGGTGTAGTTGAGCCAGCGGACCGCCCCTTCGAGGGTGTGCTCGTCCACGGCGGCGGCGACCTGGTCCAGCCAGTCGGTGTCGAGCCCGGCCTGGACGAAGTTCGGCGCGAGCTGCCAGCCGCCCGCGATGCCGTGGTCGTCGAGCCAGTCCGCCAGCTCGTCCTCCCGGTCGGCCGCCTCCAGAGGACTGAGCGGGGTCGCCTTGGAGACCTGCTCGGCCGTCCGCTCCTGGAGCTCGACGAGTGACTCCAGCATGGCGCGCTTGTACGGCCCGGCGGCGATGGCCCCCAGCTTGTGCCGCATCCCCGCCACCCGCTCCCGCAGCGCGGAGGTGGCCCGTACGGCCGCCGCCGCGGGGTTGTTGAGCTCATGCGTGAGCCCGGCCGACAGCGAACCGAGCGCCAGCAGACGTTCGCGCTGGCCGATGGTCCGCTGGGTGTTCTGGTTGCCGAAGAACAGGCCTTCCAGCAGATGGACGGCCATGGGGAACCAGTCGCGCATGATCCGGGCGAAGGAGGCCGCGGGCAGGACGAAGAACCGCGAAAGGGCCGTGACCCGCATGGAGCCCTTGTAGCGGGCCTGGTCGGCCTGGTCGCCGAGATACGCCTGGAAGGCGCCCGCGTACACCCCGACCTGGGAGCTGCGGCTGACCTCGACGTCGTCGTCGCCGACCCGGCGGGTCATCACGACCGCGCCCTCCAGGAGCACGAAGAAGCAGGTCGCGGGCTCACCCTCGCGGTAGACGTAACCGGGCTCGAACCGCTCCACCCGGCCCTCACGGCACAGCCGGTCCAACTGCCCGTCGTCCAGCTTCTCGAAGAGGAACAGCGCGCCGAGTTCGGCCCGGTCGCACGGCGACGGCTGCCCGCTCACGACGGCCGCCCTGCGGCTCGTACGACTGCCTCCGACACGCGATTCATGACTGCTCCAGGTACCGGTGCACCAGCATCACGGCCATCGCTCCCTCTCCCACGGCGGACGCGACCCGCTTCGCGGACTCGGACCGCGCGTCCCCGGCGACGAACACGCCGGGCACATTGGTCTCCAGGTGGTACGGCGGCCGGTCCAGCTCCCAGCCCGGCGGCGGCCCCCCGTCGCTGGTCATGTCGGGCCCGGTCACGATGAACCCGCGCTCGTCGCGGAGTACGGTCCCCGCCAGCCACTCGGTGCGCGGCTCGGCGCCGATGAACACGAACAGCCACTGCGCGTCGACCAGTTCCTCGCGCCCGCTCGCCACGTCCTTGAGCGTCAGCTGCTCCAGGTGGTCCGTGCCGTGCGCGGCCTCGACGACCGTGCCGCCGCGGACGAAGATGTTGGGCGCCTCGCCGAGTTGCTGGATCAGATAGTGCGACATGGACGCGGTCAGCGAGTCGCCGCGGACGAGGAGGGTGACCGACTTGGCGCCGCGGGCCAGGTACATCGCGGCCTGCCCCGCCGAGTTCGCGCCGCCCACGATGTACACGTCGTGCCCCTGGCAGCCGGCTGCCTCGGTGAGCGCCGAGCCGTAGAAGACGCCGCAGCCGGTGAGGTCCGCGCAGCCCGGCGCGGCGAGCTGCCGGTAGGCCACACCCGTCGCGAGGATCACGCTGTGCGCGGCGACCGCCGAACCGTCGGAGAACCGGACGGTCCGCGCGGCCCCGTTCAGCTCCAGCCCGCTGACCTCGCGGGCGGTGAGGATCTCCGCGCCGAACCTGGTGGCCTGCCGCCGGGCCCGGCCGGTGAGCTGGGCGCCCGACACCCCGTCGGGGAAGCCGAGGTAGTTCTCGATCCGCGAGCTCTGCCCGGCCTGACCACCGGTGGCGGACCGCTCGACGAGCAGGGTCCGCAGCCCCTCCGAGGCCCCGTACACGGCCGCGCCGAGCCCGGCCGGTCCGCCGCCGATGACGACCAGGTCGTAGAAGTCCTGGTCCGGCGTGGTCGCCAGCCCCACCCGGCGTGCCAGCTCCGGATCCTCCGGCTCGACCAGCGGCGTACCGTCCGGGGTGACGACGAGCGGCAGCCGCTGCCCGTCCGCACCGGCCGCGGCGAGCAGCCGCCGCCCCTCCGGCTCGTCGGACGAGTACCAGCGGTACGGCACCTGGTTACGCGCCAGGAACTCCCGGACGCCCGACGACCGCGCCGACCACCGGTGCCCGACGACCTTCGTGGTGTCCACGCGGGTGCGGTCGGCGGCCCGCCAGGCCTGGAGCAGGTCGTCGAGGACGGGGTACAGCTTCTCCTCGGGCGGGTCCCACGGCTTCAGCAGATAGTGGTCGAGGTCGATGACGTTGATCGCGTCGATCGCCGCGTTCGTGTCCGCGTACGCGGTGAGCAGCACCCGCCGGGCGCCCGGATACACGTCCAGTGCCTGTTCCAGGAACTCGATGCCGTTCATCTGAGGCATCCGGTAGTCGGCCAGGATCACCGCCACCTGGTCCCCGCGCAGCTTCAGCTCCCGCAGCGCCTCCAGCGCCGCCTGCCCCGATTCCGCCCGCACGATCCGGTAGGTCTCGCCGTACCTGCGCCGCAGATCCCGGGCCACCGCACGGGAGACCCCCGGATCGTCATCCACCGTGAGGATCACGTTCCGCGCCGGACCGACAGCCTGAGTCATACGCCTCCACCCCGAGCCAATGGGCCCATCGTATGTTCGACCCTCCTGGTTCGCCCGGTTTCCGTAGATCCGCAGGCCCGGGGCCTCATCGCCGGAAGGCGAGGGTGGTGAAGACTGTGTCCTGTCAGCCGTGACACGACACAGAGAGGTGGCCGATGACGACGGGCCCGATCACCGCCGCAGTGGACGGTACGTCCGAGAGTCTCGCCGCGCTGGCCTGGGCCGGCCGGGAGGCCGTACGCCGGGGACTGGCGCTGCGGGTGGTGCACGCGTGGCAGTGGCAGCCGCACGAGGCGATCACCGTGGACCGGGACGGACAGACGCGGTGGGCCCGGGAGGCGCTCGCCGAGGCGGCCCGGACCGTGACGGAGCGGCACCCTGACCTGGCGGTGACGACGGAGCTGCTGGAGGGCCCGCCGGTCGGCTCGCTGGTCGCCGCCGCGGAGCACGCCGAGACGCTGGTGCTCGGCTCGCGCGGGCACGGCGCGGTGGTCGGCTTTCTGCTCGGCTCCGTCGGGCAGCAGGTGATCGTCGAGTCGCCGCGCCCCGTCGTGCTGGTCCGCGCCGAGGACGGCCCCAGCGGCGAGGCCGCCGGGCGCGAGGTCGTCGTCGGCCAGCAGGGCACGCCGCAGGACAGCGCGGACGCCCTGCGGTTCGCGTTCGAGACCGCCGCGGCCCGGGGCGCCGCCCTGCGCGCGGTCCGGGCCTGGACCCTGCCGCCGCTGTACGCGTACAGCCCGGGCTCGCTGAAGCTCCTCGACGAGGCCGGCGGCCTGGAACCGTACGAGAAGAACGCCCTGGCCGCCGCGCTGGAGCCGTGGCGGGAGCGGTTCCCGGACGTGCGGGTCACCCAGCATGTCGAGATGGGCAGCGCCGGGCAGGTGCTGCTGTCCGTGGCGCGGCGCGCCCAGCTGATGGTGGTCGGGCGCCGCGCCCACCGTACGGCCGTCGGCGCCCGTATCGGCTCGGTGGCCCACGGAGTCCTGCACCACGCGCACTGCCCGGTGGCCGTGGTCCCGCACGAGTGACCCGGCGCCGGAGGCGCTCACATGGCGGTGACGTCGTCCGCCGGCGGCGGCAGCAGGGCCAGTGTCCTCGGCAGGACGTTGTCGATGTAGTCCTTCACCGCCGTGTCCAGGCCGATGTCGTGCTGCGCCCGCTCGGACAGGTACCAGCGGTGTTCGAGGAGCTGGTGGTAGATCTCCGCCGCGTCCACCGAGCCGCGCAGCTCCAGGGGCACGGCCCGCACGGTCGGGCGGAACACCTCCCGCACCCAGCGGTGCGCGAGCACCTCCGGGCGGGCGCCGAGGGGGTCGCCCGGGGCGTAGTCGTCCTGGGTGGCCATCCAGCTCTCCAGGTCGTTCAGGAGCCGCCGGGCCTGGTTCTCCTCGGTGTCGAGGCCGGTCAGCCGCAGCAGCTGCCGCTGGTGGTGACCCGCGTCCACGACCTTGGGCACGAAGGTGACCGTGTCACCGTTGCCGGAGTGCTCGATCTGCATCTCGGCGACGTCGAAGCCCAGTTCGTTGAGACGGCGGATCCGGCGCTCGATGTAGTGGTACTTGCCGGCCGGGTACACCGACGTACGCGTCAGCTCCTGCCACAGGTTCCGGTAGCGCGCGCAGATCTCGTTGCCGAAGTCGATCGGGTCCACCGAGGGGTGCAGCGCCCCGGACGCCTCCAGGTCCAGCAGTTCGCCACTGATGTTGACCCGGGCGAGATCGAGGTCGTACTCGCGCTGCCCGCCGCTCAGCCGAGGGTGCAGATCCCCGGTCTCGGCGTCCACGAGATACGCGGCGTACGCCCCCGCGTCCCGCCGGAACAGCGTGTTGGACAGCGAGCAGTCGCCCCACGCGAACCCCGCGAGGTGCAGCCGCACCAGCAGGACCGCCAGGGCGTCCATCAGGCGGTGCATGGTGGCCGGGCGCATGGTCGTCTCGAACATCGAGCGGTACGGCATCGAGCCGCCCAGGTGCCGGGTGATCAGTACGGACTCCAGCGGATCGCCGGCGTCGTCGGTGCGGCCGGTGACCACGCCGAGGGCGTCCACGGCGGGGATGTCGAGCCGGTCCAGGTCGCGCAGGAGCTCGTACTCGCGCAGGGCGGGCCGCTCGGCGAGTTCCTTGACGGCCACGACCTCGTCGCCCGCGCGGGCGTAGCGCACCACGTGGCGGGAGATACCGCGGGGGAGCGGCACGAGATGGTGCTCGGGCCACTCCTCCAGCGGCAGGTGCCACGGCAGTTCGAGCAGCAGCGCGGGGTGTTCCGGGTTGGTGGCGCTGATCTGCAGTGCCATGGGTCCTCTGCCTTCGTCTCACGGTCGTGCGGTGTGCTCGCGGGCGGGCGGTCTCCGCTTTCGCCTGGAGCATCTCCGCATTCGGAGGACCGTTTCGTCAACAGCGGCCCGACCCGTGGTCAGACGGGCGCCGCCGCCGGTTCCTCCTTCGGCCGGCTGAGGGCGGACCGGACGTTCCACGCGCCCACGCCGAGGCACAGCAGACCGGTCGCGCCCGGGTACAGCCACACGCTCTTGTCCCGCTCGACGGCCGTGGTCGACGACTCGTCGTCCACATAGACGGCCACCGGCCCGGTGGGCTTCGTCGCGAACGTGGTGTCCACCTCCACCTCGGGGAGGTCGAACGAGCGGTCGTCGGCCGTGAAGGAGCCGTCGCACTGCCACTCGTCGTCGCCGCGCGACTCGGACACCTCGCACCGCGTGGCGGTGAACTGCCGTGACACGCCGGTCAGCCGGGTCTCCAGACGGCCCCATACGCGCCATTGACGGTCCCCCTGTTCTTCGGATCTCCGTCAGGGACGGGCCCGGCGGAACACGTCGTCGGCGTCGTCCCAGCCGGAGGTGTCTTCCGGCGCGGACCTGCGGACCGCCCGTGCCGAGGTCGCGTACATGGCCTCGATCTCCGCCTCGTACCGCCGCACGATGGTGTCCCGGCGCAGCTTCATCGACGGTGTCAGCATGCCGTTGGCGAGGTCGAAGGGCTCGGACAGGATGCGGAAGACACGGATCGACTCCGAGCGCGACACCGTGCTGTTGGCCCCGGCGATCGCCCGCAGCACCTCCTGCCGCAGCGCGTTCTCCTCCCGCGCCTCCCGGCCCAGCAACTCACCCGGGGCGGACAACGAACCCCGCCAGTGCGCGAGGAACTCCGGATCCAGAGTGATCAGGGCGCCCACACAGGGCCGGTTGTCGCCCACGACCACCGCCTGGTGGATCAGCGGATGCATCCGCAACTGCTCCTCCAGCGGCGCGGGCGCAACGCCCTTGCCGCCGCTGGTGATGATGATCTCCTTCTTGCGACCGGTGATCGACAGATACCCCTCCGAGTCCAGCCGCCCGAGGTCCCCCGTGGCCAGCCAGCCGTCCTGGAGCGTGGCCCGGGTGCCCGACTCGTCGTTGACGTACCCCTGGAACACCGACGGCCCGCTCACCAGGATCTCCCCGTCCCGCGCCACCCGGATCTCCGTGCCCGGCAGCGGACGGCCCACGGTGCCGAACTTCTCCCGGCCCACCGGCTGGGCGGTGATGCCGCCGGCGGTCTCGGTGAGGCCGTACCCGTCGTGGATGAGGATGCCGATGCCGGCGTAGAAGAGCGTGAGGTCGCGGTTGAGGGGCGAGCCGCCGGAACAGCCGCCGCGCACCCGGCCGCCGAGGGCCGCGCGCAGCTTGCGGTACACCGTCTTCTCGTAGAAGGCGTGTTGGAGCCGCAGGTCCATGGCGGGGCCGGGCCCGGTGTCCAGCCGGTGCCGCTCGACGGCGAGGGCGTAGTCCTGCGCGGTGCGCACCGCCCGCTCGAACAGCGGGCCCCGGCCCGACTGCTGGGCCTTGCGCAGGAAGTTCTTGTAGATCTTCTCGAAGACGTACGGGACGCCGAAGAGGAATGTGGGCCGGAAGGACCGCAGCGCGGCGGAGAGCGCCTTCTCGGTCAGCTCCGGCTCGTGCGCGAGGAGCAGCCCGCCGCGCAGGCACATCCCCTGGATCATGAGGCCGTAGACATGCGAGAACGGCAGGAAGGCGAGGATCGCGGGCTGTTCACCGGGCGCCGCCGCGGTGTGCCGCCACCCGGCGAGCAGGACGTCGCAGGGGCTGGCGAGGCTGCGATGGGAGAGCGCGCAGCCCCTGGGGCGGCCGGTGGTGCCCGATGTGTACGCGATCACCGCGGTGGAGTCCGGCATGACGATGCGGCGCAGCGAGTCCACCGTCGCGTCGGGCACGTCCCGGCCCGCCTCCACGAGCTGCGGCAGGGAGTCCGTGTCCAACTGCCAGACGTGCTGGAGCAACGGCAGCTTGGCGCACACCGAGCCGACCGTCATCACGCCCTGCTCGTCCTCCACCACCACGCCCACACAGGCCGCGTCCCGCAGGATCCACTCGACCTGGTCGCGCGACGACGTCGGATAGATCGGCACGATCTCGGCGCCCACCGACCACAGCGCGACACCGAGCACCGTCCACTCGACACGGGTCCGCGCCATCACCGCCACCCGGTTGCCCGGCCGGATCCCGGACGCGATCAACCCCTTGGCCAGGTCGGCCACTTCGTCGCGCACCTCGGCCGCGCTCACCCGTGTCCAGGTGCCCGGGGCGGCGGGGTCGCGGCGCGCGATCTGCGGCAGCGCGGGATCCCGGAGCGCCGTCTCGAACAGCGCGTCGGCCAGCCCGCCGGTCATGACCGGATCCGTCGGTGGAGCGATGCCGAAGTTGCCCATGCGACGCTCCAGAACCTTCCCTGCACGTGACCTCGCCGATGGTGCGGTAACCGGCGGTGATCGAACGTAGCGCACCGAGCCGGGGCCCGCGCGGGGATTCGGACAAGTCGCCGCCGCACATCCGCCCAGTGGGCGGTGAACGTGATGTGCGGCACGTGGCGGACCCCCTTCGCGGGCCCCTTCCGGGAATCGTCGCTGCACACGGCTTGATCACGTCTGACCGGCGGTAATACCCCGAATCGGGGGGTACGACGGGTGTGGCACTGTGGTCGCGCGAACGCGGGAGGTGTCCCGCCGATGTGGAGAGGTGGACGGTGCGCGAGCCCAACGTGATCGGGGACTGGCAGGAGTACGACGGCGACCTGGCCGGCCTGCGCGTGCGTGTCCACGGCGTGGAGTGCGCGGAGCCCCCACGGGGACGCGACGACGCCGCCGAGGGCCTGACGTACTTCCGCTTCCATGTGACGGTGGAGAACCGCGGCGCCGACCGCGTCGGCCTCCACCTGGAGGACGGCCAGCTCGACATCCGCACCGGCCCCGACGGCGAGAGCGCCTTCCTCGACTGGCGCAACTCCCGGTTCATCGAGGGCTTCGACCTCTACCCCCTGCGCCGCGCCACCGCCGTCCTGTACGCCGCGGCCACCGAGGCCCACCTCGCCCAGTTCGACATCCAGGTCCAACTGCGCGCCGACGAGGAGTGGGCCGAACGGTATCTGTGGTCCGGCGGCATCGGCGTGGACGAGGACCTCCTCGACCCGGCGGGCGGACCCGGCCGCGAGGACATCGCCGGCCAGATCAGCGCGTTCCTGCACGAGGAGGCGGAGCGCGGCACGAGCTGAGCGGCGTGTCACGACTCACCGGCTCCCGGCGGCCGTGCGGTCGCGGATCACCAGCCGCTTCAGCAGCGGCCAGGCCAGCAGCACGGCGATGATCACGTACACGGTCACCGCGAACGGCGTGTTCACCATGCCCCGGACGCTGCCGTCGCTGATCTGCAAAGCCCGCCGCAACTGCTGCTCGGCGTTCGGGCCGAGGATGACGCCGATGACGGCGGGCAGCACCGGCAGACCGTAGCGGCGCATACCGAAGCCGATCAGGCCGATGATCAGCAGGATCACCAGGTCGATCACCTCGCCGCCGACCGCGTACGCGCCGACCGCCGCGAAGAAGAGGATCCCCGCGTAGAGATACGGCCGCGGAATGCGCAGCAGCTTCGCCCACAGCGGGGCCAGCGGCAGGTTGAGCGCGAGCAGCAGCACCATGCCGACGAAGAGCGAGGCGATCAGGCCCCACACCAGGTCGGGTTCGCGTTCGAAGAGCAGGGGGCCCGGCTGGATGCCGTACTGCTGGAAGGCGGCCAGCATGACCGCCGCGACCGCCGTGGTGGGCAGGCCGAGCGTCAGCATGGAGACGAGGGTGCCCGCCGCCGAGGCCGACGCCGCCGACTCGGGGCCCGCCACCCCCTCGATGGCGCCCTTGCCCCACTCGTCCTTGTGCTTCGACAGCCGTTTCTCGGTGACGTACGACAGGAAGGTGGGTATCTCGGCGCCGCCCGCCGGGATCGCGCCGAACGGGAACCCGATGAACGGGCCCCGCACCCATGACTTCCAGGTCCGCCGCACATCGCCCCGGCCCAGCCACGGCCGGCCCACCGGGATCGGCTCGGGCGCACCGCGCCGCAGATGGGCGGCGACCCACAGCGCCTCGCCGATGGCGAAGAGACCGACCGCGACGATCACTACGTCGACACCGTCGGCGAGCTGGAGGGAACCGAAGGTCAGACGCTGCTGGCCGGTCATCTGGTCCAGGCCCACCAGGCCGATCGTCAGACCGATCAACAAGGAGGCGAGCCCCCGGATACGGGACGAGCCCAGCACGGACGTCACCGCGATGAACGCCAGCACCATGATCGCGAAGTAGTCCGGCGCACCGATGTCCACGGCCAGTTCGGCGACCGTCGGCGCGAGCAGCACCAGCAGGATCGTGCCGACCATGCCGCCCGCGAAGTGCCCGATGGCGGCGGCCGCCAGCGCCTGCGCGCCCCGCCCCGCCTTGGCCATCGGATGGCCTTCCATGGCCGCGACCACGGCCGCGCTCTCACCGGGCGTGTTGAGGAGGATCGAGGTGGTGGAACCGCCGAACATCGCTCCGTAGTAGATGCCCGCGAACATGATGAACGCGCCGACGGGGTTCAGCCCGTACGTCACCGGCAGCAGCAGCGCGACCGCCATGGCGGGACCGATGCCCGGCAGCACACCGATGGCCGTGCCCAGCAGGACACCGATCGCGGCCCACAGGATGTTGATCGGGGTCAGGGCCGTACCGAAGCCGTCGAGGAGGGAGCTCAGGGCGTCCATGTCAGAGCACTCCCATCAGCGGGCCGCCGGGGAGCGGCACCCCGAGCAGGTTGTTGAACACGGCGTACGTGGCCAGGGAGAGGACGGCCGCGATGAGCGGGTCGCGGTCGAGGCGCCGGCTGCCGAGCGCGAAGGCGGCGCCCCAGAAGAGCAGCGCCCCCGCGACGGGGAAGCCGAGCGGTTCGATCAGGACGGCCGCGCCGAGGAACACCCCGGCGAGCAGCAGTACCGTGCGCCAGTCGGCGGGCTCGGACAGGTCGATGTCCTCGCCGCCCTCGGCCTGGCCCCGGCCGCCGCGCAGCACGTCCACGGCGAGCAGCGCGGCTATCAGCAGCAGCCCGGCGCCCACCACGATCGGCACGGTCTTCGGGCCGACGGGACCGCGCTGGGCGATGTCGACGTCCATGGTGAGCGCGTCGGTCAGCACCAGGACGCCGAGGGCCATCAGCAGGACACATACGCCGAGTTCGGAGTGGTCGCGCAGCCAGGAGCGGCGCTCGGCCGCGGGCGCCGGGGGAGTGCCGGTGGTTTCCGTCGTCACAGTCCGAGCTCCTTCAGCACCGACACCACGCGCTTGTCCTGGGCGTCCAGGAACGCGCCGAACTCGTCGCCGGTGAGGAAGGCGTCGTCCCAGCCGTTCTGCTTCATCGACTGCCGCCACTCCGGCGAGTCGTGCAGCTCCTCGACCAGCCGGGTGAGCTTGTCCCGCTCGGCCTCGGTGAGGCCGGGCGGGGCGACGATGCCGCGCCAGTTGGTGAAGTTCACGTCGTAACCCGCCTCCTGGAGGGTCGGCGCGTCCAGCCCGTCGACCCGCTCCGGGCCGGTGACCGCGAGCAGCCGCAGCTCACCCGCCTTGATCTGGTCCAGGTACTCGCCGACCCCGGACACCCCGAAGGCGACCTTGTTGCCGAGGATCGAGGCGAGCAGCTCCCCGCCGCCGTCGAAGGGGACGTAGTTGACGTCCTTCGGCGCGATCCCCGCCGCCTGCGCCATCAGCATCGGCGCCAGATGGTCGGGCCCGCCCGGCGCCGATCCGCCGCCCACCGGCAGCTTGCCGGGGTTCTCCTTCCACGCCCCGATGAGATCGTCGATCGTCCGGTACGGGGAGTCCTTGGCGACCACCACGACGTCCTGCTCCTCGGTGAGGCGGGCTATCGGGGTGGTGTCGGCGAGGGTCTTCGGCGCGTCGTTGGAGCGGACGGCACCCACCACGCCGAGCCCCATCGACATGGCCAGCTTGCCGTTGCCGTGCTCGCTCACCAGCCGGCTCAGACCGACCGTTCCGCCGGCGCCGGGCAGGTTGAACACCTCGATGTTGTGGGTGAGCCCGGCGTCCTCTGCGTTCTTCGCGGCGGTGCGGGCCGTGATGTCGTAGCCGCCGCCGGGTGTGTTCGGAACCATGAAGCGCAGCCCCGGGATCTGCGTGCCGGCCTCACTGCCGCCGCCGGTCGTCAGCAGCGGTGGGCCCACGAGCACGAGCACGGCGGCCCCGAGCAGGGCGAGGACGGCCCGCCGTCGGGGAGTGCGCGGATGCACGAATGCCACCACCTGTCGATTGTGTCGAGTCACGCCGAGGGGGAGAAGTGACCTGGGACACATCGTGCCCACGCGGGGCGGGCCTGCCGCACTTGCGGAAGCAACGGTGGTTGTGGTCGTTGTGGTCACGGGCCCTGTCACCTTATGAGCACGTCCCTCACACGTCTCTTTCCCTGACCGCATGTGAGCGCCATGATTGTGCGACCCACCGCACAAGCCGACGTCCGAGCCGCCTGACGTCGGGTCGGTACGAGAGATGAGTCCGTCGTGGTCGCCGAGTTCCGCCGCCATACCCTCGCGGGCGAGATGCTGGTGCTCCAGCTCGCCATCGTCGTGGTGGTGCTGCTGGCGGTCGCCGCGGTCTCGCTCACCCAGTCCGCCGCGACCTTCAACCGGGTCGAGGGCCGCCGTGTCACCGCGCTCGCCGAACAGCTCGCCGCCAACCCCCTCGTACGCGACCGGCTGGCGCGGCCCGTGGCGCACGAGGCGCTTGCACCCCTGGTGAACTCCACCCAGACCCAGTCCGGAGTGACCTCGGTCACCGTCGCCGACGCCGACGGCCGGATCGTCAGCTCCACCGACCCCACCGTGATCGGCGACCTGATGCCGACCGGCGAGGGCGCCGCCCCGGGCCGCGGCTGGTCCGGCTCGCTGACCCTCGACGACAGCCGCGAACTCGTCGCCCAGGTGCCCGTCCTCGGCGAGACGGAGGCGAACCTCGGCCGGCTCCTGGGCACGGTGATGATCGGCGAGGCCTCCCCGACCGTGTGGCAGCGCCTCAGCGGCGCCTCCTCCTACCTCCTCGCCTACCTCGGCGTCGCCAGCGGCCTCGGCCTCGTCGGCTCCTGGCTGCTGGCCCGCCGCGTCAAGCGGCAGACCCTCGGCCTGGAGCCCCACGAGATCGCCGGCCTCGCCGAACACCGCGAGGCCATGCTGTACGGCATCGCCGAGGGCGTCATCGCCCTGGACCCGCAGCACCGGCTCACCCTCGTCAACGAGATGGGCCGCCGCTTGCTCGACCTGCCGGCCGACTGCGTCGGCAAGAGCCTCGCCGACCTGGGCATCGAGGGACGGCTGTGCGACGTCCTGGTCGGCGCACAGGAACCGGCGGGGACGCGGGAGGGGGGCGCGGGCGCGCCTGAGGGCGAGGGGGTGGGCGACTCGCGTGACGGGGAGGGGGCGACCGGCCTCGGTGATCGCGACGGGGCGGCCGGATTCCGTGACGGGGAGGGCGCGGCCGGATTCCGTGACGGGGAGGGCACGGCGGGTTTCCGTGAAGGGGAAAGCACGGCGGGCTTGCGTGGTCGGGTGGGCGAGGCGGGCTCGGGCGGCTGGGAGGGTGCGGTCGGTTCGCGTGGTCGGGTGGGTGCGGCGGGCTCGCGCGACTGGGGAGGCGCGGTCGGCTCGGGCGACTGGGAGGGTGCGGTCGGCTCGGGCGATCGGGACGGCGCGGTCGGCTCGGGTGATCGGGTGGGTGCGGTCGGTTCGCATAATGGGGAGGGCGCGGTCGGCTCGCGTGATGGGGAGGGTGCCGCCCGCTCCCGTGACGCCTCCGCCGACCGGCGCGACGAGGTCGTCATCCGCCGGGGCCGGGTGCTGGTGATGAACCGGATGACCGTCACCAAGGACGGCCGCCACCTCGGCTCGGTCACCACCCTGCGGGACCGCACCGAGCTGGCCCGCCTCGAACGGGAGATCGGCTCCTTCCGCAGCTCCTCCGAGCTGCTGCGCGCCCAGGCCCACGAGTTCGCCAACCAGCTGCACACCATCTCCGGGCTCATCCAGATCGGCGAGCAGGACGAGGTCGTCCACTACATCCACGCGCTGAGCCGCCGCCGCCACTCCCTCGACGTCACCCTCGGCCGCCGTGTCCGTGACACCACCGTCGCCGCCCTGCTCATGGCGAAGACCTCGCTCGCCGCGGAACGCCGGGTCACCCTGCGAATCTCGGACGGCACCGCGCTCGACCGGCTGGCCCCGGCGGACGCGGCCGACGTGGCCACCGTGGTCGGCAACCTCGTCGACAACGCCGTGGACGCGGCCGCCGCCACGGCCGCGCCCGACGACCACGAAGCGTGGGGCGGGACCGAGGGCCGCGCGGCCTGGGTCGAGGTGGAACTGCGGCAGGACGCCTCCGGCGTGGAGATCGTCGTCCGTGACTCGGGCCCCGGCGTGGCCCCCGAACTCGCCCGCGAGGTCTTCTCCCACGGCTTCACCACCAAGGCCGCGCGGGAAGGCGAACGCGGGATCGGCCTGGCCCTCACCCGCCTGGTCTGCGAACGGCACGGCGGTGAGATCTCGGTGACCAACACCCCCGACGGGGCCATGTTCACCGCCCGCATGACCGTCAGCCACCTCACCGACGCGGTGGCGGAAGGAGCGACACCATGACCGGCACGAGCAGGGCGCCCGGCACGATCGACGTGCTCGTGGTCGACGACGACTTCATGGTGGCCCGGGTCCACCGCACCTTCGTCGAACGCGTCGAGCCGTTCCGGGTCGTCGGCGTCGCCAGCACCGGCGAACAGGCCGTCGCGGCCGTCGACGAGCTGCGCCCCGACCTGGTCCTGCTGGACCTCTACCTCCCCGACGGCTTCGGCCTCGACGTCATACCCCGGCTGCGCACCGCGGGCCATGACTGCGACGTCATGGTCATCAGCGCCGCCCGGGAGGCCGACTCCGTGCGCGGCGCGGTCCGCCACGGCGTCGTCGACTACCTCCTCAAGCCGTTCGAGTTCGAGGAACTGCGCTCCCGGCTCCAGAGGTACGCCGCCCAGCGCGGCCGCCTGCTCACCACCGTCGTACGCGGCCAGGCCGACGTCGACCGCGTCCTGGCCGGAGCCGCCGTACCCACGTCGGCGGCCGGCGCCCTGCCCAAGGGCATGAGCGTCGAGACCGCCGAACTGATCGAAGGCACCCTCCGCAGCGCCGCCGGCACCCTCTCCGCCACCGAGTGCGCGACTCTCACCGGCATCTCCCGCGTCAGCGCCCGCCGCTACCTGGAGTACTTCCACGGCATCGGCAGCGCGGACGTCACCCTCCGCTACGGCGTGGCCGGGCGGCCCGAGCGACGGTACAACTGGAGGGTGTGACGGTCCGAGGCGGAAGTGGGCGCCGGGGGGCCGTGTCGCGCCTCCTCGGTCGGTACGCGTTCCAGGACCCCGCCCGCGAAGACGTCGTACAGCGGGAGCGTCTCGAGGTGGACGTACCCGATGTGGCAGTCGCAGACGGCCAGCGGACACGGGCGGGGGGCCAGCGCCGCGCGGAAGGAACCGTCGTAGAGGTTGCCCAGTTCGGCCTTGACGAAGTGGCACCGCCGTACCGTGCCCTCCCCGTCGACCGACACGACCGAGGACCCGGTACGGCAGGCCCGGCCCGCCGAGCGGTGCGGATGGCGGCTGAAGGGGAACAAGGGGTCCAACTCGCTCCACAGCGCCGCCTCTTCGTCGCTGTAGGTGTGCCCGTCCGCGGCGTTCACCCACAGATACACCTGCTCCGGCAGCTCCCCGCGCAGACGGCGGGCGTGCTCCAGATGCTCGGGAAGACCGACGATCCCCACACTGAAGCGGATGCCCGCCCCGGTCAGCCGGCGGGTCTTGTCGAGGAACCGCTCGTACGGCGTCTGCCCGGGGTGGTACGTGCACCACAGGGCCACCGTGTCCGGGTCGGCCTCCGTCAGCCACTCCGTGCGGCAGCTGAGGTTGGTCTGGATCGCCACCCGGTCGATGTGCGGCTCGTGGGAGAGGTCGACCAGCGCACGCCGGTACCAGGAGCGCACCAGCCCCTCGCCCCACGGCGTGAACAGCACCGAGAGCCGGTCGCCGGTCTGCGCCCGCGCCCAGGTGGTGAAGCGGTCCAACGCCGCCCGGTCGGCCCGCAGCCGATCCGTCGAGTCGCGGCGCTTGGCGAACGGGCAGTAGGGGCAGTCGTAGTCGCAGGAGGCGAGCGGGCCCCGGTACAGGATCGTCAGGTCCATGGCCGCGTTCACTTCAGCTCGTAGCCGGCCATCGCGGCCCGTACGGCGGGGGAGAAGAACCCGGGCCCGATGGCGTCCGAGTGGGCCAGCCCCTCGACGGAGAGCCTCAGGATCCCGGCGCCCGCGCTGACGTTTGCGTCGGCCAGCCAGCCGCGCGCCGCCAGCCGCTCCAGCTCCGCGGGGAAGTCCCCGTACGGCTCGGAACCGAACCGCCGCCGGTAGTCCGCCACCGGCATCCCCCGCGACTGAAGCAGGGATTGGAGCAGGTGGCGGCGGCGCGCCTCGTCCTCGTCGACGGTGCGGCCGTGCACGGCCCGTCCGAAGTCCTCGGTGGCCGTGTAGTCGTCGATGATCCGGCGGATCTGCCCCATATCGACCGCGTAGTCGAAGGAGTAGTGCAGCGTCGAGGTGTACGAACGGGCGCCGCAGCCCAGGCCGATCATGCCGTCGGTCTGGCAGGCGTAGTCGTCCGGGCCCTGCGGCGGGGCGTCAGCGCGGCGGAACATCCGCATGGAGACCTGCTCGTAGCCGTGCGCGAGCAGATGGTCGCGGCCCTCGCGGTAGCGCCGCAGCCGTGCCTCGTCCCAGTCGCGGTCCGCGACGGCCGGATCGGCGTGGCGGCCCAGACCCGTCAAAGGCCGTACGTACAGCGGATAGAGATAGATCTCCTCCGGCCGCCAGGCGAGCGCCGCGTCCAGGGAGAGCCGCCAACTGGCCGCCGTCTGCCCGTCGATGCCGTAGATCAGGTCGATGTTGAGGACCGGGATGTCCGTGTCACGGATGCGGGACAGCGCCGCCTCCACAGCGGACCGCCGCTGAGGGCGTACGGCCGCACGCGCCTCCTCCTCGACGAAGCTCTGCACGCCGAGGCTGAGCCGCGTGGTGCCCCGCTCGGCCAGGACAGCCAGCCGGTCGGCCGTCGCCGTGGCGGGGGAGGCCTCGACCGACAGCGGGATCGCCCGCAGGTCCGCGCCCAGGTGCCGCTCCGCGATGTCGCACAGCCGCTCCAGCTCGGCGGCCTCCAGATAGGTCGGCGTGCCACCGCCGAACGCGGCGTTCGCGAACCGCGGCGGCTCCGCGTCCCCCAGTGCCTCCCGCACCGCGATCGCCTGCCGCTCCAGGGCGTCAAGGTAGCGGCCGGTCAGCCCGTCCGGCGCCCCGATCCGGGTGAAGAGATTGCAGAACCCGCAGCGCACCTCGCAGAACGGTATGTGCGCGTACAGCGACAGGGCCTGCCGGGACTCCCCGGCCCACAGGTCCGCGAGCGGCGGGTTGCCGGGCAGCTTCCGGTACGCCGTCTTGTGCGGGTAGGCGTACACGTAGTGCTGATACGGGCGACCCGTTGTCTCGGTCACGGTCATGCGGACGGCTCCAGGAAGAAGTGGCTGTAGGGGACGGTCCACACGGCCTCGTGGCCGAGGCGGTGCCCGGTGTACCCGTCCTCGCCGTACGTGGTCCCGTGGTCGGAGCAGACGACGGCGAAGCAGCGGCGGCGCGAACTCATCGCGGCGAAGAGCCGCCCGACGTACCGGTCGATGTACTCCAGGGCCGCCGCGTGAGTGACCGGGCTGTCGCCCGCCTCACGGGTGGCGCCCGGCAGGTGGAACCAGTTGGGCTGGTGCAGCGCCGAGGCGTTGAGGAAGAGGAACAGCCGCCGCTCGGCGGGCAGTTCGGCCACGATCCGCTCGGCGCGGGCCACCTGGGACTCGAAGGACGTCGGCGACGCCACGGAGAACTCCGGCTCCCAGTGGCTCTCCTGGAACAGCCCCGGCAGGACGCTCCCGAGCGCCCCCCGCTTGTTGAAGAAGCCGACACCGCCGATGCACACCGTGTGATAACCGCGCTCGGCGAGCGCCGACATCAGGTCGGGGCTGTCGAAGACGAAGGTGCGCCCGGCGGTCGTCTCACTCCCGGCGAACCGGCCCGCGAAGAGACGCGGATGCGGCCCCGGGGCCGCCGGGGTCGGCAGGAAGCCCGCGAACATCGCCTGGTGCGAGGCGTAGGTGAAGCTGCCGGGCGCGTGCCGCTTCTCCCAGGCGCCGCCCGGCAGATGGGCCACCAGATTGGGCAGTCGGCCCTCCTCCGCGAGCCGGACGGCCACGTCGTACCGCAGGGTGTCGAGGGTGAGCAGCAGCAGGTCGTCGCGGCCCACCACTTCATTCATGTCGGGTGCCTCGGGTGCCTCCGGCCCGGTGGCGTCCGGCGGTCGGTGGCCCGGGTCAGAAGGGTGCATGGTGGTCTTTCCTTGCCTGGGGGTGGGGCGACGGCGCCGGTAGTGTCGCGCTCCGCACCGCCGCGAGCTGCGCCGCGTAGGTGTCCAGGCCCTCCGCAGGGCCGCCCGGCAGCCCGGTCAGCCGGGGCAGCAGGTCGCCGAAGGCGTTGACCTCGCCGACGGCGAACCGGCGCCAGCCGATCGCCGGCAGCAGGTCCACACCGACGCACAGCGTGCCCGGGAAGCAGGCGGCGGCCCGCTCGCAGATGCCGAGGGCCTGCCGCCAGCGGTCGCCCGCCGTGTCGACGACCGACGCCAGATCGCCCCGCGTCCCGCCGAGATGAAGGTTGGTCATGGGGAAACGGCTGGTGCGCACGACGGCGTGCGTGGCCCGGCCCGCCACGACCAGGACGCGCAGATCGGCGGATCTGCCGTGCGCGGACGCCTTCGGTAGCCAACGCTCGATGTGCAGTCCGTCGGCCGCGAGGGCGTCGACGATGCCGGCGATCTCCCGCTCGTCCGTGTAGCGCCGCACCCGCAGGGAGTTGTGCAGCCGACCGTCTGCCCCGACCTCCACCGAGGTCGTGGCCCTGATCCGCCCGCTCGCCGACGACTCCACGGCCAGCACACCCGACGCGGAGGAGCCGTGGGCCGGCTTCACGAAGACCCGCGGCATGCCGTGCTCCCGCATCGCCGCCCGTACGTCGTCCCAGCCCCGCACCGGGAGCGCGTCGCCCGACGTGGGCGACGGCGGCACCGGAACCCCCGCCGCGGCGAGCCGGGAGTGGCACAGCCGCTTGTCGAAGAGCACCGCCAGCTCCGCCGGATCGTCCAGCCGCACCCCGCCGCGCAACGACCCCACGGCGGCCAGGAAACGGGCGTACCAGGTGGCCGACCCCTCCACCCGCGTCGGATCGTCGACGCCCCGCAGCAGCCGGTCCACCTCGGCGTCCTCACCCGGCGAGTCCAGCCGTACGACCTCGTCGGCGGCGAACTCATGGCCGCCGTCACACAGCACGTCCCGCCACTCGACGACCCGCGGCGTGCCGGCCCCGGCCGCCTCGGCCGCCGCGACGAACAGCCCGACCCGCCGGTTCTCCCCGTTCCCGACGACCACCCACCGGTACGGACCGGACCCCGCACCCACCGCACTCGCTGTACCGGTCCCACCGGACACACCGATCCCCGTCACCTCGAACCCCCCGTTCCCCCGCGCCTACGAACTCACTCGCCGACCGCGACGAACCGCCAGACCGTGCCGTCGTCGTCCTCGTCCGAATCGGCGTCGTCGGCGTCGACGTCGACCTGCACTCCCTCGGCCTCCAGGGAGTCCCGGAGGCGGTCGCGTATCGCCGGGCTGAGGTAGTTGTGGTGCAGGTCCAGTGTGGTGAGGTGGGTGAGCGGCTGGCCGGTGAGCAGCGCGGTCGCCCCGTCGTCGGTGAGGACGCCCATCGACACGTCGAGGACGTCGAGGCGGGCCACCACGGGGGCGGCGGCCAGCGCCGCACAGACGTCGTCCTGCATCTCGCTGTTGCGCAGCGCCAGATGCTTGAGAGCCGGCAGCCGGGTGCCCGCGAGGATCGCCGCCAGGTCGGTGATCTCGGCGTCACCGCCGTACTCCGAGGTGCCCAGCCACAGGTCCAGGTGGACGAGGGCCGGCAGGTCGCTCTCCGCCACACCGCGGACCGCGGCGCCGGGGATGCCGCCGGTCTCCACCGTCAGCTTCCGCAGCCGCTCATGGCGCACCGCCGGGAAGACGAGTCCGTTGCCGCCGCGCACCCCGAACTCCTCCAGCTCGGTGAAGGTGTTCAGCAGCGGGCCCACATCGCCCTGGTTGATCCAGGAGATCTCGCACTCCTCCATCACGATGTCGCCGAGGAACAGGGCGCGCAGCGCGGGCAGCCGGTCCTTCGCCGCGACCAGGGCCTTGATCACCTCCTCGGGGCCGTTGTCGTACGTGTCGCTCCAGGACCCCACGACCAGCGCCCGCACCTCGGCGGTGTCGACGGCGGCGAGGAACCGGGCGAACGCGTCCTCCCACGCCTCCTCGCTGCTGTACGAGTCCACGGTGATGCGCCACGCCACCGACCCGGGAGCGGGCAGGTGCCCGGCGCCCTCCGGGCCCTTCACCGAATCGGGGAACTCGCGGACCGGCAGGTCGTGGAACTCCTGCAGATGGCTCCCGATGGTCATGTGTGCCCCGCCCCTTCGTTCCATGTCCATGAGCGGGAGCCGTGTCCAGACACGGTCCGCCCGTCGCGCACCCGGAGCACACACAGCGCCGCCGGGTAGGGGAGTTCTACCAAGCCCCACTGACATCGCGTGCGGCGGACCCCTGTCCTGTGGACGAACAGCCGTGCGCGGGCCGATTGTCAGTGGCTGCCTCTACGGTTTTTCGTGGCACAGCGAGTGCCCGACGGGAGGGAGACCCATGTACCGGCAAGGAGACGTCCTCATCGCGCCGCTGGCAAAGAGCGCGGTACCCGACACGGCACGTGACGCCGTGTCGGAACCGCGCGACGAGCGCGGAAGGCTCGTCCTCGCCCTCGGCGAGGTCACCGGCCACGCCCACGCCGTGGTCGGCCCCGGCCGCCTCATCCGGGAGGCGAGCGTCTTCGGGCCGATGCTGCTGCACGTGCCCGACGGCGCCCGCGTCGTCCACGAGGAGCACGCGGCCATCTCCCTGCCCAAGGGCTGGTACCGGGTCGTACGGCAGCGGGAGTACGTACCGGGCTCGGTGCGGATCGTCGCCGACTGAGACCGCGGGGGGCCGTGGGACGAGGCGATCGCGTGCCGCCACCGGGGGAGGGCGCGCGGACGCGGGGGAGGGCGGCTGTGGCGTACGGCGGCCGCCGGGACAGGCATCGAGATCCAGGAGGAACGGCGTGACGGAACAGGCGAGTTGGCGGGCGGTGGCGGCGGCCACGGGTGAGGGCGACCGGGCGCGGACCGAAGCGGGCGTACGACTCGCCTACCGGCAGGCGGGACCGCGGGAGCCCGAGCGGATCGTGTGGGCCCGCTCACCCCTGGAGGCGGTACGCCTGCTGTCGGGTGCGCCGGCGCAGGACGGCGAGGCGCTGCCGGCGACCGGGGCGAGCGTTCGCGACGCCGTCCGCAACAGACCCGTCGCGGCCGAACGCGCCCGGCTGCACACCCTGCTGGGCCCCACGGGCTGGAGCGACCACTGGCGTGCGACGGGCGCAGACCTGTGGGAGACCACCCGCCCGCTCGTCGACCGCGTCCGCACCGGCATCGTCGAGGCCCTGGCCCCCGCAGACCGCCAGGAGGAGACCCGAATCCGGCTCCTCCTCCTGGACGCGGTCCTCGGCCAGCACGACGCGGCCTGGCTGTGCCCCTTCGACGACACCACCGGCCTCGAAGGACTGACCGAGGTGGTCCGCACGGCCGGCTGGTGGTGGCCGTACGAGAACATCGCGGTCGTCGCCGAGCGGCCCACCGAGCTCCACCGGGACGAGGCCGGCCGCCTGGACCGCGGCGACGGCCCCGCGCTCGCCCACTCCGACGGCTTCGCCCTGCACGCCTGGCGCGGCCTCCCCGTCCCCGGCGAATTCCTCGACCGGCTGGGCACGCTGACACCCGAGGACATCCGCACGGAGGAGAACGCGGAGCTGCGCCGCGTGATGCTGGAGTACTACGGCTACGACCGCTACCTGGAGGAGTCCGGGGCGAAGCCGGTGCACCGCGACAAGACGGGCGTGCTGTGGCGGACAGCCCTGCCCGGCGACGAGGACGTGGTGATGGTGGAGGTCGTCAACTCCACCCCGGAGCCGGACGGCACGAGCCGTACGTACTGGCTGCGGGTGCCGCCCACGACGGTGACCGCCCGCGAGGGAGTGGCCTGGACGTTCGGCCTGAGCGCCGAGGCGTACGAGCCGCTGCGGCAGACCTGAGCGTCACCGCCCTCGCGGGTCATTCGAACCGTGAGGTGTCGCCCGCGCCCTTGCGGATGATCTCGGCCTCACCGCTGGAGAAGTCGATGACGGTCGTCGGTTCCGTGCCGCAGTCCCCGGAGTCCACCACCGCGTCGACCAGGTAGTCCAGGCGCTCCTTGATCTCCCAGCCCTGGGTCAGCGGCTCCTCCTCGTCGGGCAGCAGCAGGGTGCTGGAGACGAGGGGCTCGCCGAGCTCCGCGAGCAGGGCCTGCGCCACCCGGTGGTCGGGGATGCGCACCCCGACGGTCTTCTTCTTGGGGTGCAGGAGCTTGCGGGGCACCTCCCTCGTCGCGGGGAGGATGAAGGTGTAACTGCCGGGCGTCGACGCCTTCACGGCGCGGAACACGTCGTTGTCGACATGCACGAACTGGCCCAGCTGCGCGAAGTTCTCGCACACCAGGGTGAAGTGGTGACGGTCGTCGAGCTGCCGGATCGAACGGATCCGCTCGATGCCGTCACGACTGCCCAGCTGGCACCCCAGCGCGAAGCAGGAGTCCGTCGGATACGCGATGAGCCCGCCCTGCCGGACACTGTCGGCCACCTGACCGATGGCACGCGGCTGGGGATTCTCGGGATGCACGTCGAAGTACTTGGCCATTGACCGAGCTTATGCCTTCAAGAGTCCCACGCCTCGTCATGGGGCCGCAGGCCCCTGAAAGGGGCGCGGGGAACTGCGCGACCAGCCACGACCAACCCGCGGCCGGACAACGGTCGCACAGTCCCCCACCCCTCAGCGGAGCGTTACGCGCCACTCTCCCGCAGCATGTCCTCGCGCTCGACGAGCTTCACCCGCGCGCGGCCCTGCGACTCGCCCAGCGCCTTCTCGGCCGCGTCGAGCTTGTACCAGCCCTCCCACGTGGTGAAGCGGACGTTCCGCTCAGTGAAGAAGGCGTCGACGGCCTCCGGCGCGGGCGCGGAGGGCTCGTGCAGCCGGCCGTTCGCGAAGTCGGCCAGCAGGTTGGAGACGGTCTCGTTGGCGTCGCCCTTGGTGTGGCCGATGAGACCCACCGGGCCACGCCGGATCCAGCCGGTGACGTACGTCGACTGCAGGTGCGCGCCGGTCTCCTCGATGACCCGGCCGCCCTCGTCGGGGACGGTGCCCGAGTCGACGTCCCAGGGCAGCTTGGGCAGCCTGTCCGACAGGTAGCCGACCGCGCGGTAGATCCCGGTGATGTCCCAGTCCTTGAACTCACCGGTGCCCTTGACGTTGCCGGTGCCGTCGAGGGCCGTGCGCTCGGTGCGCAGGCCGACGACCTTGCCGTCCTCGCCGAGGATCTCGGTGGGCGACTCGAAGAAGTGCAGGAACAGCTTGTGCGGGCGGTCGCCGGTGTCGCGGATCGCCCAGTTCTCCAGGGTCTTGGCGACCATGTCGGCCTGCTTGTTGCCGCGCCGGGTCGCGATCGAGCCCTCGTCGTAGTCGATGTCCTCGGGGTCGACGATGACCTCGATGTCGGGGGAGTGGTCCAGCTCCCGCAGCTCCATCGGCGAGAACTTCGCCTGCGCCGGGCCGCGGCGGCCGAAGACGTGGACCTCCAGCGCCTTGTTGGCCTTCAGACCGTCGTAGACGTTCGCCGGGATCTCGGTCGGCAGCAGCTCGTCGGCCGTCTTGGCGAGGATGCGGGCCACGTCGAGCGCGACGTTGCCCACCCCGAGCACGGCGACCTTCTCGGCCTCCAGGGGCCAGGTGCGCGGGACGTCCGGGTGACCGTCGTACCAGGAGACGAAGTCGGCGGCGCCGTACGAGCCGTCGAGGTCGACGCCCGGGATGTCGAGCGCCCGGTCGGCCGTCGCGCCCGTGGAGAAGACCACGGCGTCGTAGAACGCCCGCAGGTCGTCCAGGTTGATGTCCGTCGGGTAGTCGACGTTGCCGAAGAGACGGATCTGTGGCTTGTCGAGAACCTGGTGCAGGGCCGTGATGATGCCCTTGATGCGGGGGTGGTCGGGGGCCACGCCGTAACGGATCAGTCCGAACGGCGCGGGCATCCGCTCGAAGAGGTCGATGGACACACCGGGCTCGGTGGCCACGTCGGACTTCAGCAGCGCGTCGGCGGCGTAGATCCCGGCGGGTCCGGCTCCGACAATGGCTACCCGCAGAGGGCGGGGCATGTTCAGGTTCCCTTCGAGTGGAGACAAGCGACTCGTCGGCAACCCTAAACTAAGGCAACCCTTACCAGGTACGCGGGTCGGGTCTATGACCTCATAAGGCGATCTTATGCCATGCGGGCGCATGGGCGGACGGTGGGGAAGGGGCCCTGATCCGTCGTGGACACCGGCGTCGGCGCGATGGGTTTGCCCGGGCGGCGAACGGCAACGCGGTTCCCATGAGCCGAACGAACAAGGACCCCCGAGAGAACACCGCGCCCGCCGAGACGGCCGCGGCCAAGGCCCGCCGGACCACCGACCGGGCGACGGCCCCGGCCACCGAGTCCGCGAAGACGGCCGCCATCAAGATGGACGACACGGCGACGGTCACCAAGGCCGGCGCCGGACGCGCGGCCGACACGACGAAGCGCGCGGTCGACAGTACGAGCAGTGCCGTGCACAGCGCGGTCAAGGGCGTCGAGGCGGGTCGCCAGGCGGTCGTCCAGGCCTCCGGCCAGGTCGCCGCCACCGCGAAGACGGCTGTGACCGTCCTCGCCCACCGCAAGTTCGTCGCCGCCGGCGTGGGCGCGGGCCTGACCGCGCTGACCGCAGCCTCCTACGTGGCCGGCCGCCGCGCCGAACGCCATGTGCACGGCCCGCTCACCCGCCTCACGGGCGGACGCATCTGACCCGCCCACCGCGTCCTCGGAGCTGACCCGCCCACCGTGCCGTCGGAGCAGTCGCGCGGGAAGCGCCACGACCGGCCGCTTCCCGCGCGACTTCAGGGGCGGCGCCGCCGGACCTACCAGCGGCTCTCCACCTGCTCCTTGATGCGCCGGTCGTACAGCTCCCGGATCGCCGTGAGCGTCTCCTCGGACAGTGCGGGCAGCGCGGCGGCGGCCGCGTTGGCGCGGGCCTGCTCGGGGTTGCGGGCCCCGGGGATCACGGTCGTGACACCCGCCAGCTGGATGATCCAGCGCAACGCCAGCTGGGCCGGGGTGAAGCCCTCGGGCGCGAGCGCGGCGAACTCGACGGCCGCCTCGACGCCCGTCCCGTAGTCGACACCGGAGAACGTCTCGCCCTGGTCGAAGGACTCACCGTGCCGGTTGTAGGTGCGGTGGTCGTTCTCCGCGAAGACCGTGTCCTTGGTGTACCTGCCCGACAGCAGGCCCGAGGCCAGCGGCACGCGGGCGATGATCGCGACGCCCGCCTGCTCGGCGGCCGGGAGGACGTCGAGAAGCGGCTTCATACGGAACGGGTTGAGGATGATCTGCACGCTCGCCACGTTCGGCCGGGCGATCGCCGTCAGCGCCTCGGCGCAGGTCTCCACGCTGACGCCGTACGCGGCGACGCGCTCCTCCTCGACGAGGGTGTCGAGGGCGTCGAACACCTCGTCCGAGGAGTAGACGGGCGTGGGCGGGCAGTGCAGCTGGACCAGGTCGAGGCGGTCGACGCCCAGGTTGCGGCGGGACCGGTCGTTCCAGTCCCGGAAGTTGTCGAGGACGTAGTTCTCGGGGATCTGGTCCACGCGACGGCCCATCTTCGTCGCGACGAACACATCGAGTTCGGGCCTGCCGCGCAGGAACGTGGCGATGGTCTGTTCGCTGCGGCCGTCCCCGTACACGTCGGCCGTGTCGAAGAAGGTCACCCCCGACTCGACCGCCGCCTCCAGCACCGCCAGGGCTTCCTTCTCGTCGACGTCTCCCCAGTCGGCACCCAGCTGCCACGTGCCGAGACCGACCACGGACGCCTGCTGACCCGACCTACCGAATGCGCGTTCTTCCATGCCGTCAGTCTGTCATCCGCCCCGTACGGACACGGCAGCGACGGGAAGCCACTGCTCCGGCCCGCCGTGCCCGGCGGTGGCCGAGGTCAGTGCGGGAAGGCGCGGGGCTGGCGCTGCCGGGGCAGTTCGTCCCGGAACTCCTCGATGACCGAGCTGATCTGCCGGGTGAGTTCGGTCTTCTCCAGCCGGTCGAGGTAGAGATTGCGGGCGGCGAGACCGACCGCGTCCACACAGAAGTACAGGGCCATCAGCGGGTTGATGAACAGTTCGCCGTTCCGGGTCCGCTCGGTGAACCGGACATCGCCGAACTCGCCGCGCACGGCGGCCGCGACCGAGCCGTTGACGATGCTCGGGTGGCTCGGAGTGCACCGCTGGGCGTGGGCAACCGCGTCCAGGTAGAGCGCCCCCTCGCGGCTGTCGCGCGGCAGTGAGAAGGCACCGAGGTAGGCGCCGTCACGCTCCAGCGCGGCCAGGTTCTCCAGGACCAGCGAGTGGTTGACCCGTGGTAGGCGTCCACACCGAAGCCGAGGCAGGCCACCAGCCGGTGCGGGACCTCGTCGAGGCCCGCGACGGCGCCCAGACTCGCCATGTCCTCCTCCGGCGTGCCCAGCCCGTGCTCGTCCCCGCGCATCAGGATGTCGGTGCCGCCGTCCACCAGGACCACGGCGTCCACCCCGCCGAGATGGTCCAGGAGCGCGCGGTAGGCGGCCCGTAGGGGCGTCACCCCCGTACGGGAGAGCGCGTACACCGTGTCGGGCAGCCCGTGCAGGGCCAGCCACCGGGCGAGGGTCTGCTCGGGGAAGTAGTCGCCCCGGAACACGGTGTCCGGGCCGATGGCCGCCACGTCCGGCTCCAGCCACACGTCCGAGTCCAGGCCGTACAGATCGGCGAAGGAGAGGTTCGCGAGATGGACCTCCTTGCCCGCCGCCCGCAGGGCGAGGGCCAGCGGAAGACCGGCGTAGATGTCGAAGCCGCCACCGGCGCCGGCGACGAGTATCCGCCGCGCGTCGCTCAGTCGCGTGAAGAACGCGGGTTGCTGGAGGGAGAACACCGGCGAAAGCTAGCAGGGCGGTGGGCGGGGCGCGCGTGATTGACCGATGCCGCCGATGTCGCGCAACGGCTGCCCCAGGTGTGCCACGACCTCGAATTCCCCGGCGTACGACGGTGACGCGGGGCCGGGGAGCCGGTTACCGTACCGGGCAGTAACCGGACCGCACGCAGGAGGCCCTCATGCCGCAGCTCGAAGTCGCCGGCGCCGCACTGACGTACGACGACGAGGGCCCCCGTGACGGCGGCGGGGTGCCCCTGGTGTTCGTCCACGGCTGGACCGCGAACCGGCACCGCTGGGACCACCAGGTGGCGCACTTCGCCGAGCGGCGGCGGGTGATCCGGCTCGACCTGCGCGGGCACGGCGAGAGCGGCGGCGCCGGCGTGCGGACGATAGCGGAGCTGGCCGAGGACATCCTCGCCCTGGTCGACCATCTGGAGATCGAGCGGTTCGTCCTCGTCGGTCACTCCATGGGCGGCATGATCTCCCAGACCATCACCCTCGCCCACCCCGAGCGGGTGGAGCGCCTGGTGCTCGTCAACTCGATCGGCCGCATGACCTACAGCCGCGGCCGGGGCTTGCTCATGGCCGCCTCCACCCGCGTCCCCTTCAAGCTGTTCGTCGCCGCCAACATCCAGCGCGCCTTCGCCCCCGGCTACCCCCGCGAGCAGATCCGCGAGTACGTCCGCGCCTCCGCGGCCATCCCGCGCGAGGTCGTCATGCCCCTCTACGGGGCCATGCGCGACTTCGACGTCCTCGACCGCCTGGGCGAGATCCGCACCCCCACCCTCCTCGTCCACGGCTACCACGACATCCAGTTGCCCGTCTCCCAGATGCTCCGCATGGCCAAGGCCTGTCCGGACGCCGAGGTCCGCATCCTCGACGCCGGACACGAACTCCCGGTGGAGAAGCCGGCCGAACTGACCGCCACACTCGACCGCTTCCTCAGCGGCGCCCGCGCCTGACGCCCGGACCGGATGCGGTCAGGTCGCCTCGCGTGAGCGCGGCCTGTCCCGGTCGAGCGGACCGCCGAGGGACCGGAGCCGGCCGAGCACGGCGCCGACCACCGCCCGGGTCCTCGACAGCCGGCCGATGTCCGCGGCGAGCGACAGGGCCGCACCCGTCCAGGCGAAGCCGAAGGCCCAGACGGACAGCCACTCGCACAGATACAAGGGGGTGATCAGCCAGTCGTCGCCCACCTCGGTCGCCGCCGCGGCCACGGCGAGCGCCATGAAGACGAGGATCAGCACACCGGCCGCCTTGTAGGGACGCCGTACGTACGACCGTTCCTCGAAGCCCGGGGCCCAGGACATGAGGAGACAGAAGAAGGCCATCGCGGTCAGCAGGGCGATGGCGAAGATCTGATGGAACACGGAGATCGTCTGCTGGCCCGCGTCGCCGCCGGAGCCCGGCGCGGTCGGGAAGAGGGCGACGCCCAGCGCGCAGCACCCGGCGATCGTGCCCATGACGTCGTTGACCGTGTCGAAGCGGTAGACGATCAGGAAGATCCCGAGCGCGCACAGGGCGCCGACGAAGATGTCGCGGGTGCTGGTGTAGTACGCGCCGCTCATGGAACCGGGCCAGGCGTCCTCCCCGGTCCGGCCGCCGAGCCGCGCCGCGATCCAGTTGCCGGCCGGCAGCGCCAGGGGCAGCAGGACACCGATGATCCCGACGCCCAGGCGCAGCCGCATGACCGTCCGCGCGTCCTGGTCCCGCTGTCCGGCCGCCACCCTGTCCCGCAGGGGCATACGGGGGACGGCCCCGTCCGTTGCGCTCACGAGCGCCTCCTCACCGAAACGCGCGAGGCGAAGGCGTGCCCGCCACCGGTCGATGTCCGCAAAAGGTCGAACGCAAACTCGAACAGCGGCCGGTGAGTTGGACGTGTCAGCCCGTCAACTGCTCTTCAGCCGCCGCGAGTACCTCCGTGACCCGCAGACCGAACGCGGCGTCGCACGGATGCGGTCGGCCAGTACGCGCGGCGGCCAACAGGGCGTCCCCCGCCCGGATGAGAGCCGGTACGGCGCCTTCGTCGGACGCCGGCAGTACGGTCGTCCCGGTCCGGCCGCGCAGCTCCGCCGTGGCGCCGGAGGCCGCGGGCGGGGCGGTGAGGCTGAGCGTGAGCGTGCTGGACGCGCCACCGGTGTGCAGGAGCACCAGATGGACCGTGTCCTTGGGCCCGCGCACGGCGGCGGCCACCTTCTCGACATCCCCGAGGACCGGCAGCAGCACGGACAGGGCGTGCGGGCCGACATCCCAGAGGGCGCCCTTCTCCCGCCGCCACGGCGACGCCGCGAACGGGCTGTCGCCGGCCTCGTCGAACAGGGAACCGAGCCACTCCGCACGCCCGGTGAACCATCCCCCGGCAGCGGCCTGTTCGGTGACCCACGCCTCGATCGCGGTTTGGAAACGGGCCGTGAAGAAGACCACGGAGGCGACACCGGCCTCCTCGACCGCCGCCACCACGGCCCGCCCGTCCTCGACGGTCATCGACAGGGGCTTGTCGAGCAGCAGATGGCAGCCCGCCCGGGCGGCACGCGCAGCGAGCGGTGCCTGAACGGCCGGCGGCAGGGCCACGGCGACCGCGTCCACATCGGCGAACAGGGCGTCGACGTCCTCGTACACGGGCAGCCCGCCGTGCCGGTCGGCCAGCTCCTTGGCCGCCTCCGGCCGCCTGCCCCACACCCCGACGAGGTCCAGCTCTTCGTGCGCGCTGAGCGCGGGGGCGTAGGCCATCTCGGCCCACGGTCCTGTTCCGAGCAGTCCGATACGCATGTTCCGGTCTCTCCTAGTGCGTTGTGGGCCGTGCCCTCGAGGCAGGCCCGCGCTGACCTTCAGGGCAGCGCCTGTTCGGTCCAGATGGTCTTGCCGGTGGGGGAGTAGCGGGTGCCCCAGCGCTGGGTGAGCTGGGCGATGAGGTAAAGGCCGCGACCGCCCTCGTCGGTCGTGGCGGCGTACCGCAGATGGGGGGAGGTGTGACTGCTGTCCGTGACCTCGCAGATCAGATGGCGGTCGTGGATGAGGCGGACACAGATGGGCCCGGTGCCGTACCGGATCGCGTTGGTGACCAGTTCGCTGAGGATCAGTTCCGTGGTGAACTCCAGCTCCTCCAGGCCCCATTCGCCCAGCTTCCTGGTGGCGTCGGCGCGGGCCCGGCCGACGGCGGCCGGGTCGGCGGGCACCTCCCACTCGACGACACGGCCGGCGTCCAGCGCACGGGTGCGGGCGACGATCAGCGCGATGTCGTCGCTCGCCCGGGTCGGCGGCAGGGCGTCGAGAACGGCCCGGCAGGTGCCCTGCGGTGAGCTGTCCGCACCGGCCAGGGCGGCGCGCAGCAGCTCCAGCCCGTCGTCGATGTCCCGCTCCCGGTCCTCGACCAGCCCGTCGGTGTACAGCACCAGCCGGCTGCCCTCGTCCAGTTCGAGCTCGGCCGTCTCGAACGGCAGACCGCCGAGCCCCAGCGGCGGACCGGCCGGCACCTCGGGGAACTCGACGCTGCCGTCGGGCCGGGCCACCGCTAGCGGCGGATGCCCGGCCCGGGCGACGGTGCAGCGCCGCGAGACCGGGTCGTAGATCGCGTACAGACAGGTCGCCCCGGTGATCGGGGCCGTGCCGTCCAGCACCGCCTCGTCCTGGTCGATACGGCTGACCATCTCGTCGAGCAGCCCGAGGATCTCGTCCGGCGGCAGATCCAGCGCGGTGAAGTTGTGGACCGCGGTGCGCAGCCGCCCCATCGTGGCCGCGGCGTGCAGCCCGTGGCCCACCACATCACCCACGACGACCGCGACCCGGGTGCCGGACAGGGGCAGCACGTCGAACCAGTCCCCGCCGACGCCCGCCTGCGCGGGCAGATACCGGTAGGCGACCTCCAGGGCGCTCTGGTCGGGAAGGTTGCGCGGGAGCAGGCTGCGCTGCAGGGTCACGGCCATCGTGTGCTCGCGCGTGAAGCGGCGCGCGTTGTCGATGGCGACCGCCGCGCGGGCCACGAGCTCCTCGGCGAGGGCGAGTTCCTCCTGGTCGAACGGCTCGGGCTTCTCCGAGCGCCAGAAGTTGGCGACGCCCATCACCAGCGGGCCCACCCGCAGTGGCACCGTGATCAGCGAGTGGATGCCGTACTCGACGACCTGCGCGGACCGTTCGAGGTCCTGTGCCTGCCAGTCGGGCGCCCGGCTGAGGTCGTCCACGAGGATCGAGCTGCCGCTGTCGATGCTGAGGGCCGGCGGCGAGGAGGGGACGAGGTCGATCTTGTCGCCCACCGAGTACAGAGGCGCGTCCTCGCGGATCCCGCTGAACGCCGTACGGCGCAGGACGGTGACCGTCTCCGGCTCGTCGCCGCTGAGCGCGGCCGGGGCCAGGTCCACGGTGACGAAGTCCGCGAACCGGGGGACCGCCACCTCCGCCAGCTCCTCGGCGGTGCGCGTCACGTCCAGGCCGGTGCCGACGCCCATCCCGGCGTCGTAGAGCAGCTTCAGGCGCTCCCGCGCGGACTCCGCCCGGCCGGAGAGGGCGCGCAGTTCGGTGGAGTCACGGAGCGTGGCGACGCTGCCGGTGGGCTCGCCCTGGAGATCGGTGGGCCGCTGGTTGACCGCGAGCAGCCGGTCGCCCACCAGATGCACCTCGTCGTTGGCGACGCGCCCCGAGGCCAGCAGGTCGGCCATGTGCGCTTCGAGGCCCAGGGCGAGGACATCCTGTCCCTGCGCGTCCGCGGGCAGATCGAGCAGACGGTGTGCCTCGTCGTTGGCGAGCAGCAGCCGGCCTCCGCCGCCGACGATGATCACGCCCTCGCGTACGGCGTGCAGTACGGCGTCGTGGTGCTCGTACATGCGGGTCATCTCGGACGGGCCGAGGCCATGGGTCTGGCGCATGAGCCGCTTGCTGACGAGCGCCGTGCCAGCGAGGGCGAGGGCGAGGGCCGCCGCAGCGGCGGCCAGCAGCAGGGGCATCTGCTCGTCCGCCACCCCGCCCACGTTCTCGGTGGTGATTCCGGCCGAGACCAGGCCCACGACCGTGCCGTCGGGCGCCTTGATCGGCACCACGGCCTGGACCAGCGGCCCGAGTGTGCCGTTGATCTCCTCGGTGAAGGACTCACCCTCCAGCGCCGGTTCGAGGCTGCCCACGAACTTCTTGCCGATGCGGTCCTCTTTGGGATGGGTGTAGCGGATCCCGTCGGTGCTCATCACGACGATGAAGTCCATCTTGGACTGGACCCGTGCCGCCTCGGCCCTCGGCTGGAGCACCGCCGTCGGATCGGGGCTGCTCAGCGCCTCCCGGGTGCCCGGCGCGTTGGCGAACGTCTCGGCCACGGCGAGCGAACGGTTGTGTGCTTCCTGGGAGCTGTCGTGCCGTACCTGCAGCACCAGCGCCACCACGGCCGACACGACCAGGACCAGCACGATCAACACTTGCAGCAGGAACACCTGCCCGGCGACACTGCGTCCGCTCACCGCCGGTCGCAGGCCCGAGAGCGGGAGCCACCGGCTTGCCCGCCCCTGTCTCGCGCCGTTGTCGGAACCATGGGCCGACCGCCGGGCGCGGTCGTCCCGGCCCTGCCCGCGCTGATCTTGGGGACGGGGGGTCGATTGAGAGCGAGATCGACCCAGGAGACGGACCATGTGCCCATGTCTACACTGCCCTGCGCCCGGAGGCGAGAGGGGGTCACGCACTGTGACAGCCGGTGCCACCGGCCGTACGGCCGAGAAAGTGTCCGACCGTGCTGTGACCGCCCACGACGTGACGCTTCCTATGAGGTTCCTATGAATTCCCGAGGCGATTGAACACGGCGGCCTCCAGCTCCGTATAAGGCCGGGGTTTTCCATGCCCGGACCGACCGCGACGTCGTAGGAGTATCCGTGGGACGCACCATCAGACGCAGGCGCCCGACCGGAGCACGCCGCGCGACCTCTGCCGCGATCGCCCTGATCCTGGGCGGAGGCGGGCTCGTGGCCGTCAACGTCTACGCGTCGGCCACCGAGGACGGCTCGGCCGGCGAGGCTCCTCAGCAGGTCAACTCCGGCGCCGCGACGATCGACTGCCCGGACGTCGGCAACGAACTCACGGAAGTACCCGACGAGGCCCGGGCGGAGGTCGACGGGGAACTCGCCGCCCTGGACCAGCAGACAGCCGAGGCCTACCGGCGCCTGCAGAACTCCGCGCGGGCCCAGCAGCAGACAGCGGCTTCGCCGACAACGCGATCATGAACCCGCTGAAGGAGAAGCGGGCCGCGACGATCGAGCGGATCGCGATCGCCATCGACCGCGTGGGGGACCGTCCCGAGGGGCTCGACTCCCTCGCCGCCTGTACGTCGCGTCCCGCCGAGGGCGCCGGAGACGAGAACGCCGACCAGAACGGCGGGGACCAGAACGACGGCGGCGATGGTCAGGACCCGGGCGATCAGGGTCAGCAGGGCAACGGCGGTCAGGCCGGCAACGGCCCGGTGGCCGCGGACTTCGCCGACATCACCTCCGTCCAGCCCGACGCGCGCAACGGCGGCCGGAAGCAGAGCGGCTCCGGCGGCAGTTTCACCACCGCCTGCGGAGTGAACGCGAACGGCCTGTTCAACTCCGACAACGTCATCGTCGCGCCCGGCGTCAGCAACGGCGCCCACTACTTCCACGACTACGTCGGCAACCAGTCCAACGACGCGTTCGCGAGCGACGAGGACCTCGCGGGCGCCGACACGAGTTGCGAGAACCCGGGCGACAAGTCCTCGTACTTCTGGCCCGTGATCCGCCTCCAGAACGGCGCCGCCGAGCAGGACGCCAACTCGCCCGGCGACGGCATCGAGGGCAACGCCGGTGAGATCGTGACGCCGAAGGAGGTCACCATGACCTTCGTGGGCAGCCCGAAGAGCGACGTCGTGGAGATGCCGAAGCTGCTGCGCGTCATCACCGGCGACGCGAAGGCCTTCATCAACGGCAATGCCAACGCCAACGCCTCCTGGAGCTGCACGGGCTTCGAGGACCGGCAGCTGAAGGACAAGTACCCGCTCTGCCCCGCCGGCAGCGACGTCGTACGCACCTTCGAGTTCCAGAGCTGCTGGGACGGCCGCAACATCGACAGCGCCAACCACCGCACCCACGTGGCCTTCGCCGCCGCCGACGGCAGCTGCGGCAACGGCTTCAAGGCCATCCCCCAGCTGGTCCAGCGCATCGTCTACGACATCGACGCGCCGAGCCTTCAGGACGGCGGCCGCACCACCCCGCTCTTCGCGGTGGACTCCTTCCCCGAGCAGCTGCACAAGCCCGTCACCGACCACGGCGACTTCATCAACGTCTTCGACGAGGACCTGATGGGGGAGATGGTCGACTGCATCAACGGCGACCGCGAGTGCGACGCGGCGGACGCCGGTGGCGAGGCCGATCAGGGTGACGACCAGAACCAGAACCAGAAGCAGGATCAGAACCAGAACCAGGATCAGAACCCGGACGAGAACGGGGCCAAGCCCACCGAGACCGCCCAGGAACCCGGCGGCGCGGACGGCACGGCGAACGAGGGCGGCGACAAGGCGCCCGAGGTCCTCGCCTCACCGAAGGCGACCCAACGGGACAACCCCGCCGCGGAGAACCAGAACGGCGACAACGGCGGAGACAAGGGCAGCGACCAGAACGGTGACAACGGTGCCGCCGTCGTCACCCCCGCACAGACACCCGCCGCGAACGTCCCGTCGGCCGCCGGTCAGCCAGGAGCGCAGGGGTCCGGGTCGGGGACGGGCAACCTCGCCGAGACCGGGGCCGAGTTGTGGCCGGCCGTGATCGGCGGTGCGGCCGTGCTCGCCGGCATCGTGCTCCTGCGCCGGGTCAGGCGCGACGCCGTGTGACCTTTCCGGTGAGGGTCGGCGACTTTGGCGACTGTTGTGCGTCCACAGGCTACGACCGGTGCTTCGGCTCCTCCGTCCCGGCGATGGTCCCAGCGGTGGTCACGAATGGAAGTCGATCTCTCCGAGCGCCCTGGAATCGCCTGTCGCGGCAGCTACTTTCGGCCGTACACTGCCAATTTCGTAAGCATGCGGGTGGAGTTGACGGGGGGATCCGTGATGTCCGGGGATCAGTACGGAGTAAGAGACCAGGACGGCTGGAGCCATGGCTTCGTCGCGCCACCGATGCCGTCGGCACCGCCGCCCGCTCCGGCGGACGTCTGGCGGGCCGTCGGGGTGGGCCTGCTGAACCTCAGCGGCCTCGGACTCGGCTACGCCCTGGTGCGCCGCCCGCTGCTGACCGTGGTGTGCTGGGTGGCCACCGGCATCCTGCTCTTCACCGTCCTGCCGGCCGACCCTGACGGCGTGTCGGGCACCACCCTCACCGTCTACGGCCTGTTCCTCGTCCTCGTGGGCCTGCACGGCGCCCTGCTGGGCCTGCGCCGCCGCCTGGTCTGGCCCGGGCAGTCGCCGCTGGCGATCGTGCTCGGCGTCGTACTCCTCGGCGTACCGGTCGTGGGCGGCCTGCTGTACGAGAGCGCGCGGAAGGAAGCGGTCCAGGAGATGCTCCTCGACCGGCTGCAGAAGGCCGACGACCTCGTCGAGAAGGCCTCCGGGGAGTCCTTCTCCACCACCCAGTCCGAGTACCGCAGGGCGCTGACGGCCTACGACGACCTCAGCACCGACCACCCCGACTCCCGGGCGGCCGAGCAGGTCCCGGACCGGCTGAAGACCTTCTACGCGACGGTCGGCGCCTCCTACGAGGAGCAGAAGTACTGCGACGCGGTCGCGCCCCTCGAATACCTGCGTACCGTCCCGCAGACCGTGAGCAAGCAGGACCTCGGCTCGCTGGCCACCTGGCCCGACGACCGGCTCGCCACCTCCCTGTACGAGTGCGCCTCCGACAGCCTGACGGCCAACACGGCCGGCTGGCAGGACCAGTTCAGCGACCTCCTCACCACGTTCCCCGAGTCGGACCCGGCGGCCAAGGTCGAGCCCGACGTCAAGGCGGCCGTCGACAAGGCGGTCAAGGCCGTCGGCGGCGACGACCCGTGCACCGCCGTGGACCAGCTGGAGACGCTCGGCTCCCAGGTCAAGGCACTGCCGGGGGAGAAGGCCGGCGTGGCCGACGCCCTCGCCGCCGACGCCGGACGGGCCGAGGACTCCGCTTCCTCGGGCGTCTACACCTGCGGCGTGGACCAGTACAACGACGGCGACTTCGCCGAGTCGGTGACCTCGATGAACGACTTCGTCAAGGCCAACAAGAACCACAAGAACGCGCCGCGCGCGAAGAAGATAGCGATCGCCGCCGAGATCGCCCAGGAGGTTCCGGCGGCGGGCAAGAAGCTGCCCACCACCCGGTCCGGTGGCAGCATCTCCGTCACGGTCAAGAACGACAGCCCGGACGAGATCCAGGTCATGTACACCGGCCCCGTCACCGGCACCTTCACCCTGAAGGGCTGTGGCACCTGCACCAGCTACGACTGGAGCAGCACGCTGGTCACCGGTTTCAAGCCGTGCAGCGGCAACGACAACTACCCGCAGCGCACGATCAGTCTGCCCGTCGGCACCACGTACTTCCTGCACAAGCCGAAGGGCGGCAGCGCGTCCAGCGCCGCCTCGGACACCGCCAAGCTGGAGTCGGGCTACATCTACACAGAGTGCGCCTACGTGACCTCGGGCTACGGACTGGACTCCTGACGCCCGCATGACGGTGAGCGGTCGGCCGGCGGGGGCGGCTTCAGCCCCTGCGGCCCTCCACCCACGCGGCGACGTCGTCGAGGTCCTTGGCGATGGCCCTGCGCACGGCGCGGGCGCCGACCGGGCCGAGGACCCTGGCGAGCAGACCGGCGACACCGCCGGTCGGCTCGGCCGAGAACGTCATCAGGATCGTGGTGGTCGTGGGCCCGTCGGCCCGCAGCACCCACTCCGAGACATAGCGGGAGCCGTGCGACTCGGCCTGCACCACATAGCGTTCGGGCGGCCGGCTCGCGGTCACCCACATCTCCTCGGTGGCGTCCTTGCCGAACATCCGCCGGGTCTCCCGCCATCGGGTGCCGACCCCGAAGCCGCCGTCCGTGAGGACCTCCGCCTTCGTCACACCGCTGAGCATCCGTTCCATACCGCCGAGGTCCGTCAGGGCCTCCCACACCCGCCCCTGAGAGGCGGTCACCCGCCGCTCGACGACGACACTTCTGCTGGTCATGGCACCCATGAAACCACCGGGCACCGACAGCCGCCCCACGACGGCCGCCGCCCGGGCCTGGCGCCAGGTTGCGTAGACAGGGTGCGTAGTTCTACGGACGACCACGCGGGAGGCGTTCTGAGAGGGTCGGATCATCAGGTGCCGGCGCCCCCGCCGGGCAGGTTCCCTTCTCACCGCCGCACCCCACCCACCACGACCTGAGGAGAAGCCGATGACCGAAAGCCCCGAGGGTGCCCCGGCCCAGCCGCAGCCGCAGCCGCAGCCGCAGCCGCAGCCGCAGCCGCAGAACCAGCCACAGCCGCAGGACCAGCCGTCCGCGTCCCCGGCCTGGCAGCCACCGAGACAGCCCGGCCCCGAGAGCGCGCCGCAGCCGTCGGCGGCCCCGCATCCGCAACTGGCACTGCCCCCGGCGCCGCCCCACTCGCAGACCCCCACCCAGGCGGCCCCGACCGCCTACCCGTACCCCAACCCGCAGTCCCCGGGCGTCCCGGCCGGCTACGGCCCTCCGGTCGCCCCGATACCCACCCAGGCCAATCCGTACGGGCAGCCGCCCGGCGGCTGGCCACCCGCCGCGGCCCCGCCCTCGACGGGCGCCGGCGGCCGCGCGGTGCTGTGGCTCCTGGTGGGCGCGGCGGTCGCCTCCGCGGCGTGGGCCGGCGGCGTGTTCCTCCTCGGCAAGGACGACACGGAGGCGGACCTGCGCGGCTACCGGGCCAAGTCCAACCTCTGCTCCTCGGTGGACTACTCGTCCTTCGAGAACGAGTACCCGGAGGAGGACTCCTCGCCCGTGAACCAGTCCCTGGAGCACGAGGCCCTCGACCAGAGCTACTGCAGCATCTCCCTCAAGAAATCCTCGTCCTCGACCCTCTCCGACGCGTACTTCTCGGTCGAGGTGGGCCTCCACAAGAAGACCGACCCCGGACCCGAGTTCACCGCCCTGTGGTCCGAGTACGACCAGCGGTACGAGGACTACGACGTGGAGAAGGTCTCCGGCTTCGGCGACGAGGCGTATCTCGTCACCGAGGACACCACGTCCGGCTCCGACTCCAGCGGCAGCCGGGCCGCGACCCTGGCGGTGCGCGACGGCTGGATGACGTACGAGATGAGCTGGAGCGGCTACGCCTCCACCTACGACGACGTGACGCTGCCGGAGGTGGACGACGTGGCGGAGTGGCTGAAGAGCGACTCCAACGCGACGCTCGACAACCTGAGGACGTCGGACGGGATCTAGTCGGACGGGATCCAGGCGCCGTTTCGGACGGACGGACGGAGGCGGGGCGCGAGCGCCCGCCTCCACCCCTCCCGCACCCGGCGAATCACTTGTCCGATGCCTTGGCGTACTCCGTCGCCATCGCACCGGCGAAGTCGTACACCACGCACTGCTCGTCGCCCAGGACCCACGCGTCGTGCCCCGGCGGGCACATGAAGACGTCGCCCGGTCCGACCTCGCCCTCACCGCCGTCGTCCATGCGGATGTGCATACGTCCCTGCACGACGTAGCCGTTGTGGTGGATCTCGCAGCTCTCCGTGCCCGCGATGGGGGCGACGGACTCCGACCAGCGCCAGCCCGGTTCGAAGGTGGCCACGGCGAAGTCCAGGCCTGTGAGGTGAACGGCTTCGAGATGACCCCGGGGGAAATCCCGCCGCTCGTCCGGCTTGTCGACCGTCTTGATCTCCAGCATGACGGCTCCTTCCGTTCTGACGCGCTCTGATCCGTTCCGGCCCGTTGTGACCCACCTTCCATCGTCCGCCTGTCAAGCCGGGGTCGCCAACCGGGGGACATGTGTCGCCGGAGGTGCCGGGGTGACGGGTGGGACGTGTAATGAGGATGCGGGAGATCGCTCCCGCTGGAGAGGCGATGCGATCGAGCCGTTCCCGTGGGGAAGACGCGGCCGAGCCCGCAGCAGGCAGGCTGCGGCGACTCGGCGAGTGGTGCGCCCGGCACTTCGTGGTCGTCATCGTCGCCTGGCTGGTGGCCCTCGCGGCGCTCCAAGTGCTCAACCGGTCCTTCGGCGGCGACTACTCGGACGACTTCTCCCTCCCCGGCGTGCAGTCGCAGCAGGGCCTCGAGGTGCTGCAGAAGCACGATCCGGCGGCCGGCGGCTACAGCAGCCAGATCGTCCTGCACGACAAGGACAAGGCCCTGACCTCGCTCGGCTCCCAGATGTCCGACACGGTCGACGACCTGCAGAAACTGCCACACGTGCTGTCGGTCCAGAACCCGCTCACCGCGCCGCCCACGCAGTTGTCGCAGCCGTCGGACCAGGCGCAGCAGCCGAACGTCGGCCCCCTGTCGTCCGACCAGAAGACCGCCTACATCACCGTCCGCTTCGACGTGCAGCCCTCGACCCTCGAAGACAGCTATCTCGACGGCGTGGACGACTCCGTCCAGTCGCTGCGGTCGGCCGGCGCCGACGTCGAGTACGGCGGCCCGCTCGGCGAACTGGCCCGCCCCGCGGCGGACGACCGGGTGAGCGAACTGATCGGGTTCGCGGTGGCGATCGTCGTCCTCCTCGTCGGCTTCGGCAGTGTGATCGCGGCCGGACTGCCCCTGGTGACCGCGCTGCTCGGCGTGGTGGGCGGCCTCGCCTGCCTCGGACTGCTGGCCTCCGCGTTCACCTTCGCCACCGTCTCGCCGACCCTGGCGACGATGATCGGCCTCGGCGTGGGCATCGACTACGCCCTGTTCCTGATCACCCGTCACCGGCAGAAGCTCATGAACGGCGCCGATCCGGTGCACGCCGCCGGACACGCCACGGCGACCAGCGGCCGCGCCGTACTCGTCTCCGGCTGCACGGTGATCATCGCCCTGGCCGGGCTGTACGCGTCCGGGGTGAGCTTCATCGGCAAACTCGGACTGGCGGCCGCCGTCACCGTCGTCTCGGCCGTGATCGGCGCTCTGACGCTGGTCCCCGCCCTGCTGGGGCTCATCGGCAGACGCATCGACCGTTACCACGTGCGCCGGCCGGTCGCCGAGACCGGCACCGCGGAGGGGGCCGAGGCCCAGGGCACCTGGCACCGCTACGCCCAGCGTGTGGAGCACCGGCCCTGGCACTTCCTGGCGGCGGGAGTCACCACCATCGCCATCCTCGCGATTCCCGTCCTCTCCCTCCAGCTCGGCCACATCGGCGACGGCGCCGACCCCACCTCCTTCACCGACCGCCGCGCCTACGACCTGATGACCGACGCCTTCGGGCCCGGCTCCAACGGTCCGCTCACCGTCGTCATCGACCAGACCTCCGTCCCGTCCTCCGACCGCCCGCCGCTCCAGAGCACCGCGCAGAAGAACCTCGACGCGGTGGCGGGGGCCCACGCGGTCACCTCGCTGTCCGCCACCAGCGACGGGGACGTCCTGGTCGGCACGGTCTACTCCAAGGAGTCCCCGCAGAACGCCGACACCACCGACCTGGTGAACCGCTTGGTCGACGACACGCTGCCCGCCTCGGTATCCGGCACGAAGGCGGAGGGGTACGTCACCGGCACCACGGCCTCCCAGGTCGACTTCCGCGACATCGTGGCGAGCAGGCTGCCCCTCATCATCGCCGTCGTCGTCGCCCTGGCCTTCCTGATCATCCTCATCGTCTTCCGGGGCCTGCTCGTCGCGTTGAAGGCGGCGGCCCTCAACGTCCTGTCCATCACCGCCTCGTACGGTGTGGTCGTCGCCGTCTTCCAATGGGGCTGGGGCGGCCCGGCCCTGGGCGTCTCAGGCAAGGTGCCCATCGAGAGCTACGTCCCGATGATGATGTTCGCCATCATCTTCGGCCTGAGCATGGACTACGAGATCTTCCTGCTCTCCCGTGTCCACGAGGCCTGGCTCAGCACCGGGGACGCCCGTGCCGCCGTCGCCCACGCTTTGGAGATCACCGCCCGCGTCATCAGCTGCGCCGCCCTGATCATGGTGAGCGTCTTCGCCGCGTTCATCGTCAGCGACAACATCGTCGTGAAGATGCTGGGCCTGGGCCTGGCCGTGAGCGTCCTGATCGACGCGACGGTCGTACGCCTGCTCCTGGTCCCGGCGGTGATGACCCTCCTCGGCCGCCACGCCTGGTGGACCCCGCACTGGCTGGACCGCGTGCTGCCGCACATCGACGCGGAGGGGAACACGACCGAGCGGCCGGTCCCGCGGGGGCAGGACCGACCGCTCAGCAACTGACGGTCAGAACGTCAGCTTCCAGCTGTTGATGTAGCCGGTGTCGAGGCTGGCCACGTCCTGGACCCGCAGTTTCCAGGTGCCCGCGGCGGTCTCTGAGGAGGCGTCCACCGTGTACGTCGCGACCACGTTGTCGGCCGAGTCGGACGAGGCGGAGTTCTTCAGCCGGTAGGCCGTGCCGTCCGGGGCCACGAGGTCGACGACCAGGTCACCGCGCCAGGTGTGGACGATGTCCACGTCCACGGTGAGCGCGCTGGACGCCGCTCCGGCCCGGTTGACGTTGATCGGGGACTCCACGGTGGAGTTGTCGGGGATCTGGTAGTCGGCGGTGTTCTCGAACACCGACTGGTTCCCCTCCTCGTCCACCCGCCAGGCGAAGCTCGCCGTACCGGTCTCGCCGGCCGCGTCCGTCACGGTGACCGTCGGCGTCCAGCTCCCCGCGGTGGTCGGCGTACCCGAGACACGGCCCGTGGCGGTGTCGATGGACAGCCCGTCCGGCAGCCCGGTGGCCGCGTACGACAGGGCCCCGGCGTTGGTGGAGGACGCCTGGACGTCCAGCGTGACGGCCTGGCCGATCAGGGAGTACTGGGCGGCCGGCGGGACGACCGTCACACCGTCGAGGATCCTGGACCCGACGTTGATCGCGGCCCAGGCGTTGGCGGTGTTGTTGTAGGTCACCGTGCCGAGCCCGTACAGGTCGGCGGCGGCCTGCAGGGTGGCCGTGCGGGCGCCCGCGTAGTTGGTGGTGGACGTCATGTACGTGGTGAGCGCCCGGAACCAGATCTTCTCGGCCGCCTCCCGGCCGATCGGCGTCACCGGAAGCCCGTCGTACGTGGGGGAGTCGTAGTCGACCCCGTTGACGGTCTTCGCACCGTTGCCCTCGGAGGCCAGGTAGTACCAGTGGTTGGCCGGGCCCGAGGAGTAGTGGACGTCTATGTTGCCGAGCGTGGAGGACCAGTAGTCGCGCGAGGAACCGTCCCTGCTGGGCTTGTCCATGTACCGCAGCGGTGTACCGTCGCCGTTGATGTCGATCTTCTCGCCGACCAGGTAGTCCCCGACGTCGCCCGTGTTGCCGGCGGCGAACTCGACGGCGGCGGCGAAGATGTCGGAGGTCGCCTCGTTCAACCCGCCCGACTCACCGCTGTAGTTGAGGCCCGCGGTGACCGAGGTGAGCCCGTGCGTCATCTCGTGCGCGGCCACGTCGATCGAGGTGAGCGGGTTGGCGTTGCCCGACCCGTCGCCGTACGTCATGCAGAAGCAGGAGTCCTGCCAGAACGCGTTGACGTAGGCATTGCCGTAGTGGACCCGGCTGTACGGCGCGACCCCGTCGTTGCGCAGCCCGTTGCGCCCGTGCACGTTCTTGTAGTAGTCCCAGGTCAGCGCCGCACCGTAGTGGGCGTCCGCCCCCGCGGTCTCCAGGTCGGCGGTGGTGCCGTCACCCCAGACGTCGTCGGTCCCGCTGAACAGCGTGCCTGTCCCGGACGTGCCGCGATTGAGGTTGTACGTACGGTGGCTGCCCCGGTCCGCGTCGGTCAGCGTGTACGACGACCCGGACTGACTCGTGCCGAGCGTGACCGTGCCGCTGTAGCGGGTGTTGCCGGTGCCGGTGTGCACGGCCTCGTACTCGAACAGCTTGTCGCCGGTCTGCGCGTCGGTGATGACGTGCAGCTCACTGGGCGTGTCGTCGTGCTGGAACCCGCTCACGACGGTCTCGTAGGCGAGCGTCGGAGCGCCCTTCGTGGCCCAGACGACCTTGCGGCTGCTGTCCGCCTCGGTCTTCGCGGACCCCTCTTCCTTCGCCGCCGCGAGCGCCTGCTTCTCGGCGGTGGCCCTGCTGACCTCGGCGCTGAGGTCCGACACCTTCAGCTCGGCCTTGTAGGCCCGGGTGACACTCTCGACCGCGCCGCTCTTGGCGGCGTGGACGACCAGGTCGCCGCCGAGCACGGGCAGGCCGGCGTAGGTGCGCTCGTAGCGCGTGTGCACGGTGCCGTCGACGTCCTTGACGACGTCACGGACCCGCAACTCCTCCTGGCCGCCCAGGCCGAGGCGGTCAGCGGTCTTGTCCGTGGCCTTCTCGGCCCCCTGGATGAGGGTGTCGCGCTGAGCGGGAGTGAGCTTCGCGGGCAGCGCCCCGCGATCCGGCTTCGCGGCAGCGGTACGGGCGGTGCCTTCGCCGCCGTCACCGCGTGCGATCGCCGGAGCGCCCGGGACGGCGACGGCGAGCACGGCCGCCGTGACGACGAGGGCGGCCGTGGCCGTGGTGCGTCTGTGGGGGGTGGATCTCACGCGAACTCCTTTGCTGCGGCCGACGTTGGACGAGCGGCCGTACGAAGGACCCGGTGCACGGGTCGAGGCACCGGGTGGGGCAGGGAGAACTGCGATGCGGGTGCGCGTGCGCCGTCGTGAGACGGAGTGCGCACAGAGTGACAGACGGGAGGTGGCTATGTCAGGGACATATCAAGTCTTTGGCCGGAAAGTGTTCGATTATTGAGTGGCTTGCCGGGCGCGTGCCCCGCTGAGCGACCGCCTGCGGAACGGTCCTGCGGGGCCCACGCCGGTCTCCCCGCTCTCCGGCGTGCTCACGAGCCGACAGCCAGACGATTTCCGGCGGCGACCCGCACCTCGGCCTCCTCCATCGGATCGTCACGCAGCCACGCCAGCCGCTCCCGGACGTGCGGCGAATCGGGCGCGTGCGCGATCCCCAGCAGCCGGGCGTTCGATTCGCTCAGTCCCACAGTGACTCGGTGAACGCCAGGTCGAGTCCGGCCGGTGCGACAGCTGCCAGCGCCTTGAGGAAGGCGGGCCGCTCGTACGAGTGCGGTGTGCGCGACCAGAGCCGGCGGAGCACCGGCGCCGCCTCCGCGGCCGCCGACCCGAAACGGGCGATCCCGTCGGCCAGTCGCGCGGGACCACACCACTGGCGTGCCTTTTCGTGCGCCGAGAGTTCCGCCATCAGCACGGGCAGATCCCGGGCCCCACCGTGTTCCGCCAGCACCTGTGTCCCGATCCAGGACAACCACTGCCCGCCGTCCGCCGCCCATGCCCGCGCCTGGGGCAGGGCCCGCGCACCGAGCCGCCGGACCGCGGCCCCGAGCCCCGGCAGCGGCGGTTCACCGTTCACCTCCGCAAGGCCCGGCACCAACGGGATCAGCGCCGGCTCCGGCGGACGCCCGGCCAGCGCCCGCAACGCCTGGACCTTCGCACCGTAGGCCGACCCGCCATCGGCGAGGACGGCAAGCAGCCGCCGGCTACTCGGCCCGACGTCGATCGTGTGCGTCCGCGGCGGCCGGACGGGGCCGCTCCGCCCGGCTCCCACCCGCCAGCGCACCCAGGGCTCGGAGCGCCACAGCCGAGGCTCGTCCCCGCCCAGGCGATCGTGCGCGACACCGGCCAGGTCGTCCCACCACTCGACGGGCCAGACACCCGCGACCGACTCCAGCACATCGCCCCAGTGCTCGCCCTCGCGGACGTACTCCCGCAGCCCTTCACGCGCTTCGGCCGACCCGGACAGGGCCAGCAGCTCCAGCATCCCGGTGGCCCGCTCGCAGTCGTCACCGTCGCCCGCGAGCAGGGCGAACACCGGGTCCGGCGCGAGCCCCGACTCCCGGATCAGGCGTGCCAGATACAGCTGACGGTCATCCACCTGCGAGTCCCACCGCCAGTCCTGCCGCACGACCTCGTACACCGGCGCGGCCGACGTCTCCGGCGGTTCCCGGGACGCTCGCAGCGCGCCCAGTCCCCGCCCCCGTTGCAGCAGCCCCCTCAGCGAGTGCGGCGAGGCGTACACCTGGTCATCCGCGGATCCGTCGTCGCTCATCGCCGCGAAGCCTGCCCGAGACACCCCACCGGCACCAGCCATTTTCGACAGCCCCCTACGGACCGCCGGCCGGCCTCTTGCAGACTGGGGCCATGCACCGTCACTCCCGCCGACTCGCGACCGCCCTGGTCTGCCTCGTCGCGACCACTGCGCTGTTCACGGCCTGCTCGGGCGGAACCGGAGAGGGCGAGGAGTCGGCACAGCCGTCTCCTTCCGTCCCGAAGTCCTCGTCGTCCCCGTCCAAGCGGGCCGCCGGCGAGGTCAACCGGGACGATGTCAACGGCGACGGGCACGCGGACGTCGTCGTCAACGGCTGGTACCGGGCGAAGCCCGGCCTGGAGTGGAGCCGCAACCGCTTCGTCGCCCTGGCCGCAGCGACAGCAGCAGCTGACGGCCCGGACCCGGGCGAGGCATTCCGCCTCAAGGAGAGCCTGCCCGAACTCGGCCCCCCGATCAGCACCGGGCCGATCGGGCAGGACCAGTCGACACAGTTCACCGGAGACCTGGACGACGACGGCTACGCCGATGTCGTCGCCGGTGACATGGTCTACGACGCCGACGGCGACTTCGTGCCCGAGCAGCACATCCACTGGGGTGGCCCCGACAGCCTCGCCGCCGTCACCGAACTGGCCGACGACGTCCTGCCCGCCATCGCCACCGGGGACTTCGACGGAGACGGAGCCCTCGACCTCCTGACCCTCGCACGGCCTTCGTTCAGCCAATCCGCGACCGAGCCGCAGCCCGCCACCGTCCTCTACGGCCCGCTCGGCCGCGACGGGAAACCCCGAGCCACCTCGACGACCGACGTCGGCTACGGGGGCTGGGTGTCGGTCGCCCACACCGTCGTCGGCGACTTCGACGGCGACGGCCGGGACGACCTCGTCACCAAGGGCGTGTACGACGAGGAGGACGCGCGACTGGAGGACGGCCCGCCGGAAGGGGTCACCGACGCCACGTTCTACCGGGGGACGGCCGGTACGACCGGAAGGGCCGGAAGCCTGAAGGCCGCCGGTTCCGTACCCGGCGTCACCGGCGCGGGCTCCCTGCCCCTCGACACCGGCGACTTCGACGGCGACGGCCACCAGGACATCATCGGCAGGGGCCAGGTCGGAGATCGGGCCGTCGTCGTCTACGGCAGCGCCGAGGGCCCCGGCCGCGGTGAGGCCCGCCCCGGCGACCTGGGGAAGCTGAAGCCCGGCCTCGCCGTCGCGGTCGGCGATGTCAACGGCGACGGCTACGACGACCTCGCCACCAACCCCCGTGGCGAGGACCGCCGCATCGGTCAGGTCGTCGTCGTACTCGGCGGCGAGGACGGCCTCGACACCACCCGCACCCTCACGATCGACCGCTACACCATCGGCCTCAAGGGCTCTCCCCGAACCGCCGGGGACCGCGACCGCTTCGGCTGGGACCTGTACATGGCCGACCTCGACAGCGACGGCCAGGACGAACTCCTCATCGGAACCTTCGGCTTCACCGAGCCCCGCAAGGACTCCGGCTACTGGATCCTGCGCGGAACGCCGAACGGCCCGTCCACGTCGGACCGCCACTTCGTCAGGACGAAGGACTTCGGCAGCAGTTGAGGCCGCCCGGCGCCACCTCGGATCACGTCACGGCATATCGCCTCACGTCACGGCTTGCGCGCGAGGCCCCCGTGTTCACCGATGACCTCCGGCGTCGGGTCGGCGGGGTCCGGGCGCCAGAAGGGGACCGGGACGACGCCGGGGTCCAGCAGTTCCAGGCCGTCGAAGTACGCGGTGATCTCGTCGACGGTGCGCAGGTTGTACGGCACCGCGCCGCTCTCGTTGTACGCGTCCTGGGCCTGCTCGAAGACCGGGTCGATCCCTCGTGAGCCGTCGTTGACGGAGAGATAACTGCCGGACGGCAGCGCGCCCAGCAGGCTGGTGACGATGGACCGCGCCCGGTCGTGGTCGGCGACGTGTCCCAGGATGTTGCTGAGGATGAGAGCCGTGGGCCGGCCGAGGTCCAGCGTCTCGGCGGCGGCCGTGAGGATGCGGTCCGGGTCCAGCACATTGGAGTCGACGTACGCCGTCGCGCCCTCCGGTGTGGAGTAGAGCAGGGCGCGGGCGTGCGCCAGCACCATCGGGTCGTTGTCGACGTACACGATCCGGGTCTCGGGGGCGATCCGCTGGGCGACCTGGTGGGTGTTCTCGGCGGTCGGCAGGCCCGTGCCGACGTCCAGGAACTGACGTATGCCCGCCTCGGAGACCAGATACGTGATGTTGCGGCGCAGAAACGCGCGGCTGCTGCGGGCGATGGTCACGATCCCGGGAAACACGGCGGTGTACGCGTCGCCGGCCTGCTCGTCGACGGGGTAGTTGTCCTTCCCGCCCAGCCAGTAGTTCCAGATACGGGCCGAGTGCGGCACCGACGTGTCGATCTTCTGGTGCGACGCCGGTCCCGGCGTGGTCGCTTGGTCGGTCATGTGTACCGTCCGTCTTTCAGCCGAAGCAAGGATTTCCGGTCACAACTTACGTCCCGACACCCTTGCTCCGTACGTCAGTTCACATTTCCGGGGGCGTGGAGCGTACGGATCGAGGGATACGACATACGCGTTGCCGCACCACCTGGAACTTCCTGGCCCGCGTCGGCGTCCTTCCTGTTGAGGCTCGACATGGTGTGCGACGGAAGTGAGTTGCCATGGAGATGAACGACCCGGACAAGCTGGAGACCACTCTCGCCGACGGTCGGCGCATGACCCTGTCGCTGCCCCCGACGGACGCGTGGTGGGCCGCCGACGGCATCAACGCGCTGCGTGCCGTCCCGCCCACGCACACAGGCCACGGCGAGGCGCCGCCCGCACTCCCCGAGCTGCCCGCGCTCCCCCCTGAGGTGGCCTATCTCGGCCTGGGTGCCTGACAGGACTTGAGCAGCACTCGGCGGGTGGACGCTGTGGCGCGTCCACCCACCGGTGGCTGTCGCCCGCTGTCGGCCGCCCCTAGCCGGCGCTGTCGTAGACCGAGATCTCGGTCAGTGTCGGCGTGTACTGCTCCGTCGCGATCTGCCCGGTGAGGGAGACGCGTAGCCGGGCGGTGGTGACGTCGCCGAAGCCGGTGACGGTGAGGTCGTGGCCGATGCCGGTGTCACGGCTCGCGAAGGTCACCCAGCGGCTGGTTCCGGCGTCCCACCGCTGGAGTTCGAAGGACCGCACCCGCGGGTTGGTGCCCGAGTCGGTGTACTCGTCCAGATAGACCTCGTCGAAGGTGGTGTCCGCGCCGAGGCCGATGTCGAGGGTGATGGGGTAGGCCGCCTCGTCGGCGGCGGCCCAGCGGCTCGTGAGGTCGCCGTCGGTCAGCTTCTCGGCGCCGAGGGTGCCGTTGGCCCCTGAGTGGGTCGAACTGGCGGTGACCGGTTTGCCGAGGGCGAGGTCGACCCGGTTGTCCACCTCCTCCTCGATGGGATCGTCGTCGACCGGGTCGGGGACCTTCGGGCCGATCCGCCGCTCGGCCATACCGATGTCCGGTGCTTCGCCGTAGTAGAGGTGCGTGCCGAGGAAGTCCTCGGTGCCCAGACGCGGGTTGTACCGGCCGGCGTCGATGAGCGGTGAGTCGTCGCGGAGCGCGAAGTGCGCCGCGGCCTCCCGGATCCGGTTCACGCCCACCCCGGTGACGTACTCCGCCGGGTCGCCGACAAATCGTGGATCGGCCCGCGGCCCGTCCGGGTCGGCCGGTTCCTGGTCGGAGTGGGTGCCACCGGCCTCGTAGTAGTCGTTGTTGGCGAACACGGCCTGCCGCAGGGCGCCGGTGCGGCGGTACCACGGCGTCGCAGTTGTCTTCGAGGTGTTGTAGAAGATGTTGTTGAGGAAGTAGACGCGACTCAGGAACGTCTCGTCGTGGACGTAGTCGAGATCCGCGCCGTCGTAGACGAAGGTGTTGTTCGTGAAATACGTCGGAGAGTAGTTCGTCGACAGCATGTTTTTCACGAGTACGCCGTTGTCGTTGACGCTCAGGTTGTAGCGGGCGATGGAGTTGGAACTGTTGCCCATATAGGCCATCCAGCCCGCCGCGTTGTCGTGCGAGTAGTTGAACTGGTAGGTGACGTCGAAGTTCGTGTATTCGAGGTCCCAGGGGGTGCCGTCGTACTCGTTGTCCGGACCGCCGTACACCTCGTTGACTGCATGACCGAATCGGCGCCGGCCCACAGGTACAGGGCGCAGGACACCGCGTCATAGCGCTTCAGATACCCGTTGACCTCGTTGTACTCGACCTTCATGTTCTTGGTGTCGGCGAGCTGGATCGCGCCCTGGCCGATGCTCTCGGCGTAGTTGTGACCGATGTACACGTCACGGCTGTACAGGTCGCGGGTGCGCACCCACAGCTGTTCCCAGCCCTCGTGCCACTTGCCGCTCTCGTCGTACTGGCCGGCGTCCGCACCGTCGGCCGCGAACCAGTTGAACGCGAACTGGACGGCGTGCAGTTCGACGTTCTCGAAGGTGTTGTTCTCGATCCGGACGTCCTTGAAGTAATAGCCGCCCGTGCCGTAGTCCTTGTAGCTGCGGCTGCCGAACACCTGGAAATCGACAGCCCCGTAGTGGATTCGCTGCCAGCTGCTCGGGCCGTCGAGATCGTGAACGAACACATCAGAGATACGGAAGTGGTCCATGATGCTGTCCGCGCCGTCCTTCAGGAGGTCGGCGTTGATCGAGACCATGATGCCGTCGCGGACGTACGACCCCGTGGTGATGTCGGTCGCGAAATCGTTGTCATTGGACAGTTCGACATTGTTGATGTCCCAGTACTGCTGGTTGCGCAGCACGATGGCACCGGTCAGGCCGACGGTCGCGGGATTCTTCGAACCGTCCGCCTTGAACGGGCTGGGCACCTCGCCGTTCGTCGCGATGTACGGCCGGCCCGCACCCGAATCGCCGTACGCCGAAATGGTGATCGGCCGGCCCGCGCTGCCCGACCCCTTCGGCCACAGCTGCTCGTCCTGCCACTGCTCGCCCGCCTTGAGCAGGACGCGGTCGCCCGGCGCGAACGTCGTCGCGCTCACCTTGGCCAGGCTGCGCCACGCGGTCGCCGCCGAAGTCCCGGCCGCGCTGTCGCGACCGAGCGTCGCGTCGACGAAGTAGTCCTTGCCGCCGGTCGTGTTCGGCGCGTTGCCCGGCCAGGAGGGCTTGATCTTGGTGGTGGGGTGGGCCGGCGCGTGGTGCGGGGCGGTGGTGGCGTGGGCGGCGGGCACGAGCGCTCCGACGAGCAGCGCGGCGAGCAGGGCGACGAAGCCCGCGTACAGCGTCCGTATGAGGGGTGGTCCGGTGTCGACAGGTCTCATCGCTGGATGTCCTTCGCGTTGATGGCGTCCACCGCCGCGGCGTCGACATCGATGTCGCTGTCGTCGACCCGGCGCTGGAGGTACTGGTCGAACTTCTCCTCGACGAGCGACTGCCGGATCCGCTGGGAGTACGTGGCGAACGCCTTGTCCTCGTCGACGCTCTTGCCGTCGAGCTCGTAGTAGGTGATCTGGCCGGTGCCCGTGACAGGGGCGGAGATCCCGCCCGGTCCGAGCTTGCCGAGCACCGCCATGAGGTCCTGGTCATGGGCGTTCAACCCGGTGCCGCCACCGCCGTCGTACGTGCCCCTCGTCAGCTCGGCACCGGGTTCCCCGGCGGTGACGTCCGCGAGGCGCTCGGCCGCGGCCACCCGCCGTCGCAGGCCGGCGGCGTAGTCGGCGGACGCGCCGGAGGGCACGGGCACGACGAGCTTCGCGTACCTGTACGTGGTCGCGTTGGCGCTCCAGGCGTCCCGGTCGGCGTCGAACGCCCGCCGGACGTCGGCGTCGGTGACCCGGAGAGGGCCGCCGGAGTCCGCGCCGAGCCTCTTCTTCAGGCTCGTGGTGAGCTCGGTGAGCCGGTGGGTGTAGTACTCGTCGGGGGAGAACTCGGTGACGCCGTAGACCGTCCGGCCCGCGGCGACGGCCTCGGCACGGGACTCGTTCTCGTCGGCCAGCTCGGCGAGGAAGTCCGCGTGGTCCACGGAGCCGACGAGGCCCTGCTCCTTCGCGAGGACGAGCGTGCTCTTGTCCCGCCGGATCTCGTCGAGCGCACGGGTTTCCAGCCGCTGGAGCGCCGTCTTGTCGCCGGCCTTCGCGTTCCAGTCGATCGTGCCCCGCAGGTCGTACTTGTTGCGCAGCTCGTTCCGCACGGTCGGCGCGAGCCGTCGCATGTGGAAGAGCAGTTCGTCACGGGTCACCGGGTGGCCGTCTAGGGAGGCGACGGCGTTCTCGTCGGTGCCGTGACTGCCGAGCGTCATCGCCGTGGTGACGACCAGTGCGATGAGGGCCACGCACGCGCCGGCGATCAGGACGAGGGCCCGGCGCGAGGGCCTGCGGGGCGGGCTCGTGCCCGGCGCGACGGACGTACTCGGCCGATGGGAAGCTCCCGGCCCGCGCGAGGTGCTCGCCGCGCGGGCGCTGCCCGGCTTGCGGGAGCCACTCGGCCGGGACGCGGTGCCTTTCACGAGACCACCTCAGCCACTTCGATCGCCCCACTGACCCCACTGGTCCTGTTGGCCCCACTCGCCCCGATCGCGGCCACCCAGGCCACGACAGGTGTGTCCCGGGCTCCGTTCACCTCGACCCGTACGGCGTCGATCCGGGTCGGCGGAAACGTCAGGATGCGCTGGTATCCCACCGAGTTCGCCTCGGCGAGCGTCGTCCACCGGCCGTCCCGGTGGCCCCGGACGACGACGTGCTCGATGCGCTGCCCCCGCGTGATGTCCTCACCCAGGACGACCGCCTCGACCGGGCGGGCCCGCGCCAACGTGAGCGTGACGGCGGGCAGCGGGTCCGTGTCGTCCGGCCGCCACGGGGTGCGGACGCCGCCGGGCCAGGCGGTCGCGACGTCGCCCGGCACACCGGACGAGACCGCCACCGTCGCCTCGATCCGCCGCGCCCGGAAGTCCTCGACGCGCCGCCCGAGCCCCTCGAGGACCGCCACGTCGGCCTCGTGCAGACGCCCGTCCCTGGCCGGCGGGACATTGAGCAGGAAGCAGGAGTTGCCGCCGACCGAGCGAAGGTAGACGGCGAACAGCTCGTCCACGGAGCGGACCGAGGTGTCCTCCGCCGGGTGATGGAACCAGCCGGGACGGATCGAGGTGTTGACCTCGGCCGGATACCAGACCGGGTCGGCCTCATGGCCGGCCAGCGCGGCGCGGCTGCCGAGGTCACGGTCGTCGCTGCGCACCAGCCGGGCGAAGGCGCCGTCGTCGGCCCGCTGCGAACGGTCCGCGGTCCGCTCCGCGTCCAGCAGCGCCCGAGGCACCACGCTCCACTCGTCGGGCCGGGTCTCCCCGGCCTCGTTGCCGCACCAGCGGACATCGGGCCCGCACACACTGATGACCGCCCCCGGCTGCGACTCCCGTACGGCCGCGTAGTACCGCTCCCAGTCGTAGACCTGGCGCCTGCCGTTCGGACCCTCGCCGTTCGCGCCGTCCAGCCAGACGGAGAACACCGGCCCGTACCGGGTGAGCAGTTCGGTGAGCTGGGCGACGTAGAAGTCGTCGTACGCGGTCCCGGAGCCGTACGACGCCTCGGTGCGGTCCCATGGGGAGAGGTAGATCCCGAACCGCAGGCCGTTCCGGCGGGCCGCGTCGGCGACCTCCGCGACCACGTCGCCCCGGCCGCCCCGCCACGGAGACGAGGCGACCGAGTGGTCCGTGACATCGCTCGGCCAGAGGCAGAAGCCGTCGTGGTGCTTGCAGGTGAGGATCACGCCCGTCATCCCGGCGCTCTTGAGCGTCGCGACCCACTGGTCGGCGTCGAGCCCGGTCGGGTCGAAGAGCGCGGGGTCGTCGTGCCCCTCGCCCCACTCCCGGTCCGTCATCGTGTTCATGCCGAAGTGGAGGAAGCCGTAGAACTCCATTCCCTGCCAGGCGAGTTGGCGCTCGCTCGGCCGGACGGTGGCCAGATCCCGGCCGAGGGCGGCGGGCGCGGTCACCGGAACCGCCGGTTGTAGGCGGCGAGCAGGGCCAGCAGGCCGGCCAGCCCGGCGAGCATCACCAGGAGGTGACCCCACCCGACCGTCGTGCGGGCCGTGACGACGAGCGCGACGCAGGCCGCCGCGACGAGCGTACGTGCGGCGGCCAGCACCGCCGTACGCGTCGATTCCTTCATGTCGGTGTTCCTTCCGAGGTCAGCCCTTCACTCCGCCGGAGGCGATGCCCTCGATGAGCCGGCGCTGGACGATCGCGTAGAGGATGAGGACGGGCACGATGACGATGACCATGCCGGCGTAGAGGCGCCCGTAGTCCGCCGCGGCCTTCTGCGCGGTGAACAGATTGAGCAGGCCGACCTGCAACGTCTTGTTGTCGCCCGGGAGCAGGGTGAGCGAGATGATGAAGTCGTTCCAGTAGGCGAGGAAGTTGAAGAGGATGACGGTGGTCACCGCCGGGCGCGCCATCGGAAGCATGATCCTCGTCATGATCCGGAAGCGGGACGCGCCGTCGAGGGCGGCGGCCTCCTCGTACTCGACCGGGATCGACCGGAAGTACGCGGTGAGCAGATAGATGGTGAACGGGATCGACGTCGCCGCGTAGACGAGCGACAGGACCGCCGGATTGTCGATGAAGAAGCCGCCGGGGAAGACGTCGATGAGTGAGCGGTCCCAGTCGACGAGCATGAGGAAGATCGGTACGACGATGTAGTTGACGTTGACGAAGAGACCGGCCAGGAGCGCGAGTTCCACGGCGCGGCGGCCCCGGAACTCGTACCGGGCGATGACGTACGCCGCCGGCACGGAGACCGCGAGGACGAACACCAGGCCGAGGACCGTGACGAACGCGGACGTCAGGAAGTACTGACCCATGCGGGCGGTGACGAACGCGTCGAGGTAGTTCTGGAGGTGCGGGCCCTCCGGCAGCGTCCACGGGCTGCCGAAGAACTCGCTCTTCCGCTTGACCGAGGCGAACAGCACCCAGGCGACCGGCACGGCGATGACGAGGGCGAGGGCCGCGACGAGGGTGTGGGTGAGCAGCCGGGCCGCGCGGAGCCGGGAGACGGGAGGCGTGGTCATGGTGTCCGTCCTCAGAACTGGAGAGGCTCGCGCCGTGTCGCCCGGCTCACCAGGAGCGACACCAGGAACGAGAACGCGAAGATGACGACACCGATGGCCATGCCGTAGCCGTACGACGAATTCGTGTACGCCTGCTTGTACATATAGCTCAGCAGGACCTCGGAGGAGCCGTCGGGCCCGCCGCCCGTCATCGCGCGGACGAGGACGAAGCTGAGATTGACGGCGCTCATGATGAAGAACGTCAGCGTGGTGCTCAGGCTCTGCCAGATGAGCGGCAGCGTGATGGCGAAGAACTGCCGGGCGGCGGAGGCGCCGTCGAGCGCGCTCGCCTCGTACAGCTCCTCCGGGACGCTCGACATGCTCGCCATGTAGAGGACCATGTAGTAGCCGAGGGACTGCCAGAGCATCGCGATCGCGACGGAGTACAGCACGACCTTCTGGTTACCGAGCCAGACCTGTTGCAGGCCGTCCAGCGACAGCAGCCGGAGCGCGCCGTTGAGCAGACCGTTCTCCTGGTCGTACACGGCGGAGAAGGTCGCCGCGATCACGACCACCGAGAGCACGTTCGGTATGTAGAGGACGAACCGGTACAGGTTCCGCCCGCGCAGCCGCTGCCGCGTCATGATCGCGGCGAGGAACAGGCCCATGCCCATCGTCACGACGGTCACCACGACCAGCAGCGCGACCGTGTTCTGGAAGGCGCGCACGAACTGGTCGTCGTCGAAAAGACGGCGGAAGTTGTCGAGCCCCACGAACCGCATGTCCGGGGAGAACCCGCTCCACGTGTACAGCGACATCCGGAACACGTTCACGGTCGGAACGGCCATGAACACCGCGAAGAGCACCAGCGCGGGCAGCAGACAGGCGAGCACGAAGCGGGTGTCGCCGCGTCGGCGCACCGGGACCCGCGCGACGCCGCGTCGCGAACTCGCGGCGGACGGCGCCTGTTTGGAGGCCTCGAAGACATCGGAGGCATCGGAGGAGGCGGAGGTGCGGTTCGTCGAACCGGGGGGTGGGGTGGAGAGGGTCGTCACCGTGCCTGTCCTTGGGTCGTACGAAGCGGTCCTGGGGACCGAAAGACGGGTCCTTCGGGATCGGGAGACGGATCGCAGGCCGGGTCAGCCGCCCGCCTGCCGCAGCTTCTCGCTGGCCTCGTTCAGCGCGGCCCGCCACCTGTCCTCGGTGGTGTCGCCGCTGATGATGCTGTTGGCGGTGTCGAAGAGTGTGGCCTTGATGTCGACGCCCTCGACGGGCGCGGTGCTCGCGAACCCGCCCACCAGCGCGGCGACCGACGGGTCCTCGTACACCTTGTAGAACTCGACGTTCTCGGCGGACAGACTGCCCGCGATGCCCTCGACCGGCTGGATCGCGTTCGACTTTGCGAAGATCTTCGCCGCCTCGTCGGAGTACAGATAGGCGATGAACTCCTTCGCCGCGTCCTTGTTCTGCGCCGCGGTGGGCACCCAGACCGACTCGACCGACGTCGTGATGTACCGCTTCCCGCCCGTGGTGACGGCAGGCAGCGGCGTCAGACCCCACTGGAAACCGTCCGCGCGCGGCGCCTCAGCCATCTCGCCGACGATCCAGGTGCCGTTCGGCATGAACAGCGCCTTGTCGTCGAGGACCAGCTGCTGGTTCTTGGTGAAGTCCTGCTCGTTGGCGTATCCGACGGTGGCCGGCGCGGCGTGGCCCAGCAGCTCGGTCGTGATGTCGAGCGCCTTCCGGGCGTTCGCCGTCTTCCAGACATCCTTCTTGTACGTCATCACGTCGGTGTAGAACCGCTCCCCGCCGACATCGGCGAGGAGCGCGAAGAAGTACGAGTCGAGGTACCCGGCGGTCGGGTAGGTGAACAGCGGTATGCCCTGCTTCTTCGCCGTGTCGCCGAGCGCGAACATCTCGTCCCAGGTACCCGGGACCTTCCAGCCCTTCTCCTCGAACAGGCCCTTGTTGTAGAAGAGCCCCGTCGGCGCGTAGTACATCGGCATCAGATACGTCTGGTCCGTGCCGTACGGGTTGGTGTTGAGGTTGCCGACGATGCCCTCGGTGAGCTTGTCCCCGACGGTCGTGTCCTCGCCGGGAATCCTCTCCTTGAGGACCGGGGTGAGGTCCTCCAGGGCCTTGTCCTTGACGAGGGTCTCGGTGAGGGCGGCCTTGCGGCCCTGGCCGAGCACCACGACGTCCGGGTAGCGCCCGGCCTTCATGTTCGGGGTGATCTCGTCCTCGATGCTCTTCGAGATCTGCAGCTGGACATCGATGTCGGGGTGCGAGGCCTCGTACGCCTTGATGACCTGTGTGTACATGTCCCGGCCGTAGCCGCCTTCGAGGGCGGCGACCTTGAGGGTCGTCCTGCCGGAGTCCGAGCCGCTCCCGCCGGCCGAGCAGCCGGCGAGCAGTCCGAGCACGGTGACCGCGGTGCCCGTGAGGACGAGCGATCTCCTCATACGGTGTCCTTCCCGTGGACGGTTGCCCACCTGACTGCGAGCGGCGGAGCAGGTCCGGGGCCGGCCCTGTCCGAGGCCACGCCGCCGGGACGCCGCGCCACCGCGCCCGAGATCTGGATCACATGGCGATCCGGTGTTGTTACGGTGGCATCGATAACATGACGGCGCAAGGGGCCCACGGGACGCAATTGAACGAGCGTCGGCCCTGACGTCCCTGAGGGGACGTGGGGTGGCGCCGGGTGTCAGTGCGTGCGCGGCGGTGCGGTGGAGGCGCGGACGGTCAGCGACGCGGCGACGGAGTCGCCCTGGGTACCTGCGGCGCCTTCGGTGTCCGCGTCCTCGCCCAGGAGCAAGGCGACGGCGGCCGCGCCGTAGTGGTAGAAGTCCTGTCGTACGGTCGTCAGCGGGGGAGCGGAGTAGGCGGCGAGTGCGATGTCGTCGACGCTCACGATGGACACGTCGTCGGGCACCGACCGGCCGCGCTCGTGCAGGGCGCGGATCACGCCGAAGGCCATCTCGTCGCTGGCCACGAAGACCGCCGTCACCTCCGGGATCATCGCGATGATCTGCCCCTGCCGGTAGCCCGAGTCGGGCGACCAGTCGCCCTCCAGGAGGGGCGGCGCCTCGATCCCGGCCGAGCTCAGGCACTCCTGCCAGCCCTGCCGCCGCCGGCGTGCCTCGATCCACTCGTCCGGCCCCGAGATGTGCCAGACCTGACGATGTCCCAGGTCGAGCAGGTGCTGGGTGGCGACCCGGCCCGCCTCCCGCTGGTCTATGCCGAGCACCCGCGCGCCCGCCGTCCGCGAGCCGTCGAGGGTGACCGTGGGGATGTCGCGGGTGATGTCCTCCATCTTCCGGGTCACGGAGATGAGCGGTACGGCGATGACGAAGCCGTCGACGCCCTGGTCGGCGAGCTTGGACAGGGACTGCTCCATCAGGCCGGTGTCGAGCGCGGCGATGGTCGCGATGCTCACCGCGTACCCCGCCGCACCGGCGGCCGCCTCGACACCAGCGGTCACCGCCGAGCGCGAGTAGTACCCGCCGGACGCCAGCAGCACGAGCCCGATGGTGTGGCTGCGTCCCGAGGACAGGGCCCGCGCGGCGCTGTTGAAGCGGTAGCCGAGCTGTTCCACCGCGGCGAGCACGCGCCGCCTGGTCTCGGGGTTGACGTTCGGTGAGCCGCGCAGCGCACGCGACACGGTCTGCGCCGACACCCCGGCGGTCCGGGCCACATCGGCCATGCTCGGCTGCCTGAGCCGCGCGGTGTCCTCGGTCATGGTGTTCCCCTCCCGCGGCCGACCCGCGATGTCGTCCACGGCGTTCATGTGGTCCACGGCGTTCATGTGGTCCATGCCGCCTACGCCGTTCATGCCGTCCACGTCGTCACCGGATTCTATCGGTCTTGTTACGTATGGCACCGATAACATAGGCTCGGGTCGTGACTGAGCCGTCCACGACACACATCTCTCCGGCCCACACCACAACCGACGCGGCGGTCACCCCCGCCACCAGCGCGCTCACCTGGGGCGGAGGCCGCCTGTACCGGCACGGCGCCCACCACCGCATCCTGTCGGGCGCGTTGCACTACTTCCGAGTCCACCCGGACCTCTGGCGGGACCGGATCCGCCGGCTGGCCGACCTCGGGCTCAACACCGTCGACACCTATGTGCCCTGGAATTTCCACCAGCCCCGCGCGGACGAGCCGCCACGCTTCGACGGCTGGCGGGATGTCGAGCGTTTCGTCCGCACGGCGGGGGAGGAGGGCCTCGATGTCATCGTCCGGCCCGGCCCGTACATCTGCGCGGAGTGGTCCAACGGCGGTCTGCCGAGCTGGCTCACCGGCCGCGACCTCGCCGTCCGCAGCTCCGACCCGGCGTTCACCTCCGCCGTCGGCCACTGGTTCGACGACCTGGTCCCGCGCCTCGCCGCGCTCCAGACGTCCGAGGGCGGGCCGATCGTCGCGGTGCAGGTGGAGAACGAGTTCGGCAGCTACGGCGACGACCACGCCTACCTCCGCTGGAACCGCCGTGCGCTGGCCGGCCGGGGCATCCGGGAACTGCTCTTCACCGCTGACGGCCCCACCGCACTCATGCTGGACGCAGGCACTCTGCCCGGCACCCTCACCGCCGTCACCCTGGGCTCCAAGCCGGACGCCGCCCGTGGGCTCCTCGCGGCCCGGCGCCCGGACGAACCGTTCCTGGTCGCCGAGTTCTGGAACGGCTGGTTCGACCACTGGGGCAAACGGCACCACGTGCGCGAGGTGGACAGCGCGGTCCGTACCCTCCGCGACATCGTCGCCGACGGCGGCAGCGTGAGCATCTACATGGCACACGGCGGCACCAACTTCGGCCTCTGGTCGGGCGCCAACGACCACGAGGGCCGCCTGCAACCCGTCGTGACCAGCTACGACTCCGACGCACCCATCGCCGAGGACGGCAGACTCACCGCCAAGTTCTTCGCCATGCGCGAGGCCCTCGGCGCACCGGGCCCCCTCCGCTCGACCGCACGGCTGCCGACCCTCCCGCCGGCCCACTTTCCCCTCGTCCACCGAGCCGACCTGCTCGCCGGCCTCCGCGCCGTACCGGCGGCCAGGACCACGACCGCTCCACGCCCCGCCTCATTCGAACAACTCGGGCTCGACGCGGGCATGGTCCTGCACGCCGCCCACCCACGCGTCCCGCCCGGCGACCACCGACTCGTCCTCACGGACGTACGCGACCGCGCACTCGTCTTCGCCGACGGCACCCTGCTCGGCATCGCCGATCCCGACTCCCCGGAACTCCCGCTGGACGGCACCGGCGCCCTCGTACGCCTGGAGATCCTGGTGGAGAGCCTCGGCCGGGTGAACTACGGCCCCGGCATCGGCCGGCACAAGGGTCTTCTCGGTCCTGTCCTCATCGACCGCCGCATGGTGCAGGGCTGGTCGAGCACCCCGCTCGCCCTCCAGGACTGGTCCACCACGGAACTGGCCACCGCGGTCGCCGCCGGTCCCACGACGACCCGTACCGGGTTCGCCGTCGCGAGTTTCCACGTCGACACGCCCGCGGACACCTTCCTCGCACTGCCGGGTTCGAGCCGCGGCCTCGTCTGGGTCAACGGCTTTCTGCTGGGCCGCCATTGGGAGATCGGCCCCCAACTCACCCTCTACTGCCCCGCACCGCTCCTGCGCCCCGGCGAGAACACCGTCACAGTCCTCGAACTGGTACGGCTCGGCGGGGCACTGGAGTTGCGCGATCGGCCCGAGCTGGGGCCGCCGGAGGAGTATGTCGAGGAATTCGACTGAGACGTGCGCGTGGAGGCCCTCCCCGCCGGAGTGAGGACGAGAGTGAGGGAGGGGCAGGGTGGAGGAAGCGAAGAAGGCGGTCTCCGTCGCCAAGAAGACCGCCCTGGCGGCGACCGTCATCGGCGGAATGGCCATCTGCCTGGCCATCGGCAGAAGATCACGCAGCTCAGCCCGTACCACGGCAGTGCCGGCCAGGGGAAAATGTCGGCTGGAGCATCTCCTGCATGGCTGCAGCCGCAGCCGCAACCGCAACCTCACCTCGATCGTCCGCCCTGACCTGCTCGCCTACTTGAGCGGGGGTCAGTTCTGCGCTGTGGGCCGGACAACGCTGGTGATCTATTCCGACGACCGAGAACCGACGGACCGAACTCGGATCACGCCCCCGTCAGCCGGCGAGCCGCCGCCCGAGAAGCCGGGGCCCCGCGGCCGGAGAAGACGACGCGGGTCATGAAGCCGACAGGTCGTACTCCCAGCCGAAGGTCCATCAGATCTCGTACTTGAAGCGCCGGAGCTGAGAGGGCGAATCCCGTGCGGAAGTATGGACGTGCGGAAGTATGGACGTGCGGAAGTATGGACGTGCGGAAGTATGGACGTGCGGCAGCCATGACCGGTCAGTTCGCGGCCGGGACCCCGATGAGCACGAAGGCCAGTGTGACCGGTCCGTCGCTGTGGTTGCGCCAGCCGTGGCGGGTGCCGTTCTGGACGACGATGTCGCCGGTTGACAGCTTGGTCAGCGCACCGTCGTCGAGTTCGAGGGTGACCTCGCCGGCGAGGACGATGCCGTAGTCGACCGTGGGCGTCGCGTGCATCCCGGGGTTCTCGATCTCCATGGACTCGGCGATACCGGGGGATTCGGCGAGCTGCTCCCGGCCGAAGACGACCGGGTCGAAGGACGGGTCGGCCATCGTGGCGTCCGGTGGCAGGGTCAGGACGAGGAAGCGGGTACCGCCGGGGGCAGGGACGAAGCCGGTCACCTCGGCGGTCGGATCGTCCCCGGCACGCGGGGCGGGCTCGCCCGGTTCCGTGGCCCAGGGGAGAGCGGAGGCGAAGCCCGGGAGCGTGGTGAACGCATGAGCGCGCGGTACGGGGCCGTCGCTGACGACGACCGATCTTCCCTGGGCGTCGTGGCCGGTGACGACTCTGCGCATGGCGGTCTCCTTGAGGGCGTAGGTCAATGGACGGTGGACGCGGGCGCGGCCGCGAAGGACTTGAGGTCGAACGCGGGGTCGGCGGCCTCCTCCGGTGCGGGGGAGCGGCCGAGTGCGAGGAGTCTGCGGGCCGTCATGTGGTCCGAGGCGCGGTTGACCGACTCGACCGCGATCAGGTCCCGCCCGCGATAGCAGAACACGGAGGACCGCCCGTCCGGGACCGCTCCCCGGAGTACGGCCGGCCAGGTCGTACCCGGCGGACAGCCCGGCGATCTGCGGTTTCAGCGGGCCTTGGTGGCTCCAGAACCAGGGCAGTGCCGTGTACGGGCGGGGCGTGCCGGTCAGCCGGGCGGCGAGGCAGCGGGCCTGGTCGGCCGCGTTCTGCACCGACTCCAACCGGATCCGCCGCCCGGTGCGGGCATCGGGGAACGCGGCGCAGTCGCCGATCGCGGAGACCGAGGGGTCGGCGGTCGACAGGTGGGCGTCGACGGTGACGCCGGTGCCGGTGCCGATGTCCAGGCCGGCCGTCGCCGCGAGTTCGGTGTTGGGCAGGACGCCCACGCCGTACACCACCAGGTCCGCCGGCACGGTGGTCCCCGCCGCCGTGCGTACGGCGGTCACCCGGCCGTCGCGGCCGACGATCTCGGAGATGCCGCCGCCCAGGACCATGGGAGTGCCCCACGCGCGGTGCCGCTCGGCGAAGAAGTCCGGGTGGGCGTGGACACCGCCCGTCCCATCGCCTGTCCTGCGATGTCGAAGACGACGGCTCGCCGCCCGAGGGCCCGGCAGGCCGCCGCCACTTCGAGACCGATGAACCCGGCCCCGACGATCACCACGTCCCGGGCCGCGCGCAGCCGGGTCCGGAGCCGCTCGGCGTCCTCGACCGTACGCAGGGGCAGTACGCCGTCGAGGTCCGCGCCGGGGAGCGGCAGCGGACGCGGACGGGTGCCCGTGGCGAGTACCAGATGGCCGTAGCCGACGGTGGAGCCGTCCTGGAGCGCCACCGTGCGCCGGGCGCGGTCGATCCGTACGGCGCGGTGTCCGGCCGGCAGGCGGATGTCCCGATCCGCGTAGAACCCCTCCGCGCGCAGGGTCACGCCCTGCCGGCTCAGGTCCCCGGTCAGGAACTCCTTGGACAGCGGCGGCCGTTGCCCGGGCAGCCCCGGCATCTCACCGATCAGGGTGACGGGACCGTCGTACCCCGCCTCCCGGAGGGAGTCCGCCAGCTGTACGGCCGCGAGTCCGGCTCCGATCACCACGACCGGGGCGGCGGTCGTCGAGCGGTGACCGTGGCCGTGGCCGTTCATGCCTGGGATTCCGGTATCCGTACGACGATGTCGGCGGCCCCGTCGGTCAGCGGAAGTTGGCAGCTGAGCCTGCTGTTGGGCTCGCGGGGGGCGGCCGTGCAGTCGAGGAGTTCGTCCTCCTCGTCGCTGACGGGCGGGAAGACGTCCGGGGCGTTCGGGGCGTCCTGGGCGTCCTCGCCGAGGCCGCCGTCGACGTCGACGTAGACGTGGCAGGTGGCGCACATCAGGTTGCCGCCGCACTCGGCGACGATGCCCCGTATCCCGGCGGCGACGGCGCCGCGCATGACAGTGGTGCCGGGCGTGAGGTCCAGGGCGGTCTCGGTGCCGTCGGGCTGGGCGTAGGTGACTTTCGGCATGCTCGGGCTGCTCCTTGTGCGTGGCGGTCAGGTGTTCCAGACGGCGGCGAGCCGGAGGGGTCCCCGGAAGACCCAGCCCTCGAAGGGGACGTGGTCCTCGGCGAGGCGCAGACCGGGCAGGGCGCCGAACAGGCCCGGCAGCGCGATCTGTGCGACGGCGGCGCGCGAGACCCAGGTGCCGAGGCCGAAGTGCGGGCCGCCGCCGAACGCGATGTGGCCGGTCTCGGCGCGATGGATGTCGAAGTGCTCGGGGTGGTCGAAGACGCGCTCGTCGTGGTTGCCGGAGGCGATGACGATGCCCAGCTTGTCGCCGGGCTCCAGGACGCGTCCGGCGAGTTCAATGCGGGCGGCCACCCGGCGCGGATACATGCCGATGGGGGAGACCCAGCGGACGGCCTCCTCGAACACCCGCTTCCACAGGGCGGGTTCCGCCTCGGCGTCGTGCCGCTGGTCGTCGTGGGTGAGCAGGGCGTAGGCGGCGGTGGCGATGGAATCGCGGGGTTCGTTTGAGGCCGCCGCCGAGGAAGACCCTGACGTTGGTCCGGATCTCGCCCTCGGTCAGCGGGTCGTCGGCGTGCAGCATGGCGGAGACGACCGACGGGTCGGGATCACGGCGCAGGGCGGGCAGGATCTCGTCCATCGCCGCGTCCAGCTCGGCCACCGCGCGGGCACAGCGCGCCCAGATCTCCGGGTCCTCCCCGTAGTTCCCGCCGGCGTCGATGATCGCCTGCGACCAGCGCAGCATGTCGTCGTCGCCGACCCCGCGCAGGCCCAGCAGGGCGGCGAGGTTACGGGCCGCGAGCGGTCCGGCGAAATCGGCGAAGAGGTCGCCCGAACCGCGCGCGGCGAGCCCGGAGAGGAGGTCGCGGGTGTTGCGCCGGAACACCGGCAGCCAGTGCTCCTTCACCACCCTGGGCCGCAGCGGCGGCTCGGCGGCGCGGCGCAGCCGCCGGTGGGCGTCACCGTCCTGACGCAGCAGGGCCTCGCCGATCGACCTCGTCATCAGGGAGGGGCTCTCCGAAGAAGGGTCTTCCGACGACAGGAAGATCTCGGGACTCCGCTCGACCCGCATGATGTCCGCGTGCCGGGTGACCAGGTGACGGCCCGCTTCCGGCACCCAGGCCACCGGGTCGTGCTCACGCAGATACCGGTACGCGGGATAGGGATCGTGCCGCAGCCGGCTCAGACCGATGTGCTCGGCAGGGGGACCGACGGTCGTCGCCATTGACGGTGTCCTTTCTGAACTGCCTTCGCCGCGATGCTCCGCACCGCATTTGTCACGCTGCCGACTGTGGCCGACGCGCAGAGCCCTGGTAAGCGGGCGGAATCGCGTTTTTCCTGAGGTGGTTCCTCAGAAATCCAGTGGTTCGACGGCGGTGCCGACCGCACGGGACGAGGGTGACCGTGTGACCGCTGCTTCCCCGGCCCGGACGGAAGGAGGCAGGAACGGAAGGAGGCAGGAGCCGCGATGAGATCTCCTTTGACCCCGCCTCCACATTGCCTCGTCAGCACAGTCGGTAGCCTTCCGGGTCCGCCGGACGGCGGCGGAGATGGGTTACGTCGGCAACCGCGCGGCCCGGATGACGCGCGGCGCCTCCAGCAGCGTCGTAGGTCTGGTGATCCCGGACATCCTCAACAGCTTCTACTCGACCGTCGCCCACGAACTCTCCCGGAACATGGAGAGCCGGGGCCACCAGCTGATGCTCTCCGAGACCGGTGACGACCGCTCGCGCGAGCTGCGCCAGTTGAAGGAGCTGTCGGCCGGCCGCGTCGCCGGAGTCATCATCGTCCCGAGCGCCCGCCCGCACCCCGACTCCGCGAAGCTGCTGAAGACGCTGCCGCACATCCAGCTGCTGCGCAGACACCCCTCCCTCGGCACCCAGTGGTTCGGCATCGACGACTTCCGGGCGCTGCACGAGGCCACCGCCCACCTCGTCGGGCTGGGACACACGAGGATCGGCTATGTCGGCGGCCCGCGAGAGCTGCCCACGGGCGCCGAACGACTGCGCGGCTTCCGCGCCGCGCCGACGGAGGCGGGACTCCCCGAGGAAGCCGGCGTCACCGCCCTGGGCGCGCCCTCCGCCGTCGACCACGGCCGCGTGGCCGTACGGCAGCTGCTCGAGCGGCTCTGCGACGCGGCGGTATCGGGCCCGAGCGGCACGGTGCTGATCAACGGCATCAGCGGCACCCTGGGCCTGGGCGTCGCCCTCTTCGCCCTCGCCCTGGGAGCGCGCAAGGTGCTCGGTACCGGCCGTGACCGCGATCTCCTGGCCAGGGTCCGGGCCATCGCCCCCGGGCGGATCGAGGTGCACGGCCTGGACGACGAGGTATCGGTGGGGGAGTGGACGAGATCACTGACCGGCGGCGCCGGCGCGGACCTGGTGATCGACGCGCTCGGCCCCGGAGCACCGCACGAGACCATGCTCGCCGCCGTCGACGCGCTGGCGCGCGGTGGACACCACGTCAACATCGGCGCCGTGGCCGGAGACGTCCCCGTCCACCTCCACAAGGTCATGGACAACGACATGCGGCTCAGCTCCGCCTGGTTCACCACGGCAGAAGGACAGGAGATGGCCGACCTCGCCGAGAGCGGCACGGTCGACCTGTCCGTGTTCGAGCACGAGGTCTTCAAGCTGAACGACATCAACACGGCCCTCGCCGTACTGAAGAACCGCAACGCCGGCTTCAGCAATTACGTCATCTGCCCCAGACCGGACTTGTTCCTGGCCGGCCCGGGTCTGTATTCCCCGCCGTGCGGCGGGGATCACCGGCAGTCCTCAGCCTCGCTCACGCCCGGATCCACCGCTCCAGTGCCTCGACCGTCTGGTCCGGCGCCGTGCTGAAGCACAGCCGGATGCCGGGTGCCGCCTCGGTGAGCACGTTGACCAACCGCTCGAACAGCAGGGTGTTCTCCGGCAGCATACGTATGCCACCGCCGATCATCGCCAAGCCGAACGCGTGGTCCTGGAGATGCTGTCGGACGGTGGTCTCGGCGCGGTCCGCAGAGGTGCCGATCAGACACGGGACCGCATCGAACCCCGCCTGGCGCAGCGCCGCGTGGCCGGCTTCGATCCGGGCGGTGAGCACCGTCTCATCGACACCGTCGGGCATCCGGCTGTAGTCGAGAGCGCTCGGGTGCAGCCCGATGGTCAGTACCTTCGTGTTCCACGGCAGGGGAGTTGAGGTTGTCGGCCGACCCATTGGCGGTGCCTCTCTGCTTGCGTCGCGTTGATCTCTCCGGTGTAGCACGGAGGCTGGGTGAAGAGTCCGCTGAACGTGAAATCTCCGGTGTTCTCTGTCGGCGTCCGACGGGTGTCCGACGTGTGTCCGACGTGTACGTCATTCGTCCCGAGTGCGGCCCACCGAGTCGTGAGCTCGCGACCGAGGTCTCGAACATTCCGGTGTGCGATGCCAAGGTGGCTTGCGCCATGGACGAGCAGAGAGCAGTGCGGGCGCCGGGGAATCTGCCGGTCACCGTCAGCAGCTTCGTGGGGCGGCGGCGGGAACTGGCCGAGGTCAGACGGCGGTTGGAGGCGTCACGTCTGCTGACCCTCACCGGGCCCGGGGGGAGTGGGCAAGACGAGGCTCGCGGTTCGGGCCGCCGAGCTTGCCCGGCGGGCCTTTCCGCACGGTGTCTGGTTCGCGGGCCTGGCCGCCGTCGAGGACAAGGGCAGGGTGGCGGACGCCGTCGCGGCGGCCCTGGGGGTGCGGCACCGGTCCCCTCGTACGGTGCTGGAGCAGCTGGCCGACCACCTCGTGGATCGCCAGGTCCTCCTCGTCCTGGACAACTGCGAGCACCTGGTGGTCACCTGCGCGAGCCTCGTCGACCAGCTGTTGCTCCACGCCCCGGGCCTGCGCGTGCTCGCCACCAGTCGCCGGCCCCTGGGGGTCTCGGGCGAACGCGTCCTCTCGGTGGATCCGTTGCCCATGCCCGCCGTGACTCCGTCCGCCGAGGAGCCTGAGGGGCTTGGGCCCCCTGTGTCACCTGTCTCACCTGAGGCACTTGCGGGGCTGGAGGCCTACGAGTCCGTCGTACTGCTCGTCGACCGGGCGACCGCGGTCCGGCCGGGCTTCGCCGTGAGTGCGGAGAACCGGGGCGCGGTGGCGCGGTTGTGCGCCCGGCTGGATGGGCTTCCGCTCGCGATCGAGCCGGCCGCCACCCGGCTGCGGTCCCTGTCCGTGGAGCAGGTCGCCGACCGGCTCGACGACCGCTTCCGGCTGCTCACCCCGGGAGGCTCGGCGGCTGTTTCGCGGCAGCAGACGCAGCAGACGCTGCGGGCGCTGATGGAGTGGAGCTACGACCTGTGCTCGGAGCAGGAGAGACTGCTGTGGGCCGGGCTCTCGGTCTTCCCCGCGGAGTTCGACCTGGCGGCGGTCGAGGGAATCTGCGGGGGACCGGGCACCGGCATCGAAACGGCGGACGTCGTCGACCTGCTCGACGGGCTGGTCGCGAAAGTCGGTGGTCGCGGCGCGCCCGGAACTGCCGCAGGCCCGCTTCCGCATGCTGGAGACCATCCGGCACTACGGCCGCGACCTCCTCGCCGGCAGTGGCCTGAGACACGACCGCAGCCGCGCCCACCGTGACCACTCTCTGCGCCTGGCCGTCGACGCCTGCGAGACGTGGTGCGGACCCGGCCAGGCCGAGAACCTCGCCCGTCTGCACACGGAGCGGGACAACCTCGCGGCGGCGCTCGACTGGTCGCTCTCCGAGCCCGGCGAGTCCCGATCGGCCCTGGTCCTCGCGACGGCGTTGCGCCACCACTGGACGGCGGGCGAGCAGCTCGCGCCCGGCCGCCGAAGGCTCGACCAGGCGCTGCGGGCGGCGCCCGACCCCACGCCGGAACGGGGGCACGCCCTCTGGGTCGCCGCCTGGATCGCGCTGCCGCAGGGCGACGGTGGGACGGCCGCCGGGCGGTTGCGGGAGTGCGCCGCGATCGCCGAGCGGCACGACGACGACCGCCTGCGCGGATACGTACAGCTGCTGTCGGGCACGACGGCGCTCTTCGCCGGTGACGCGGACCGGGCCACGCGGCACTTCGCGGCGGCCGTCGACCGGATGCGGGTGCGGGAGGAGATCACGGGCGAGCCTGTCGGCGCCCTCAACAACATCACCCGAGACATCGCCAGCCTGCCCGTACGGGTCAGCTGAAGCCCGGCTTCCCGGCCCTCCCGGCTTCCCGGCTTCCCGGGGGCCTACGGGCCTGGGGGGTCAGATGTCGCCGATGGCCGAGCGATCGAGCGGCGTGGGCCGGAACTCCTGCAACAGGTCCGCGTACGGTCCGGCGAACAGTTCGCCCACCGCCTCGGCGGTCCAGCCGCCCGCCCTGAGGTGCTCCTCGGTCTCGCCGGGATGCGTCCACAGGGCGATCCGGTCACCGCCGACGGCGATGGCCTGTCCGGTGACCCCGGCCGACTCCTTCGACGCCAGGAACACGATCAAGGGGGCGACGTCGTCCGGGGTGCCCAGGCCCTGACACCTGGCCCCTTCGGGAATCGGGTCGCCCGCGTCCGCCCTCGCCACCAGGTCCCCGATGCGGGGCATGGCGGCGACCATACGGGTCAGCGCGGTCGGCACGACGGCGTTGACGGTGACGTCGAGCCGGCGAGTTCGACGGCCCAGGTACGTGTCATGGCGACGATCGCCCCCTTGGCGGCCGAGTACGCGGTCCGGCCGAAGCCGGCGCGCTGTCCCGCGGGCGAGCCGACCAGGATGAGCCGGCCGCCCTCGCCCTGCTCCCGGAAGCGGGCCACCGCGGCGCGGACACAGGTGAACGTACCGCGCAGATGGCTGGTGACCGCGAGGTCGAAGTCGTCGTCGGTGGTGTTGCGCAGCGTCTTGTCCCGCAGCGCACCGGCGTTGGTGATCATCACATCGGGCCGGCCGAACTCCTCGACCGCCCGCCCCACCAGCGCGTCAGCGACCTCGGACCCGCCGACCGCGTCGGCCTGGGCGACGGCGGCCCCGCCCGCCGCCGTGATCGCCTCGGCGGTCTCCGTGGCCACGTCGGCGTCGAGGTCGTTCACCACGACGGCGGCACCGGTCGCGGCGAGCGCGCGGGCGTAGGCCCGTCCCAGGCCGCGTCCGGCGCCGATGACGGCACCCCGGCCGGACCTGTGTCCCGGCCGGACCGGGACATCCGTCGCGGCGGACGCGGACGCCGTGGGGGGCGTCGAGGCGGCACGCGACGCGAGGCGAGGATCAGCCCTGCGGCGGCACCAGCCCCTGTCTGACCGCGAACAGAGCGGCCTGCGTCCGTGACGTGAGCCGGAGTTTGCGCAGCAGGTTGCTCACGTGGGTGCGGGCGGTGCGCTCGCTGATCACCAGTTCGTCGGCGATCTGCTGGTTGGAACGGCCCTGGGCGACGAGGACGAGGACATCGCGCTCGCGGCCGGTGAGGGCACCGAGCCCGGCGGGCGGCGAGACGAGTTCCTGAGTGAGTCCCCTGGCGACGACCGGGTCGAGGAAGACCTCACCCCGGGCGGCGGCGCGGATCGCGGCGACGACCTCGCCCGCTTCGGCGTCCTTGAGGAGATAGCCGGCCGCACCGTGCGCGAGGGCGGCGTGGACGCGTTCCATCTCGCCGAAGCTGGTGAGCACCACGACGCGGACCCCGGGGAAGCGGTTCGTGATCCGCTCGATCGCCGTGGCGCCGTCCATCCTCGGCATGAGGAGGTCCATCAGCACCACGTCCGGCAGTTCCCGGTGGGCCGACATCGCGTCCAGCCTGGCGAGCGCCTCCTGCCCGTCGCGGCCTCCGCCGCGACCTCCATGTCGTCCAGCACTTCGAGGTAGGCGCGGATGCCGCGGCGCACCACCGCGTGGTCGTCCACGATGAGCACCCGGGTCGGCCGGCCCTCGTCGCAGTTCAGAGCCGTACCGCCAACGGCGGGTTCGGCAGGCCGTCCGGGGCGTCGGTGGCCGGTCCCGGGACGTGCACGGGAAGCGGTACGACCACCCGCACCGTCGTGCCCCGATTCCGCTCCGTCGCGCCGTTCTTCCGTACGGTCGCGCCGTTCTGCCGTACGGTCGTGCCGCTCCTCGCGCGCCAGCCGACCCTCATGGTGCCGCCCCATCTCTCCGCCCTCTCCCGCATGGTCGTCAGTCCGTAGCCGTGCTCCCAGGACGCGTCGCCGGCGGCAGATCCGGCCGCGGTCCCGGCGCCCGCGGCGCCCGACTCCGGCAGCCCCCGGCCGTCGTCGGAGACGGTCGCCGTCAGCGTGTGGTCACGTACCCCGAGGCGGATGGTGACGCCGGTGGCCTCCGCGTGCTTGACCACGTTGTGAATGGCTTCGACGACGATCCGGTACACGTCCTCGGCGAGTTCCGGTTCGAGGTCCGCCAGTTCCGCACCGCACAGCAGCCGGAAGCGCAGGCCCGTACGGTTCTCGGTACTCCTGACCAGCGCGCTCAACGCCTCGTCCAGTCCGAGCCTGGGCGAGGAGGCCGGACGGAGCTCGTGCACCATCGCCCTGAGGTCGGCGAGTACGGTCTTCGACAACGCCCCGACCTCGTCCGAGAACCGGCGCACGCTGTCGGCCGGCACCGGTTCGCCGCGCGTGCCCAGCACTCCGACGGCGTTGGCCTGCATACCGATCGAGAACACCTGCTGGACGATCGAGTCGTGCAGATCGCGGGCGAGACGCTGCCGCTCGTCCCGGCGGGCCCCCTCGCGCTCGCGCTGCAGCAACGTCGCGTAGTCGGCGGCGAGGGCGGCCTGCTCGGCCATGGCGGCGAGGAACTCCAGCGTACGGCCGCCGACCTCCTGCCCGGGCGCGAAGTACGCGTTCAGCACGCCACCGGCACGGCCACGCACCATCAGGGGCACGCTGACGAAGGAGTCCCAGGTCAGCTCGCCGAGATAGGCGTGCAGCGGCTCCCAGGCGGGATCCTCGCGGATCTGGTCCCAGCGGTGCGGGACGACCACCGGCCGGTGGTCCCGTACGGCGTCGAGCATGCACAGCCGCGCGCCCAGGGCCCGGCACTCCAGCAGCCGGTCCCAGAAGGCGTCCCACCGCCGCAGCCCGGCGGAGGCCATCAGCCGCAGTTCCCGCCCCGCCCCGTCCAGGACGAGGATCTGAACCCCGGCCAGGCCGTCGGTCTGCACGATCTGCCGGGCCACCGCGTTCAGCGCGGAGCCGAGTGAGCCCTCGGAGGTCGTCGCGATCGAGGTCCGGGCGATCGCCGCGATCCGGCGCTGCCGGTGCCGTTCCTCGGTCACATCGCGGAACGACACCACCGTCAACGGTGGATCGACCGGCAGAGCCCGGGCCCGATAGGCGAACTCCCGGCGGCCCCCCGAGACGGGCTCCCAAAGCGCGACCTGTTCGTCCGGCCGGTCCTCCAGCAGCCCCACCCGGGCCGCGGCGGCACCACCCTCCACCAGCGCGAACGGAGCCTCCGCGCCCAGCAGCACGGACTCGTCGCCGCCACCGCACAGCGCGACGCCTGCCGGGTTGAGCCGTACGAACCGGCCCGCGGCGTCCACCACGGCGAGGCCGTCCGGCGTGACGGCGGCGACAGCCTCCCAATCCACGAGCGGCGAACCGGACACGGCCGACCTCCTCCTCATCACCCTTGACGAGATCGCCGTCGACGAGATCGCCGTCGACGAGCGGCCAACTGCGCACGATCGTAGCCCGGCGGATTCGGCTCGGGACTACGTCATTCGACCTGTTCGTCCGCCGGTCGAAGCGCCGAGCGGGTTCAGTCATTGCTCGCGTTCCCGCCCCGTATCGCCCCTGCATAACGTGGAGGCGGCCGACGCGGATCCGTTACTCCCCCGTACCTCGGATCCGCGTGGCCACCCCCGCGGCGCACTCGCCCGTACGCTCCCCCCGAACCCCCGACGACGAGGAGTTCCGAGAAATGGATGTCTCGATCGGCACCATCTGGGAGGCGGTCTGCCGCGCGCTGCCCGACGCCGTCGCCGTCACCGAGCCCGAACGGGACACCACCTACCGGGAGTTCGACGAGCGCGCGGCCCGGCTGGCCGCCGCGCTGGAGGAGGCCGGGGTCCGCGCGGGCGACACCGTCGCCTGCTACCTCTACAACGGCGCCACCTACCTGGAGACGGTCTTCGCCGCCTTCAAGGTCGGCGCCGTACCGGTGAACGCCAACTACCGCTACACCGGCGAGGAACTCACCGAACTCCTCACCGACGCCGACGCGACCGCGCTCGTCTTCAGCGGCGCCCTGGCCGACCGGGTCACCCATGCCGCCGGCCACGTACACACCCTGAAGCTGCTCGTACGGGCGGGGGAGCCGCCCGCCCACGGCCCGGCCGGGCCGCCGGCGCCCGAACTGGAGGAACTGCTGGCGTCGTACGAGCCACGACCACCGCGCCGGCGGCCCGGCTCGGACCGGCTCTTCATGTACACCGGCGGGACCACCGGCAAGCCGAAAGGCGTCGTCTGGCAGCTGAGCGACCTCCTCCACTGCATTCCCATCCTCCGGCAGGCCGGTGTCACCGAGCTTCCCCGGTCCCTCGACGAGGCCGTGTCGACGGCGGTCGCCGCGCACCGCGAACGCAGGGCGCCCACGACCATGCCCGTCGTCCCGCTCATGCACGCCACCGGCCTCTTCAACACCATGGGCACCCTGCTGGTCGGCGGCCGGGCGGTCACCGCACGACAGGGGGGCCTGGATCCGGAGCACGTCTGGCGGACGCTCGCCGAACGCGGGGTCGACACCCTGCTCGTCGCGGGCAACGCCGTCTGCCGGCCGCTCGTCGACGAACTGCTGCGTGCCGAGCAGGCCGGGAAGCCGTACGACCTGCGCCCCCTCAAGGGCATCCTCAGCTCCGGCACCGCGCTCGACGACCGGCTCAAGCAGGCACTGCACGAGCGTGCCGATGTCACGGTCCTCGACGCCATCGCCTCCAGCGAAGGCGGCCTCTTCGCCCTCGCGGTCACCTCGTCGGTGGCGGACCTCCCCGCCCGCTTCCACCCCGTGCCCGCCGCGAAGGTGATCGGCGCCGACGACCGGTTCGTCGAACCCGGCAGCGACGAGATCGGGAACCTCGCCTACTGCGGCCCCATGCCGCTGGGCTACTACAAGGACACCGACAAGACGGCACGCACGTTCCGGACCGTCGCGGGAGTCCGGTACGCCATCCCCGGCGACCTCGCGCGGATCGAGGCCGACGGCGCGATCCGGTTCCTGGGACGCGGTTCCGGCGTGATCAACACCGGCGGCGAGAAGGTGCACGCCCAGGAAGTGGAGAACGCCCTGCTCACGCACCCCGCCGTGACCGACTGCGCCGTCGTCGGCGTGCCCGACGAGACCTGGGGCGAGCGCGTCGCGGCGGTCGTCGCGGTGCCCGACACCAGCACGGTGACCGGCGCGGAACTGCGCGACTGGGTCCGGCGCACCCTCGCCGGCTACAAGGTCCCGCGATCCGTCGTCCTGACGAACACCCTCCCTCGCACCCCGACCGGCAAGCTCGAAATCGCCTGGTGAGCGCCCGCTGGTACGCGTCCGTCCCCAGGGCTCGTAGGACCGTCTCCTCGCACCGCGCGTGATGCTCGGCCAGGTGCGGGCCGAACGCGGCGATGCCGGTGCCGATCTCCCGCCACAGGGCCCCTACGGCCCCCAGCAGCCGCCCGGCCCGCGCACAGTCGCCGTCGGAAGCGCTGATCCAGGCCAGCAGTTCGAGCATGAGGGCAGTGCCGACGTAGTCGTTGAAGCCGCGCTGGATCTCCAGAGCGGCTCGTACGAGAGCCAGCGCCGAGGTGCCGTCCTTGCGCACCCAGGCGTCGTGGCCCGGGGCCCACAGTGCGTACGAGCGGCACCACCGCTCGCCGTGCCTCTCGGCCGTGGCGACCGCGTGGCGCCCGGACTCGGCCGCCCGCGGATCGCCCAGGTGAGCCTGCGCGACACTGAGCTGGAAGAGGAAGAACAGCCCGCCCGGTCCCGCGCCCGAGGCGTTCTGGGTGCTCACCGCGGCCTCGTACCAGGACACGGCTTCCTCCAGGCGCCCCCGGAAGAGGGCGGAGGTGCCACGAAGGCCTTGCACGGAGGCGCGGACGACGGGATCAGCCAGCCGTTCGCCGAGCTCGTCGGCCTCGGTCAGCCAGCGGTCGGCGGTGGTGTGGTCCGCCTGCAGCAGTGCCGCCCAGGCACCCGCCCACAGGGCGCCCGCCCGCGCCGGAGTGGGCTCGGGGGCGGCCGTCAGAGCCCGCTCGACGCGGTCCCGTCCCTCACCGAGGAAACCGTCGGCGCACCAGTGGAAGCGCAGGGCGGCGACGAGCGCGAGCGTCGCTTGCGCGTCCTCGTCCACGCCGTCCTACTCCAGCGCCACCCGCAGATTCCCGTGGTGCGCCCGCAGCCGGGCCAGGCCGTCCTCCTGGCCGGGTCCGTACCAGGCGGCGGCGGAGGACTCGGCCAGCGCACGGAAGAAGTCGCGATGCCGGCGCAGGAGCCGGCGCTCCTCGCCCGACTCGGCCAGGCGCCCGCGCCCGTACTCGCGGATGGTCTCCAGCATCCGGTACTGGGGTCGGCTGTCGTTCTCGGCGGTGAGGACGACGGACTGCGTGACCAGTCGGTCGAGGAGGTCGAGGATCTCGCTCCGGGGGACGCCGTCGCCGCAGCACACCTCTTCGGCTGCCTCCAGGTCGAAGCCGCCCGCGAAGACCGACAGCCGTCTCCACAGGAGCTGTTCTCCGGGGGAGCACAGGTCGTGGCTCCAGTCGATCAGGGCCCTCAGCGTGCGCTGGTGCGGTCGGGCGGTGCGGCTGCCACCGGTGAGCAGGGCGAAGCGGTCCTCCAGACGGGCCCCGAGCTGTTCGACCGTCAGGGTGCGCAGCCGGGTCGCGGCCAGTTCGATGGCCAGCGGCAGTCCGTCAAGCCGTTCGCACAGCCGCATGGCCACGTCACGGTTCGCGTCGGTGATCCGGAACGACGGGCGGACCGCCTCGGCCCGGTCCCGCAGCAGCTCGACCGCCTCGTCCGGCACCGAGAGGGGCGGCACGGTGAAGACGGATTCGCCCGTGATGCCGAGCGATGCGCGGCTGGTCGCCAGGACGCGCAGCCCGGGCGCGGCGGACAGCAGGGCATGGGCGAGCCGGGCGCAGGCGTCGGCCAGATGCTCGCAGTTGTCCAGCACGATCAGCGTCCGGCGCCGGGCCAGGTGATCGGCGAGCCGGTCACTGACGGGCCTGGCCCCCAGATCCGGCACGCTCAGCGCGGTCGTGGTCGCGCCCGCCACCGCGGCGGGATCCCGCACGGAGGCCAGATCCACCAGCCACACCCCGTCGGGGAAGCCCTTGCGCATCGAGGTCGCCGCCTCCAGGGCCAGCCGGGTCTTGCCGACGCCGCCCACGCCGGTGAGCGTCACCAGCCGTGCCGTCTCCAGACGGCTTCGGATCGCTGCGATGTCCCGCCGTCGCCCCACGAAGGTGCTGAAGACGGCGGGCAGGTTTCCCGAGGTCATTCCGGTCACGCTCCCTCGCTTCCCATGGTGGGAACCGTGCCGCAACGCTAAGGAAACCTGTCGGTCGGGGCAAGGGACGGGAATGTCGCGCCCCCCGTCGACCCGCCAGGGCTGCGCTGAACGCGCCGGCCGTGGGGTTGCCGGCCCGGGAAGACGCACAGCTGCCTGATGTGCGCTTGTCGATGCTGCACAGCTCGACGAGGAGATTTGTGGATACGCGACATGGGATGACGGGCGGGCTCTTCCTACTGTTCACGGACACGTAACACACCGCTGTACAGCGTCGTCGAGGTGATCTGGTGAGTGATGGATACCTGCCCTGGAGCCGACCGGACTCCGTGATGTCCCGCCCTTGTCTGCGCGACGCCCGGCACGAGCTGTCGTACGCGGACGTCGCGCGCCGCGCCGAGGCCGTGGCGGAGCAGCTGTCCGAGCACGGCGTCGGCGAGGGCGACGTCATCGCGGTCATGCTGCCCAACCGTGTGGAGCTGCTGCTGACCCTGCTCGCCGCGTGGCGCCTGGGCGCGGCCGTGACCCCCGTCAACCCGGCCTTCACCGCGAACGAGGCCGAGTACCAGCTGCGCGACGCGGACGCCGTACTCGTCGTCACGGCGGGTCCGGACACGCCGACGGCCGGGCTGCCGTCGATCCCCGTCGACGCGCTGCGGGCCGAGCCCGGTGGCGGGCATCACGGCGCCTCCGTGGCGGTCGTGCGGGGGTCCGAGCGCCCCTCCGACCTCGTTCAGTACGCGCTGGCGGGCGAGGCGGACACCCCCGTGCTCGCGGTCGGCGGGGTCGCCACCACGGACGGCGGCGCGGGCCTGCCGCAGTCCCTCGGCGCGGTGCTCGCCCGCGAGAACGGCACGCGATCAGCCCGGGCGGCCAGGGGCTCGCCGATCTGCACACGGTCGGCCTCGCCGAGGCCCGTGCCGCGCTGACCGGCGTCGACCTCGTCCTCGCCACCGACGTGGACAACCCGCTGCTCGGACCGACGGGCGCGGCCGCCGCCTACGGGCCCCAGAAGGGGGCGAGCGCGCACGACGTACGGGAGGCTGGACGACCAGTGGGCCAACGTCCGCCCGGTGCACTTCCTGCCGGGTGTCGTCAGCCCGCGCGCAAGGCCGATGACACCGAGCTGGACTGGGTCGTCTGCGAGAACAGCGAGGGAGAGTACGCCGGGCTCGGCGGCCGCAACTTCTCCGGACGTGGCCAGGGCGGCGAAGTCGCCGTCCAGTCGGCCCTCTTCACCGAGGTCGGCTGCGAACGCATCATGCGCTTCGCCTCGACCGGGCCCGTACGCGCACCCGCCGCAAGTCTCATCGATCACCAAGGGCAACGCCCAGCAGTACGGCATGGTCCTGTGGGACGACGTCTTCAAGCGCGTCGCCGCCGATTACCCGGACGTAGAGACGTAGAGACGTAGAGCGTCCTGGTCGACGCGATGTCCGCGAAGTTCGTTCTCAAGCCGGACGACCTCTCCGTCGTCGTGGCCTCCAACCTCAACGCCGACATCCTCGCCGACCTCGGCAGCGCCCTGGCCGGCAGCTTGGGCCTGGCGGCGAGTGCCAACCTCAACCCGGAGCGCCGCTTCCCGACCATGTTCGAGCCGGTGCACGGCTCCGCCCCGGACATCGCGAGGCAGGGCCTGGCCAACCCGATCGGGGCGGTCGGCAGCGCGGCCCTGATGCTGGAGCACTTCGGCTTGCCGGACCAGGCGGCGCGCCTGAACAAGGCGATCGAGGCGACGACCGCGGCGGGCGTCCTCACGCGCGACGTCGGCGGCGGCGCCTCGACCGAGGACGTCGTCAAGGCACCGATCGACGCGCTCAACGCCTGATCAGGCACGTGGCGCGTCCGCCGTGGCGGAGGCGCCCCTGGAGCCATGCCGGTCCGACACGGCACAGCCGGACGCGGGCTCCGGCTCGGGGCGCTGCGACTCCTGGGAGACGCGCACCACAATCGTGTACTCCACCCGAGACTCCCAAGGCCACCGGGCTCCGGCCGAGCACGCTTACGAGCTCGGCGATCACGACGTGAACCAGGTCGGCGTCCGCCAAGCCGACGGCCCCACCATCCGGATCTTTGCGGACCGTCCCACGCGCGATCGGGTGCTCCTGACAGCGGCCGATCCGGCGCCGATCCGGCTGCCGCAGATCCGAAGACCCGGCCAGGACGACGCGTCCGGCCGCGGTACCCACACCGGTACCAGTGATTGGACCTTGTCCTGGCGACGGAGGCGAGCAGCCGCATGACTTCGGCGTTCCCGATCGTGCTCGGCCCGCCCTGGCACATGCGGGAATGCCAGAGGGCCCGGATCGCCTGGATCCGGGCCCTCTTCAGCAGTAGCGGGGACAGGATTTGAACCTGCGACCTCTGGGTTATGAGCCCAGCGAGCTACCGAGCTGCTCCACCCCGCGTCGTGAAACCCACAGTACGCCACTTTCACAGGTACTCGAGACCACTTCCGGCGAGGCTCCCACCGGCGCGCGGATCCGGACTGGAGACGGTGTGTGATTGCTCGACTACTCTTCGGAGTTGCGGAGTTGCGGAGTTGTCGGTGTGCAGGTGAGAAGAAGCGTATGGACTCGGCAGGCGTCAGTTCGTCGGCGGCGCCGGTGTCGACGGACCTGATACGGCCGCGCCCGATGCTCGCGTCGACGATCACCGCGTGCACGGCCCCGTCGACGTCGTGCTCGGCGGCGTACAAGGCCTTGCCCGTGACCTTCAGCCGCCCGTCCACCCGGGAGAGTGGCGCGCCCACGGCTGCCTGCGGCTGGGGGCGTACGCGCGGTTCTTCCATGAGAGGGCGTGCCGCGAGTCCGCGCACTGCTACATCTCGGGCCGGTTCGCGTTCATGCGCCTGCTGGCCGTACGCGACAACTGAACCGAGGCTCCCGGACACACCCCCGGCCAAGATCTCCTGACCATCCGACGCACCGTGAGTCGCTGACCACCCGGCCGCTCTCCCCCTCATACTTATACGGCGCCTTCCCGCAAGCATCGCCGGAAGCTTCGACGATGCCGGGGGGCGTCGAACACCACTGGGCGGAGCGCACCGACTACGGGAGCCGGGCCACCCGGGCCCCGCTCACCCACGACCGGTTCATCGCGTAGCCGCCGCAGGCGTAGGTCAGGCCCGCGTGGCCACGTGCAGGAAGGCGCTGCGAGTGCCGTATCACCTGTGTTCTCGTCGCCGAGGACGGCGGCCGAGCGGTGGTCTCGCAGGCCGGGGTGCCGGGGCCGTGATGCTGGTCGACACGGTCCGCGAGACCGGGCTGGATCAGGCGATAGCGGCGGCGCTGTCACCGTGGCCCAAGCCCCGCGCGGTGCACGACCGGGCTCGTACGGAAGTCGGCCGGTGCCTCGGCGCCGCATGCCGGCGGACAGGTGATCGTGGACGGGACGGTGTGCTCGTCCTTGCACACTCCGAGAAGCGGGACGCCACCGCGACCTGGGAGAAGACGTTCGGCACCACCCGTTGATGGGCTACGTCGACCACGCAGCGGTCGGCGGCGGAGAGCCCGCCGCGGGCCTGTTGCGGCCGGCCACCGCAGGCAGCAACACCGCCGCCGACCACATCACCACCGCTCAACTCGCGCTGGCCCAGCGGCCGAAGAAGTACCGGCGCGGACACCAGACGCTGTTCCGCCTGAAGTCGCGGGAGGGAAGGGGGGGGGAGGGGCGGCGCGGACGCAGCCGGTTGCGCGTCGGCCAGGCGGAGAACGACCGGCCCGTCCACAGAGCCCGCGCCGGGCCGCAGCCGGCATTCCCGCGACGCCCCTCGTCCGAGTCGGGCCGGAGCTGGGCATCCGGCGGATACGTACGACAAGGAGCGGAGGCGGCCCGTCGAAACGCGCCCCATCGCCGCTGAACTGTGGATCCGGAGCGCCCGGTTGATCGCCCCTGCGGCAGTAGCGCTCTGCGATCAGCGCACCCACTTCACCAGCGCCGGGTCCGGACCGTCGGCCCCGACTACAGGTGACGCCCGGTCATCGGCGCGCGCCCGAGCTCACGTCATGGGCACGAATTCGGGCAGGGTGAGGGCCGAATGGGCCGGTCGTTCCTCCGCCGAGGGCATGGCG
>NZ_JAEMUX010000070.1 GCF_016598475.1 Streptomyces adelaidensis
ACCGTTATCCCCATGCGCGATCACGTGCGCGCGAGCCGACTGGCCCTCATGGCGGGCCTCGAAGCGGTCGTCCGCAGTACGGCGTAGCCGAACCGCGCAGGTGACGGCCCGGGGCGCCGAACCAGCCCGGCCCCACGGCGGCCGGGGGGCCGAGCCGACGACCATGCGACCGCCTCAGTCGCCGATCGGCTCGTAGTCGAACCAGTCGAAGTGCACGGAGCCGGTCGCCGCGAACATGCCGATGACGCGGCCGGTGAAGCCGCCGGCCACCTCCGTGGACAGGTACCGGCCGTCGAGCGAGGTCAACTCGACGAAGGTGCCGTCCGGTTCCTCGACGCCGAGCGAGACGGTGTCGGGGCCGGTGCGTGCGTCGTTCACGGTCTGTACGGCGGTCACCTCGATGCGCAGAACGACGGGGCCGGGAGGCACCGGCCGGGACGCCACGACCGTGTTCGACGGACCGATGCGGGCACGCACCCGCACCTCCCCGGGCGAGGCCTCGATGTCGTAGTGGTGCCGCTCGTCGAGGCGGACGGCCAGCCCGCCGGACCCTTCCGCGACATCGATCAGGGCTCGCGCCCGGCAGGACAGGTGCTGCTGCCGCCGGCCGACGAACGTCACGTCGGTGTCGTCGAGTGATCCGCCGCGGGCGCGCAGGGTCAGCCGGCCGGGCCGTTCCTTCGTGGTGCAGTCCTCGGGGGAGCGCCGGCGCGGCGAGACCCAGTACGGGGCCAGGTCGCTGAAGTCGAAGTCGTCCAGGCCCGGTACGGCCGTGTGGGGCTGGAGCGGCCATGGGGGCGCGGGCAGGTCGGTCGACAGTTCGCCGACGACGGGCCAGCCGTCGACCCACTCGACCGGCACCAGGAACGTCTCCCGCCCGAGTACGTGCCAGCCGGGAGTGCCCCCGCCCGGCCGTACGCCGAGCAGCACCATCCACCACGAACCGTCGGGTGCCTGGACCAGGTCCGCGTGGCCGGTGTTCTGGATGGGGTGTTCGGTGCCGCGGTGGGTGAGGACCGGGTTGTCCGGGCACGGCTCGAACGGGCCGCCCGGCGTGCGGCCACGCGCGATCGAGACGCCGTGGCACCGCTCGGTACCGCCCTCGGCGATGAGCAGGTACCAGTAGTCGCCGATCCGGTACAGGTGCGGTGCTTCCGGGGCTTTCGCGCCGGGGCCGCCGGACCAGAGCCGGCGGGGCGGACCGAACGTCTCCCCGGTGTGGGGGTCGATACGGAACTGACTCACGCCGGCGACGGTGCACCAGCAGTTGCCGTCCTCGTCCCAGGCGAGGTCCGGGTCGATGCCGTGGACCCCGGTCAGCCGGATCGGATCGGACCAGGGGCCCGCCGGGTCGGTGGCCGTGAAGAGCAGATTGCCGTCGCCGCTCACGTTCGTGACGATGAGCCAGAACCGGCCGTCGTGGTGGCGGAGTGTGGGCGCGTAGATCCCTCCCGAGGAGGGCGCGCCCAACGGCAGGCGCAGTTGGGCCGGCCGGTCGAGCGCGTTGCCGATCTGGGCCCAGTGCACGAGGTCCCGGCTGTGGAAGAGGGGTACGCCGGGGAAGTACTCGAAACTGGAGCACGCGAGGTAGTAGTCCTCGCCCACCCGGCAGATGCTCGGATCGGGGTGGAAGCCGGGGATCACTGGGTTGCTGATGGTCTTGCCGGTCTGGGGCCTGCTCGACACCCTGATCGAGTCCTTTCGCCGGGCGGATTCCGGGACGCGCACCACGGTCCGTGGGTCCGCGAGAGCTTGGCAAGCACCTGGAGAAGTACGAAACTTTCGTTCCCGCTCTCCAGACCCGTGCCGCCGGAGCGTGATGCGCCCTGGACGGCACGGGAGCGGGTGGCGATGCCTGCCCGCTACACGACACGGATCTCGGCGAGCTGGAGACGGAACTTGGTCGTCTCGTCGGAGGCGGCCGCGCCGAGCCTGGTGGCTCTCAGACGGAGGTAGCGGCCGGTGGCGGAGGTGAGGGTATAGGTCTGGGCGGCTCCGCCCGGGTTTGACTGGCCGGTGACGGTGCGCGCGGTGGTGTACGTACCGCTGCCGTCGGCCCTGGTCTGCAACGTGAAGTCGACGGGGAAGCCCGCAGTGCCGCCACCCGCCGCCTGGGTGTCCGTGCGGGGGTGGAGGGTGACGGAGCCGATGGCCCGGTCGGCGCCGAGGTCGACCTCGATCCAGACGGGTGTGGCGCTGACGTCGGCGGAGGGGAAGTCGATGCTGGTGAAGCCCCTGGCGCCGGTGACACTGGTGGTGGTGCCGTCCAGGACGCGGGTCTTGCCCCAGTCGCCGTTCTCCAGCGAGTAGTTGGCGGCCACCGTGGTCGTGGCGGTGGGGACGGCGAGCTCGGCGAGCTGGAGCCGGTACTTGGTGGTCTCGTCGTTGGCGGGAGCGCCGAGCTTGGTGGCCCGCACCCGGACGTAGCGGGCGGTGGTGGTCCTGAAGCCGTACGTCTGCACCAGCCCGCCCGGGTCGGGCTCGGCGGTGACGGTGCGGACGGTGGTGTAGGTGCCGGCTCCCTCGGGGCGGGTCTGGACCGTGAAGTCGACGGGGAAGCCCGCGGTGCCGCCACCGGCCGCCGGGGTGTCGGTGCGCGGGAAGAGCCGTACGGCGTCGATGTCCGTGTCGGTCCCGAGGTCGACCTCGACCCAGACCGGGTTCGCGCTCACGTCCGGGGAGGAGAACTCGTTGCTGGTGTAGCCCCTCGCCCCGGTCACGCTGGTGAGCCTGCCGTCGGACAGCCGGTCCGTGCCCCAATTGGCGTTCTCCAGACTGTTGTTGCTGGAGACGGGCCTGCCCAGGGCCAGGTTGTCGAGACGCCCGGTGCCGGTGGCGGTGAAGGTCCAGGTGCCCGGCTGCACGGTGAAGTACACGTACGAGGAGTCCTTGCTCTCGAACGCCAGGCCGTTGACGCCGCCGGTGGAGGAACCGTTCGTGTAGACGGTCCTGCCGTTGGCGCTGATGGCCGGCTGGGACCCGCCGTGGACGGGCACGCCCACGCGAGCCGTCGTCCCGCTCGGCGAGGTGAGCGTCAGCGTGGCCTTGGTTCCGTCCCGTGTGATGCCGAAGCGGATGTCGCCCTTGCCGGTCGGAGTGACGGTGTTGATCTTCGTGAGGGTGCCGGTCCGCGGGACGACCTCGTACGTCGTCCAGCCGGGCTTGGTGGGGCGGACTCCGGCGGCGTACGCGGACAGGGCGTACAGCGGGCCGCCGTTCCAGGCGTGGTTGTCGGTGCCGTCGGCCTTGGTCCACAGCTCCCACAGCGTGTGGCAGGCGGGGTCGGCGACCTGGGCGGCGAAGCGGTTGCGCATCCGCTCCTCGGCGACCGTGGCCGCGCCCATGAGATACAGCGCTTCGAGGACGTAGAACTCCATGTAGGGGCTGGCGTTGAGGTGGGTGCGCAGCACCTCGGTGATGGCGCGGTGGCGGGAGGCGGGCGCCAGACCGGCGACGACGGCGAGGCCGTTGGCCCGGTCGTCGGTGTCACGGGTGTAGCCGGGGGAGCGGTACTCGTTCCTGGCCGAGTTCCACAGCACACGGTCGAAGTTGGCCTTGACGCTGTCGCGTCGGGCCTTCCAGCCGGCCACGTCGCCGCTGTTGCCGCTGAGGTCGGCGAGCTTGGCGGCGGTGTCCAGGGCCAGGTAGTACCAGCAGTTGTCGAGAACGCGGGCGTCGATGTCGGTGCCCCAGTCCTCCCAGTCCCAGTCCCCGGCACGGTGGTTGACGAGCCCGTCGCCGTCCAGGCTCCACAGGTTCAAGTACGTCCTCACCGCCGGGTAGGCGTCGGTGACGACGCTCGCGTTGCCGGTGTACAGGTAGTACGTCCAGAACGACCAGACCGAGGCGAGCATCTGGACGGGCAGTTCGGCGGTCCAGATGGTCGTGGGGACCGGGGAGTACAGTGCGCCGCCGGCCTTCTGCCAGGAGGCCAGCTGCGAGATCGCCTTAGCGCCGAGGGCGTGGGAGCGGGTGTCGAACGTGTAGAAGCCCTCCTTGAGCTGATTGACCACGTCCCCCCACCACTGGGCGCGTTCGCGGGTGGGGCAGTCCATGTAGTTGTCCCGCATGTTGACGTACATGGTGCGGGCGGCCTTGCCCCACAGGGTGTCGAGGAAGGCGTCGCTGCTGCTGAACGAGCCGGAGAAATCCGTGTCGTAGCCGCTCTCCCGGTACTTCAGCTCCAGGATCGTCACGCCCGCCGGGATCGTGTAGCGGACGGCCGTACCGCTCATCCAGCCCAGGGACTCGAACTCCTGGACCCCGCCGGCGCAGACGTAGGTGGAGCGTACGTTGAAGCCGGTTCCGGGCTCGATCCCCGTCAGATTGGAGCCGTCGTCGTGATGGTCGGTCTGGATGCCGATCACCGCACCGGCCGGGGCGTCCACCTTCAGATACGGCGTGACCTGGAGGTTGGACGGCCGGGCGGCCGAGATGGCCGTGGAGCCCTGGCCGGTGGACGGCAACGAGGACGCGTTGGTGTAGGACTTGAGGGCGGAGTACCGGAACTGCGGAATCGGTCGTTCGACCAGGGCGTTCCAGGGCGCTCCAGGGCGCGGCGCCCACCGCGCCGTAGTCGGTGGGCGCGCTCCAGGCGCTGTCGTCGAAGCCGGACGACCGCCACCCGGACATGGGGGCGGCGTTGCGGGCGTCGTAGTGGATGTTCGACTCGGGCAGCCGGAAGTTGGCCTGGCTGCCGCTGGTGTTGTTCGAGTAGCCCGGGTGGACGGTGTGCTTCCAGCCGGTGTCGCTGACCAGCCGGGTGGTCGTCGAGCCGACCTGGACGTCGGACTGGAACAGCAGACCGCCCTTGCCGCTAGTGAGGCGACCCTGCGCCTCCCGGCCGTCTCCGCCGACTCCGTCCGCGAGGGGCGGACCCCGCTGTCCCGCCTGGACGGGGTGCGGTTCCTGGGCCACACGGACGGCGTCGCCTCGTACCGGCTGCCGTCGGGCCGCTACCGCCTGACCAGCACGCTGCGTTGACGTCGGTCCACCTGCGCCGGTGAGGCGGTCGCACGAAGCGCCGCCTCACCGGCAAGGCAGGGACGAGGGCGGGATGATGGCCGGTATGCACATCCGCATCGAAGCGATCGACCTGCCGGGCCGCACCTGCCCGGCCCCCGCCGACGGCAACGTCACCGTGTACGACAACGTCCACGTCGCCGTACAACGCCGCGACCGCCCGGCCGAACTCCTGGCGCCACAGCCCGGCCACGCCCCGTCCGCGACCTGGACCCTGGAGTGCACCGCACTCGTCTCGCCGACCGGCACCGATGTCAAAGGGCCCTATGTGCAGGACCGGCTGGGCCGACGGTTCATCTACCTGTCCTGGGGCACGGTCGACGAGTCGGGCACCTTCACCATGTTCCGCCGCGCCAAGCTCATGCTCGACGTCATCCCCGCCGACCTCCTCGCCACCGCCGCACACGACGGTCTGCTGGTCGGACGCCTCGGCTTGACCGACGCCCGGGGCGGCCCCCTGTGCGCACGCGTCGAGCCCCCACACATCACCTGGACGGCCGAGCGCGCCGACTGAGGTACCGGGCGGGAAATCCGTCGAGGGTTCTGGACGGTTCCGGCTACGGCCTGCCCGCCGAGCCGAGTGGGGGAAGGGGGCGGCGGCCAGGCCGGCCCAGATCCTAGGCTCCGGGGCGCAGGCCGAGCCAGCCGGGCGTGGGGTCGCCCTTGACCTCGCCGAAGTACAGGGCGAAGGTCTGCTTCCAGCGCTCGATCTCGGCGCGGTCGGCCATGAAGCGGGGGAAGCCGTCGACGTGCGCGTCGGGGTAGTCCCAGATCGGCTCCAGGCCCGCCGGGGGCGTGATGTCGGTGCGTACGGACCAGCCGTTGAAGGACGCCTGCTGCTGGCCGGTGGACAGCTGCCAGTTGAGGTAGAGCTTGGCCGCGGTGGGGTTCTTGGCCTGCTTCAGGATCGCGGCCCGCTGGCCCCAGGCCATGAACGGGTGCCCGTCGGTGACGACGAACCGGGTGGGAGACGACGCGGGCGCCGCCAACGAGCCGGCACCACCGATGCCGATCGCCTTCTGGCCGCTGCCGACCGCCTCTCCCGGGCTGTTGCTGCCGCGCGCGAACCGCACGTCCTGGGCGGCGAGCTTGGCCACCCACTCCCAGCCGTACTTCTTGGCGTACAGCGAGTAGAGGTAGAGGACCGCGTCGTCGTCGTGCGGGTAGGACGAGGCGATCTTCCCCTTCCACTGCGGGTCGACCAGGTCGAGCGGACTCTTCGGCGCCCGCGAACCGACCGCGTCGACGCCGTACATGAAGCCGAAGGCGATCGCCGCGACCGCGACCCAGGCACCCTGCGGGTCCTTGAACGCGTCGTGGACCCTGGAGAATCCGGCGGGCTTGTAGCGGAGCAGGCGGCCCTGCTCCTTCCAGCGCGTGAAGTCCTGCAAAGTCTGCAGCTGCACGACGTCGGGGACGACGCTGCCCGTGGCGAACTGGTTGTCGACGCGGACGTCGTGGTACTTGCTGTAGTCGACGATCAGCGTCAGGTCGATGTCCGGGAAGCGGGCCTTGAAGCCGGCCTTGGTGCCGTCCTGCTGGGTCGGGGTGTCGCCGCCGGCGTAGACGACGAGCTTCCCGCCCTCCGCGAGGGCTGCCTGGTACAGCTCGTCGAGCGTCCGGCTCTCCTCGGACCCGGTCCGGCGCCGGGACGCGGCGGGAGAGGCCGAGGCCGGAACAGCGGAGGCACCGAACGCGCCGGCGCCGAGAGCGGCACCGGCGCCGACGGTGAGAAGGCGTCGCCTGCTGGGGGAGGTGGACATGCCGAGGAGACCTCGTTTCATGGGGGGTGTGACGTACTGGGCCCGGCACGATGGGGGCGGTGGTCATTCTGATGCGTCCGAGCCCGGCTTCGCGTCGTCCGTCCGGAGCGATTCTGTCTTCGGGGGATGGAAACTCCGTTCAACCGTTCGGTTGAACGGATGTGCGCCACCGGGCTCGGCCGGGACTACTCCGGCAGGCGAGCCGTGGTCCGGCGCGGCACCAGCGGGGGGGACAGCTTGACCTGGGCCGACGGCTTGCGGCGGTCGCCGATGCGCTCGAGGAGGAGGCGGGCGGCGTTCCCGCCGATCTCGTGTCCGGCCTGGTCGACGCTGGTCAGCGAGATCGGGCCGAACGCGGCGAACGTCGTGTTGTCGTATCCGACCACCGAGATGTCGCCCGGCACGGCGAGCCCGGCTTCGGCGACCGCGTCCAGGACGCCCATGGCGACGATGTCCGCACCGGCGAAGACGGCGGTGGCCGCTGGGGGCGTGCGAGCAGTTCCTCGGCACCCTGGAATCCGCCCTGCTGGGTGTAGCTGGTGGAGACCACGTCGATCTCCTCGGCGAGGCCGAGTGACCGCATGGCCCGCCGATAACCTTCGGCACGCTGGGCGTTGGGCATCTCCGCGAGGCGCGTCGGATCGGTTTCATGGTGCTCGATGTGGGCGATCCTGCGGTGCCCGAGGCCGACGAGATGACCGACGACCAGGGCCGCTCCCGCCATGTCGTCGTCCGTGACGGTGTCGTACGCCTGGGACTGCCCGTGCCGGCCCACGACGACGGTCGGTACGAGGGAGGCGACCTGTTCGAGACGGTCGCGCGGTGACACGGGCGCGATGAGGACGATGCCGTCCATCCCCTGGTCGATCATGGCTTCGGTGACGCGTGCCTCTTCCCTCTCCCCGTTGCATCCCGGCCCCAGGAAGACCTGGTAGTCGGTGTCCTTGAGGCGCCCGGTGATCCCGGCGAGGATCTCGGGGAAGAAGGGATTGCGGATGTCGGGCAGCATCACGCCGATGGTGTACGTCTGGCCGCGCAGGCCCCGTGCGGCCGCGTACGGCCGGTATCCCAGTTCGTCGATCGCCCGGCGCACCTTCGCACGCATCTCGGGGCTGGCCCCGTAGGCGTTGCGCAGCACTTTGGAGACCGCGGTGGTCGACACCTTGGCGTGCCGCGCGACATCGACGATCGTGACGCGGCGAGGCGGCGCCGGCTCCATCCGGTCTCCTCCCGCGTGGTGGAAAACGTTCCCGCAGAGTCTACGGACGAAGGAGCCGCTCAGTGAGCGCGGGCCATCCGGTCCCGCGGTCAGGTCCGGCCGCGAGGAGCCGGTCGCCCCGGCGCCCCCGGCGTGCCTGCCCTACCGCCCTACCTCTCCCCGGCGAGACGGCGTTCGAGATAGATGCCGGTGAACACCGCCACCTTGGCGCGCAGGGCCCAGGGGTCGAAGGGCTTGCCGATGTAGTCGACGGCGCCGGCGGCGTAGCCGCGGGCGGAGTGTTCGGGGTCGGCGCCGATCGCGGTGAGGAAGATGATGGGGACGTCGCGGTTGCGGGGGCGGCGTTTGATGTGGGCGGCGGTCTCGTAGCCGTCCATGTCGGGCATCTGCACATCCATGATGATCACGGCGAAGTCGTCGTTGTCGAGGAGCGCCTTGAGCGCCTCCTGGCCGGAGGAGACGGCGACGAGTTCCTGGTCGAGGGTGGAGAGCACGGCGGTCATGGCCAGCAGGTTGTCCGGCTGGTCGTCGACGATGAGGATCTTGGGCATGGTCTGCGGGGCCGCGGGGAGGGTCGCGGCGGTCTGCTGGACCTGTTCGACGGCCTCCAGCTGGCGTTCGAGGAGGTCGCAGCGTTCCTCGGCGCCGTCGCGTTGCTTGCGGGCGTCGTCGAGGTCGGCGGACAGCCGAACCACTTCGCCCTGCAACCGGTCCCGCTCGCGCAGCAGTTCGGTGAAGTCGGGGTTGGCGGCGGCCAGGCGGTCGGCCCGCTCCCGTTCGGCGTTCCAGGCCGCTTCCAGCTGGCTGAGCCGCACTTCGAGGTCGGCGATGCGATGCTTGCGGTCCAGCAGCGCGTCGCCGAGGGCGTCACCGCGCGCGGTGGAACGGCGCGATGTCCGGTCCGCCTCGGCGAGTTGCTGTTCCAGCTCCTCCATCGCGAGCCTCGACGTCGGGCCGCTCTCGACGGCGGCGCCGTGCAACCGCCGTACGAGTTCGATGGCTTCCGGTGTGGCCGCCACGCCGCGGTGTTCGGCGACATCGGTGAACAGGTCCGTCACCACGTCCCACGGCGGGATACGGGTGCCGTTCAGGTACCGGGAGAAGGTGCCGGCGTCCCGGGTGCGCCGGGCCGCGTAACGGCGTATCGAAACCGGCAGTCCTTCGAACAGTTCGCGGAGCGCCTGGGCCAGGGCGCGGGACTCCGGGGTCAGATCGCGGGCCAGCGGCCGGAGTTCACCCACGGCGGTCATCAGCCTTCGTGCGCGGCCGGCGCCGGGTGCCCGCGTCGTCGAAGACGCTGTGCGCGAGCACCAGGTGGAGGACCTGAACGGTGCCTCCGAGGGCGGCCAGTCCGCACAGGACGCTGCGCGCCGCCCCGTCGCCGGCCAGTGTCGACAGCACACCGGCGCCCGCTCCGACCGACAAGGCGGTGACCAGCAACCACACCAACTTCTTCGGCAGCCGTAAACGATCCATCGCTCCTCTTTCGGCCCTCAGCCGGACACCGGCTGCAACGGCGCGCTCCGGATGAGGCGCCGTAAGGGGAATCACAGGATGTAGGGGGATGCGGGCGTTGCGCCGGGAAAACGGCGAAGCGGCAACGATCGACACCGTTGCGGCCTTTCGTATCCGCTTCCGCAACACGCCCGTCCGCAGGTCAACGGAGCGCGGGCGGTCGGGCGTTGCGGCAACACGCATCAGCCGCGACCCCAGCGGTCCATGCCGGCGAGGACCGGGACCGGCTCAGTGCGTCCCGTTCACCGGAAGCTCCAGACGGAGTTCGTAGCCGCCGTTCCCCAGGTGCCCGGACGTGACCGTTCCGCCGAGGAGTTCGGCTCGCTGGCGCAGGCCGATGAGGCCGTGGTGGGCACCGGGGAGGGAGAGGGCGGGGCGGCCGGGGGCGGTGTTGGTGACGGTGGCGCGGACGGTGCCGTCCTGGTGCCGGATGCGGATGGTGGCCGTGGCACCCGGGGCGTGCTTGCGGATGTTGGTGAGGGCTTCCTGCACGGTGCGGTAGACGGCGCGCTGCACCGGCGGCGGGAGGTCGGCCGGCAGCTCCGTGCGCAGGTCGGTCTCGATGCCGCTGCCGGTGACGAGCCGGTCGAGGTCGGCGAGCGAGGGCTGCGGGGTCAGCTCGGTGGGACGGCTGCCGGAGGCGCGCAGTATGCCGACCATGTGCCGCAGCTCGTCCAGGGTCTGCACACTGAGCAGCCGGATCGTGGCCGCGGCCTCCTTCGCCTCCGGGTCCCGGCTGCCGACCTGGAGGGCCCCGGCCCGCACGGCGATCAGGCTGACCTGGTGGGAGACGGCGTCGTGCATCTCCCGGGCGAGCTGGGCGCGTTCCCTCGCGAGGACGCCCTGCGCGAGCAGCAGCCGCTCGTGTTCACGTGCCTCCGACACCTCGACGAGCCGCAGCGACAACTCCCGGCGGGCCTGCACGAGCTGCCCCAGGAAGAGGGGCGCGGTCGCCTGCGCCAGGCTGTACGAGACCGGGATCAGCGCCTGGCGGTCGGACAGGTCGGCGAACTCCGGTGACGGCCACGACCACCAGGTGAGGTCGCAGACCGCGAACCCCACCGCGCAGACGGCCAGCAGGACCCGGTGGTGGGTGCGCGAGGCGAGGGTGTAGAGCGCCACCAGCGTGGCGAACACGGCGTCCGTGAACAAGGCGGTCGGCAGCGTGAGCAGGAACGTCGGCAGCGGCAGCCGGCGGCGCAGGACGAGCGCGGACGTCGCGAGCAGGGCGCAGGCCAGCTCCCGGGGGTGATGGGTGCCCACGTCATGGATCCACACGTCCAGCAGCGACACCGTGACCAGGACGGTGTCCATCACGGGCGCGGGCGGCGCGGGGGACGCCATCAGCCGTTCCGCCGCACCGGACGTCGGCCGTGCAACCCCCGTACGGGAGTTCATCCGCCGACCCGTCCCACGGGACGTCACGCGCCCTCTCCTTCTGGGCCGGGCGCGCGCTGTGGCCTGAGCAGGCCGGCGCGCTCGGCCAGCAGGGCCGCCTGGACGCGGCTGCCCACCTCCAGCTTGGTGAGCAGGGCGCTCACATGGTCCTTGACCGTCCCGGTGCTCAGATGCATCCGCTCGCCGATGTCGGTGTTGGACAGCCCCTCGGTGATGAGGACGAGTACGGCACGCTCGCGCTCGGTCAGCCGGTCGACGAGCCGGCCGGCGGCCTCCCGGGGCCCGTTGTCCAGGTAGCCGTCGACGACGGTGCGGGTCACCCGGGACGACAGGACGATGCCCCCGGCCGCCAAAGTGCGTACGAGGTACGGCAGTTGCTCGGGATCGGTGTCCTTGAGGAGGAAGCCGGCCGCCCCCGACTGCAGGGCCGCCGCCACGTACTCGTCCATGTCGAAGGTGGTGAGCATGGCCACCACGGGAGGGCGCGGCAGTCTGCGGAGTTCGGCGAGGACGGTCAGCCCGTCCACGTCCGGCATCCGGATGTCCAGCAGGACGACCTCGGGGCGCAGCTCCCGTACGGCGTGCACGGCCCGGCCGCCGGGGACCGCCGCCACGACGTCGATGCCGTCCGCGGAGTTGAGGATGTGCTCGAAGCCCGTGCGGATCAGGGCCTCGTCGTCGACCACCAGTACCCGGATCACCCGTGCTCCGCTCGCCGCCGGACCACCGCCGGACCGGTACGACGTCCAGGGCCGCCCGCAGGTTCCTTTTCGTACCGGTTTCCCGTCACCTGGCGGGGGTGGCTCCGGCTGATCGGCGGGAAATACCCGGCCACTCGCCGGATGGGCACGCGCCCGACACGCCCCCGACGCTGAAGTCCATGACACCAGAGACGTCATCGGGCTTGTCGTCGAAGCCGACCACCGTGCCCACCACCGCCCCTGCCCCCGCCTCCGCTCCCGCCCCTGCCCCCGCCTCCGCTCCCGCCGCGGGGCTCACCTCCGTACCCGCCGCGGGGCCCACTTCCGTACCTCCCGCCGCGCCCGGCGTCGAAGAGGGCGGCCGCCCGGCTGTCGTCTCCCGGGCGCCGTCGGCCGGACGGCTCGTCGGCATCGATCTCGCCCGTGGCCTCGCCGTCTTCGGCATGTACGCCGCCCATGTCGGCCCGGACCCCGAGACCGGCGGCCCGCTGGGGTTCGTCCTGGAGCTGGCACGGGGGCGTTCCTCCGCCCTGTTCGCGCTGCTCGCCGGCTTCACCCTCGTGCTGATCACCGGCCGCCCGGAACCCCGCACCGGGCGCGCCGGACGGCAGGCGGTGGCCCGGATGGTCATCCGTTCCGTCGTCCTGATCGTCCTGGGGTTCGCCCTGACCGCCCTCGACACCGACGTCGACGTGATCCTCGCCTTCTACGGCCTGACCTTCCTCGCCGTACTCCCGCTGTACCGGCTGCGGGCCGGAACGCTCGCGGCCGTCGCCGCCGTCGGCGCGCTCGTGATGCCCCAAGTCCTGTACCTGATACGGCTGTCGATCGAGGAGGGGAGCTGGGCGGACACGGTCATCGCCTGGGATCCACTGGCCCGGATCAGCGACACGGACGGCTTCATGGAACTGCTGTTCACGGGCGAGTACCCCGTGCTCACCTGGCTGTCGTTCATGCTCGCGGGCATGGCGGTGGCCCGGCTCGACCTCAGCCGGAGCACCGTCCGCACCCAACTGGCCGTCACCGGGGCGGCGTTGACCGGGCTCGGCTACGGCGGCTCCTGGCTGGCGCTCCGCCTCGTCCCGCACGCGCGCGCCACCGTCGCCGCAGCGACGGACGGCGATTCGGCCGCCTCGGCCTGGTGGTCCGACACGGTCGGCCACCTCAACGACGACACCCCGGCGGCCTGGCTCCTGGTGGGCGCGCCGCACAGCCAGACGACGTTCTCCATCCTCGGCAACACCGGCGTCGCACTGCTCCTCGTGGTGCTGTGTGTCACCGCCATGGACCGGCTGCCACGCTTGCGACGCCTCGCCACCCCCGTCCGCGCCGTCGGAATGACGGCCCTGACCGCGTACGTCCTGCACATCCTCGCCATCCGGGTGTTCGGCATGGCGGAGGAGACCGGCCCGGCCCTCGTCGACCTGCTCGTCCACAGCGTGACCGCGCTGCTGCTCGCGACCGCCTGGACCCGACGCTTCCGCCGCGGCCCCCTGGAGTACGGCCTCCACGTCACCACCCGGCCGGCCCGCTACGTCAGGTGACGTCGGACAGGTCCGCGTCGGCCCCCTGGCGGGGGCCGTCGACCGCCGCGCAACCGTCGGATCGGGCGACGGCCGGGCGAACTTCGGCCAAACCGGAGCCGATTGACCATGACGTCATGGACAGGCCGCGTCCTCCTGCGCGCAAGCTTCTCTCCGCACCATCTGCATGTCCCCGACATTCGATGGCGATCATGACGGTCATTCATCGGTCATGGCCGTGATGAAGTCATGACGGTCATTCACGACGGTAAGGAAGCGAAAGCCTGTGAGAACGCCCCGCACCGCTCGAAGAGTCGCCCTTCTCGCCTCGGCCACCGCGCTGACCACCCTCCTCGCGGCGGCCCCGGCGGGAGCGGGCACGTCCGGCCTGCCGACCGTGACCGCCACCGGTGAGTCGGCGGCGCTCTACGACGACGAGGCCGGCGGCAACTCCGACGCCGACGACCCGGCGATCTGGCGGAACCCCGCAGACCCCGGCCGCAGCCTCGTCGTCGCCACCGCCAAGGAGGGCGGCCTGCGCGTCTACGACCTGGACGCCCGCCTCGTGCAGTCGCTGCCCGCGCCAAAGCCGCCGACGGCGGACGGAGCCCCCGGCCGCTTCAACAACGTCGACCTCGTCACCGGCCTGCGCACCTCCACCGGCCGGGCCGACGTGGCGGTGGTCAGCGACCGGGGCAACGACCGGCTGCGGTTCTACCGCATCGACCCCTCCCGCCCGAACGGCCCCCTGACCGACGTCACCGACCCGGCCGCCGCCCCCGTGTTCTCCGTCGACCAGGCCGAGATCAACGACCAGCGCACCGCGTACGGCCTCGCCACCTGGACGGACAGGGCCACCGGCCGTACGTATGCCCTCGTCAGCCGGCGTGAGCGCACCCGTCTCGCTCTGCTCGAACTCCTGCCGGCGGCGAACGGCAAGGTCGGCTACCGCAAGGTCCGCACCCTCGACCTGCCCGCCTCCTTCCGCCTCCCCGACGGCACGACCTGGCACCCCTGCGGCGAACCCGATGAACTCCCGCAGGTCGAGGGCATGGTCGTCGACCCGGCCACCGGCACCCTTTACGCCGGACAGGAGGACATCGGCATCTGGCGCCTGCGCGCCGACCTCACCGGCAAGCCCGTCCTGGTGGACAAGGTGAAGGAGTACGGCGTCCCCGGAACGTACGACGAGGAGACCGAGGAGTGCGCGCCGGGCACCGACCCCGGCTACGGCGGAAGGCGGCTGTCGGCCGACGTCGAGGGCCTGACCCTCTATCAGGAGCGGGACGGGGACGGCTACTTGCTCGCCTCTGGCCAGGGCGACGACACCTTCGCCCTGTACGACCGTGAGGTGAGCGAGGGCAACGAGTACGAGGGCGGTTTCCGGATCGGCGCCGCGTCGGATTCGCTCGACAGTGTGGAGGAGTGCGATGGCGCCGCCGTCCTCAACGTCCCGCTGGGCAGCCGCTACCCGCGCGGCCTCCTCGTCGTCCAGGACGGCCAGGAGACCCCCGGCGTACCGGACGGCGAGGGCGGCACCCGCACAGCCACCGGCTTCAAGTTCGTCGACCTCGGCAAGCTGGTGGACGCCACCGGTATGTGACAGTCCGTCAGCCGTCCAAGGCCAAGGTACGGCAGGGGTCCTCGTCGAGGTCGGCCGCCAGCCACTGTTCCACCTCGGCGACATGGACCGCCGCGGCGGAGACCGCCAGCGCGGCGTCGCGGGTCCGCAGGGCGCGGAGGATCGCTTCGTGCTCCCGGTGGGCGTGTTCCACGGCCCGCCCGGTCCGGGTGCCGCGGACGATGCGGACGCGCTGCGTGCGGGTGGAGAGGACCCGCAGCAGCATGGACAGGACGGGGTTGCCGACCGCCGCCACGATGCGCAGATGGAAGGCGATGTCGTGGCCGACGAACTCCTCGACCGTGGCGGCGGACCGCGACCGCTCCAGGATGGTGCCGAGCTCCTGGAGGTCCGCGTCGGTGAGGAGGGCGGCGGCCACGCCGGTGGCCTGGGGTTCCAGCAGCCGTCGTACCTGGAGGAGTTGCAGGGCCGTGTGTCCCTGGGAGACGTCCGAGGCGAAGGAGAGCGACTCCAGCAGGAGATGGGGTTCGAGGCTGGACACGTACGTGCCGTCGCCCTGTCGGGTGACCAGGATGCGCATGGCGGTCAGCGCCCGGACCGCCTCCCGCAGCGAACTGCGGGAGAGGCCGAGCTGTGCGGCGAGGATCTCCTCCTTGGGGAGGCGGGAGCCCGGGGCCAGCTCGCCGGCCACGATCATCGCCTTGATCTTGTCCATCGCCTCGTCCGTCAGTGCCACGAGGGTGCCTTCCTGTACAGCGCCTACTCCTGCTTCTCGCCGGAGGCGAAGCGGGAGATGATCAGCGCGACGATGATGATCGCGCCGTTGAGGAACTGGTTCCACAGCGGCGGCACACCCGCGAGCGTCATCACGTTCACGACGAGCTGCAGCGTCAGCACACCGGTGAGGGCGCCGAACACCGTGCCCTTGCCGCCGTTGAGGCTCACGCCGCCGATGACGGTCGCGGCGAAGACCTGGAAGATCCAGCCGCTGCCCTGGGTGGCGGAGATGGACCCGTAGTGCCCGCTGTAGAGGATGCCGGCGAACGCGGCCAGCACACTGCCGAGGATCAGTACCCCCCACACGATCCGGTCCACCCGGATACCGGCGGTGCGAGCCGCCTCGGCGTTGCCACCGATCGCGTACAGCGCCCGGCCGTGCCGCAGCCAGGCCAGCGCGCTGCCGCCGAGCGCGAACAGCATCACGCAGATCCAGATCGCGGCCGGTACACCCAGCCAGGACGCCTTGCCGAGGTAGGTGAAGGAGGACGGCAGTTCCACGATGGACTGGCCCTCCGAGAGGGCGACCTGGAGTCCGCGCAGCATGGTCAGCATGCCGAGGGTGACGATGAACCCGTTGAGGCGCAGCTTGAGGATCAGGAACCCGTTGACGGCCCCGATCACCACGCCCACCAGCAGACAGAGCGGGACGGCCGTCCACTCGGGCAGCAGTCCGAGGCCCGTGAACCGGGCGCCGCTGGTGGGCAGGACCAGCCATACGGCGATGACGGGAGCCACGCCGATGGTGGACTCCAGGGACAGGTCCATCCGGCCGCAGACCAGGATCAGTGCGGTGGCCAGCACCAGCAGGCTCAGCTCGGTGGACTGCTGGGCCACACCGATGAGGTTGTCGGCGGTGAGGAAGGCCGGCGAGACGATGAAGCCGATCAGCCCCAGGACGAGGATGGCCGGGACCAGGGACAGCTCGCGGAAGCGACCGATGCCGAGTCCGCGGCGGGTGTCCCCGGCGGTCTTCGGCGTCACGTCCGCTGTGGGTTCGGTGACATCAGTGGTGGCGGACATGCCTACCTTCCGTGCTCTTCGGTGGTGTCGGATGTTTCGGCCCGGTCGGTGTCGGACGCGTCGGCTCGGCCGCCCACGCCCTCCATGGCGGCGACCACCTGCTCGTCCGTCCAGCCGCTCGCGAACTCGGCGACGGCCCGCCCGTGGAACATGACCACGAGCCGGTCGCACACCTTCAGGTCGTCCAGTTCGTCGGAGACGATCAGCGCGGCCTTCCCGCCGTCCGTGATCTGCCGGATCCGGCGCAGCAGGAACTCCTTGGACTTGACGTCCACCCCGTTGGTGGGGCGGATGGCCACCAGCACCTTCGGGTCGGTGGCCAGCGCCCGGGCGACGACGACCTTCTGCTGGTTGCCGCCCGAGAGCGCCGACACGGGGGTGGCCTCGCCGGGTGTCTTGATGTCGAGGTCCCGGATCATGCGCTGGGCGAAGGCCCTGGTCCTGGAGGGCAGTACGGTGCCGAACGGGCCGAGCTGGTCGGTGACGGTGAGCGTCGCGTTCTCCGCCACGCTGCGGTTGTTGACCAGCCCCTGGAGGTGGCGGTCCTCGGGGACGAAACCGACGCCGGCGGCGAGGGCGGACGGCACACTGCCGGTGCGCACGCTCCTGCCGGCGACCGAGATCCTGCCGTCCTCGGCGCGGTGGAGTCCGGCGACCGCCTCGCCCACCTGCACATTGCCGCTGGCCGTCGCGCCGGCGAGCCCGACCACCTCGCCGGCGCGCACCGACAGGGACAGGTCGCGGCAGCCGCCGGACAGCGTCAGGCCCTCGACCCTCAGCAGCTCGGCGGAGTCGGTCCGCACGGCGCTACGGCCGCCTTCCGTGGTCGGCGCGGTGCTGGTGGACTCCCCGGTCATGGCCTCCACCAGCGCCTGGTGGCCGAGTTCGGCCACGGGCGCGGTGAGGATGTGCGCCGCGTCGCGGTAGACCGTGACAGTGGTGCAGAGGTCGTAGACCTCTTGGAGGTGGTGGGAGATGAAGAGGAAGGCGACGCCCTGCCGGCGGAGGTCGCGGAGCTTGTCGAAGAGCCGGGTGATGCCGCGGGCGTCGAACTTCGCGGTCGGCTCGTCCAGGATGATGAAGCGCGCGCCGAACGACAGCGCCCGCGCGATCTCCACGAACTGCCGCTGCTCGACGGTGAGCTCCCTCGCCCGCGCGCCGGCGTCGACGTCCACGCCGTACTCACCGAGCAACTCCTCGGCGCGCCCCCGCAGTTGCTTCCAGCGGATTGGCTGCATCGGGCCGCCGCTCTGCCGGTTGAGGAAGAGGTTCTCGGCGACGGTCAGGTCCGGGATGATCGTGGACTTCTGGTAGACGCAGGCGACCTTGGAACGCCAGGCGTCGATGTCCCCGACGGGGGGTGCCGGTTCGCCCGCGTAGCGCAGGGTGCCGGTGTCGGCCGGCTGGAGTCCGGTCAAAATGGACACCAGTGTCGACTTTCCGGCGCCGTTGCGGCCGACGAGCGCGTGCGCCTCGCCCGGCGCGATGGTGATCCGGGCGTCGCGCAGCGCGACGGTGGCGCCGAACCTCTTGCTGATTCCGGTGGCCTCGGCCACCGGGGCGTGGCTCCCGGCGGCCGGGTTTCCGCCGCCGCCCGCCGGGGCGGTCGCGGTGTCCGCCATGGTGGATACCGTCCTTCGTGGAAGTCGATTGCGAGGGTGCGGGCCGAGCGCCGCGACCCGGGGCGGGAGGGACAGCCCGATCCGGCTGTCCCTCCGGCCGGCCGTCAGCCGACGTTGTTGCCCCACAGGGACTTGTCGTCCACGTTGTCCTTGGTCACCAGCGGGGCCGGCAGCTGGTCCTCCAGGCCGTTCGGGATCTCGACGATCGTGGAGCCGTGGTCGGTCTTGCCCGCCTTGAAGGTCTTGCCCTCGGCCGCGGCCTGGGCGTAGTACAGCGCGTACTTGGCGTACAGGTCGGCGGGCTGGGAGATCGTGGCGTCTATCTGGCCCTTGCGGATGGCGTCGAACTCCTGCGGGATGCCGTCGTTGGAGATGATCGAGATGTGGCCCTTCTGGCCCGCCGGCTTGAGCAGGCCCTTCTGCTCCAGCAGGGCGAGGGTGGGCTGCAGGAAGACACCGCCGGCCTGCATGTAGATGCCGTTCAGGTCCGGGTGCTGGGCGAGCGTCGACTGCAGCTTGGCGGAGGCCACGTCACCCTTCCAGTCGGTGGGCAGCTCGAAGACCTGGATCTTCGGGAACTTCTCCTTCATGCACTCGGCGAACGCCTCGGACCGGTCGCGTCCGTTGATCGAGTCCAGCGCGCCCTGAAGCTCGGCGACCTTGCCCTTGCCGCCGAGCTGCTCGCCGAGGAACTCGCAGGCCTTGGTGCCGTAGGCCCGGTTGTCGGCGCGCACGACCATGTAGACGTCGCCCTTGTCGGGCCGGGTGTCGACGCTGACCACGGGGATCTTCTTCGAGGCGAGGGTGTCCAGGGTGGAGGCGATCGCGCCGGTGTCCTGGGGGGCCATGACGACGGCCTTGGCACCCGTGTTCTGGAACACCTGCACGTTGGCGACCAGCTTGGTCACGTCGTTCTGGGAGTTGCTGAGCGGCAGCGCGTTGATGTCCTCGGACTTGACGTCCTTCTTCAGGTACTCCGCGTAGGAGTTCCAGAAGTCCGAGTCGGAGCGCGGCAGGTCGATCCCGATGGCGGGCTTGTCGTCGCCCGAGGCGGCGGATCCGGAGCTGTCGCGGTTGCACGCGGTGAGCAGGCTGAGGGCCGCGACGGCACAGGCCGCTACGGCGGTGGAGCGGGTGCGAGCGAGCTTCATGGCCGGGTTCTCTCCTTGACCAGGACGGGGGAGCCCCACGGGGCGACCGGGGGAGGGGTGCTCTCGCCCGAGGGGCGGGGAGAGTGGGAGTGCGGAGAACGAGCACCGGAGTGTGGAGGCCCCGAATCAGATGGGGCGATTCCTCCGATGTATCTCGGACGTCCAGGACGTTACGACGGCATTGCCGGGATCGACAAGGGGGTATCGGCAACGAATTGCCCGTCTGGATCTTGAGGCGCACGGGACATGTCATCAGGTGATTTCGGACACATCGGACTCATTGGTAGGGAGGTGCTCCCTGTCGGTCAAATACATCCGAGGAATGCGTTGTCAGTCCGCCGAACTGGCCTTACAGTCACCGGTGCGCCATTCCTCCGATGAATGGCCGACTGAACGACCGACTGAATGAAGGACCTCCATGGCAAGGGAGCTACCCCGGTGAAACTGCTACGAGTCGGCGCCCCGGGCGAGGAGCGGCCCGCCGTCCGCACCGACGACGGCCGGCTGCTGGATCTGTCCTCCGTGACTTCCGACATAGACGGCGCCTTCCTCGCGTCGGACGGTGTCGACCGGGCCCGCGCGGCGATCGCGGAGGACGCGCTCCCCGGACTCGACCCGGCGGGTCTGCGGATCGGCGCCCCTGTCGCCCGCCCCGGGAAGATCGTCTGCGTCGGGCTGAACTACCGCGACCACGCCGCCGAGACCGGGGCCGCGATCCCGCCCCGCCCCGTGGTGTTCATGAAGGACCCGGGCACGGTCGTCGGCCCGTACGACGAGGTGCTGATCCCGCGCGGCTCGGTGAAGACCGACTGGGAAGTGGAACTGGCGGTCGTCGTCGGACGACAGGCCCGCTATCTGGAGGGCCCCGGGGAGGCGGCGGGGGTGATCGCGGGGTACGCGGTCAGCCATGACGTCTCCGAGCGCGAGTTCCAGCTGGAGTACTCCTCGCAGTGGGACCTGGGCAAGTCCTGCGAGACGTTCAACCCGCTCGGCCCCTGGCTGGTGACCGCCGACGAGGTCGGCGACCCCCAGAACCTCGGACTGCACCTGAGCGTCAACGGCGTCAAGCGCCAGGACGGCCACACCAGCGACATGATCTTCCCGGTCCACCACCTCGTGGCCTACCTCAGCCAGTACATGGTGCTGGAGCCGGGCGACGTGATCAACACCGGTACGCCGGCGGGCGTGGCCCTCGGCCTGCCCGGCACCCCCTATCTCCGCCCCGGCGACACGGTCGAACTCTCTGTCGACGGGCTCGGTGGCCAGCGCCAGACCTTCGGCCAAGCGTGACAAGCGTGAAAGGCACTCCCTTGACTGAAACCCCCACCCGGATCGCCCGGATCACCGGGGTCGACACCTTCGACGTCCGGTTCCCCACCTCGCGGGAGCTGGACGGGTCCGACGCGATGAACCCGGACCCCGACTACTCGGCCGCCTACGTCGTGCTGAGCACCGACGCCGGTGACGGCCTCGAAGGCCACGGCTTCACCTTCACCATCGGCCGCGGCAACGATGTCCAGGTCGCCGCGATCGGCGCCCTGCGGGACCACCTCGTGGGCCGCTCGGTGGAAGAGCTGTGCGCCGACCCGGGCTCGGTCAGCCGCGACCTGATCGGGGACAGCCAGCTGCGCTGGCTGGGCCCCGAGAAGGGCGTGATGCACATGGCCATCGGCGCCGTCGTCAACGCTGTGTGGGACCTGGCCGCCAAGCGCGCCGGGCAGCCCCTGTGGCGGCTGCTCGCCCACGCCGACCCCGAATGGCTCATCTCCCAGGTCGACTTCCGCTACATCGCCGACGCCCTCACCCCCGAGGACGCCCTCACCCTCCTGCGCGAGGGCCGGACCGGTCTCGCCGAGCGCGAGGCGACCCTGCTGGAGCGCGGTTACCCCGGCTACACCACCTCCCCCGGCTGGCTCGGCTACTCGGACGAGAAGCTCACCCGGTTGGCCAAGCAGGCCGTCGCCGACGGCTTCACCCAGATCAAGCTCAAGGTCGGCGCCGACCTCGCCGACGACCTGCGCCGCATGCGCACCGCACGGGCCGCCGTCGGCGACGGCATCCGCATCGCCATCGACGCCAACCAGCGCTGGAACATCGGCGAGGCGATCGAGTGGACCAGCGCCCTCGCCGAGTTCGACCCGTACTGGATCGAGGAGCCCACCAGCCCCGACGACATCCTCGGGCACGCCGCCGTCCGCCAGGCGGTCACCCCGGTGAAGGTCGCCACCGGCGAACACGTCCAGAACCGCATCATCTTCAAGCAGCTCCTCCAGGCCGGCGCCATCGACGTCCTCCAGATCGACGCCGCCCGCGTCGGCGGAGTCAACGAGAACCTCGCGATCCTGCTGCTCGCCGCCAAGTTCGGCGTGCCGGTATGCCCGCACGCCGGCGGCGTCGGACTGTGCGAACTGGTCCAGCACCTGTCGATGTTCGACTACCTGACCCTCTCCGGCACCACCGAGAACCGGGTCATCGAGTACGTCGACCACCTCCACGAGCACTTCACCGCACCCGTGGTGATGCGGGAGGGCCACTACGTCGCCCCCTCGGCCCCGGGCTTCTCCGCCACCATGCACCCCGAGTCGCTCGCGGAATACCGTTACCCGGACGGCACGTTCTGGGCCGCCGATCTCGCTGGACGGGAGGAAGTCGCATGACCGAGCAGACAGGCGCTCCGACAGGTGACCCGACGGGTGAGCCGACAGGCCATCAGTCAGGTGAGCCGGCAGGTCTCAAGGCGATCGTCACCGGTGGCGCGTCCGGTATCGGGCTCGCCACGGCCCGGCTGCTGGCCGCCCGGGGCGCCGCGGTGGCCGTGCTCGACCTCGAACCCGCCGGCGTGCGCGAACCGTTGCTCGGCCTCAAGGCCGATGTCACCGACGACGCCTCGGTACGGGCCGCCGTGGCGGAGGCCGCCGAACGGCTCGGCGGACTGGACATCGTCGTGAACAACGCGGGCATCGGCGCGCAGGGCACCGTCGAGGACAACCCCGACCTCCAGTGGCACCGCGTCCTGGACGTCAACGTCCTCGGCATGGTCCGTACCAGCCGAGCCGCCCTGCCTTACCTGCGGCGCTCCTCCCACGCGGCGATCGTCAACACCTGCTCCATCGCCGCCACCGCCGGCCTGCCGCAGCGCGCGCTGTACTCCGCCAGCAAAGGCGCCGTCCTCTCGCTGACCCTCGCGATGGCCGCCGACCACGTCCGCGAGGGCATCCGCGTCAACTGCGTCAACCCCGGCACCGCCGACACCCCCTGGATCGGCCGGCTCCTCGACTCCGCCGACGACCCCGAGGCCGAGCGCGCCGCCCTCAACGCCCGCCAGCCCATGGGCCGCCTGGTCACCGCGGACGAGGTCGCCGCCGCCGTCGTCTATCTGGCGAGCCCCGCGGCTGCCTCCGTCACCGGCACCGCCCTCGCCGTCGACGGCGGCATGCAGGGACTCCGGGTCCGCCCGGCGGGTTCATGAGGACCAGGACCCTCGGCGGCACCGGCGTCCGCGTCACCGAACTGGCGTACGGCGCCGCGAGCATCGGCAACCTCTTCCGGTCGGTGACCGACGAGGACGCCGCCGCGGCGATCGACGCCGCCTGGGACGCCGGCATCCGCACCTTCGACACCGCCCCCCACTACGGGCTCGGCCTGTCCGAACGCCGCCTGGGCGCCGCCCTCCAGGACCGCCCCCGGGACGCGTACACCGTCTCCACCAAGGTCGGGCGCCTGCTGGTGCCCAACGACGGAAGCCGAGACGGAAGCGGAGACGTGGGCGGAGAGAGGGGCGGCGACGACCTGGCCAACGGCTTCGCCGTCCCGGCCACCCACCGCCGCGTCTGGGACTTCAGCGCCGACGGCGTCCGCCGCTCCCTCGAAGCCAGCCTGGACCGGCTCGGTCTGGACCGGGTGGACATCGTCCTGCTCCACGACCCCGACGACCACGCCGAACAGGCCCTCCGTGAGGCCTACCCGGCACTGGAACGGCTGCGCGGCGAAGGCGTCGTCGGCGCGATCGGCGTCGGCATGAACCAGACCGCGCTCCCGGCCCGCTTCCTGCGCGAGACCGACATCGACGTCGTCCTCCTCGCCGGCCGCTACACCCTCCTGGAACAGGAAGGCCTCGCCGAACTGCTCCCCGAGGCCACCACCCGGGGCCGCAGCGTACTCATCGGCGGCGTCTTCAACTCCGGTCTGCTCACCGACCCGAAGCCGGGAGCCACCTACGACTACGCGCCCGCCCCGGCCTCCGTACTCGACCGGGCCCGGCGCCTGAAGACGGTCACCGAACGCCACGGTGTGCCCCTGCGAGCCGCCGCACTTCGCTTCCCCCTCGGCCACCCGGCCGTCGCGGGCGTCCTCACCGGCGCCCGCTCACCGGACGAGGTACGCGACACCGTGGAGCAACTGCGCGGCCCCGTACCGGCCGCCCTCTGGGACGACCTGCGTGCGGAAGGTCTGCTCGCCGCGGACGTCCCCGTCCCCGTCCCCGTTCCCGCCCCGTCGCCCAAGGAGCCGTCGTGAGGGTCGCCCTGCACACCAAGGTCCGCGCCGACCGCGTCGAGGAGTACGAGGCGGCGCACCGCGAGGTCCCCGAGGAGCTGACCGCCGCCATCCGTGCGGCGGGGGTGAACGAGTGGACGATCTGGCGCAGCGGCACCGACCTCTTCCACCTGCTGGAGGTGAAGGACTACCCGGCGATGATCGCCGAGCTGGAGAAACTGCCGGTCAACATCGCCTGGCAGGCCCGCATGGCCGACCTGCTCGACGTCGTCCACGACTACTCGGCCGAGGGCTCAGAGGCAGGGCTGCCCGTGGTGTGGGCACTATGACCGACACGGACACCGGCCCGAGGACCGTCGACGCGCACCACCATGTGTGGGACCTGTCCGTCCGTGACCAGGACTGGATCACCGGGCCCGAACTCGCCCCGCTGCGCCGCGACTTCACCCTCTCCGAGCTGGAATCGGCGGCGCGCTCGACCGATGTCGCCGCCACGGTGCTGGTACAGACGATCACCGTGCCCGAGGAGACCCCCGAGTTCCTGGCCCTGGCCGCCGGCAGCGCCCTGGTGGCCGGGGTCGTCGGCTGGACCGACCTCGCCTCTCCCGCTGTCGCCGACGCACTCACCGAACTGCGGGAATGCCCCGGCGGAGAGTTCCTGGTGGGCATCCGCCACCAGGTGCAGGGCGAACCCGACCCGCGCTGGCTGACGCGCCCGGACGTACTGCGCGGCCTGGCCGCCGTCGCCGACGCGGGACTCGCCTACGACCTGCTGGTCAAGCCCCACCAGCTCCCCGCGGCAGCGGAGGCGGCGGCCCGGCTCCCCGAACTCACCTTCGTCCTGGACCACTTGGCCAAGCCGCCCGTCGCCACCGGCGAACTGGAGCCGTGGGCGGGGGAGATACGGCGGCTGGCCGCCCTGCCGAACACCGTGTGCAAGCTCTCCGGCCTGGTCACGGAGGCCGACTGGGACTCCTGGCGCGTGGCGGACCTCGTCCCGTATGCCGACACCGTGCTGGACGCCTTCGGCCCCGACCGGCTGATGTTCGGATCCGACTGGCCCGTCTGCCAACTCGCCTCCGACTATGTCGAAGTCCTCGACGTGGCCGGTGTGCTGATGTCCGCACTGAACGACACCGAATACCGGGAGGTCTTCGCGGGCACCGCCGTCCGCACCTACGGCCTGCGGATCTGAGGCAGGCGCGGCGCGGGTTCGGTGCCCGCCGCCGCCATCGCGGCCAGCTCGTCCGGGGTGCGCGGACCGGGCGTATCGTCCCTCAACCTCCCCTGGCTACGCAGGAGTTGACCGACCGCGATACCCCAGGGGAGTCGAAGTCCCGCCTGCTGGAGGAGATCCGTGCGGGCGAGCATCGCGGCCACCGGGCCCGTGCGCGCTCCGGACGGGGTGAGCAGCGCCGCGTCGTCGGCCCACCGCAGGGCGAGGTCCACGTCATGCGTGGCCATCACGACCGTGGTGCCGGACCCGCGCAGCTCGTCCAGCGTGGCAAGCAGCCGTTCCTGGCCGTCGGGGTCGAGCCCCGCGGTCGGCTCGTCGAGGATCAGCACCCGGGGCCGCATCGCGACCGCGCCGGCGATGGCCGTCCGCTTGCGCTGGCCGTAGGAGAGCAGATGGGTGGGCCGGTCGGCGAGCGCGGTGATGCCGAGGGCGCCGAGCGCCTCGTCCACCCGCACCCGCACCTGCGCGTCGGACAGACCGAGGTTCAGCGGCCCGAACGACACGTCCTGCGCGACGGACGCCGCGAACAGCTGGTCGTCCGGGTCCTGGACGACCAGCTGCACGGTCGTACGCAGCCGCGTCAGCCCCTTGCGGTCGTACGTGACGGGCCGCCCCTCGACCGCCAACCCGCCCGTACGCGGCCGCAGTCCACCGCTGAGCAGCCGCATCAGCGTCGTCTTGCCGCTGCCGTTGCGGCCCAGCAGCGCGAGCGCCCGCCCCTCGGGCACCTCGAAGTCGAGGTCACTGAGCACGGCCGGGCCGTCCTCGTAGGCGAAGGACGCGCCCCGCAGGGCGACCAGCACGGGCTCGCTCATGTCAGCGGCCTTTCCAGTACGAGGGTGAGCGCGGCCAGGGCCGCGAGGAGCACGACACTGGCCGTGGTGAAGCGGACGGAGACCCGGGCCTCGGGCACCAGGACGCGTAGGGTGCCGTCGTAACCCCGTCCGGCGAGCCCGGTCTGGAGCCGCGCCGCCCGGTCGAAGGCCCGCACGAACGCGGTGGCGCCGAGCCCGGCGAGGGAACGCCAGGTGGCGGCCCGCGTGATGTGCCCCAGCCGGGCCGCCTGCGCCTCCCGGATCCGGCGCACGGAGTCCAGCAGCAGAAAGCTCATGCGGTACGTGACCAGCGCGACGTCCACGACCGGCGCGGGCACCCCGGCGTTCACCAGCCGCGGCAGCAGGTCCGACATGGGTGTCGTGAAGGCGAACAGGAGGACGCCGAGGGAGGCGGCCGAGGTGCGCAGCAGCAGTTCCCCGGCGCGGACCGGGCCGCCCCCGGCCAGGGTCACGAACCCGTCGGGCCCGCCGACCTGGACGAGCAGAGGCAGCGCCCCGGTGACACAGAAACCCAGCGGCACGCGGTAGGCGCGCCACAGCCGGCGGCCGGGTACGCCCGCCGGGCCCAGCAGCACGGCGAGCGCGGTCAGCAGCACCAGGGCCGCGCCGGGCCAGGGCGGCAGGGAGATCGCGAGCACCGTGAGCCCCAGTCCGAGCACCGCCTTGTCCACGGGATGGCGGTGGCGCCAGCGACTGCTGTGCGCCGCCGCGTCGATCGGCAGCACGGGGGCTCAGACCCGGCCGGTGGTGGACTGCCCGGCGTCCTCGGGTGAGCCTTCGCCACCGGCGGAAGCCGCCCTGGTCACAGTGTCCGGCGCGGTCTTCCCGGCCGCGTCCAACTGCGCGCGCGCCCGCTCCTCACCCTGGCGCCGACCCCGGTGGATACCGAAGTAGTAGGCGAGGACACCCGCGCCGAGCGCGGCCTGGAGGGAGAACAGCGCCGACTCGATCTCGCCGGACGGCGGCTCGTACAGGGGCGAGAACCACGGCTTGTAGTCCGGTTCGATCTCGGTGATCGCGGTCTCCGCCTCGCCGTCGGCGCCCGTGAAGGGCTCCTCCTTGTGGTCGCCGAGGCCGAGGGCCAGCGGCAGTACGGCGAGCGCGGCCACGACGAGCAGCAGCAGGGCGTTGATCTTCGTGTTCCGGTTCATCGGGCCACCACCTCGGTCTCGGTCTCGGTCCGGTTCTGCTTGCCGCTCAGGAGCACACCGAGCCGGGTCAGTTCGCCCTTGCTCGACTGCACCAGCAGACGCATGACCAGGACCGTGAGGAGCCCCTCGCTCACTGCGAGCGGGAGCTGGGTGACGGCGAAGATGGAGCCGAACTTGCCGAGCGCGCCCAGGAAGCCGCTGCTCGGGTCGGGGAACGCGAGCGCCAGCTGCACGCTGGTGACGCAGTAGGTGGACAGGTCGGCGACGAACGCGCCGAAGAACACCGTGACCATCAGTGGCACACCGAAACGCCGGAGCAGGCGGTAGACGGCGTATCCCGCCCACGGTCCGACGATCGCCATCGAGAAGACGTTGGCGCCGAGCGTGGTCAGGCCGCCATGCGCGAGCAACAGGGCCTGGAAGAGCAGGGTGATGGTGCCCAGCACCGCCATGATCGGCGGCCGGAACAGGATGGCGCCCAGCCCTGTGCCGGTGGGGTGGGAACAACTCCCGGTCACCGACGGCAGCTTCAGCGCGGACAGAACGAAGGTGAAGGCCCCCGAGGCACCGAGCAGCAGCGTGCTCTCGGGGTGCTCCCTGACCTCACGGGTGAGTGAACGTACTCCGTGGACGACGAATGGCGCGGACGCGACGCTCCAGGCGATCGCGTGCGCCGGAGGAAGGAAACCCTCGGCTATGTGCATGGCTCCGCAGACCCTCTCCAGCACCTCGTGGATGGTTGACGCGCCCTGGCCGGTCTCCTGGCTGACGGGTGACACCGCCCGTGCTCCGCCTTCCCGGGTCCGAGGACCCAGTGGCTGTCCGTGAGGACTGGAGCCGGACTTCCCGATCACAGTGGCGAGGGCCGCACCGGCATCACACCGGATTTCCCGTTCACCAAGGCGTGGTGACAGTAGTGCCCGCGCAAGGGCGCTGACAAGCGGAGACGGGGGCGCGAAAGCGGTGGTGAACAGCACACCCCGGCGCACGCCCCCGCAGTCACACGCGGCACGCACCACCAGGGAGAACGGACGGCCTTGCCCCGGTCACGACGGCAGCTCCGCCGCGCAGCACGTCGCTCTGCCGGTGTGACGGTCCTTCCGGCGGGGCCCGACTGCCCTTTCGGCAGGGCCCGGCCGCCCTTGGCCCGGCCTCCGTCCTGCGCTTGAATGCACTCTTCACACCATCGGTAAAAGGGAGTCAGCTGTGCACCGCCCGACCTTGGCACCCTGCACCCGCCGTCTCGGCATCCTCACCACCGTCGCGTTGGCGCTCACCGTCGCCACCGCGGCACCCGCCGCGGCCCACACGGAGGTCGAGGCGGAAGGCGCCCGGGCCCTCGACCAGAACGTGGAGCTGACCTTCTCCGCGGAGTCGGAGTCCGCCTCCGCCGGCATCACCGAGCTGGAGGTGATCCTGCCCAAGGGCATCACCCCGGCCGACATCACCTACGAAAAGGGCCCCGACGGCTGGAAGTTCGCCCCTACCGACCGGGGCTACACCGTCTCCGGGGAGAAGCTTCCGGTGGGGGAGGACGCCGAGTACGTCGTCACCGTACGGCAGTTGCCCGACGTGAAGTCGCTGGTCTTCAAGACGCTGCAGTCCTACAGCGACGGCAACGTGGACCGCTGGATCGAGCTGGCAGAGGAGGAGGGCGGTGACGGTCACGGCCACGGTCACCCCGCGCCCAGCCTCGACCTGTTGGCCGCCGCTCCCGGCGCGGAACTGGTGAGCCCCACCCCCAGCCCTTCGTCGGAGCCCACGACGGCCGCCCCGTCGGCAGACCCGACCACCGAATCACCGGCTCCCTCCGCGGAGGCCGCGGCCGACAGTACGGACGGCGACGACGGCCTGCCCCTCGCCGTACCCCTCGGCATCGGCGCGGCCGTCCTCGTCCTCGGTGCCGGAGCGTGGTGGCTCAGGAGCCGCAGGGGCGGGACCGCCTGACACGCCCTGAGGAGGGTCAGGCGGCGAGTGCGGCGGGCTCGCCGAGGTGGGCGGCGGCCGTCCGCCAGGCTGCCGTCACCGCGACGTGCGCCTGCGACGTGCGTGCCGCACTGTCGCCGGTCAGGGTGAGCGGTGCTCCCACGTGGACGTGCAGGACCGGCCGGCGCAGCGGCGCGGTCGCCAGCCCGGCGAGCTGCTTGGCCGCGTTCCCCGAGGTCACCCGGCGCGCCCCGGCCTGGCCGACCGGGACGACAGGGGCGCCGGTGCGCTCGGCGAGCCGGGCCAGACCGCTGCGGAAGACATCGGGCGCGGCCTCGGCGGCATCCCTGCGGAGCGGGATGCCGCCTTCGGCGTAGATGAGGACCAGCCGGCCCTCCTCCAGGGCGGCCGCGGCGAGATCGAGCGCCTGGGCGGCGCGCCGGTCCCCGCGATACACGGGGATGTGCCCTTCGCGGACGAGCGCGCGCCCGAGCAGCGGCACGCGCCACAGTCCGGCCGCCGCCATGGCGACCGGCCGCACACCGAAGTGGCGCAGCGCAGCGGCGACGACGAGGGGGTCGGCGAGCGAGGTGTGGTTCGCGGCGATGATGCTGCCCGGTGCCAGCTCGGTGTCGGCCTCGGCGGTCACCGTGAGCCGTCCGACGAGGGGCACCAGGACATCGGCGATTCGGCTGAGCATGTGGATCCCCCGGTCTCCATGGTGTGATCTTCATCATCGGCGGGTGCGTAGCAGCCGGCTTGAGCACGCGTACTCAGTTCGCGGGCGCCCGGTACCCAGTCCTGCCCAGGGACCCACAGCTGACCGAAACGTGGCACGAGCTTTACTGCGACGTAGTTGCAGCTACACACCCACCGCACAAGGCTGAAGGGGACCGGAACGCACGCGCCATGCGCGGCACGCACCCCGCACGAGAAGAAGGCACCCGACCCATGGCCACCGTTCCCGACACCGCCCGCTCGGCCACCACCGACCAGGGCGGTTTCTCATGGCGTCGGATCCGCGCCTCGATGACGCGCAAGGAGTGGGGGAACCTGGGAGGGATGGCCGCGTTCATCCTGGCGCTGCACGTCATCGGCTGGTTCACCCTGGTCGTGATCGTCGCCCCCGAGCACTACAGCCTGGGCAGCAAGACCTTCGGCATCGGCATGGGCGTCACCGCCTACACCCTGGGCATGCGGCACGCCTTCGACGCCGACCACATCGCGGCCATCGACAACACCACCCGCAAGCTGATGGGCGAGGGACAGCGCCCGCTGTCGGTCGGCTTCTGGTTCTCCCTCGGCCACTCGTCGATCGTCTTCGCCCTCACCTTCCTGCTCACCCTCGGCGTCAAGGCACTCGCCGGGCCGGTGCGCGACGACGGCTCCCGGCTGCACGACATCACCGGCTGGATCGGCACCACGGTCTCCGGGACGTTCCTGTACGCCATCGCGATCGTCAACCTGGTGATCATGGTGGGGATCTGGAAGGTGTTCCGCGCGATGCGCTCGGGCTCCTTCGACGAGGCGGCCCTGGAGGAGCAGCTGAACAAGCGGGGCCTCATGAACCGGCTCCTCGGCCGGCTGATGAAGTCGATCAGCCGGCCGTGGCAGATGTACCCGGTCGGCCTGCTCTTCGGCCTCGGCTTCGACACGGCGACGGAGGTCGCGCTCCTGGTGCTGGCCGGCTCGGGCGCGGCCTCCGGACTGCCCTGGTACGCGATCCTGTGCCTGCCCGTCCTCTTCGCGGCCGGGATGTCACTGCTCGACACGATCGACGGCTCGTTCATGAACTTCGCATACGGCTGGGCGTTCTCCGAGCCGGTCCGCAAGGTCTACTACAACCTCACCATCACCGGTCTGTCCGTCGCCGTCGCACTGATCATCGGCACGGTCGAACTCCTCGGCCTCGTCGCCGAGCAGGCGGATCTGCACGGCCCGTTCTGGGACTGGATCTCCGGCCTGGACCTCAACACGGTCGGCTACGTCGTCGTCGGGCTGTTCTTCGTCACCTGGGCGGTCGCCCTGCTGGTGTGGCGGTTCGGACGTATCGAGGAGAAGTGGACGACCGGCTGAACGAATCGGTCTCGATCCGGGACCGCGCATGGGGCGCCGATGACGATCACGCCATCATGGGGCCATGAACCGGCCACCGCTCCGCCTCCACACACCCGAGTGGTTCACGGCCGACGACTCGACCCTGAACGTGGCGCTCGTCTACCCGATGCAGGGCCCCGCCGGGATCTTCGGCCCCACCTGCGGGGCGTGCGCGCGGCTGGCGGCCGAGGAGGTCAACAAGGCCGGGGGAGTGCTGGGCAAGGAGCTGCGGCTGATCGAGGTCGACGGCGGGGCCGAGCCGCGGCGGGTCGCGGAGGACGTGGAGGCCCTGGTCGCGTCGGGCGCCGTACAGGGCGTCACCGGCTGGCACATCTCCTCGGTCCGGCAGGCGGTGGCCCCGCGGATCGCCCACCGGGTGCCGTACGTCTACACCGCGCTCTACGAGGGCGGGGAGCGCACCGAGGGCGTCTTCATGGCCGGTGAGACGCCTTCGTGGCAGCTGCTGCCCGCGATGCGGCTGCTCGCCGAGTCGCGCGGCGTGCGCCGCTGGTTCGTCGTCGGCAACAACTACGTGTGGCCCCGGCACACCGCCCGGGCCGCCCGCGGCTACGCGCGCGAGTGCCGGGGGCGGGTCTGCGGCGAGGCGTATCTGCCGCTCGGCACCGACGGCATCGACGGCACGGACGGCTTCGAGGACGTGCTGCGGCGCATCGAGCGGGCGGACGCCGACGGCGTCCTGATGCTCCTGGTCGGCAGCGACGCGGTCCGCTTCAACCGGGCCTTCGCCGCCTCCGGACTCGACCGGCGATGCCTGCGGCTGAGCACGCTGATGGACGAGAACATGCTGATGGGCAGCGGCCCCGAGGCCACCCTCGACCTCTACAGCACAGCCGGCTTCTTCGCCTCGCTCGCCGACCAGAGCACCCTGGACTTCCACGGCCAGTACGCCGGCCGCTTCGGCCTCGAAGCACCCACGCCCGGCAGTCTCGGCGAGTCCTGCTACGAGGGCGTCCTGCTCCTCGCGGCACTCATCGAACGGGCCCGCGCCCTGGATGTGGCCGCGATAGGGGCGGCAGCCGACAGGGTCTGGTACGAGGGGCCGCGCGGCCTGCTGAGTCTGGACGGGCGGCATGTGCGCCAGCGCATCTACCTGGCGCGGGCGGACGGCTACGACTTCAACGTGATCGCCCAGCTGCGCGCTCCGCACGACCTGCGCTGACCCCGGCCCGGCCGTCGACGGCTCCGCCCTCCAGGGTCCGGGCCAGCCGGTCCAGCAGGAGGGCCAGCCGCTGCCCGTCCTCCCCGGCCGTCACCGGCTCCAACTCGGCCCAGTCGGCCCGCACTTCGCGGGCGAGCAGCCGGTGGCGCTCCACGCCGCGCGGGGTGAGATGAGCCAGGACGCGGCGCCGGTCGGCGGGATCGACGCGGCGGAACACGAGGTTCTGGTCGACGAGTTGGTCGATCAGCTTGGTCAGGCTCGGCGCCGGCAGGAAGGCGTGGTCGGCGAGAGCCGTCATGTTGTGCCCTTCCCCGTCGGAGAGCAGATCGAGGACCCGCCATGCCTCGACCGAGCAGTCGAACTCGTCGAGCACCAACTGGACTCGGCGCACGGAAAGGCGCTCGGCACGGGTCAGCAGGTGCAGCAGTTCCTCGGGCCGCCTCGCCATGGCTCTCCCTCACCTCGCGTTCGCACGTCCCCGCGACGGGGATGCCCGGAGCCTACCTTCGATCACCGCGCTGCTGACAGAGAAGCAGAAACACATCCTTTCTGCAGGAAGTAATAAATGCCCTCGCTGAGTGGCTGTCAAACGGGAGTCGCCAGCGGCCCCTTCCATTTTATTGACCATGGAAAATACTTCCCCTGGAAACTGTTCTTCAATTGCGCCGAAACACAGGGGAAACAGTTTCCTCGCAGGCTGTGGACGCACTTCAGTGGCCACCCCAAGTCTTTCGCTCCTCTTCACAACGCCCCTTGTGGGCAAGGAGGTATTGCATGTCCGGGCTCAGCATCAGCAGACGCGGTCTCCTCGCGGGCGCCTCGGCGGTCGGCGCGACCGCCGCCCTCAGCGCGTGCGGCGCCAAGACGGGCAGCGACACGACGTCCACCGGTGCCCAGGCGGACACCTCCGGCGACACCGTCAAGGTGGGTCTGCTGAACTCGCTCTCGGGCACCATGGCCATCAGCGAGGTCACCGTCCACAACGCGCTACTGCTCGCGGTCAAGGAGATCAACGCCGCCGGCGGCGTCCTCGGCAAGAAGCTGAAGCCCGTCAGCCAGGACGGTGCCTCCGACTGGCCGACCTTCGCCGAGAAGGCGGAGGCCCTGATCACCGACGACAAGGTGATCGCCACCTTCGGCTGCTGGACCTCCGCCAGCCGCAAGGCCGTCAAGCCGGTCTTCGAGCGCTACAAGTCGCTCCTCTTCTACCCCGTGCAGTACGAGGGCCTGGAGCAGTCCCCGTACATCTTCTACATCGGCGCCACCACCAACCAGCAGATCGTCCCCGCCCTCGACTACCTCAAGAAGCAGGGCCTGACCCGGTTGTACCTGGTCGGCAGCGACTACGTCTTCCCGCGCACCGCCAACAAGATAATCAAGGCGTACGCCGAGGCCCAGGGCATGAAGGTGGTCGGTGAGGACTACGCGCCGCTCGGCTCCACCGAGTTCAGCACCATCGTCAACAAGGTGAAGGACGCCGGCGCGGACGCCGTGTTCAACACCCTCAACGGCGACAGCAACGTGGCCTTCTTCAAGGAGTACAAGTCCGCGGGACTCACCGCGAAGAGCCTGCCCGTGCTGTCCGTGTCGATCGCCGAGGAAGAGGTCAAGAGCATCGGCACGCAGTACCTGGAGGGCCAGTTGACGGCCTGGAACTACTACGAGACCACTCCGGGTGCGGCGAACGAGAAGTTCGTGAAGGCGTATCAGGCCGCGTACGGCGCGGACAAGCCGACGAGTGACCCGATGGAGGCCGCCTACATCTCCGTCCACCTCTGGAAGGAGATGGTCGAGAAGGCCGGGTCCTTCGAGGCGGCGAAGGTGAAGAAGGCGGCCGACGGCATCGAGCTCGACGCGCCCGAGGGGAAGGTCACCGTCGACGGCGCGACCCAGCACGTCTACAAGACCGCGCGTATCGGAAAGGTCGGCTCGGACGGTCTGATCACCGAGGTCTGGAACTCCGGCAAGCCGATTCAGCCCGACCCGTACCTGAAGGGCTACGACTGGGCTGCCGGCCTCTCCTGAGGTCTCCTCGCCCCCGCCGCCCCTACCCGTCCCACCCCCGGGGCTCCGCCCCGGACCCCGCTCCTCAAACGCCGGAGGGGCTGATTTTTCAGCGGGGGTCTGGGGGCGCGGCCCCCAGGAACGGGATGGGACGGGTAGGGGCGGCGGGGGCGAGAAAAGAAGGCCCCGCCCACGCAGACCATCGCACCCGAACGCCCCGTCCCCCCGACCCGGAGCCGCTCAATGACGGTCATCCTCAACCAGTCCTTCACCGGCATCAGCATCGGTGCCGTACTCCTGCTGATCGCGCTCGGCCTGACCCTGACCTTCGGTCAGATGGGCGTGATCAACATGGCGCACGGCGAGTTCATCATGGCCGGCGCCTACACGACGTACGTGCTGCAGAAGTCCATCAGCAGCGCCGGCGCCTCCCTGCTCGTGGCGCTCCCCCTGGCCTTCCTGGTCGCGGGAGCGATGGGCGCACTGCTCGAATTGCTGCTCATCCGGCGCCTCTACACGAGACCTCTGGACACCCTGCTGGTGACCTGGGGCGTCTCCCTGATGCTCCAGCAGCTGGCCCGCGACGTCTTCGGCGCCCCGAACGTCCAGGCCCGCGCCCCCGACCTGCTGACCGGCAACATCTCGGTCGGCGGCGGCATGACCTTCGCGAACAGCCGGCTGTTCATCCTCGGCCTCGCCCTGCTGTGCGTCCTGGGTCTCACCCTGATCCTGCGCCTGACGCCGCTCGGCCGCCGTATCCGGGCGGTCGTCCAGAACCGCGACCTCGCGGAGGTGTCGGGCATCGCGACCGAACGGGTGGACCGTACGACGTTCTTCATCGGCTCGGGCCTCGCGGGCGTGGCCGGTGTGGCGCTGACGCTGGTCGGCCCGATCGGCCCGACGATGGGCACCAACTACATCGTCGACGCCTTCCTGGTCGTGGTCGTCGGCGGGATCGGCCAGCTCAAGGGCAGCGTCATCACGGCCTTCGCACTCGGCGTCCTGCAGTCCGTGCTGGAGTACTCGACGACGGTCAGCGTCGCCAAGGTCGTCGTGCTGGTGGCGATCGTCGCCTTCCTGCAATGGCGGCCCCAGGGCCTGTACACACTGCGCACCAGGAGCCTGGCATGACGACGACAACGCCCTCTCCCGAGAAGACTGCTCCCGCGGCAGAGCCGTCGGCATCCGTCCTGGACCGCTTCCGTGTGCCCGGCGCCTTCCTCCTCGGCGCCGTCCTGCTCATCGGCGTCGCCCCGCTCGCCCTCTCCGACTTCCGGCTCAACCTCCTCGCCAAATACCTGTGTTACGCGATCGTGGCGGTCGGCGTGAGTCTCGCCTGGGGCCGCGGCGGGCTGCTCGTCCTCGGCCAGGGCGTCTTCTTCGGCCTCGGCGGCTACGCCATGGCCATGCACCTCAAGCTCACCGACGCCGCGGCGACCGGCCAGCCGCTGCCCGACTTCATGCAGCTGTACGGCACCGGCGACACGCTGCCCTGGTGGTGGGAGCCGTTCGCCAACCCGGTCTTCGCGCTCGCCATGACCGTCCTGCTGCCCATGGCGGTCGCCGGGCTGCTCGGCTTCCTCGTCTTCCGCCGCCGGGTGAAGGGCGCGTACTTCGCGATCCTCAGCCAGGCGCTGGCCGCCGCCCTCGCCATCTGGCTCGTCGGCCAGCAGGCCACCACCGGAGGCACCAACGGCCTCACCGACATGCAGGGCTTCTTCGGCTACGACCTCGACGACCCGGTCAACCAGCGGATGGTGTACTTCATCATCGCCGCCGTGCTCCTGCTGCTGATGGCCGCGGCCCGTCAGCTGTTCGTCAGCCGCTACGGCGAACTCCTCGTCGCCGTACGGGACTCCGAGGAGCGCGTCCGTTTCCTCGGCTACAACCCGGCCGACGTCAAGCTCGTCGCGTACGTCGTCGCCGCCGGCATGGCGGGCCTCGCGGGTGCCCTCTTCGTCCCGGCGGTCGGGATCATCTCCCCGGCCCTGATCGGCGTCGTCCCGTCCATCGGCTTCGTCATCGGCGCGGCGGTGGGCGGCCGGGCCTCCCTGGTGGGTGCCGTACTCGGCGCGATCGCGGTGGCCTGGGCGCAGAGCACGCTCTCCGACGCCTTCCCGGCCGCGTGGACATACCTCCAGGGCATGCTGTTCGTGCTGGCGGTCGGCTTCCTGCCCGGCGGCCTGGCCTCCCTGGCGAGCGTGGTGCGCAAGCGCCGTACCCCGACGACCCCGACCCCGACCTCGATCCCCACCCCCACCCCGACCCCGGCACCGGCACCGGCCTCGGCCCGGACAGGAGGAACGGCATGAGCGGCGAGGGACTGACGGTCCGCGATCTGCGGGTCACGTTCGACGGCTTCAAGGCCGTCGACGGCGTGGACCTCGACATCCGCCCCGGCGACCTGCGCTTCCTCATCGGCCCGAACGGCGCCGGCAAGACGACGCTCGTCGACGCGGTCACCGGACTGGTGAAGTCCACCGGGTCGGTGCGCTTCGGCGGCGAGGAGCTCATCGGCAGGCCCGTCCACCGGATCGCCCGCATGGGCATCGGCCGTACGTTCCAGACGGCCACGGTCTTCGAGGAGCTGACCGTCCTGCAGAACCTGGACATCGCGGCGGGCGCCGGACGCGGCCCGCTGACGATGCTCCGGCGCCGCAAGGGCATACCCGAGCCGGTGAACAGGGCCCTGGAGACCACCGGGCTGACCGACCTGCGGGACCGCCCGGCGGGCGTCCTCGCGCACGGTCAGAAGCAGTGGCTGGAGATCGGCATGCTGCTCGTCCAGGACGTGAGGCTGCTGCTGCTCGACGAGCCCGTCGCCGGTATGAGCCATGACGAACGCGAGTCCACCGGCGAGCTGCTGCGACGCGTCAGCGAGGACCACACGGTCGTCGTCATCGAGCACGACATGGACTTCATGCGCTCCTTCGCCCGCAGCGTCACCGTCCTGCACGCAGGCAAGGTCCTCAGCGAGGGCTCGGTCAGCGAGGTCCAGGCCGACGCCAAGGTCCAGGAGGTGTACCTGGGCCGGGCCGCCGAACCGGAGCCAGAGCCCATCCGCGCCGCCGAACCGGCCGCCGCTGCCGTACCCGTCGGCGAGGAGGCGTGACACCCATGCTGGAGATCAACTCCGTCCAGGCCGGCTACGACCGGACGACCGTGCTGCACGGCGTGACCGTCGCCGTACCGAAGGACGGCGTCGGAGCCGTCCTCGGCCACAACGGCGCCGGCAAGAGCACCCTCCTGCGCGCGGCGATGGGCCTGCTCAAGCCGCGGAGCGGGAGCGTCCTGCTGAACGGCGAGGACATCACGAACCTCGCCCCGCACCAGCGGGTGGCCAGGGGCATGGCGTACGTCCCCCAGGGCCAGCAGTCCTTTCCGCACCTCACCACCGCCGAGAACCTGCGACTCGTCGCCGACGGCCGGCCCGACGGCAAGGAGGCCGTCGCCGAGGCCCTGGACCTGTTCCCCGCCCTTCGGGAGCTGTCCGGTCGACGGGCAGGGCTCCTCTCCGGCGGCCAGCGTCAGCAACTCGCCATCGCCCGCGCCCTGATCACCCGTCCGAAGCTCCTGCTGCTCGACGAGCCCACCGAGGGCATCCAGCCCTCCGTCGTCGCCGAGATCGAGGAGACCGTCCTCGCCCTGACCCGCCGCGGCGGTCTCTCCGTCCTCCTCGTCGAACAGCACGTGGGCTTCGCGATGCGGGCGGCTCAGCGGTACTACGTACTGGAAGCGGGCCGGGTCACCTCCTCGGGTGAGGGAGGGACGGGGGCCGAGCGGACCGTGCGGGCGGCGCTCAGCGTCTGACGGTTCACCGCCGACGTCACTGCGACGGGTGCGGTGACCGTGGTGTGGGCGGTGGGGTGAGACTGGGCACGTCACACTGCCCTGGCCGCCGACCGAGCCCACCGAGAGGACGTCCGATCGTGATCGAGCTTGTGAAGGAATTCCGCGTGGCCCTGCCGGCGTGGATCGACGACGAGCTGGCCGACGTGCCCGCCGTCGTCCCCGACCGCGAGGACCGTATGCGGCTCGTGCACCGGCTCGCGGACCGCAACTGGCGGGAGGGCGACGGCGGCCCGTTCGCGGCCGTCGTCGCCGAGCAGGACACCGGCCGGATCGTCTCCGTCGGTGTGAACGTCGTCCTCACCACCGGCGTCTCCAGCGCCCACGCCGAGGTCGTCGCCCTCGGCCTCGCCCAGCGGGCGGCCGGCGGCTGGGACCTGGGCGGCGACGGCCTGCCCACTCACGAACTGGTCGTCAACTGGCGTCCGTGCGTGCAGTGTTACGGCGCCGCGATGTGGTCCGGAGTACGCGGTCTCGTCGTCGCCGGTGAGGGCCCCGAGCTGGAGGAGATCACGACGTTCGACGAGGGCCCGCTCGGCGACGACTGGGCCGAGCAGTTCGAGGCCCGCGGCATCAAGGTCGTGAGCGACGTCCTCCGCGACGAGGCACTGGCCGTGTTCCGCGCCTACCGCGAGGCCGTCGACGCCGACGACATCGTCGTCTACATCGCCCGAGGCGGCATCGACTGATACCGAGCCGGTCCTCGCCGCGCCAGGACCGCGCGCACATCGGCCGTCGGCCGAGCCGGCCACAGCCGTACGGCCGACAGCGCGGCGCCCAGCGCGATCGCCCCCAGCGCGAGGACCGCCCAGCCGAGCCCGGCCGCCGCCCCGAGCCACCCGGCCAGCGGATACGTCAGCAGCCAGCAGCCGTGCGAGAGGGAGAACTGCGCGGCGAACACGGCCGTACGCTCCCCGGGCGGCACCGAACGGCGGATGAGCCGCCCGGTCGGAGTGAGCACCGCCGAGCACGCGGCACCGAACGCGGCCCAGACGACGAGCAGCGCGGGCAGCCGCCAACTCCCGCCCTGCGCGCCCGTGATCACCCCGAGCGCGCCGAAGACGACGGCCAGCGACAGCGCGCCCGGCAGCATCACCGCCCGGTCCGGCACCCGGTCCAGCAGACGCGGCAGAGCCAGCGCCACGACCATCGACCCGGCCCCGTACGCCCCGAGCGCCAGCGGCAGGGCGCCCGCCGACAGCCCCAGCACCTCGCGGACGTAGACGACGGAATTGACGGTCACCATCGCACCGGCCGCCGCGACCGCGAGGTCGAGCGCGAGCAGGGACCGCAGTCGGGGGACGCCGAGCAGGAGGCGGGTGCCGGCGGTCGCCTTGGCGTACGCGCCACCCCCGCACGGGGTGGTGGGGGCGGCCCGCTCGGGCAGGGCGGTGGTGACCACGAGCGCGGCCGAGGCGAGGAAACCGAGGACGGTGCCGGTGAACAGCCAGTTGTAGGTGATGACGGACAGCAGCGCGGCCGCCAGCACGGGGGAGAACAGGCTCTCCAGGTCGTACGCCAGCCGCGACATCGACAACGCCCGCGTGTAGTCGCGCTCCTCGGGCAGCACATCGGGGATGACGGCCTGGAACGTGGGTGTGAACGCGGCCGAGGCGGACTGGAGGAGGAAGACCAGGACGTACACCTGCCAGACCTCGCCCACGAACGGCAGGAACACGGCGACCCCGGCCCGGATCAGGTCTGCCGTCACCATGAGCGCCCGGCGCGGCAGCCGGCCGGCGATCGCGCCGACGGCCGGGGCGATCAGCACGTACGCCGCCATCTTGATCGCGAGCGCGGTGCCGAGCACGGAACCCGCGTCGGCACCCGCGATGTCGTACGCGAGCAGACCGAGGGCGACGGTCGCGAGCCCTGTTCCGGCCAGGGCGATGACCTGGGCGGCGAAGAGACGCCGGTAGGTGCGGTGGCGCAGGACGGCGAGCATCCGGGTGGCTCCCCTCGGCTCGACGGTGTGGCCCTGCGGGCCGGTGCCCACAAGTCTAACCATCATGTGCGCAGATGCGCACATGATGGTTAGAGGTGAGGCCGCGACGGGTTCCCGCACCCCCGGCCGGTGCCTCTAGGCTGGGCTCATGTCTGAACGCCACGCCGTGTCACCTGCGTCCGGTGCGCATCTGCGCGCCCCCGACAGCGCACGGCTCGCCGAGGCGACCGGAGTGTTCGCGATGCTCTCCGACGTCACCCGGTTGCATCTGCTGTGGCTCCTCGCCCAGGGCGAGTCGGACGTCGGCACGCTGGCCGAACGCTGCGAGGCGTCCCGCACCGCGGTCAGCCAGCACCTGGCGAAGCTGCGGCTCGCCGGGCTCGTGGACACCCGCCGAGAAGGACGCCACATCCACTACAGCCTCAGCGACGGCCATCTGCGGCGCCTGGTCGTGGAGGCGCTCAGCCACGCGGACCACCGGGTGAGCGGGCAGGCGCCGCACGACTGACGCGTGGCAGCCGTACAAGGTGAGAGGCCGAACGTGACCGCTGATTTCTCGCTCCGGCAACTGGAGTACTTCGTGGCCGTGGCCAACACGGGCTCCATGAGCGCGGCCGCCGTCCAGTGCCACGCCTCCCAGGCGGGCATCTCCACCGCGATCACCGACCTGGAGCGGCGGCTCGGCGTGCAACTGCTGGTGCGGCGGCGGGCCAAGGGCGTCTTCCTCACCGAGGCCGGCACCCGCGTCCTGGCGCACGCGCAGGCCGTACTCGCCCGGGCCGAGGATCTCCGGGCGGGCGCCAAGGCGGAGAAGGGGCAGCTGGCCGGCCGGCTCACCATCGGGTGCTACGCCACTCTCTCCCCGTTCCTCGTCCCGCCGCTCGTCGACGGTTTCACCCGGCTCCACCCCGCCGTCGACCTCCATTTCGTCGACGGCTCCCAGGAGGAGATCCGCCAGTCCCTCCTCGACGGCACCTGCGACCTCGCCCTCCTCTACGAGACCGGCGCGGAGGCGGGCCTGACCTGCACGACCGTGCGGACGCGCAAGCCGTACGTGATCCTGCCGCCCGGCCACCCCCTGGCCGGGCGCGACGCCGTCTCCCTGACCGAACTCGCCGACGAGCCCCTGATCGTCTACGCGTCCCCGCCCGCCCCGGCCAACGCCGACCGCTGGCTGCACGCCGCCGGTGTCAAAGCCGCCGTCCGCTACCGCACTTCCAGCATCGAGGCCGTACGCGGCCTGGTCGCCCGGGGCCTCGGCTATTCCATGCTGATCCAGCGCTGGCCGACCGACGCGAGCTTCGAGGGCCTGCCCCTCGCCTCGGTGCCGATCAGCGACCCACTGGAGGAGGTCCGGGTCGTCGTCGCCCACGCCGCGAACGTCGTCCCCACCCACCGGGCGCGTGCCTTCGCCGAGTACGCGCGCGAGACCTTGGCGACCCCGGAGGGGAAGGACTGACCGGCTCGGAGACTGCGGTCGCCTGCGACGAGTGGCGTCAGCCGCCCCGGGCGAGCAGCAGCCCACCGAGGCACGCCACGGCGGCCGAGGCGACCATGGTCGCGGCCATCGGCAGCGCCGTGCCCTCCCCGCCCAGTCCGGCCGGCGGCGCCACGACGGCGGCCAGTGCGAACTGCGTGGCGCCCAGCAGCGCCGAGGCGCCGCCGGCCGCGTGCGGGGCGCGGGCGGTGGCGAGTGCCGTCGCGTTGGCGGCCACCAGTGGGCTGGGGGTGGGGGACCGGCTGGTCCGGGCGGTGCACGAGTGGGCCGTGCGGGAGCGGGCGGTGGCCTTGGAACTCGCGGTGAGACCGGACAACGAGCATGCGATCGCGCTCTACCGCCGGCACGGATTCGAAGCCACCGAGCGGCTCGGCGATGTGCTGCCCGACGGGCTGCGCAGGGAACACATCATGGTGAAGACGCTCGGTCCTGGCCGGGCCGCATGACGCCCCCGCCGCCGTGGTCGCGGGGGGCCGCTGATCGCGTGCGGTGGGCGACGCGCAGTCAGTTCTCCAAGCGGAGCAACCGCTCCGCGTCACATGTGCGCGGGCAGGTGGAGCAGGCCTCGGCCGGGCGGATCGTGTAGTAGAGGCAGCAGCCGAGGCGGGTTCGGGTGGGGTGTTCGAGGCCGTCGCTCGTGCGGAGGGAGCGGAAGTCGGCGCCGCCGGGGAAGGGGGCGTGGGCGGTGGGCAGGACCTCCGAGGCCGCCCGTACGCCGGCCTGCTCCTCGCCGAGGATGCGGCCGAGGTACCAGAGGCCGGAGACCAGGTCGTCGGAGACCAGACCCCACAGGGCGCGCGAGCCCCGGCGGACGTAGGGGCCGATCGCGTCCAGTACGGGGCCCATGTGGTCGGCGACCGCACTCCTCAACTCGGCCCGCAGGCCCTCCTGGTGGGGTACGGACCGTGCACCCGGCAGTGCCGCCGCCGCGTCGTCCGGCAGACAGGCCAGGTCGGTGCCGGGGCTGATCTCGTACGTGCCGGACGCGAGGTCGACCCGTATGTCGTCGGGGGCGATGCGGGGGACGCGGCGCTCCAGGTACCAGACGCCGCTCATCAGCAGGCCGACCGACCACGCGTAGTCATGGAGGGCGCGGGAGGCGGCGACATGGCGGGGCGCGGTGTGGTCGTGGAAGTCCCGGATGCGGGCGGCCTCGGCCTCGACGAAAGCCTCGATGGACTCCTGACTTTCCGTCAATATCACTGTGCGGTTGGCCAGTTGGATTGACGATGTCGACGCGCGGCCGGGTTCCACGACGCGTACGGCCAGTGCCTCGCACACCGTGTCCAGGCGGCGGTAGGCGGCGGCGAGGAGGGCGGGGACAGGCGTGGCGGTGTCGGCCCGGGGGGTCTCCAGGGGGGCCACGGCCATCGGTAACTCCAGAGAGTGAGGGGGTTTGGCGAGAGAAGGAGGTAAGGCTTACCTTAGCTGCAAGATCGCGTGCCGACGACCAGGCGGGGTGTCGAGTGGTGAGTCGCGTTGTTGACCAGCCAAGTTACTTACCGGTTGATCCAGGGCGGTGTGGGTCACAGTGGACACACAGCCGTTGAAAACTAAAGCATGCCTAACCTAAGCTCACTTTTCGTGACTGCGACCGAACGGGCCGCGCCGTTTGGCGAACCCCCGCGTGCCCTGAGGCACTTGCCCCTCTTCCTCGGCGGCATCGGCGCCCTGGCGCTCTGCGCCGCGCTGAGCCTCGCCCTCGGAGCCCGCTCCGTGCCCCTGTCCACGGTCCTCGACGCGCTGTCGGGTCACGCGGAGGGCCGGGACGCACTGGTGGTGACGGGGCTTCGGCTGCCGCGCACGGTCATCGGCCTCGCCGTCGGTGCCGCGCTCGGCGTGGCCGGCGCCGTGGCGCAGGGGATCACCCGCAATCCGCTCGCGTCCCCAACCACCCTGGGAATCAACGCCGGAGCGGGCTTCGCGGTCGTCGTCGCCATCTTCGCGCTGAAACTCACGGACCCCGTCGAGTACGTGTGGTTCGCCTTCGCGGGTGCCGCCGGCGCCGCCGTCTTCGCCCAGGCACTGGCGCGCCGGGCCGGCGACATCGACCCGGTGCGACTCGCGCTCGGCGGCACCGTCCTCCAACTCGTGCTGCTCTCCTGGACATCCGCGGTGATGCTGGCCAGCCGGCGCACCCTCGACGAGGCGCGTTTCTGGCTGGCCGGCTCCATCGCCGGACGCCAACTCGACACCCTGTGGCCGGTGCTGCCGACCCTCGTGGTCGGCCTGCTGCTCGCCCTGGCCGTATCGCCCGCCCTCAACGCCCTCGCGCTCGGCGACGATTCGGCCCAGGCGCTCGGCGTACCCGTCACCCGCATCCGGCTCGCCGGCGGCATCGCGGTCGTCCTGCTCGCCGGATCCGCGGTGGCGGTGGCCGGCCCCGTCGCCTTCATCGGACTCGCCGCACCCCACCTCGTCCGCCCGCTCCTCGGCGGCGACCACCGCCTCCTGGTCCCCGGCTGCCTCATCCCCGGCCCCCTCCTCCTGCTCACCGCCGACGTCGCGGGCCGCCTCGTCATCCGCCCGGCGGAACTGGAAGTCGGCATCGTCACCGCCTTCCTGGGCGCACCCCTGCTGGCCCTGCTCGCCCGGAAGGTCGCCCGATGACGCTGACGTACAAGGCGGTCGCAGGACGGGACACCCGCCGTACGACCGGCCGCGGCAGCCTCCTCGCGTACGGCACGACCGGCCTCCTCGTACTGCTCGGCCTGCTCACGGTCGCCGTCTCCACGGGGGAGATGGGCATGCCCGCGTCCGTCGCGCTCCGCGCGCTGGCCGGGTTCGGAGATCCGGGCGATGTGCTGGTGGTGCAGGAGCTCCGCGCGCCGCGCGCCGTCGCCGCCATCGTGGCCGGGGCCGGTCTCGGCGCGGCCGGCTGCGTCCTGCAACGGCTCTTCCGCAACCCCCTCGCCTCCCCGGACGTGATGGGCGTGACGGGCGGCGCCTCGCTCGGCGCCGTCGCCCTGCTGGCCGCCGGAGCCTCCCAACTGCTGATCCCCATCGGTGCGTTGGCCGGCGGGCTGCTGTCCGCCCTGCTGCTCGGCGTGTTCGCCTGGCGCTCCGGGCTCGCCGTCACCCGCCTCGTCCTCACCGGTCTCGCCGTCCAGGCGGGCCTCGCCGCCGCGGTGAACCTGATGATCGTGCGCTTCCCGGCCGAACTCGCGGGCTCGGCCCTCCAGTGGACGACCGGATCGGTGTACGGCCGCACCTGGACGGAGGTCTGGGGCGGGGCCGCCGCCGTGCTGCTCGCCCTCGCCGCCGCCCTGATCACCAACCGCCGGCTGGCCGTGCTCGACCTGGGCGACGACTCGGCCGGCGCCCTCGGCCTCAACACCTCCGCCGCCCGCCTCCAACTCCTCCTCATCGCCGTCACCCTGGCCTCGCTGGCCGCCGCGCTCGCCGGCCCCGTCACCTTCGTCGCCCTCGCCGTGCCGCACATCGTGCGCTTCCTCACCGGCCCGCCCACCGCCGCGACCCTCGCCCTGGCCGCCCTCACCGGAGCCGTCCTCCTCCTCGCCTCCGACCTGGTCGTCCAGCACCTCCTCCCGATCGAGGGCCTGCCGGTCGGCGCTGTCACCGCCACCCTCGGCGCGCCCTGGCTGCTGGTGCTGATGTTCCGGCAGAGCACGCCGGTGCGGGGGAGCGGCGCGTGAGCGGGTGGGTGGGGCTGGTCGCGCAGTTCCCCGCGCCCCTGAGAAGCAGGGGCTTCGCCCCGTGCTTTTCGGCCCGCAGAGCCGTCCTCCTCAGCCCCGTGAGGCCTGGTCTTTGAGGGGCGCGGGGAACTGCGCGACCAGCCCCCACTCACCCGCGCCCGAAGACCACACCCGACCGTCAGCCGTCCCCCTCGTACCGCCACCCCACGCCCGCCCCCAGGAGCCCGCATGACCACCACCAACCAGCTCTCCACGCAGGGCCTCGACCTGCGCTACGGCGACCGGCTCGTGGTCGGCGGGCTCGACCTGACCCTCCCCGGCGGCGCCGTGACGGCCATCGTGGGCCCCAACGCCTGCGGTAAGTCAACGCTGTTGAGAGGGCTCAGCCGACTGCTCGCGCCCGCCGCCGGTACGGTCACGCTCGACGGCGCCGACATCCACGGCATGTCCGCCCGGTCGCTGGCCCTCCGGATGGGTCTGCTGCCGCAGCAGCCGGTCACCCCGGAGGCGATCACCGTCGAGGCGCTCGTACGACTGGGCCGGTACCCGCACCAGCGGCTGCTGAGCCCCTGGTCGGCGGCCGACCAGAAAGCCGTGGACGAGGCGCTGGAGCGGACCGGTACAACGGGGCTGCGGGACCAGCCCGTCGACCAGCTCTCCGGCGGACAGCGCCAACGCGCCTGGATCGCACTGGCGTTGGCGCAGGACACCGAACTGCTCCTGCTCGACGAACCGACCACCTTCCTCGACCTGCGGCACCAACTCGACGTCCTCGACCTCGTCGCCGCCCTGCACGCCGAGGCCGGCCGCACCGTGGTGATGGTGCTGCACGACCTCGGACAGGCCGCCCGTTACGCCGACCACATGGTCGTGCTCAAGGACGGGCGCCTCGCCGCCGCCGGCCCACCGGCCGAGGTGCTCGACGCGGACCTGGTCAGATCCGTTTTCGACGTGGACTGCCGGGTCATCCCCGACCCGGAGACCGGCACACCGCTGGTCGTCCCGAAAGGCAGTGCGGCACGGCACACCGCCGCGCCCGCCACCGCCTGACCGTTCAACCCCCATATCCGGTCGTCTCCCTGGGACCCAGGCACAACCGGTTCACCCGGACACCCGTACGTCGACAGAAAGACCACCCTCATGCTCAAGCGATCCCCCCTGCGCGGATTCGGCCGGCCCGTCGCCGCGCTGCTCGCCGTCGTCCTCAGCACGGGCGCCCTCGCCGCCTGCGGCAACGACGACTCGACGAAGGAGAGCGACACCGCTCAGGCCGGCGCCGACAGCGCCGCGTTCCCGCGCACCCTCAAGACCGTGATGGGCGACGTCAAGATCCCGTCGCAGCCCAAGAAGGTCGTCGTCCTCGACACCGGTGAGCTGGACGACGTCACCCTGCTCGGCATCGACCCGGTCGGCGCCGTCGCCCCGCACTTCAAGACCGAGGGAGGCTTCCCGACCTACCTGGAGGGCGACCTCAAGAACACCACGGACGTCGGCCCGCTCCTGGAGCCGAACCTGGAGAAGATCGCCTCCCTCAAGCCCGACCTGATTCTCTCCTCCAAGGTCCGCCACGAGAAGGTCTACGACAAGCTCAGCGCCATCGCCCCGACCGTGTTCACCGAGACCACCGGCGGTGTGTGGAAGGAGAACCTCGAGGTCCACGCCGAGGCGCTGGGCCTGGAGGACGAGGCCGTGGCCCAGCTGAAGGAGTACGAGACGCAGGCCGAGGCGCTCGGCACGGCCATCGAGAAGAAGGACGGCGCCATGCCGACCGTCTCCGTGGTCCGCTTCGTCGCCGGCCCGACCCGTCTCTACGCCTCCAACTCCTACAGCGGTGTCGTCCTCGACGACATCGGCTTCCAGCGCCCGAAGTCGCAGATCTCCGACGACCCGGCCGTGACCATGAAGGACGTCAGCCCGGAGGAGATCGACCAGGCCGACGCCGACCTGATCTTCGTCACCACCGCCGACACCCCGGACAAGACCCAGCAGAAGCAGGTCACCGCCAACCCCGTGTGGAAGGACCTGCCCGCCGTCAAGGACGGCAAGGTCTTCGAGGTCCCGGACGAGACCTGGATGTCCGGCATCGGCGTCCAGGCGGCCGAGGAGATGCTCGCCGACGTCGCGAAGGCCACCGGCGTCGAGCTGCCCAAGCAGTAACTCCCGCTGTTCTCGGGGCGGGCCCCAGCCGGGGGCCGGGGGGCCCGCCCCCCCCCCCCCCCCCCCCGGGGGGGG
>NZ_JAEMUX010000071.1 GCF_016598475.1 Streptomyces adelaidensis
CTGGGTTAACGCAGCGGAACAGGCGGGTCGCGACCAAGTCCGTCTTGTGCGGTCCGAGCAAGTAGGCCAAGTGCAAGCACGCCGTCATCCTCGCGGCTGGGACTCCCGGGCCATGCCATCGGCCGGCCGTTCGCCCAGCACAGGGGCGACCGCTTCCGCATACGTGTCGGAGATGTGGCTCTTGTCGCGGTAGACGACCGTGTTTCCGACCAGGAGGGCAGTTGCCTTGGCGGCGCACAGCCAGAGGGTGGGGTCGATCAGTGTGGCGCCGGACGACTTCGCCAGGCGAAGTGCACCGTGGAGCGGCCTTTGCACATCGGCGCGGTCCTCGCCGGAGCGGACCGCGGCCTGCTGGACGTCTGCACCGCCTACGCCCTGCCGATCGGCGAGGCCTTCCAGCTGCGCGACGACCTGCTCGGCGTCTTCGCGGACCCGGCGAAGACCGGCAAGTCGACACTGGACGACTTGGGGAGGGCACGGCCACCGCGCTGATGGCCCACGCGCTCAGCGATGCCGACCCCGAGCAGGCTCGGGTGCTGACCTCGGAAGCCGTTGTCTTTCCGGGCGTGATCGTTGAGTTTCCGCTGATCAGGCATGGTGTTGGTGTTGCCGAGGGAGGGTTCGGACGTTCAGTTCGTTCTCGGTGATGGGGAGGTAGCCGGTGGCGTCGGTGATGGGCTTGCTGGAGGAACGGGAGACCGCTGCCCGGGCGGCCGTGGAGGAGCTCCAGGCGGAAGCGGACCGGATCCTGACCGACCTCGGTGTGTCGGAGGCGGTGTCGGAGCGCCGGGTGATCGCTCGGGTGGAGCTGGCCGAGGCCCTGGCCGCTGGTGACGATGCGGCGGATCCGCCCCGCTTGGAGGTGCAGGTTCCGGCACCGCCGACGCACGTGGACAGGGTGCCGGGGCCGGTTCATGCCACGAGCGTCGGCTGCGCCTGCCGCGGGGAGCTGAGCGGTCTGCTCACGGCGGTGGTGCGGGCCAGGCGGCGGGCCATGAGCATGCTCGCCGAGATAGAGATGAACGCCTCGCTGGAAGCGGGCAGCGCCTCGAAGTCGCGCACCAGGCGGCGCGAGCGCATCAGCCACCCCAGACTGCGCTCCACCACCCAACGTCTCGGCAGCACCACGAACCCGGTCATGTCGTCACTGCGCTTGACGATCTGCAGGATGGGCTGGAGTTTTTCCTTCACTCAGGTCACGATGCGGCCGGTGTAGCCGCCGTCGGCCCACACCAGAGTGATCTTCCTGAACCGTGTCCGCAGCACGGGCAGCATGGCGCGGGCGGCCTCGCGGTCGGTGACATTCGCGGCGGTCACCCAGACCATCAGCAGCAGGCCGAGGCTGTCCGTGATGACGTGCCGGCGCCTTCCGTTGATCTTCTTCCCGCCGTCGTAGCCCCGTGACACGGCGGGCACCGAGGCTGCTGCCTTCACCGACTGCGAGTCGATGATTCCCGCGCTCGGCTCACGGTCGCGGCCCTCCGCGGTGCGAACTCTCCCGCGAAGCCGGTCGTGCAGTTCCCCGGCCAGGCCCTGCTTCCGCCACCTGCGGAAGAAGGCGTAGACACGGTCCCACGCCGGAAAATCGACGGGCATCGCACGCCACTTGATGCCGTTGTCGTCATCCGCGGCTGCTGGGGCAGCGACATCAGGCACCTGTACCGGGCGGTCCAGGTCATGGCCCGCTACGGGCGGATCTTCCCGTGGGCCGACCTCATCACCAGGGAGTACGGCCTCGACGAGGCGCAGGCCGCGCTGGAGGACGTCGCCGCCCAGCGTGTGGTGAAGGCGCTCATCGTGCCGTGAGCCCGTGGCAGGCGATCACCTGGGCCGGGCAGAGGCCGATCACTCTATGAGCAGTGAGTGAGCAGCATTTGACGCGTATCCACCGCAACAATCGAAAGGATCGGGAAAGCACCTAGAAATTGAATACGAGTTGACAAGCACCGGGAATGACAACGCCATTGGCCCCATGCCGCCCACCGTCCCGCCCGTGATGCCGCTGACCCAGATGCTGGCCGGGTTTCAGATCTCCCAAGCCCTGTACGTCATCGCGAAGCTGGACGTGGCGACCAGGCTCGCCGACGGTCCCAGGGACCTGGCGAGCCTGGCGAGTGAGACCGGTGCGCACGAGGAGGCCCTGGGCCGTCTCATCCGTACGCTGGCTCCGTTCGGGCTGTTCCAGGACGCCGGTGCGGGCAGGGTCGCGGTGACGCCGCTCGGCGCGTTCCTCTCCGCCACGCACCCCATGTCGCTGCGGCCGGCGGCCCTTTTCTGGATGGAGACGCACTACCTTCCGTTCGGGGGACTCCTCGACACGGTCAGAACGGGAATGCCCGCCGCCGAGACGTACTACGGGAAGCCCTTCTTCGACTGGGTGGTCGAGGAACCGGAACGCGTCGCCCTGACGAACAGCGCGATGGCCGGTGTGGTGGCCAGCGTGCGGGCCGGCATGTTCGACGACTACGTCCTGCCGGGCGGCGGTACCGTCGCGGACCTCGGCGGCGCCGACGGCACTGTCATCGCGGAACTGCTCAGCCGGAACCCGGACCAGGCCGGGATCGTCTTCGACCTGCCGGAGGTCGTGTCGGCGGCGCACGGCGTGCTCGCGGCGCGAGGCCTGACCGACCGCGTCGAGGTCCTCGGTGGCAGCTTCTTCGAGGAGGTACCGGCCGCGGACGTCTATGTGCTGGCCTACGTCCTCCACGACTGGAACGACGAGGAGAGCGGACGCATCCTCGCGGCCATCAGGAAGGCGGCTCGGCCCGGCGCCCGGCTGCTGGTGATCGAGGCCATCGTGCCGGAGGGCGACGAGCCGCACCTGGCGAAGGTGGTCGACCTGACGATGCTGGGCATGCTCAGCGGCAGGGAACGTACGGAAGCGGAGTACGAACGGCTGCTGGGTGGCGCCGGGTTCACGCTCGACCGCGTGGTGGCGACCCCTTCGCCCCTGTCCATTCTGGAGACGACTCTGCTCTGATCCGCCCCGCTCATCGAGGTCGGTATCTCTGCAGAGGCACAAGCGCGATTGCTTGTGCCTCTGGTGCGTGAGCGCGCCGTGGGCGTCGTAGGGGGAGTGCGCTTCCTGGGTGTGGGACAGCCAGGGAATCCCGGCGCGAGCGGCTTATGGTCGCCGAAACAGCGTCCACGCAACGGGAGTTGCGCCATGTCGACTGTTCTGTCCCTCGACGACTACCGCCTTCTGGGCCGCTCCGGGCTGCGCGTCTCGCCCTGGGCACCATGACCTTCGGTGAGGGAATGGGGCTGGGGGCTCCGGGCCCGACGAAGCAGCGAAGTTCTTCGACCTCTGCCTCGACCGCGGCGGCAAGTTCGTGGACACGTCGGTCAATTACACGGACGGTGCGTCGGAGAGAGCCGGGCAACCCCGACTCCGGCGGCAACCACCGGCTCAACATGATCCGGTCGGTGGAGACCACCGGTCGCCCTTCGTCGCCCTCCAGATCGAGTACAGCCTCATCCAGCGCACCGTCGAGCACGAGTTGATTTGGCCGGCCGCGAGCAAGGGGATGGGTGTGGTGCCGTGGTCGGCGCTGGGCGGCGGTGTGCTGACCGGCAAGTACAGGAGGGAAGACCTGGTCGGCGGCGATGGCGGGCGACCGCCTCCGGTTCCCGCAAGGGGGGATCGAAGCCTCCGGAAACCTGACGGAACACTTGCTCGCCGTCGCCGATGTGGTGGCCGAGATGGCCGCCGAGCTGGGCGCCGAGCTGGGCGCCGAGCCCGCTCAGGTGGCGCTCGCCCGGACGCTCACCAACCCCGCGGTCGCCTCGCCCGTCATCGGCGCCCGTACGCTCGCCCAGGCCGAGCGGAACCTCATCTGCTGGGTCGGGTCCGGGGCGTGCCCGTCGGGCGGATGCTCCAGGCGATGAACTCCCTGGTGTACCTGGACCGGGGCCTCGGTCACCTTGCCGACACCCTCGTGTGGGACCCCGACAGGGCGGTGCGGGCCATGCCCTGTGCGCCCGTCGACGAGGGCCGTGTCATGGAGCTGGTGCGGGAGACGGAGGGCGCCGAGTCCGCTGCCATCGCCCGCTTCTGGCTGGACCGGCAGCCCGAAGCGTTCACTGTCTATCGCTCGATCCGCTCCGACGACATCACCGCTTTCTCGGCATTCCTGCGTCTCAGCGGGCCGGAGGGGGAGGACGTCGATCCGGTGGTGGCCGCCGCCTGGGCTCATGCGCGCGCCGACAGCCCACTGCGAGCGGGCGAGCACATGGCCATTTCACGGTTCATGGTGGACCCGCAGGCGTACCAGCGGCCCTCGCCCTCTCTGAACCTGGTCACGTGGCGCGTGACGGCGGAAATCATCCGGGCCGACCGGCTGGCGTGGTTGTTCGTCGTGATGCGGGACGACGGATTCTGGAACGCTCACCTCGAGCCCAACATGATGGCGACGGATGCCGGACCCGTGGTCGGCGACCACGGCTACCGCCTGTTCGCCCAGGACTGGCGTACCCGGTCCGCCATGGCGTGGGTGGCGGAGCGGCACGAAGCCATGCAGGAGGGCGCGGTCGCCGTCACCTCCGCGGTCGCGCCACCGCAGGAGCGGAGGGACCAAGTCGTGCTGTCCCGAGCGGAGTTCGACACCGCCGTACGGGACGCGCTGCGTGTGCTGTGGTGGCCGGCCGAGCTGGCGGCCAACCCCCTGAGCCGCAGCCGCCTGGTCGTGGAGCACGGCCGGAGTCTCCACGCTGTTCTGCTGCTGGCCATCGACACCCTGCGGGAGGAACGCGGCGGCGAGACACGTCACCGGGTCCTCACGACCACGTACAGCAAGGCCGCCCCCACGCAGGAGGCGGCGGCCCGGCGCCTCGGGATGTCCTTCAGCACCTACCGCCGCCAGCTGACGGCCGGGGTGCGGCACGTCAAGGACGTGTTGTGGAGCATGAACTGAGCGGAGCACCGATCCGCCCCGCCCCGGGTCGTGCGTAGGCGGAAGTGGGCGCGAGTGAGCACTTGTTGAGCACTTCTTGGCGTGTTGCCGGGACATTCACCGTTGTCAGACTCCGTGCGCGGTGGGCAGCTCTGCATGGTGGGCGGCCCCGTCAACTTCCCATGACACGAAGGAATACGTGTGTCCCTGCACATTCCCCCTGTACAGGTTCCGCCGGACGGTGGTGAGCCTGTCTTCCTCGTCGGCGACACGTACACCACCCTGCTGAAGGCGGCGCAGACCGACGGCGAACTCTCCCTCGTGGAGGCGATCATGCCCGCCGACGCCGGGCCGCCTCCGCACACACACCACGGGGAGTCGGAGACGTTCATCGTCATGGACGGACAACTCGTCATCACCGCCAGGGACGAGGAGTACGAGGTCGGAGCGGGCGGCGTGGTCTACGTGCCCAAGGGCGTCCGGCACTCTTTCAGGAACCTGAGCCGGACCAAGCCCGCGCGCATCTACTTCCTGTACGCCCCGGGCGGCATGGACGCGATGTTCACCGAGATAGGCACTCCGGGTGTACGCGGACAGGCGGGCCCTCCGCTCGACGAGGTCGATGTGAAGGCCATGGCCGCTGTCGCCGACAAGTACGGATTCACCTTCGACTGACGCGGACGCGGTGATTCGTGGGCCGGTACCCCTCGGCGCCGGAGAGGCGGCGCCGAGGGGTACCGGTGTGTCATCGGACGGCTCAGCCGGTCACCGGCTGCAGTTTGGCGCGGAAGTGCCGCAGAATCGGGGACTGCTCCACGATCCGGTAGCCGTGCGCGGAGTCCGCTTCCTTGGCGATCCGTTCCAGGGTGCGGCCGACATGGTCGTAGTGACTGCGCGTGTAGACCCGGCGGGGGAGCGCCAGCCGGACCAGTTCGTACGGCGCGCTCTTGATGGGGTTGCCGTCCTCGTCCTCCTCACCGAGATAGAGGGAGCCGAGCTCGGCCGACCGTATGCCGCCCTCCAGATAGAGCCGGCAGGCGAGGGCGTGGCCCGGGTAGTGGTGGGCCGGTATGTGGGGGAACAGGCGTCCGGCGTTGAGGTACAGGGCGTGCAGCCCCGGGGGTTCGAGGATGTCGACGCCCGCCGCGCGGACGCGGTCGGCGAGATGGGAGGCGACGTCGGCCCGCTCGGCGAGGTACGCGGGCTCGGTCACCTCCAGCAGGCCGGTGGCCATCATGTCGAGGTCGCGTCCCGCGAGACCGCCGTAGGTGGCGAAGCCCTCGGTGGCGATGAGGAGCCGTTCGCACTTCTCGGCGAGTTCCGGGTCGTTGAGCCCGATGAACCCGCCGATGTGGACGATGCCGTCCTTCTTGGCGCTCATGACGCAGCCGTCGGCCAGGCGGAACGCCTCTTCGGCGACCTGGCGCGGGGTGTGGCCGCTGTAGGCGGCTTCGTGGCGGGTCACCAGCCAGGCGTTCTCGGCGAACCTGGCGGCGTCCAGGATCATCGGGACACCGTGGCTGCGGCAGAGTTCGGAGGTCTGCCGCAGGTTCTCCATGGAGACGGGCTGGCCGCCGCCGCCGTTGTTGGTGATCGTCATGACCACCACACGGACGCGGGAGCCGTCCGGTCCTTCGAGGGTGCGCCGCAGCGCGTCCAGGTCGATGTTCCCCTTGAAGGGCAGCTTGCTGTCCAGGTCCCGGGCCTCGGCACAGGGAAGGTCATGTGCCTGACATCCGGAGAGTTCCACGTTCGCCCGGGTGGTGTCGAAGTGGGTGTTGGCCAGGACGATGCCGCCGGGTTCGAGGAGCGTCGTGAACAGGATGCGTTCCGCTGCCCTGCCCTGATGGGCCGGCAGGATGTGCGCGTAGCCGGTCAGCTCCGTCACCGTCTCGTGGAAACGGTAGAAGGAGCGCGAGCCGGCGTAGGACTCGTCGCCCTCCATGCCCGCGGCGAGCTGCGCGGCGGAGATGGCGCCGGTGCCCGAATCGCTCAGCAGATCGATGGTCACCTCCTCGGCGCGCAGGTCGAAGAGGTTGTAGTGCACCCGTCGCAGCGCTGCTTCACGCTGCTCCCGAGTGGTGAGGGCGATGGGCTCGACGACTTTGATGCGGTAGGGCTCCACGCTGATCCTTGCTCCTGACGTTCTGTGTGCTTAGTTCATGGCTGTTGCGTCGACGACTGGTTCGGGCTGTCCGGTGGCGGACACCCCCTGCGGCGACAGCGGGACGGCCGGCAGCCGGACCTCGTAGGCCTCCGACGAGATGTACGCGGTCACCCGGGGCGAGCGGCCCTGTTCGTGGGCCAGTGCCAGGTACGCGATGAGCCCCACGCCGTCCTCCGGCCGGCGCGAGGTGACGGCGGCGAACGACCGGTCGAGGACGGCGGCGTCCAGGCCGTGGCCGCCGAGGACGGCTCTCGCCCGCCCGAGCGCCTCGCCGTCGTCCCGGGCGTAGTCCCTGACCGGGACGTGCAGGGTGAAGCCGGTGGGTCCGCCGGTCGTCCGGGTGAAGGAGTGACAGGAGAGGACGGGCCGCCGGTCGAACCTCGCCGCCGGCGGGGCCCCGAGGTCTCCCGTCCCGTCGTCGAATCCGCCCACCGTGCGGAGGAACTCCTCCAACGTCTCGCCGTCCGGGCCGGATTCCATCCGGCACAGACCGCCCGCGGCTGTCGCGGGCAGCCCGTGATGAGTGGCGTAGATCTTCACCCGGGGTGCTTCCCAGTCGCCCAGGTCGAGCGCGAGGAACGGGTATCCGTCGGCCGGCGGCAGGGTGTCGAAGGCGTGCCGGTGGCCGAGCCGGTCCAGCGCCTCCCGTACCGTCTCGGCGGCACGCGCGGGGCCGGACGCCGACGGATTCAAGTACACCTTGGCCTTGGGAACGCCGCCGGGGAGTAACTCCAGCGCGATCCACAACGCCAGCGGACCCTCGGGCTCGGAAGGGAAGAACAGGTCCTCCAGAGCGTCGAGCCGATCCATGGCGAAGCCCCAGCGCCGCGCCATCGACCGGACCACGCCCAGCCCGGCACGGCCGTTCTCCCGCAGACCGCCGGCACCGCACCCCGGGTCCAGCAGCACCCGCGTCGTCGGCGGGGCGCCCGGCCTGAAGGAGAGCGAGTACTCCACCGGCGTGGAGTCGTCGGACAGGAAACTTCGATAGGGGGGCGGCAGGTCCAGCGGCCGTTCGGCCACCGCTCCCAGTGAGTCGGTCAGTACGTCCGCGTACGTCTCGGCGTCCGTTCGTGCGAGGCCGGACACCTGGCACAGCCGCAGTAATTGGCCCGTCACGAGCCCGCCGAGCGTCTGATCCGTCCGGGTACTCCCGGCGCCGGTCCCGAAGAGGCTCACCACTGCTCCCGCCGCCGCTCGGAACGCGGGTGCGGGTCCCCGCTCAGGAGCCCTGCCCCGTGGGCGCCGCCGACGCGAGGGGACACAGAAAGATACCCGCCGGCCTGGGCGGGTATCTCGTGGTGCGGCGACCGGTGGCGGGTCACGCCTCCGTGGGCCTCTGTGTTCCGTAACGCGGTGTGCCGTCGGTGGCGGAGGGGTAGGGCCGGATGTCGAACAGAAGCGGCGTCGGTGGATATGTGGTCCACGACACCTCCCTTTGTCTACTGGTCACCACGAATGCCGCCGCGTTACTACCCCTTTGGTTGAAAGCTCATGCAGCGATTCGTATTACCGGGTGTCGTGTACGTCACCCCTTCAACCAGGACAGGAAGGAGCCCCACACCCCCGCCCGCTCCGACTTCCGTCCCGCCGCGGCCTGGTCGCCGGGTGCGGAGCCCTCCGTCGCGCGCGGCGGGTTCGGCCGCTGCACGACCTGCGGGGTGAAGCGGCAGGGCAGCGCGGCCAGCGCGCGGTGGAACGGGCCGGGACGCCAGGTCAGGCTGTCCTCCGGCACCGCGAGTTCGATGTCGTGCAGCCGGTTGAGCAGGTTCTCGATGGCCACCATCGTGACCAGCCGGGCGAGTTCCTTGGACGGGCAGGCGTGCGGACCGGCGCTCCAGGACAAGTGGGCTCGCCTGCCGCCCGTCTGGTGCGCCGCGAGCGCCGGGTCGGTGTTGGCCGCCGTCATGCTGACCAGGACCAGATCACCGGCCCTGAGCTTCGTCCCGCCGAAGTCCATGTCGGCCGCGGGGTAGTGCGGCGCGAAGTTGGCCATGGGCGGGTTCTCCCACAGCGTGTCGTCGATGGCCTCCTCGATCAGGCCGCCTTCGGCGTACCGGTCGTGGATGAACAGCCGGTGCAGCGTGTTGCCGATGAGGTTGCGCAGCGGTTCGGCGCCCGCGCCCAGGAGCAGGATCAGCTGGTGGACCATTTCCTCGTCGGTCAGCCGCGCCTCGTGCCCCATCAGGTACGAGGCGACGTCGTCGCCCGGCGTGGCCCGCTTGAGCGCCACCAGTTCGAACACGGCCTGGCCCAGCACCGCGTTCGCCTTCTCGGCGTTGACACCCTCGAAGACTCCGGAGATGCCGAAGACGACCCGGTCACCGATGTCCGCCGGGCAGCCGAAGAGCTCGTTGAACACCAGCAGCGGCAGCTGCTTGACGTAGTCGTTCATCAGGTCGACCGAGCCGCGGGAGGCCACCTGGGCTATCAGGTAGTCGGAGGCCCGCTTGGTCATGTCGCTCAGCCGACGGGAATCCACCCGGGCCAGGCTGTCGGTGACCGCCTGGCGCAGCCGGGCGTGCTCGGCGCCGTCGGTGAACATGCAGTTGGGCCGGTACCCCAGCATCGGCACGACCGGGCTGTCCGGGCCGATCTTTCCCTCGGCGACGTCCCGCCAACGGCGGGCGTCCTTACGGAAGTTGCCGGGGTCCTGGAGCAGCTGTAGTGCCGTCGCGTGGTCCGTGACGAGGGTCGCGTCCACGCCGGGCGCTATCTCGACCGGTGCGGTCGGCCCGTAGTGACGCATGTGCGCGTAGTACGCCTGCGGATCGGCCGCGTACTCCGGCCCGTACAACGGGACCCGCAGTCCGCTGTCATGGGCAGGACAGCCGGGCGGCGGTGCGGGGAAGGTGGATTCTGGGGTCATGTCTGCGCTGCTCCTAACGGGCGCGGTCCATCAAGTAGCGGACGAGAGTGATCAGTGCTTCGGCCGACGACCGCTCGTCACGCGCGTCGCAGGTGACGATGGGGGTGTCGTCGAGCAGATCCAGCGCTTCGCGCAGCGCCCTCTTGTCACGGGACGACGTACCGTCGAAGTGGTTGATGGCGATCGCGTAGTCGAGTCCGTACTGCTCGATCAGGTCGATCACGGCGAACGAGTCCGCCAGCCGCTCGGGGTCGACCAGCACCAGCGCCCCGAGGGCGCCACGTGCCATGTCCTCCCACATCTGTACGAAGCGCTGCTGGCCGGGCGTACCGAAGAGATACAGCACGACGCGTTCGCTGACGGTCAGCCGCCCGAAGTCCATGGCGACCGTGGTGGTGGTCTTGCCCTGGACGCCCTTGAGGTCGTCGACCACCTCCCCCGCCTGGGTCATCGTCTCCTCGGTGGTGAGCGGAGAGATCTCGGAGATCGACCCGATGAACGTGGTCTTGCCCACCGCGAAGTGCCCGACGACCAGGATCTTCACGGCGGTCTGCGTCTCTCCGCCAGGAACGTACGCCCGCTCATCCAAACTTGGACTGGAGACCATGGAGCACCTCCTCAAGAAGCTGCAGGTTGGCGACGGGCGCACGCGCCACCGGCGGGCGGGAGACGAGATAGCCGGCCTCGGAGAGGGCGGCCAGCAGGATCTTCACCACCCCGATCGGCAGCTGGGTGTGCCCGGCGATCTCGGCGACGGAGAGATAGCCGCCGACGCACATCCGCAGCAGGTTCTGTTCCTCGGGGGAGAGGCGGGCAGGCCGCTGCTGCTCGTCGGCCGTCGCCGTGACCAGCGTGATCAGGGAGAACTGGCTCTCGCGGGGGAGGCTGCGGCCGTTGGTGATGACATACGGCCGTACTAATTCGGTGGCTTCGAGGTCCTGCTTGTCGGCATCGTTCATGGCCCTACCACGCTGCTTTCCCGAGGCGGAGTTGTCATGACCTTGCCTAGCTGGCCGACAAGCTGCTGCATCCGGAAGGTGATGTCGGCCATATCGACGTCGCAGGAGGCCGACACCGCGAGATAGGCACCCGCACCGGCCGAGATCAGGAAGATCCAGCCGCCGTCGAACTCGACCAGCGTCTGCTGCCACCGCAGCTCCGAGGTGGAACAGAAGAACGCCAGCGACCGGCTCAACGACTGCATGCCGCTCATCGCGGCGGCGGCCTTGTCCGCGTCGTCCTTGCCCACGTCCTTCGAACGGGCCCTCAGCAGCCCGTCGGAGGAGACCAGGACCGCGTGGCGAGCACCGGGGATCTCCAAGGCGCTGTCAAGCATCCATGAAAGATCGTTGTTCATTGGACCTCGTGCCCTTCGCTGCTTGCGTCACGGGTACTGCTCGGCCGCTCCGCCGCCTCCGGATGCGTCGCGCGGCCCGCGTCCGTGCCCTGCTTGAAGGCGGCCATGAGCGCTGCCGTCTCCTCGCTGCGCCGCTTCGGGGTCCCCGAGGCGGCGGACGGGCCCGTCGAGACCAGGGCCATCGGCCGCTTGCGGCGCCGCTTGGGCAGACCGTCATCGGTCGTGGCCACGGGCAGCGAGGGCTCGGGCTCGTTCTCGTACGCCGAGGGGCCCGCGTCGACCTGCGCCGGCACGTCCCTCGGCGGCGCCGGGTCCACGGACGCCGTCGGCTGCTTGGGCTCCGGCATGCTGGTGAGCAGTTCGTCGGGCAGCAGCACGACCGCCCGCACACCTCCGTACGGGGAGGTGGAGTCCACGGACACCGTGAAGCCGAACCGCTCGCAGAGCACACCGATCACCGCGAAGCCGAACTGCGGCGGGTTGCCCAGCCCCGAGACGCCCGTGGCCCGCTCGCTCGTCAGGAGCTTCTCGGCCCTCGCCTTCTCCTCCTCGTTCATACCGACACCGGCGTCGTCGACGACGATGCAGACGCCCTTGGGCACGGTACGGACGTTGATCTCGACCACGGTGTCCGGGCTGGAGTAGCTGGTCGCGTTGTCGAGCAGCTCGGCCAGTGCCAGCGCCACCGGTTCGACGGCCCGGCTGGTGACACCGAAGTCGACCTTCGACAGGATCTGCGCCCGCTGGAAGTGGCGGATCCTGCCCTGGGCGCTGCGGACCACGTCGTACACCGAGGCCACGTCGCGGTGCCGGCCGAGCCAGCCCTCGCACAGCACGGCGATGGACTGGGCACGCCGGCCGAACTGCGCGTTCATGTGGTCGATCTCCAGAAGGTCCTGGAGCATGACCGAGTCACCGTACTTGCGCTGCAGCCCGGAGATGATGCGCTGCTGCTCGGCGGCGAGCCCCTGCAGTGTCCGCATGGCGGACTTCAGGGCCGTCCGCGTCTCTCCCTCGGCTTCCCGCTGGGCCGTGTGGACGGACTCCGAGTATTGGCTCTCCAACTCACCGTAGTGATTTCTGAGCCCTGCGATCTCCTGTCGTAATTTCCGCGCCGTCCCTCGCTGACGAACAGTGAGAGCGACGGCGACAAGGGTTACGACAAGGAGTGCCCAGAGCGCCGGATTTTGTATGTATTGCGTCATGAGACCCTCTTCAGGCGGCCGAAAGCCAGCTACTGAATTCCCGTCAATGCACACAGACCGAAGGCCAGCCATTTCGGGGTTGCCGCTCAGGCTTCCCCCAATGGCGAAGGATGCTCCTTTTGCACCCATCCGTCCGTTCGGTAAGTGCGGTGATCGTATCATCGCTCCGGCTGATGACGGGTCGTCAACCTGGGGGTCTCTTGCGAAGGTTGAATAGGGTGGAAGCCCCTGGCCGCGCCTATATAGGAGTGAGGAACCGGTGCGTGCCGATATCCGCCCCGCGCCCTGGTCGGCGGCGGGTCGCAGTGTTTGTGGATGGTCCATGGTGGTTCCGTCCGGCCTGCGCCGAAGGCGGCCGCGAGAATGGCGGGAAGGTCCGCCTCGGGGGCCGCGGCGCGCATCTGTGTCAGGACATGAGTAAAACCGTCGTCATTGATGACGCCACGTACTTCTGGCGCAATTGGTGAATGGAGTCGACGAGTTCGGGTCGCGGTCGCATCCGGTCGCATCCGGTCGCGGGAGGTGTGGATCTCCTCCGCGACCTGGTCCATGAACCAGTGCATGACCTCGTAGGGGACGTCCAGGTGCCGCCCATGAGGGTTGAAGCACACCGTGGGCTCCCGTGCCGGGGCCTCGTCGGGTCGCCGGTCGTAGATCCGGCGGGTGTTGGCGATTCGACCTATCGCGCGGTGGGCCTTCGGGGCGCCATGATGGGCGTTGCGCGGAATCCAGGGGGGAGATCGCTATGGGGGAGAGCCACGGACCGGACCCGGCACCAGGGTCGGGGAACTCGGTTGACTGGCCGAGGGGTGCCGGCCGAGGGGTGCCGGCCGAGGGGTGGTGGTGTCGGCGGTGCGCGGCCGTGCGGAGCCGAAGTGCGTGACCCCGGAGGTCACCACGGGCGCGAGCACGGGTGGCGGGGTGGTTCCTAGGCGTGCCGCCGGATCGGTCGCGGCGGACTCGCTGACGCTCCCGGCGCGGGCGCTCACTGGGCGCCGGGTGCCGAGGTGTGCGCCGGAGTGCGGCCGTCGGTCCCGCACCACTTTGCTCAGCTGAAGCCTGAAGCCTGAAGCCTGAAGCCTGAAGTCGCCCTGAGGGCGAGACGGCAAACCCGACGCGGTGTGTCGACGATCCGCCGCGTCAGAACCGGAGGTTGTCATGTCACTTACAGAACGCGGTCCCGTCAGCAGACGCCGGTTCCTGGCCCGATGGGGAGCCGGGACCGTGGTGCTCGTGGCGGGCTTCGACCTGGTCGCCCGGCAGTGGGTGACCGAGGCCGCCGCCGCGGACAGTACGTCGTTCGCGGCGGCGCCGTCGCTCGACGGCACCCTCACGTTCGACGCCGAGTCCCTCGCGGCGAACGCGCACGACCAGGGCAACATCGTGTTCCGGACGCCATGCGCGGTGCTTCGGCCGGGTTCCGTCCGGGACATCCGGAAGATGGTCGCCTTCTGCTCCGACCACGGCATCGAGGTCGCACCGGCCGGTGCGCACCACGCCATGTTCGGTCAACCGCTCGTGAGCGGTGGCCTGGTCATCGAGACGCGGTCCCTGAACACGGTCCACTCGATCGGCACGGACGGCGCCGACGTCGATGCCGGCGTGCTGTGGAAGGACTTGATCGAGGCCGCCTACGAGCAGGGCCTCACACCGGCGTCGATCACCAGCTACACCAGTACGACGGTCGGCGGGACCCTGTCCATGGGCGGCATCGGGATGATGTCGTCCTATCAGGTCGGCGCCCAGGTCGATCACGCCCAGCGGCTCCAGGTGGTCACGGGCGAAGGCCACCAGAAGTGGTGCTCCGACACGCAGAACAGCGACCTGTTCGAGGCGGCGCTCGCCGGACTCGGCCAGTGCGGTGTGATCACACGAGCGACCCTGGACCTGGTGCCGGCCAAGCAGTCGGCCCGTACGTACCGGATCGGGTACGCGGACATCCCGACCTTCTTCCAGGACATCCGAGTCCTCGCGAACCGGGGCGAGTTCGACTCGCTCGGCAGCATTCCCCAGCCGGGCACGGCACAGCCCCTGACCCTTTGGGCCACCGTCTTCCACAATACGGGCGAGGTCCCCGACGCGTCCCACCTGTTGCGTGGCCTCAGCCCCGTAGCGGACACGGCCGCCTTCGAGGACTACGGCTACCTCGACTACATCTCCCTGGTCACCGACATGTACGACGCCTTCGCGGCGAACCTGGACTGGGACGCGAAGGTCAAGCCCTGGTCGGACCTGTTCCTGCCGGACGGTGCCGTCGAGGAGTATGTCGAGGCGATGTTCGCCTCGTTGACGCCCGAGGACCTGGGCCCGACCGGTTTCGGGCTGATCTTCCCGATGCTGCGTTCGAGCTACGGCCGACCGCTGCTGCGTCTCCCGAGCGGGGCGAGCGGCCCCTGGGTCTGGCTCGTGAGCGTGCTGACCGATTCGGCGCGGTCCGGCCCCGACCCCGACTTCGCGTCACGGATGATGGACCGCAACTACCGCTTCTACCAGGACGCGGCTGCCGTCGGCGGTGTGCGCTATCCGCACGGTGCCTGCGCGTTCACGGAGGCCGACTGGCAGGCGCACTACGGCTCGATGTGGACGCGGTTCGTCTCGTGGAAGAACGAGTACGACCCGAACGGCATCCTGACTCCCGGCCCGGGCATCTTCTGAACGGCCCGCACCTGTACTTCTCTTGCCGTTCCCGGATACTCGGTCCGTGGAATTCGCCGTCTTCGCGACCCTGCCCGGGCTCGTCACACTGCTGACCGTCCTGGCCTTATGGACCAGGTGGTGCTGCGCGCCGGTCGTGCGGGCCTGTTGCCGTGGCGGGGCGGTGTCCGGCAGGGCCAGATCTCGTCGACCGGCTTCGAGCAGCTCCACGCCAGCTTTTCGCCGGGCAAGCAGAGCGAGCTGAAGGAGCGCCAGTCGGCCCTGATCATGCGGGATGACGAGGAGGACGGGGCGCCGCCGAACCGTACGTCGGTGAACCTGGAGCGAGGGGGCGCGGTCATCCGGATGCCGTCGGCCGAGGGGTAGCCGGTGCGCGTTGGGTGGCGGGTGGCGGGTGGTGGCGTTGGCACACCGCCGACACCAACTGCCCGGTCCGGGGCTGCCGTTCGTCTAGGTGGCGGATCGGGCCGCTGAGGAGTAGCCGGCCGTGGCGATGCGGACGAAGGAGTGGACCAGGGGGTCGGCGTCGGCGGTGTTCCAGGCGACGACGAGGCGGCTGGGCGGCATGTCGGTCAAGGGGACGCAGACCAGGCCCTCGGGGAGGGCGTCAACCAGCGGAGCAAGCCCGATCGTGCCGTTCCACAGGACCGCCTGTACGCATTCGTGGACGGTGCGCACCACCGGGCCTTCCCGCGGACCGGCGGCCGGCGCGGGGGAGGTCCAGTAGGCGCGCCAGGGCGGGTCGGTCCCGTCGGGCAGCCGGAACCAGCGGCGTGTGGCGAGGTCGCGCGGGTGGAGGGTGTCGCGGTCGGCCAGGGGATCGTCGGTGCGCAGGACCACGCCGACCGGGTCGGCCCGCAGTACCCGGCTGCTGATGCCGGTGTCGTCGAACGGGGCGCGGGTGAGGGCGACATCGACCAGTCCGGCCCGTAGGCCTGTGGTCGGGTCGGTCAGGTCGGCCTCGCGGATGCGGACGTGGACGTCGGGATGGCGTGTGCGGAAGGTGGCGACGAGCCGCGTACCCGACTGTTCGGCGAGGGTGCCGAGGACGAGGGTCGCGGTGCGGGCCGCGGCGGCGACCCGTGTCCGGGCCTGCTCGGCCTGGCGCAACAGGGCGCGTGCCTCGTCGTAGAGGGCGCGCCCCGCCGCCGTGAGCGTGACCCCTCTGGAGGAGCGGTGCAGCAGCACGGCACCGAGGTCGTTCTCCAGCTGCTTCACGGCGCGGCTCAGCGGGGGTTGCGTCATGTGCAGCCGGACAGCGGCGCGGCCGAAGTGTCGTTCCTCGGCGACGGCCACGAAGTAGCGCAGCGATCGTAAGTCCATGACCAGCGACGATACCTGCCCGGTATCGGCCGTGCGGAACGGGACTTGGACGCCTGCGGGGTCGTTGCACTGGACTGGGACGACACCGACCCGGTCGTCGGCCGTACGAACGACCGGACCGGCGGGACCGGCGGGGCCGACCGGACCGACCGGGCCCACGGGACCGACGGGACTGACCGGACCCACGGGACTGACCGGACCCACGGGACCGACGGGACCGACGGGACTGACCGGACCGACCGGACCGACGGGACCGACGGGACCGACGGGACCGACCGGACCCACGGGACCGACCGGACCCACGGGACCCACGGGACCCACGGAACCCACGGGACCGACGGGACAGACCGGACCGACCAGAGCGACCAGTTCGAGGAGCCGCCACCATGCCCGAACGCACCTTGCCCGACCCCGATGTCCGGACCGGGGGAGCGACGGAGCTCGCCCACGACCTGGTGGTGATTCCCGACCCTGGCGTGCAACTCGTGCCCAATATCGGGGTCGTCGGCGGCACGCACTCCGTGCTCGTGGTCGAGACGGGTCTGGGACCGAGCAACGCCGAGAACGTGCTCGCGTTCGCGGCCGAGTACGCCAGGGGCCGCAGCCTCTACCTGACCACGACGCACTTCCACCCCGAACACGCCTTCGGTGCACAGGTCTTCGCCGACGAGGCGACCTACCTCGTCAACAGCGCCCAGGCGGCGGACCTGGCCACCAAGGGCACCGCCTATCTCGACATGTTCCGTGGCCTGGGTGAACCGATCGCCCGTCGGCTGGAGGGGGTCGAACCGGTCGCCCCCGACATGGTGTACGAGGACGCCTTCGATCTCGACCTGGGCGGCCGGGTGGTGCGGCTGCGGGCCACCGGCCGGGCGCACAGCAGGGGGGATCAGGTGGTCACCGTCCCCGACGCCGGGGTGATGTTCACCGGAGATCTCGTCGAGGCCGGGCAGTTCGCGATCTTTCCGTGGTTCCCGCCGTACGACACCGATGTGTCCGGCATCCGCTGGATCGAGGTGATGAAGCGCCTGTCGGCGGAGCGGCCCCGGGTGGTCGTGCCCGGCCATGGCGAGGTCGGCGGCGCGCGGCTGCTGTCCGACGTCCGCGACTATCTGGAACTTTTGCGCGACGAGACCTGGCGGCGCCGGGACTCGGCGATGGGCGAGCAGGCGATCGTCGAGGAGGTGCGGTCGCTGATGCTCGCGCGGCACCCGGAGTGGGCCGGCCAGGAGTGGATCGAGCGCGGCGTCGGCTGCCTGTGCGCGGAACATGTCGCGGGGGATTCGCATTCCCCTGCCTGATCCCACGGCGCACGGTGGTGATCAAGGGGTGTGTGGGCTCTTCACGGTGGACCGGACGGATCGTCGGTCGCTTTGATGGGGGTGGCGCGGTGGCCCGTGCCGTCCCGGGTCGGCCATCACGGGGTCGACCACATTCGAGACCGCCGGAGATGAGCTGCCATGGTGACCGACCGGTACGGCAACCGTCTGTACGAGTGCACCGCAGAGGGGGCGGGGCACCTCGACCGGGCCGTGGAGGGGCTGTTGTTCTTCCGGCCCGAGTTCCCCGCCGCGGTCGCGGACGCCGTGGCGGCGTCTCCGGGCGCCCCGTTGGCCCAGGCGTTCGCGGCCTATCTGGGGGTGCTGGGGACCGAGTCGCGCGACGCGGGCGAGGCGCGCCGCCTCTTCGTGGAGTTCAGCGCCGGGCTGGACCATGCGGCGCTGCCCCGGCGGGAGCGGATGCACATGGCCGCGGCCGAGGCCTGGCTCGGGGGTGAACTGGGGCGGGCCGGGCAGATCCTGGAGGAACTCGTCGTGGAGAGTCCCCGGGACCCACTGGCCCTGGCGGTGGGCCATCAGCTCGACTTCTTCACCGGCGACGCGACGCGGCTGCGCGACCGGATCGGCGGTGCCCTGCCGGCCTGGGCGGCGGACGATCCCCATCGCGGGCCGCTGATGGGCATGTACGCGTTCGGCCTGGAGGAGTCGGGGCACTACGGCCGGGCCCAGGAGGTGGCGGGGGCCGCCGTCGAGCGGAACCCCCATGACATCTGGGCCATCCACGCGGTCGTCCACACCCATGAGATGCAGGGCCGGTTCGCCGAGGGCATCGACTTCCTCGACGCACGTGTGGACGACTGGGCGAGCGGCAGCCTGCTGACCGTGCACAGCTGGTGGCATTACGCCCTCTACGCCCTGGAGGCGGGGGACACGAGGACGGCCATCCGGATCTACGACGCCGTACTGCACCACAAGGAGTCGACCGGGTTCGTGATGGAACTCCTCGACGCCGCCTCGCTGCTCTGGCGGTTCCTCCTGGCGGACCTGGACCAGGACGCCCGCTGGCAGACCCTCGCCGACGCGTGGGCCGCGCGCGAGGACCCGCCGTTCTACGCCTTCAACGACGTCCACGCCGTCATGGCCTTCGCGGGCGCGGGGCGGCTGGAGACGGCGGACGAGTTCGTCGCCGACCGGCGGCGCCGGCTGCTGGCCCAGGACGGCGGGCGCCTCCGCACCAACCGGGTGATGACCGCAGAGATCGGCCTGCCCGTGTGCGAGGCGCTGGTGGCGTACGCCCGTGGCGACTATCCGGCGGTGGTGGAACTGCTCTGGCCGATCCGCCGGCGAGTGCACACCTTCGGCGGCAGCCACGCCCAGCGGGACGCCATCCAGCGGACCCTCCTCGAAGCGACCCTGCGCGCCCGCCGCGACGACCTGGCCCGTCTGCTGCTCGGCGAACGCACCGGCCTGAGCCCCCACAGCCCGTACAACTGGCTGAGCCAGGCCCGGCTCGCCGACGCCCTCGGCGAAGCCGGCCGCGCCGCGCTCGCCCGCGACCGGGCGGGCGAACTTGCGGCGCCCGCGGCGCAGAGGCTGAGCCGGAACCCGCACGACAGGTATCTCGAACCGAGGCCCTGAGCGCGGCCGGGTGCCGTCGAAGTCGCATGGCGGGAGAGCGTGATGAGCTAATGCCCGCCGGGCCCGCACTAGTATTCGACGGGATGGTCGCCGGGTTTCAGTCGCAGATCGCCCGCCGTCAGCTGGCATCGCCCGGAAAGGACCGCACCCTGTGGCCACGCCGCACTCCGGGACGCCGACGGGCGTGGGCCTGGTCCTGGCCAGCGGCGCTGCCCACGGGGCCGCGCACGCCGGGGTGTTGCGCGCGATCGAGGAGGCCGGGATCGAGGTGTCGGTGGTGACCGGCACCAGCGCGGGCGCGCTGATCGGCGGGGTCTGGGCGGCCGGGATCAGCGAGGAGCGGATCACCGAGCGGCTCCTGGCGGTCCAGTGGGCGGACTTCGGGTCCACCGCGATCAGTCCGCGCCTCGGGCTGCTGGACACCACACCCTTCGCGCGCAACTTCGAGGAGTTGGTCGGCGACCTGCTGATCGAGGAGCTACCGACCACGTTCGGCGCGGTGGTCACCGAGTTGGGCTCCGCCACGCCCCGGCTGGTCAGCTCGGGCCCGCTGGCGGCCGCCGTACGGGCCAGCAGCGCCGTACCCGGGCTGTTCCCGCCCGTGAGGGTGGACGGCGTGCTGTGCGTCGACGGCGCCGTGGTCTCCCCCTCGCCGGTGTGGGCCGCACACCGGCTGGGGGCTCAGCGGATCATCGCCGTGGGCTTCGGCGAGACCTCCCGGTGGCGCCGCTGGTTCGAGTCCCGCCCCGGCCACCCCGCCCGCGGCCTCCGGGCTGACCTGACCATCACCATCGACCCGGGCGGCAACTCCGCCTGGTCGGCCGTCGGCGTCCCCGACCTGATCGACCGGGGATACCGCACGACCCGCGACGCCCTCAAGGAGCTGTGAGGCGCGTGGCACCCGGCCCCGGAACGCCGGTCACTTCAGGCCGATGTGCGCGCCCGGGGCGGCAGGTCGGACCCGTGGAACATCCCCAGGATCGCCGGTCACACCAGGAGGAACGGCACGGTGAAGATGGACAGCCGGGCGATGAGCGTGCCGAGGCGGGCGTCCGGTTCGTAGCGGCGGAGCAGGGCCAGGAGCAGGAAGACGTACGGGTTCGCATCGATGGTGACGACGGCGTCGTCCACCGGTGCCGCACCGGTCCCGTCGATCAGCCGGGCGCGGTGGATCCGCAGGGCGGTACGGGTGTTCCCCGCCGGACCCGTAGTACCCGTAGCACCCGGAGTACCTGTAGTGGTCGCATACGTCATGGGCGCGGTGCTCCTCGCGGTCGGGAACAGCCGAAGTGGCTGTGGAGAGCGGCTGCCACCGTCGAGCAGCTCGACGAACTCGACCGGGGCGTGGTGCACGCCTTGCAGATCAGTCCCCGGGCGCCCTGGACGCTGGTCGGCGAGGTGCTCGCGGTCAACCCGGTGACCGCGGCGCGGCGTTGGCAACGGCCGGCGGAGGCGGGCCCGGCGTGGGTGACCGCCTGTCCGCGGCTGGCCGACTCGCGGATCGTGGTGACGGCGGTGGTCGAGGTGGACACCGAGCCGGGCCGCGCCGAGGACGTGGCAGGGGCCCTCGCGGCGGACCCGGCGGTGCCGAACATCAAACTCACGGCGGGCGGCCGGGACCTCGTGGTCGCCGTGCAGGCCCGCGGCCTGCACGAACTCACCGACCGCACCATGACGTTGTTCCGTCGGACCCCGTACGTGCGGGCGACCTGTACACATGTGTCCACCGGTATTCCACCGAGGGCAGCCGATGGCGGCTGCGCAGCCTCGACGAGGTCCAGAGCTCCCGGATCGAGGCGGCGCTGCCCGCGGCCGCGCTGCCCGCCGCCACCGCCGGGGCCCGCTGGGACGACCTGGACACCCGGCTGCTGGAACTGCTGAGCACCGACGGCCGTATGCCGCTCCGCGACCTGGCGGCGGCGACCGGCACGAGTCTCACCACCGTGCGGCGGCGAACGCAGTCGCTGCTCGCCTCGCGGCTGAGCCTGCGCTGCGATCTCGCCCGGCCGCTGTCGGGCCGGCCGCTGTCCGCCGTGTACTTCGCCTCCGTACCGGGCCAGTACGTGGAGGAGACCAGCCGGGTGCTGGCCGGCGTACGCGAAGTGCGGTCCTGCGCCATCACGGCCGGACCGCACAACCTCGTCATCGACGTGTGGCTGCGCGCTCTGCGCGACGTGCACGCCTTCGAGGCCCACCTGCCACGGAAGTTGCCGCACCTCACCGTCGACGACCGCTCGGTGGTGCTGCGCACGGTCAAGCACATGGGGCGCCTGCTCGACCACGCGGGCCGCGGTGTCGGCGTCGTACCGCTGAGCCATCCGCGCGGCGCGGGCGCCCCCGTCATGCCCCCTCAGAGCGCGGGGTCCAGCCAGGAGAGCCCGTCGTCGGAGGGCACCAGGCCGCCGGGCCGCAGCGGGGACTCGTCCTCCAACGGCCCGCCGTACACGCCCCGTTCCTGCATGACCGACGCCTCGTGGAACGTCTGACGGAAGGCGGCGGACTCGTAGAGCGGGTTGCGCCGCCCGTCGGAGTCCGGGAGCCGGCCCACGACCGCGTCGAGGTCCGTGGCGGCGGCCGTCAGACGCGCGCCCGGCTGCCCGGGCTCGGCGAGCGACGCGTCCCCCGACGCCAGCCCGCCCACCAGCTCCACGAACGCCTCCAGCTCCGTCGCACCGACGTGGGTGACCTTGCGGGCCTTCCAGAAGTACGACCGCTCGTCCTGGTGCATGTCGTAGAACGAGACCAGGAACTCGTAGAACAGGCCGTACTCGTGCCGGTAGCGCGCCTCGAACTCCGCGAAGCAGCGGCCCTCTTCGAGGATTCCGTCGAGCGAACTGTTGATCGCCCGCGCCGCGAGCAGCGCCCCGTACGTGGCCAGGTGCACGCCGGAGGACAGCACCGGATCGACGAAACAGGCCGCGTCACCGGCCAGCACCATGCCCGGCCGCCACAGTCCGATCTTCCAGTACGACCAGTCCTTGCGGACCCGGACCTGGTCGTACGGTGCCTCGGTGGCCTGCGGGACACCGTCGAGGAGGTCCCGCACCTCGTGGCACGAGTCGATCAGCCGCCGCCAGGCCGCCACCGGATCGCCCTGGGCCGAGGCGGTGTTCTCCCGGCTCACCACCGCGCCCACGCTCGTCAGGTCGTCCCGCAGCGGGATGTACCAGATCCAGCCCTCCTCGAAGGCGGCGCAGAAGATGTTGCCGTCGTTCGGCCTGGGCAGCCGCTTGCCGCCGGCGAAGTACCCGAACACCGCGATGTTCCGGAAGAAGTCCGAGTACGTCCGCTTCCCGCCGACGTGGCCGTGGATCCGGCTGGTGTCGCCGGACGCGTCCACCACGTACCGGGCCAGGGCCTCGCGGCTCTCGCCGCCGGGGCCGGTCCAGCGCACGCCCCGTACCCGCTCCTCGTCGGCGACCACGTCCGAGACCCGGCAGCCCTCCCGTACGTCCACGCCGAGCCGGCGGGCGTTGTCCAGGAGGATCGCGTCGAACTTGGACCGCTCGACCTGATAGGCGAACGAGGTCGGGTCGGACAGACGCGGCGACAGCGCGAAGGAGAACTGCCACGGCTCCCGGTTGCGGCCCCAGCGGAACGTGCCGCCGCGCTTGAGCTTGAACCCCGCCCGGGCGACCTCGTCCTCGACGCCCAGGATGCGGCACAGCCCGTGGACGGTGGAGGGCAGCAGCGATTCGCCGATCTGGTAGCGGGGGAACGTCTGCTGGTCCAGGAGCAGGACCCGGTGGCCGCGCAGCGCCACGGCGGACGCGACGGTCGAACCGGCGGGGCCGCCGCCCACGACGATCACGTCGAACTCTTCGGTGGCTGTCCGGTCAGGTAGGGGGTGGCTGGCAGTCACTGGTCTCCTACCGAGGTCGAAGTCGAGGAGGAGGCCTGGTGGTTGAGGGAGCCGAGCCAGGCCTGGATCGCCGTCACGGTGGCCGGGGCGTGTTCGCGGTTGAGCGAGAAGTGGTCGCCGGGCACGTCGACGACGTCGTGGGGCAGCGGCCAGGACGTCCGCCAGTCGTCGCCGTCCGCGCCCGCCGACATCTCCGGCGTCGGCCGGGTGGCCCGGACCAGCAGCGTCGGGGTGCGGACGGGTTCCGGCCGCCAGTCGAGGAACATCCGGGTGTACGCGCCCATCGCCGCGAGGGCGCTGTCGTCGTCGCCGGTCGAAGGGCCCCCGGTCAGGCGGGGGAGCAGGGCCGCGGGCAGGGCCGGCAGCCAGTCCGTGGAACCGTTGTCCCGGTCGACGAGATACGTGTCCAGCAGCACCTGGCCCACGGGAGCGGACCCCATGGCTTCCAGCTGCCGGGTCACGACATGGGTGACCGCGCCGCCGGTGGACGAGCCGACGAGTACGAAGGGCCGGTCTCCCACCTCGCGCAGCACCGTCTCGGCATGGACACGCGCCAGCGTCTCCCGGTCCTCCGGCACGGCCGCCCCCGCGTCGATTCCGGGATGCCGCAGCTCCAGGACGTCCCGGTCGCCCTCGAAACACGCGTGGAACCGTGCGGCGCCACCGCCCGGCCCGGGGAACGTCGGGTGATACCCGTTGACGAAGACCACGACCGGGCCCGCACCCGAACCCTCCGCCCGCCGCAGGGGAGGCAGCGCGTGCCGCCGGGCGCCCGACGCGTGGAACGTCGGCACGGCCCACGACGCGGTCACCAGCATGTGCATCGCGGCGAGAACCTGACCGGCCTCGCAGACCCGCCGGTAGAGGGAGGAGAGGGACTGCACGGGGCGCTCGTCCGGCGGTGCCCCCTGCGTCCCGCCTGTCCTCTCCGTCCCGTCCACCGTCGGCTGCGGCAGGTCGTCCAGCAGACCGAGTACGTGGCGGGCCAGGTCCTCCGCCGTGGGGTGGTCGAACACGACGGCGGCGGAGAGCCTGATCCGCAGCGCCAGGCTCAGCCGGTTGCGGACCTGGATCGCCATCAGGGAGTCGAAACCCAGTTCGTCGAAGGACTTGCCGACAGGCAACGCGTCGGCGGCCGGATAGCCGAGCACCAGGGCCACATCGGCGAGCATCAACTCCGCCAGAGCGCCCCCTCGTCGGGCGACAGGCAGCTCGGCCAGCAGCTTCCGCCAGGCTCCGGGCTCCAGGACCCCCGGTGAGCCGGGTCCGTCGGCCGCCTCGATCTCCGCCTCGACGGCCGGCCGACGGGCGCGCGGCGCCTCGTGCCCTCGCAGGAGCGGCGGCAGGGGTCCTGGCGCGGAGCGCAGCGCCGCCCGGTCCAGCAGGACCGGCGCCAGTACGGGTCCGCCGTCGCGTACCGCCGCGTCGAAGAGCGCGAGTCCCTGTTCGACGGAGAGCGGCCGGAGTACGTCCCCACCGGCCTTCGGATGCCGCGCCGGCTTCAGGAGTCGCGGGTCCGCCGCCGCCATGCCGGCGCCGTGCTCCCAGGGGCCCCAAGCCAAGGAGAGCGCGGGCAGACCCAGCGCGATGCGGTGGCGGGCGAGGGCGTCGAGGAAGGAGTTCGCCGCCGCGTAGTTGCCCTGGCCGGCCCGCCCGAGCAGACCCGACACCGACGAGAACAACACGAACGCCGACAGCCCCAGGTCCCTCGTCAGCTCGTGCAGATGCCAGGCCGCGTCCGCCTTCGGCCGCAGCACCGCCGCCATCCGCCCGGGCGTCAGCGCGGCCAGCGCACCGTCGTCCAGCACCCCGGCCGCGTGGACGACAGCGCTGAGCGCGGGCTGACTCGCCTTGACCACCTCGGCGAGTGCCGTCCGGTCGCCCGTGTCGCACGCGACGATCCTGACCTCCGTCCCCAACTCCTCGAGCGCGGCACGCAGTTCCTCGGCGCCAGGTGCGTCCAGGCCTCGGCGTGAGGTGAGCAGGAGATGCCGTACGCCGTGGGTGGTGACCAGGTGCCGGGCGAGTTCGGCGCCCAGCGCGCCGGTGCCGCCGGTGATCAGGACGGTGCCGGTCGGGCCGAAGGCGCCGGAGTCGCCGGAGGAGGGGCGGAGGTCGGTCGTGCCTCCGGACGACGATTCGACGGTCGCCGCCCCGGCCAGTCGTGGCACTCTCAACTGCCCGTCAAGAAAAGCGAGTTGGGGCTGGCCGGTGGCCACCGCCGCCGGCAGCAGCCGTAGGGACTCGGCCCCGCCGTCCACATCGACCAGGACGACCCGACCGGGCAGCTCTGACTGGGCCGTACGCGCCAGCCCCCACACCGCCGCACCGGCGAGATCGGGCTTCGGCGCGGTCGCGTTCCGCGTCACGATCACCAGCCGGGAGCCCGCCGTGCGCGGATCGTCCTGCCAGTCCTGGAGGGTCCGCAGCACCCGGTCGGTCAACTGCCGTACGGCGACCGGCGTGTCGTCGGCCGCCGCCGGGCCCACGGCGGTGAGGACGACGGCGGCCGGTTCGGCGGCGTCCGCTCCGACGACCTCGGGGATCGCCTCGCGGAGGTTCAACTCGTCCGGTCCCACGAGGGCCCAGTGCGGCAGCCCGCGCTCGGTGTCCGTGTCCCGCGCTTCGCCGGGCGGCGGATCGACGGGGGCCCACTCGGGGCGGAACAGGGCCCGCCGCGCCACCTCGTGGGCCGATTCGACTGCCCGAGTGGGGAGTTCGCGGGTGGTGAGCGAGTCGATCCGGGCCACCGGGCGGCCCGCCGGGTCGGCGAGGGCCAGCGCGACCGTGTCCGTTCCGGCCGGGGACACCCGTACCCGTAGCGCCGACGGGCCCGACGCATGCAGGCGCACCCCGTTCCAGGCGAACGGCACCCGGATCGCGCCGGATCCGGCATCCGAACCCGACCACATCCCCGTGAGCAGCGGCGCGTGCAGCGCCGCGTCCAGCAGCGCCGGATGGACCCCGAACCGGTCGGTGCCCTCCAACTCGCACTCGGGCAAGCGGACTTCGGCGAACAGCTCGTCGCCGAGCCGCCATGCCGCCCGTACGCCCCGGAAGGCCGGGCCATAGGCGAGGCCGTGGTCCGTGAGCCTGTCGTAGGCGTCGGTGAGGTCGACCTCGGTCGCGCCGGGCGGCGGCCACTCCTCCAGCCCGGTCTCCGATATCTCCGACGGCTCCGGCGTCTGTGACGGCTCGGGCGTCTCCGATGTCTCCGACGGCTCTGCGGGTGAGGCCATGCCGACCACGCCCGTCGCATGGCGGGCCCATTCGGGTTCCGTGTCGCCGTCGGCCGGTGCCTCGGGCCGGGAGTAGATGTCGACCGTCCGGCTGCCGGAGTCGTCGGCCCGGCCCACCACGACCTGGACGCGCGCGCCGGTGGCGGCGGGCAGGGCGAGCGGCGCCGCCAGCACGAGTTCGTCGAGGGTGTCGCAGCCGACCTCGTCACCCGCCAGCACGGCCATCTCCACGAACACCGTCGCGGGGACGAGGACGGTCCCGGCGATCACATGGTCGGTGAGCCAGGGGTGGGTCGTGGGGGACAGGTGGCCGGAGAGCACGGTTCGCCCCGTGTCCGGGACCGAGAAGGCCGGACCCAGCAGGGGATGGCCGTGGGAAGCCGCCGCCGCCCGGCCGGCTGTGCGGGGCGGGTTGAGCCAGTACCGCTGCCGCTGGAAGGCGTACGTCGGCAGGTCCACCCGCCGGGCCCCGGTGTCTGCGAGAGCGGCGGGCCAGTCGACGCGCGCCCCACGGACGTGGAGACGGGCGACGGCGGCCAGCAGGGTATCCGGTTCGCGTTCGCCGGTCCGGGTGGCGGCTGCGAAGAGGGGGCCGGCGCCGCCGTCGGACGGGCCGGGCAGACAGTTTTCGGCCGCCGCGATGAGCGTCGGATGCGGGCCGAGTTCCAGGAACGCCGTCACCCCGTTGTCCCCGAGCCACCGCACGGCGTCGGCGAACCGCACCGGCAGCCGGGCGTGCCTCACCCAGTACCCCGGGGAGCACAACTCGTCCGCGTCGGCGGGGCGGCCCGTGACCGCCGAGACCACCGGAGTGCGCGGCGGCCGGAACGTCAGCCCTTCGGCGACCCGGCGGAACTCGTCGAGCATCGGCTCCACCAGCGGCGAGTGGAAGGCATGCCCGACCCGCAGCCGTACGGTCCGCCGGCCACGCGCCGCGAACCCGGCGGCGACGGCGAGCACCGCGTCCCGTACGCCGGAGATCACCACGCTCCGGGGCCCGTTCACGGAGGCGATCGCCACCTGCGCGGCGCCTTCGCCCTCCCCGAAGCCGGCCAGCGCGGCGAGTACTTCCTCCTCCGTCGCGTGCAGGGCCACCATCGCGCCGCCCTCGGGCAGTGCGTGCATCAGCCGGCCGCGCGCCGCGACGAGCGTCGCCGCGTCGGTCAGGTCCAGGACGCCGGCGACATGGGCCGCCGTCAGCTCACCGACGGAGTGCCCGGCCAGGAAGTCGGCACGCACTCCCCACGACTCCAGCAGTCGGAACAGCGCCACCTCGAAGGCGAAGAGACCGGCCTGGGTGAAGTCCGTACGGTCGAGGAGAGCGGCCTCCGGCGAACCAGGCTCGGCGGAGAGCACCACGCCCAGCGGTCGTTCGAGCCGGCCGTCCAGTACCCGGCAGACCTCGTCGTAGGCCGTACGGAAGACAGCGAAAGCCGTCCTCAACTCGGTCCCCATGCGGGCCCGTTGGGCGCCCTGGCCGGTGAACAGGAAGGCCGTACCAAGGCCCGGGTCCGCGATCGCCCGTTCCGTGCCGGTGCCGTCCGTGCCCTCGGCGAGCGCCTCCAACGCGCCGCGCATCCGCGCCCGGTCGCCGGTCGGCAGCATGGCCCGATGGGTCAGCGCCTGCCTCGATACGGCGAGGGAGAAACCGACGTCGGCCGACGACAGTTCGGGCCGCGCCGCCAACTGGGTCGCGAGTCGCCGGGCTTGGCCGCGCAGGGCGCCCTCGTCGGCCCCGGAGAGCAGCCAGGGCACGCCGGTTGCCGGACCGGCCGCACCGGCCGCACCGGCATCCTCGGTGACAGCTCCGGAGGAGAGCGGCGGGGCCTCCTCCAAGACCCCCGGCGGAGCCTCCTCCAAGATCACATGCGCGTTGGTCCCCCCGATCCCGAACGCCGACACCCCGGCCCGACGCGGCCTGCCCTCCGCCGGCGGCCACGGCCGGGCGGTGTTCAGCAGTTCCACCCGGCCGGAGGCCCAGTCGACGTGCGGCGAAGGGGCCTCGGCGTACAGGGTCCGAGGCAGTTCCCCGTGCCGCATCGCCGTCACCATCTTGATGACACCGGCGACACCGGCGGCGGCCTGCGTGTGCCCGAGGTTGGACTTGACCGAGCCGAGCCACACCGGGGGCCGGTCCTCGGCGCGGCCCTGCCCGTACGTGGCCAACAGGGCCCGCGCCTCCACGGGGTCGCCCAGAGTCGTGCCCGTGCCGTGCGCCTCGACCGCGTCCACGTCGTCCGGGCGTAAACCGGAATTGGTCAACGCCCGCTCGATCAGCAGCTGTTGGGCCTGTCCGTTGGGGGCGGTGAGGCCGTTGGACGCGCCGTCGGAGTTGACGGCGGAGCCGCGCAGGACGGCCAGCACCGGGTGGCCGTTGCGGCGGGCGTCGGAGAGGCGCTCCAGCAGCACCAGGCCGGCGCCCTCGGCCCAGGCGGTGCCGTCGGCGGAGGCCGAGAACGACTTGCACCGGCCGTCGGGGGAGAGACCGCGCTGTCGGCTGAACGCCGTGAAGGGCTTGGGGGTCGCCATCACCGTGACTCCACCGGCGAGGGCCAGGGAGCACTCGCCGGACCGCAGGGCCGCCGCGGCCCAGTGCAATGCCACCAGGGAGGAGGAACAGGCGGTGTCGACCGTGATCGACGGCCCGCGCAGCCCGTACACGTACGAGATCCGGCCGGCCGCCACACTGCTGGACGACCCCAGCCCCAGATGGGCCTCCAGTTCGTGGTGACTGAAACGGGTGGAGTAGTCGGCGTGCATCATGCCGACGAAGACACCCGTCTCGCTCTCGCGCAGCGCGGCCGGATCGATGCCGGCCCGCTCCCAGACCTCCCACGAGGTCTCCAGCAGCAGCCGCTGCTGCGGGTCCGTCGCCAGCGCCTCACGCGGCGAGATCCCGAACAGCCCGGCGTCGAACTCCCCGGCCCGGTGCAGGAATCCACCACGGCGGGTGTACGAGGTGCCGAACCGGTCCGGGTCGGGATCGTAGAGCGCGGCCAGGTCCCAGCCGCGGTCGTCGGGGAAGTCCGAGGTGGCGTCCCCGCCCTCCGACACCAGCCGCCACAGGTCTTCGGGGGAGTACACGTCTCCGGGGTAACGGCCGCCCATGGCGACGATCACCACCGGATCGTCCGCCGGTGTCGGCACCGGCACCGCCGCCTGTGTCGCGGCGGCGTCCGTCAGCGTGCCGAAGAGGGTGGTGTGAAGGGACCGGGCGAGGTCCGCCGGAGTCGGATGGTCGAACACCAGCGTCGACGGGAGCCGCAGGCCGGTCGCCGCGCCGAGCCGCTCGATCAGTGTGACCGCCCCCGCCGACGTCAGCCCGAGACCGGTGAACGGGCCCTCCGCGTCCAGCCGTTCGTACGGTCCGCCGCCGCACACCTCGGCCGTCTCCGCGAGCACCGCCTCCCGTAGCGCCCGCTCCCGCCCCGCCGGCGGCAGGTCCAGCAGCCGCCGGCGCAGGACGGCGTCGGCCGGCGGGACAGCCGAAGGCCACCCCGCAACCGGCCGCGCCACATCCGTGACGACCGCGTGCCGGGCGATCTTCCCGGACGCGGTACGCGGCACCGCGGCGATCTCATGGATCTCGGCCGGCAGCTTGTACTCGGCCAGCCGGGCGCGGCACGCGGCCAGTACCCGCTGCGGGTCGAACCCCTCAGGACCCGGTACGACGAAGGCCACCGGGACCTCGCCGAGGACGTCGTGCGCCACGCCCACCACCACCGCGTCAGCCACGCCGGGGCTGTGCAGCAGGGCCTGTTCGATCTCGGTGGGGTGGATGTTCTCGCCGCCCCGGTTGATCAGTTCGCTGACCCGCCCGGTGAGCACCAGATGGCCGTGTTCGGCGCGGCTCCCCAGGTCACCGGTGCGGTACCAGCCGTCCGACAGCGCCGCCCCGGTCGCCTCGGGCAGGTTGTGGTAGCCGCTCATCAGGCCCGGGCCGCGTACCCAGATCTCGCCCTCGACGCCGTCCGCGACATCGTTGCCAGTACCCGGATCGACGACCCGTACGGCCACGCCCGGTACCGGCGCCCCGCAGGAACCGTCGACTCGCGGCCCGTCCGGCCGGTTCACCGCGATCATCCCGCAGGTCTCGGTGCTGCCGTACGCGTCGAGCAGGGGTGCGCCGAGCGCCTTCTCCACGGTCCGGCGCAGCGCGGGGGAACTCGGCGCGCCGGCCACGACGCAGGTCCGCGGACCCGCCGGCAGGGGGGTGTCCTCGGCCGACGCCACCAGCTGGTGGTAGGTCGCGGGTACCCCGGCCAGCATGGTGAAGGGGCCGTCGAGGGCCTCGTGCGGGGTGCGCAGCTCCCGCCACAGGCCGTCGGGCGGAAGGAGTTCGGTGGTGATGCGGGCGCTCGCGCCGACCGTGGTGACGCCCAGAATCGCGAGGGAGTGCCCGAAGCTGTGGAACAGCGGCAGGGGCCACAGCAGCCGGTCCTCGGCGGAGAGCCCGAAGATCGGGGCGTAGCAGGCGGCCACCGACCACAGGGCGGCCCGCTGGGTGGACAGCACGCCCTTGGGACGATGGGTGGTGCCGGAGGTGTAGAGCATCCAGGCCGGCTCGTCGAGCCCGAGATCGTCCCGGGGCTCCAGGGGGCCCGGTGTCGCCTCGTCCGCCACAGCGGTTTCGAGGAGGACCGTGCCGTCGGGGGCGTCCGCCGGGACCGGCCCCGTACCGGTCAGCACGACACGCGGCCGGGGCTGTCCGGTGTCCGGGTGCAGGCGGTGCAGGCGGGTGAGCCGCGCGGGATCGGTGATGAGGACCGAGGCGCCGCTGTCCTGGAGGAAGTGGTCCAGTTCGGCGTCGGAGGAGCGGGGGTTGAGGGGGACGCCGACGGCCCCGGCCCGCACGGTGGCGAGGACGCTCTCCACCATCTCCACGCCGTTGCCGAGGCAGATCGCGACCCGGTCGCCGCGCTCCAGACCCGTCCGGGCGAGATACGCGGCCAGCCGGCCGGTGCGCCGCTCCAACTCGGCGTAGGTCACGGCCCGCAGGTCGCAGGCGAAGGCCACCCGTGCCGGTGACCTCTCCGCGTGCGCCTTCAGCGACTCCGGCAGTGGTCGTATCAGCTCGTCCCCGAACCCGTCCCCGAACTCGTCCCCGAACATGTGCCGCCTCCCCGGCCCGTACGGGCCCGCGTCCACGCCGTCGATCTCCTTGCGGAGCAAACGCGTTGACCCTATGGGGCGACGACCGAATGTTCGAACATGCCGAGGACCGGCGTTTCGGACGGTGGCCTACACCGGCACGGCCTACACCGGCACGGCCTACACCGGCACGGCCTAGGACAGGCAGCCGACGTGGGCGAGCGCCTGCTTCAGCAGGACTCCCTGACCGCCCGGCATCTCGCTCTGCACCGACTCCGACGCCGCCTCCTGCGGGCTGAGCCACACCAGGTCGAGCGCGTCCTGCCGGGGACGGCAGTCGCCGGACACCGGGACGATGTAGGCGAGGGACACCGCGTGCTGCCGAGGGTCGTGGAACGGCGTTATGCCCTGGGTCGGGAAGTACTCGGCGACGGTGAAGGGCTGGAGCGACGACGGGACGCGGGGCAGCGCCACCGGGCCGAGGTCCTTCTCCAGATGACGCAGAAGGGCGTCGCGTACCCGCTCGTGGTGCATCACGCGGCCGGCGACCAGCGTGCGGCTGACCGTTCCCTCCGAGCCGATGCGCAGCAGCAGGCCGATACTGGTGACTTCGCCGCTGTCGTCGACGCGCACGGGCACGGCCTCGACATACAGGATCGGCATCCGGGCGCGTGCCGATTCGAGGTCGTCGGACGTCAGCCAGCCCGGCGTGGTTTCGGTCATGTCAGACATTGGCCGATCATACTTTCTACCTCACGCGGAGCGCGCGTCGCTCCGATCACACATTGCCCCGCTCGCTCCGCTCCCATGCACCCCGCCGACGATCAGTCGTGGGCGGCCCACATCCCGCGCACATGACCGAGATGGCGCGTCATCACCGCGCGTACGGCGTCCGCGTCGCGGTCGAGCAGCGCGTCCAGGAGTTCCAGGTGCTCCTGGGCGGAGGAGAGCAGCCGGCCCCCCTCGACGAGCGCGGTCAGACCGTAGAGGCGGGAGCGTTTGCGCAGGTCACCGACCACCTCGACGAGGTGCGCGTTGCCCGCGAGGGCGAGCAGACCGAGGTGGAAGCGGGTGTCGGCCTCGACGTACGCGATGAGGTCCCCGGCGGCCGCTGCGGCGACGATCTCCCGGGCGGCGGGCCGCAGCGCCTCCAGGGAGACCGGGTCGGCGGTCCGGGCCAGGTCGACGGTGGTCGGGATCTCGATGAGCGAGCGGATGTGGGTGTACTCGTCGAGCTGACTCTCGGTGACGACGGTGACCCGGAAGCCCTTGTTGGGCACGGTGTCGACCAGGCCTTCTTTGGCCAGATCCAGCATGGCCTCGCGCACCGGCGTGGCCGAGACGCCGAAGCGGGCGGCGAGCGCGGGCGCGGAGTACACCTCGCCCGGCCGCAGCTCACCGGCGATCAGCGCGGCCCGTAGCGCGTCGGCGACCCGCTCGCGGTAGCTGCCCTTCTTGCCGCCGAGCACGGGCAGGGCGGGTGCGGACGGTGCCATGGGTCTCTCCTGAATCGCGGAGGCCTGGATCGCGGAATCGCGGAGGCCTGTCGCCAAGTCGTGATCGCCGAGTAGTGATCGCGAAGTCCTGATCGTGGGAAGCCTGATCGTGGAGTCCTGATCGTGGAGTCCTAGAGGACGAATCCGGACGGGAACGGGTCGGAAGGGTCGAGCAGATACTGGGCCGTGCCGGTGATCCAGGCACGGCCGGTGAAACTGGGCAGCACGGCCGGCCTCCCGGCCACCTGGGTCTCGCCGAGCAGCCGTCCCGTGAACCGGGTGCCGATGAAGGACTCGTTCACGAACTCGGTGTGCAGGGGCAGTTCGCCCCGCGCGTGCAGTTGCGCCATGCGTGCGCTGGTGCCCGTCCCGCAGGGTGAGCGGTCGAACCAGCCGGGGTGGATGGCCATCGCGTGCCGCGACTGCCGGGCGGTGGCGCCCGGGGCGTACAGGTGGACGTGGTGGACACCGTGGATCGAGGGGTCCTCGGGGTGGACGGGCTCCTCGTCGGCGTTGACGGCGTCCATCAGAGCGAGGCCGGCCTTGAGGATGTCGTCCTTGCGGTCGCGGTCGAAGGGCAGCCCGAACTGCTCCAGCGGCAGGATGGCGTAGAAGTTGCCGCCGTACGCCAGGTCGTATGTCACTGTCCGCCCGTCGGCGAGGGTGGCCTTGCGGTCGAGGCCGACGGAGAACGACGGCACGTTCTGCAAGGTGACCGCCTTCGCCGCGCCGTCCTCCACCGCGACCTCGGCCACGACGAGGCCCGCCGGGGTGTCGAGGCGGATGGTGGTGACCGGTTCGACGACCTCGACCATGCCGGTCTCGACGAGCACGGTCGCGACGCCGATCGTGCCGTGGCCGCACATGGGCAGATAGCCGGAGACCTCGATGTAGACGACGCCGTAGTCGCAGTCGGGACGGGTGGGCGGCTGCAGGATCGCGCCGCTCATCGCCGCGTGGCCGCGCGGCTCGTTCATCAGCAACTGCTTGACGTCGTCCCGGTGTTCACGGAACCACAGCCGCCGTTCGTTCATGGTCGCGCCCGGGATCGTGCCGATCCCGCCGGTGATCACCCGGGTGGGCATGCCCTCGGTGTGCGAGTCGACGGCGTGCAGGACGAGTTTGCTGCGCATGACCGGTCTCCCTCCTCCATGGGCTACGCGAGCCCCGCGGCGACGGCCTTCTCGGTGGCCGCGCGGATCACGGCCTCCTGCTCCGGCAGCAGCTCCACACGCGGCGGACGGCAGCGTCCCCCGTGCCGGCCCACGATGTCCATGGACAACTTGATGGCCTGCACGAACTCGACCTTGGAGTCCCAGCGCAGCAGCGGGTGCAACTGCTCGTACAGCCCCTTGGCTGTCGCGAGGTCGCCGTCCACGGCCGCGTGGTACAGCTCCACCGTCGCGGCGGGCAAGGCGTTCGGATAGCCGGCCACCCAGCCCTTCGCGCCCGCCAGAGCCAGCTCCAGCAGCACGTCGTCCGCCCCGATCAACAGGTCGAGTTCCGGGGCGAGTTCGGCCAGCTGATAGGCCCGCCGGACATCCCCGGAGAACTCCTTCACGGCCCGGATGCAACCCTCGCCGTGCAGCTTGGCCAGCAGTTCGGGGACGAGGTCCACCTTGGTGTCGATCGGGTTGTTGTACGCCACGATCGGGACGCCCGCCTTCGCGACCTCCGCGTAGTGCGCGAGCACGGAACGCTCGTCGGCGCGGTACGCGTTCGGCGGCAGCAGCATCACCGACGCGCAGCCCGCGTCGCGCGCCTGCTCGGCCCAGCGGCGGGACTCGGCGGACCCGTACGCGGCGACCCCCGGCATCACCCGCGCACCGCCGATCGCCGCGACGGCCGTCTCCACGACCTTGGCGCGCTCCTCGGGCGTCAGCACCTGGTACTCGCCGAGCGAGCCGTTCGGCACGACACCGTCACAGCCGTTCTCGACCAGCCAGGCGCAGTGCTCGGCGTACTTGTCGTGGTCCACGGACAGATCGTCGCGGAGGGGGAGGGCGGTGGCGACGAGCACGCCGCGCCAGGGGCGGTTGTCGGTGGGGGTCATGGTGGGCTCCCTCTCGATGGGGTGACATTGGGGGTGACATTGGGGTGTGACATAGCACTGAACGGGGGCGCTGATGGACGAGGTCAGAGGGCAAGGGGCAGGAGGCAGGGGAACGGCTACGGGATGTCATCGGCGTCCTCGTTCTCTCGGGGCTTCCCGGGCTTCCCGGCCGTCTCTCCCGCCCGAGCCAGTACGCCCAGCGGCACCGGCCGGGCGAAGGGCCGCCGGGACACGGCCTCCGCGCACCCGGCGATCCCCGCGACCGCCGGCCCGCACATGCGGCCCTGGCACCAGCCCATCCCGGCACGGGTGAGCAGCTTCACCGTCCGGACGTCCCCGGCGCCCAGCTCCGCGACGGCCACGCGGACGGCCCCGGCGGTCACCTCCTCGCACCGGCAGACGACCGTGTCGTCGGTGACCTGATCCACCCAGTGCGCAGGCGGTACGTACACGGTGTCGAGCACGCCGAGGAACTCCCGGAGTTCTCCCCGGGACTTGGCGGCCGCCGCCCACTCGTCCGGCACCGGCTCCCGGCCCTGGAGCCGGGCGCCCGCCGACCGGCCGGCGATGTGCCCCTCGGCGAGGGAGAGGGCCGCGCCGCCGATCCCGGTGATCTCGCCGGCCGCCCAGGCCCCTGGCACATCGGTGCGCTGCTCGTCGTCGACCCACACGCGCGTCCCGTCGGGCTCGACGCGGCAGCCGAGCGCCTCGGCGAGGTCGGTGTGCGGGAGCATGCCGTGCCCGACGGCGAGCGTGTCGCAGCGGATACGCCGCTCGCTGCCGGGCCGGACCCGGCCCCCGGCGTCGAGCTCGGCGACGGTCACGGCCTCCAGCCGGTCGGTGCCGTGCGCCTCGACGACCGTGTGACGTACGAGGGTCCGCACCCGGCGCCGCAGCAACTCCACCGCGTATCCGGCCCCTTCGGCGAGCTTGTCCGCCCGGCCCGCCAGCGCCCCGGCCCGCCGTACCAAGGCCTTCGGGTCCGCGGACTCCACCAGCGCGGCCACCGTGACCCCCGCCGCCGCGAGCCCGGTCGCCACCGGCAGCAGCAGCGGACCGGTCCCGGCGACGACCGCCGTACGGCCGGACACCACGAGCCCGCCCTTCAGCATGGCCTGCGCGCCCCCGGCGGTGACCACACCCGGCAGCGTCCAGCCGGGAAAGGGCAACACCTTCTCGTAGCCGCCGGTCGCGAGCAGGACGGCGTCCGCCCGCACCTCGACAGGGTCCTCCTGCGCGGGGCCGCGCAGCGCGTGCACGGTGAAGCGCCGGGAGCCCAGGGAGCTCAGGGGCCCCTCGGGCCGCTGCTCCACACACCAGACGTGATGGTCCGGGCGGTGCGTGACGAGTCCGGCGGCGATGTGCCGGTCGAGGCCCTCCCGCAGCCGCCGCCAGGTCCGCCACTGGTGGTGCAGCGCCTGCGGGCGCCGTGCGCCGAGGCCGGCCGCGGGCTGCCGGTAGAACTGGCCGCCGGGTGCCTCCGCCGAGTCGATCACCATGACCCGTACGCCCTGTCCGGCCGCCGCCAGGGCGGCGGCGAGCCCGGCCGGGCCCGCGCCGACGACCGCGAGACGGGGCCGCCCGTCGTCAGAGCTCATGGCCCGTCCCCTCCTGCGTACGGATCGCGTCCCCCGGCCGGAGCGGAACCAGACAAGCGCGTTGGTTCGGGCGGTCGTTGACGGTGACGAGACAGTCGAAGCAGACGCCGATACCGCAGAAGATCCCACGCGGACGGCTCTCGCCCCGCGTGGTGCGCCAGGACGTCACCCCGGCGGCCCAGAGCGCGGCACCGACCGTCTGACCGGGCAGCGCCGCCAGCTCACGGCCGTCAAGGGTCACGGCGAAGGCCGGGCCCGGTGCCGCGTCCGCCAACTCCAGTGGATTCACGGGGTCTCCCTGCTGAACTCATTGGCACCGGCCCCGTCGAAACGGTCCGGGCGGAACGGCGCGAGGTCCAGATCGGGCGTCCTGCCCCCGAGCACCTGGGCGATCAACTGCCCGGTGCCCGTGGCGAGTCCGATGCCGGCGCCCTCGTGACCACAGGCGTGGAACAGCCCCGGCACCCGGGGGTCCGGCCCGATCGCGGGCAGATGGTCGGGCATGTACGGCCGGAAGCCGACGTACGTCCGCATCGCCCGCACCCGCTCCAGGAACGGGAACAGCCGGGTCGCGCCGGCCGCCAGCGCCCGTACGACGGGCAGCGAGAACGACCGGTCGAAGCCGACCCGTTCCCGGCTCGCGCCGATCAGCACCGGCCCGGCGGCCGTGCCCTCGACGACCGGGGAGGTCTGGAGCGCCGCCGAGTCACTGGCGACGTCGGCCACATAGTCGGCGGCGTACACCTTGTGCCGCACCAGGGGCGGCAGCGGTTCGGTGACGAGGACGAAGCCGCGCCGGGGGAGGACGGGCAGGGTGACGCCGGCGAGCGCGGCCAGCTCACCGCCCCAGGTCCCGGCGGCGTTCACGACCGCCGGGGTGTGGATGTCGCCCCGGTCGGTGCGAACTCCGCGTACGGCGCCGTCCGGCGTGCGCAGCACCTCGCTCACGGTCCGACCGGTGAGCAGCCGGGCGCCGGAGGCCCGTACGAGATGGGCGGCGGCCAGGGTGGGCATGACCTGGGCGTCCTGCGGGTAGTGCACGCCGCCGGCTAGACCGGGGGTCAAGTAGGGTTCCAGATCGGGTAGTTGGTGTGCGGCGACGGCCACGGCCTCGACCCCTGCGGTGCGCTGCTCCGCCGCGAAGCGCTCCAGTGCGGCGAGACCTTCCGGTGCGGAGGCGACTACGACCCCGCCCTTCGGCTCGTACTCGATCGCCGCTCCCAGGCCGGGCTCGGCGGCCAGGTCGACCCACAAGTGGTTGGACAGCAGGGCGAGTTCGAGCTCCGGGCCCGGTTCCTTGTCGGAGACCAGGAGGTTGCCCTCACCGGCGCCGGTCGTGCCGCCGGCCACCGGGCCACGGTCCATCACGACGACGCTGAGACCCGCCCGGGCCGCGTACAGGGCGCAGGCCGCGCCCACCATTCCCGCTCCGACAACCACGACGTCGCAGGTCAGTCGCTCGGTCACCTCAGTACTATGTCACATGGCGCTGTGGCGGGAAATACCGCGACTGTGGGGTGGGGCAGGGGGCGGGGTGCGGGCTACCCTGCCTCATCAACCCCTCCCAGTGCCCCTCTCAGTACTCCTCACTCCTCTGCGTTCCTCCCTCCGAGCCTCTCCAAGGACCGCGCGATGTCACAGGACCAAGCCTGCTGCACTCCGGGCCGGGAGCCAGTGGCCGTGCCGCTCGCCGTGCCGCTCGCCGGGCCACCCGGTGTGCTGCCGGGCGGATCCCCGGCGCCAGGGGTTCACGGTGACGAGCGGCTGCTGGAGCTGCCCGGCGGGGCGTTCCTGATGGGCACCGAGGACGAGATCGGATACCCGAGTGACGGCGAAGGACCCGTCCGTGAGGTCGAGTTGAGCCCGTTCCGTATCGCCGCGACGACCGTCACCAACGAGCGGTTCGCGGCCTTCGTCGACGCGACCGGGCATGTGACCGAGGCCGAGCACTTCGACTTCTCCTTCGTCTTCGAGGGGTTCCTCCCCGCCGGCCTGCATGCCGTCTGCCCGCGCGTCCCCGGCACCCCGTGGTGGCGCGGCGTCCGGGGCGCCACCTGGCGGCGGCCCGAGGGCCCCGGCTCCTCCGCCGACGCGATCCCCGACCACCCGGTGGTACATGTCTCCTGGAACGACGCGCGGGCCTACTGCGCCTGGTCGGGCACCCGGCTGCCCACCGAGGCCGAGTGGGAGTACGCGGCCCGTGGCGGCCTGGAACAGCGGCGCTACCCGTGGGGCGACGAACTGGCCCCTGACGGCCGCCACACCTGCAACATCTGGCGCGGCGGCTTCCCGAGCCACAACACCGCCGCCGACGGCCACCGTTCGACGGCCCCGGTCGACGCCTTCGAGCCCAACGGCTTCGGCCTGTACAACACGGTGGGCAATGTGTGGGAGTGGTGCGCCGACCGGTTCAGCCCCGACTTCCACGTCACCGGGCCGCGCACCGACCCGACGGGCCCGCCCGACGGCCCCTCGCGGGTGATGCGGGGAGGCTCCCACATGTGCCACGCCTCCTACTGCGACCGCTACCGCGTGGCCGCCCGCTCCTCCAACACCCCCGACAGCTCCGCGGGGAACATCGGCTTCCGGGTCGCGGCGGCGTTCAGGACGGTGTCGTAGACCGCTGGAGCGCCCTCACCCGGCGGTCGAACTCGCGGTTGAGCAGCGGCATGAGCACGCTGCCGAACCGGGCCAGCGCCCGGGTTCCCGTGTCCGGGCAGATCGTGAAACGCCGCCGCTCGATGCCCTTCACGATCGCCGCCGCGACCTTCTCCGCCGTGAGCGGCTTGATCGTGCCGCCGATCACCCGGGTCTCCCGCGGCTTCCACCGGTTCTCCTCGGCGAGCTGCGGGGTGTCCACGTCCGGCGGGAAGACCACGCCGACGTGCACCCCGCGTGGGGCGAGTTCGGCCCGCACCGACTCCATCAGCCCGCGTACGGCGAACTTGGCCGGCCCGTAGGCGCTGTAGCCGAAGATGCCGAGCAGTCCGGCGGCGGACGACACCGCGACGACGCTGCCGTGCCCGCGCTCCACCATGCCGGGGGCGACGGCACATACGGCGTGGAGCGTGCCGAAGTAGTCGACCTCGATCATCTGCCGGAAGACGTCGTCGGACAGTTCGAGGAAGTGTCCCGGGCGGGCGAGCCCCGCCGAGGCGATCAGGATGTCGCAGGGCCGCGCCTGTTCGGCTTCCAGCTCGGCGATGGCACGGGTGAGGGCCGCACGGTCGGCCACGTCGGCGGCCCGCGCGGCGACCGGTACTCCCTTCGCGGCGGCCGACACCTCCCGCGCCGCTTCCTCCAGGCGCTCCGCGCCCCGCGCGATCAGGGAGAGCTTCGCGCCGCGTGCCGCCAGGAGCCGGGCCGTGGCCAGACCGATGCCGCTCGACCCGCCGGTCACGACGACATGGGCCGAACCGATATCCATGGGGCGGGTGTTCCGCAGTCTCATGGCGGGGAGCGTAGCGGCCACGAGAGGGGACGAGGCCCCCGGCGTCAGAGTCGGAGTCGTAGGCCGAGTCAGAGCCCGATTCAGAGCCCGAGTCAGAGCCCGAGTCCCTGGACCATCTCGTCGACGACGACCCCGGCACCGGGGCAGGGGGCGCCGGTCCGCCCGCGCAGGCGCAGGCGGAGGCGCAGACGGCGCGTCGCGGGTCGGGAGGGTGATCCGGTCGGTGGGCGCGGCCACCGGGATCTGCCGGAGCCACTGCTGGACGACCCGCACCGGGACGCCGTTGCGGCGCGCGGCGTCGTCGGCCGTGAGCCTGCCGGAAAGGATGTCCGCGAGGATGGGCGGATCCTCTCGGCCGGGGAAATCTCCGAGCCTGACAAGCCACCGAAGCCCCCACAGCGCCCCCCCACAGCGCCCCCCTCGCACCGCCCCTCTCCGCAACTCGAACGCCCCACCCCGCATGCCCCCACCCCCTCCCGCCCCGAAACTGACCCCATGCCAGTACCCGCCGCCCCCGACCCCGACCCCCGCACCAAGCCCGGCCGCATCGAGGACTACGCCCTCATCGGCGACCTCCTCACCGCCGCCCTCGTCGGCAAGGACGGCAGCATCGACTGGCTCTGCCTCCCCCGCTTCGACTCACCCGCCTGCTTCGCCGCCCTCCTCGGCGACGAGGACAACGGCCGCTGGCGCATCGCCCCGGCGGACGAGAACGGCCCGTACGCCCGCCGCCGCTACCGGGACGACACACTGATCCTGGAGACCGAGTGGGAGACGTCCGGCGGCCAGGTACTGGTCACCGACTTCATGCCCCGCCGCGAGGGTGCCCCCAGCGTCGTACGCATCGTCGAGGGCCTCTCCGGCACCGTCGACATGCGCATGGACCTGCGGCTGCGCTTCGACTACGGCGGGGTCCTGCCCTGGATGCGGAGCGGCGACGGGCAGCTGACGGGCATCGCGGGACCCGAGTCGGTGTGGTTGCGCACCCCCGTGCGGCCCACCGCCGACGGCGACTCCCACACCGCCGTCTTCCGGGTCACCGCGGGCGAACGCATCCCGTCCGTGCTGACCTGGAACCCCTCCCACCTGCCCGCCCCTGAAGAGGTGGACGCGTTCGAGGCGCTGCGCACCACGGAGGCGTACTGGCGGGGCTGGACGGACGGGCTGACGTACGACGGGCCGTACCGCGAGGCCGTCGCCCGCTCCCTGATCACCCTCAAGGCCCTCACGTACGAGCCGACCGGTGGCATCGTCGCCGCGCCGACCACGTCCCTGCCGGAGGAGATCGGCGGCGTACGGAACTGGGACTACCGCTTCTGCTGGCTGCGCGACGCCGGAATGACGCTGGAGGCGCTGCTGCGCAGCGGCTTCACCGCCGAGGCGGACGCCTGGCGGGGCTGGCTGGAGCGGGCGGTGGCGGGGCGGCCCGAGGACGTGCAGATCATGTACGGCATCGCGGGGGAGCGGCGGCTCACCGAGTGGGAGGCCGACTGGCTGCCGGGGTACGAGGGTTCGCGCCCGGTGCGGATCGGCAACGCGGCCGCCGCCCAACGGCAGCTCGACGTCCCCGGCGAGGTGATGGACGCCATCCATCTGGCCATCGGCTGCGGACTGCGCCCGCGCGAACACCTGATCTCCCTGCAGACGGTCTTCCTCGAACACCTGGAGCAGGCCTGGACCGAGCCCGACCAGGGCCTGTGGGAGATGCGCGGCGCCCCCCGCCACTACACCCACTCCAAAGTCATGTGCTGGGTCGCCTTCGACCGGGCGGTCCGCCTGGCCGAGGAGCACGAGCGCCCCGGACCGGTGGAGAAGTGGCGCGCGGTCCGTGACCGCATCCACCGCGAGGTCTGCGACAAGGCCTTCGACCCGGAACGCGGCACCTTCACCCAGTCGTACGGCTCCCGCGAACTCGACGCCGCGCTGCTGCAGATCCCGCAGACCGGGTTCCTGCCGCCGGACGACCCGCGCGTGATCGGCACCATCGAGGCCGTACAGCGCGAACTCCTCACCGACGGGCTCGTGGCCCGCTACTCGGCGGGCGGCGCCGACTCCCCGGACGGCCTCACCGGCGGCGAGGGCGCCTTCCTCGCCTGCTCCTTCTGGCTCGCGGACGCCCTGCGGATGATCGGCCGCGAGGGCGAGGCCCGCGCCCTGTACGAACGGCTGCTGGCACTGCGCAACGATGTCGGCCTGCTCGCCGAGGAGTACGACCCCCGCGCCGGCCGCCAACTCGGCAACTTCCCCCAGGCGTTCACTCACGTGCCGCTCATCCGGGTCGCCTACGAACTCGACCGGCACGCCCTCCACGCCCGCCGCGGCCACCCGAAGGCACCGCCCGGCGCGAAAGAGGGCTGAGCCGTGCTGCCCACTTCTTGGACACCGCTTCCATTACTCGGACACCCTCTTGACGCGGGGCGCAGGCGGCTCGACACTCCAGGTGGGGTATTTCCTAGTGAACAGGTATGGAATGATGGGGCGCCTGGAGCCGTGGTGACTCGTGTGCCGCGCGCACGCCGGCAGCCCCTCCTTCTGACCTCCCGCCGTCACATCGATCTGCTGCGCATCTGCAGCGCGAGAAACCCCCTGAGTTGAGCCGTAGAGTCGCTGAGCCGCTGAGCTGTCGGCGTTTCGCGCCGCAGCGCCCGCACGCCGGTGTCGCCCAACCGCGTACGCGAGAGCCGCGAACCACGCGCCAGAAACCCCGGGGAGTCACATGTCCGCGATGCCCGTCCACGCTCTGAACGCCGTTCCGTCGCCGCGCCCCCTGCCCGGCTTCCGGGGCAGGATCGGCTGCGACGCCCGCAGCGGCCGTGAGTCGGACATGATTCCGTGGACGAGCAGGGCGGTCCGATCGCCGGAGCCCCATTCACGGACGTTCAGCTGCACTTGCTACCCCTCCGAAGAACCGGGCGACTTCGGCGTGTGCGGGCGGGTCACCAGGGTCAGGTCGTGCCGATGTCGAGGAACTGCCGGACCTCCCTCTCCGCGAGCAGGCGCCCACGACCTCAGCGGTCCTACTCCGTAGGTTAGTTGGCCCGTAGCCCGGACCCGGAGTCCCTCCAGCCGGTCCTCGGTCGGTCCTCGGTCAGTCCTCGGTCAGTCCTCGCGCGGCCAGTTCTCGGCCTCGAACATCCAGTGCTGCTTCTCCAGTTCGTAGGTGACGGAGATCAGTAGATCCTGCGTCACCTTGTCCGCATCCTCCGTGGCGTCGATACGTCCGCGCAGCCGCCCGATCGCCGTCTCCAGCGCCTCCGCCAGGAGCCGCACGACCTCGTCGTCCCGCAGCCAGCCGTCCTTCGGCCCTTGCAGGGCGAACCGTGTCGCCACGGTCTCGGGCCGGCCGTCCGGGGCGATGCCGAGCGCCGCCGCGCGTTCGGCGACCTGGTCGGCGTACGACCGGGCCGTGGACACCACCTCGTCGAGCTGGAGGTGGATCGAACGGAACCTCGGTCCCACGATGTTCCAGTGGGCCTGTTTCCCGATCAGTGAGAGTCCCAGCAGATCCACCAGGGTCTCCTGAAGGGCGTCCCCGGTGACCCGGAGCGCGGGCTCGGGCAGTGTGCTCCTCACCGTCGTCATGACGTACTGCTCCTCATCGCTTCGTCGTCGCTTCGTGATCGCTCAGCGGCGCGAGACCGCTTCGCGCCGGGCCGCGTCGGCGGTCCCGGCCCGGCGGAGCAGCGCGATGCGCTCGTCCTCGCCCATGCCGCCCCACACGCCGACCGTCTGCCCGTTGCCGAGCGCCCAGTTCAGGCACTCGCGTCGTACCGGACAGCGGGCGCACACGCGCTTGGCGGCGGCGATGTCGTCGAGCGCCGGTCCTGTGGTGCCCACGGGGAAGAACAGTTCGGGGTCCTCTCCCACGCAGGCCGCTCTCCGCAACCACTCCATGCGGGGCCGGGTGCCCAGGGCGGATGGGTGGAAACGCGGCATCACGGAGCCGGTGGAACGGATCCCTCCGAAGGCTCGCCGCGCGCGGTGGACCCGGCGTGCCGGACCCCCGCGCGGGCCGGCCGTGGTCTCAGCGAGCCAGTACGCCGTCCACGAACTCCTTGACGTCCGCGAGGACTTCGCCCTTGTTCGTCTCGTTGAACACCTCGTGCCGGGCGTCCGAATAGATGCGCTCGGCCCACTCGGCGCCCCGGAGTTCCTCGACCCCGGTACGGCTGCCGGGCAGCGGCACGATCCGGTCGTCGTCACCGTGCAGCCACAGCAAGGGGAGCGAGCCGATGGTCCCGCTCTTCGAGATCGTCGCCAGGGAGCGGTCGAAGGCCTCCAGCGTCGGGCGTTTGAACGGGCCGTGCCACACCAGCGGATCGTTCGAGTATGTCGTGCCGACCAGGGGGTCGCGCGAGAGCCGCTTCGGGTCGAGCGGCGCCTCGGGCACCTCGGGCTGCGCCAGCAGCGGGCCCAGCAACTCCCAGCTACCGATCACCGGCCCGGACAGCACCACCGCGCACAGCCCGGGACCGTACCGCTGGGCGTACCGCGCGGCTATGAGACCGCCCATGGAATGGCCGATCAACACCACCGGCAGCCCCGGGTACGCGGCCCGGGCCAGCTCCTCCACCGCGTGGGCATCGGTGACCACGTCCTCGAAGTCCTCTATCAGCACCCGCTCGCCCGCCGACCTGCCGTGCCCCATGTGGTCGGGGCCGAACACCGCCGCCCCGTGACTCACCAGGGTGTCGGCCACATGTTCGTACCGGCCGATGTGTTCGCCGTAGCCGTGGATGAGGAGCACCACGTACCGCGCCTCCTCACGCGGCCACTCCCGTGCGGTGACACCGCCCCGGGTGCCGGCGAAGCTGTGCTCACGAGAGTCGGCCATGACTCCTCCAACTGCCTCGGCGAAGGTAACCCGGGGGATCTTGCCAGCCGTCCGGACGATGGTCCATGGGCCCTCCGGAGCGAAAGCCCGAATAGGACAGCGGCGCGGGAGCCGGAGCCCGAACCGGGCAGATCCGGGACCTCCGGAGGCCGAACCGGGCAACGGTCGTACGTACATGCGTACGTACGACCGTTCGGAGCCAGGACTGGGCGGCGGCAGAGCGGTGGCAGAGCCGCGGCAGGGTCAACTGGCGAGACGGTCCTGTCGCGGGCCGATAGGTGCGCATAGCATCGGACCCCGCATGAACACGATGACTCTCTGGCACCTGTCCGTGGCCGAGTTCGCGGTCCTCGCCGTCGCCGCCCTGCTCGTCGGCTTCTCGAAGACCGCCGTGAGCGGTGCCAACACGGTCAGCCTCGCGATCTTCGCGGCGGTCCTGCCCGCCCGCGCCTCGACCGGTGTCCTCCTGCCGATCCTCATCTTCGGGGACATCCTCGCCGTGCTGACCTACCGCCGGCACGCCCACTGGCCCACCCTGTGGCGGCTCTTCCCGGCCGTCGGCGCCGGCGTCGTCCTCGGCACGCTGTTCCTGGTGTGGGCCGACGACCAGATCGTCCGTACGTCGATCGGCGCGATCCTGCTGCTGATGACGGCCGTCACCGTCTGGCGCCGCCGCACGGTCGACAAGGACGACGAACCCGACGCGATCACCACCCGCGCCGGCAGGGCCAAGGCCCGCTCCTACGGCGTCCTCGGCGGCTTCACCACCATGGTCGCCAACGCCGGCGGCCCGGTGATGTCCATGTACCTGCTCTCGGCGGGCTTCCGGAAACTCGGCTTCCTCGGCACCTCGGCCTTTTTCTTCCTCATCGTCAACGTCTCCAAGGTCCCCTTCAGCGTGGGCCTCGGCCTCATCGACGGCCACTCTCTCCTGCTGGACGCGACCCTGGTGCTCTTCGTCGTACCGGGTGCCTTCCTCGGCAAGTGGGCGGTGAACCGCATCAACCAGCGGCTCTTCGAGCAACTGGTGATCGGAGCGACGGTCGTGGGCGGCCTGCACCTGCTGCTCCGCTGACGGGCCCGCCCGCCGGCCCCCGTACGCTCGACGCCATGCCCCCGCACATCCTCGTCCTCGGCGGTACCACCGAGGCGCGCGAACTCGCCGCAGCCCTCACCGTCCTGGCCGGTGTGCGCGTGACCACGTCCCTCGCCGGGCGGGTGGCCGGGCCGGGGGCGCTCGAAGGGGACGTACGGATCGGCGGGTTCGGCGGCGTGGAAGGGCTGGCGGCCTGGCTGCGCGAGCACCATGTCGACGCGGTCGTGGACGCCACGCACCCCTTCGCCACGGGCATCACGGCGAACGCCGCACAGGCGGCGAAGGCCACCGGTATCCCGGCCGTCGTCCTGCGCCGACCGGGCTGGGCCCCTGTCCCCGGCGACGGCGACCGTTGGCACGACACGGCATCCCTCGCCGAAGCCGCCACGCTGCTGCCGTCCCTGGGCAACCGGATCTTCCTGACGACCGGCCGCCTGGGCCTCGCCGCCTTCGCGCACCTCTCCGGACTCCACTTCCTCGTACGGTCGGTGGAGCCCCCCGAGCCGCCGCTGCCCCCGCACACCCACGTCCTGCTCGCGCGCGGTCCGTTCACCGTCGACGGTGAGACGGCCTTGCTGCGCGAGCACCGTGTCGACGTCCTCGTCACCAAGGACAGCGGGGGAGAGGCGACGGCAGCGAAGCTCGTGGCCGCCCGGCAACTAGGCCTGCCGGTCGTCGTCGTACGACGCCCCCCGCTTCCGGAGGGCGTCACGACGGTGCCGGACGTTCCGGGGGCGCTGGCACACCTGGGCCGGGACCTGAGCCTGGACCTCGACCGAGACCGAGACCGAGACCTAGAC
>NZ_JAEMUX010000072.1 GCF_016598475.1 Streptomyces adelaidensis
CGAGGGCCGAGTCAGGGCTGAACGAGGGCTGAGGGTCCGGGTCCCCTGAGCCGCACGGCATGGCGTACGCCCCTTCCGTCACGCGATACTGCCGCCGTCCGGAGCGAACCCCCACGGCGCGACAGCGACGGAAGGACCCGAACTCCCTTGATATCCCTGACACATGTGCAAAACGGCAGGCCCGGAGTGCGCGGGGCGGTGATCGGGCTGACGGCTCTGCTGGCGGGGCTCGGCGCGCCCGTCCCGGCATCGGCGTCGGCCTCGGCCTCGACCTCGACCTCGACCTCGACCTCGGCCTCGGCCTCGGCCGCTTCGGCTGCGGCTCCCACCGTCGAGGAGCGGCGGCTCGACCGGGCCGTGCCCCAGGAGATCCTGCGGCGGTCCGGATTCGACGCCGTGGCACCGGAGTTCGGGCGGGCTCTGGCCGGGGCGCGGTCGTACGCGCAGGCCGAGCGGATCGTCGTACGGCAGGGTGCGCGGTTGTGGACGCGGGCGGTGGAGCGGGCGCAGGGGCGGGGTCCGGCGGGTGGCGACCTGAGCCGGGACGACGACCGGCCGTTGTACTGGGCGCGGTTGGGGATGACGCGGGAGGTGCGGGGATGGGAGCCGGGGGCCTTCGCGCTGAGCAATCGTCAGAGAGCCGCTCTGCTGGGTGAGTTGGAGCGGTCGTCGCGGGGGCAGGACTCCATCCGTTATCCGCACGGTTCCGGTGGCAAGGGGATGAAGCGGATTCTCGTCACCGGGTTCGACCCGTTCACGCTGGACCGGGACGTGCGGATCTCCAACCCGTCCGGGGCGACGGCGCTCGCGCTCGACGGCACGGTGGTCCGGACCGCCGACGGAAGGCGGGCGCGCATCGAGACCGCCGTCTTCCCCGTCCGCTGGCAGGACTTCGCGGCCGGCACGGTCGAGCGCACCCTCCGGGGGCAGTTGCCGCGCGTGGACCTCTTCGCGACGGTCAGCCAGGGCCGGGTCGGCCGTATCGACATCGAGCGGACCAACGGGGCCTGGCGCGGCGGCTTCGCCGACAACGACAACATCGGCCGCACCGAGACCGTCCCGGTGAGCGACCCCGCCACTCAGCCCCAGTGGACGACCACGACGCTGCCCTACGCGGACATCGTCGCCGCGAACACGGGACGGTTCCCGGTGTACGACAACACGAGCGTGACGGAGATCCCGGCGGGCGGCACGGAGGCGGTCGCACGGCCCGAGGGACCGACCCCGGGGTCGACCGCCCGGGCCGGCGGGGGCGGCGACTACCTCTCCAACGAGATCGCCTACCGGGCCACGCTCCTGCGCGACCGGCTGGGGCTGACCGCCCTGCCGGGCGGGCATGTGCACACGCCGGTCCTGCTGTTCGGCACCGGCAACACCGACCCGGCGACCGGGACCGTGACCGATCCGGAGTTCGTACGGAACCGGCTGGACATCATCGCGCAGGTACGGGCGATCGTGACGGTGGCGGCCGGTTCTAGTGCGCCGGGGCGAACGCGAGGCTGATGCCGAGGCCGGCCAGGACGGACCCGATGACCTTGTTGAGGACTTTCTGGCCGCGCAGCATCACGGCGCGCATCCGGTCGTGCGAGAAGAAGACGGCGACGACACCGAACCACAGCAGGTGGGCGAAGGCCATGAACAGGCCGTAGCCCGCCTGCTGGAGGAGCGGGGTGCCGGGGCTGACGACCTGGGCGAAGGTCGAGACGACGAAGAGGGTCGTCTTGGGGTTGAGGACGTTCGTCAGGAAGCCGGAACGCAGGGCGGTGAACGGCGTCACCGCCGCCGTCTCCTGCGAGAGGTCGACCTTCACCTCGTCTCGGGTGCGGAAGGTGCGGATGCCGATGTGGACGAGGTAGGCCGCGCCGACCAGCTTGATGACCGTGAACAGGAAGGTGGAGGAGGCGATGAGCAGGCCCACGCCGAGCATCGTGTACGTGACGTGCACGAGGACGCCGGCCGCGACTCCGGTGGCGGAGAGCAGGCCGGTCGTACGGCCGTAGAGGTAGCTGTTGCGGATGACCATGGCGAAGTCGGCGCCGGGGGCTATGACCGCCAGGACGGTGATGAGGGCGACTGCGAGGATCTCGGTCACGCGGGTGACTCCGGCTTCTGGAACATGCCGTTCGGGCGGCTGTTGTGCTGGGCCGGGTTCCGCTCGTCCTCGTTGTCCGTCTCCTCGCCCAGCAGGTCGCGGGCCATGAGGGTGGCGCCCGCGACCGCTCCGGGCATCAGGAAGACGGCGACGAACGGTACGAGGAAGGCGAGGCCCAGCGGGGTGCCGAAGCCCCAGATCAGGGTCTTGCGGGAGCGCAGGAGGGCGAGTCGGTCGCGGAGATCCACACCGCGGCGCTGCAGGGCCACGGCGGTCAGTTCCTCGGTGAGGAAGAAGCCGGTCACGAAGAAGCCGATCACGGGGACGACGGTCTGGCCGATGAACGGGACGAAGCCGAGGGCGAAGAGCAGCACGGCCCACAGGAGCGCCCGTACGACGATCCGCAGGCTGTCGCGGGCCGAGATCCACAGCTCCCGCCACAGCGGCAGGCCGGACTCCGGTGCGGTGCCGTCGGGGGACACGTCACGGTCGACCTTCTCGGAGAGGTTCTCGTAGAAGGGCTGGCCGATGAGGAGGGTCACCGCGGTGAAGGTGATGACCGTCAGGAGGAGGGCCAGGGCGAGGAGTACGGCGGTCAGCAGGCCGCGGAAGAGGCCGAGCCAGGGGCTGGACCAGTCGTCCGCGAAGGGGGTGGCCCAGGTGACGAAGTCCGGGCCCCAGAGGGCCAGGGCCACGAGGGCGCCGATGTAGAGGACGAGTGTGATCAGGCCGGGGATCAGACCGAAGCCGTACTGCTTGCCGTGCCGGGCCACCCAGCGTTGGCCCTGGACGAGGTACTGGAAACCCACCCCTATATCGCGCATGGGGGAACTTTATCCAGTGGAAGTGGGGTGGGGTACGGGGGGTTTGCGCGGGTCGGGCTCGGGAGGGTGGGTGCGTTGGCGGTGCGGGTTCGTCGTGGTCGCTCGCGCGGTTCCCCGCGTCCCTGAAGGAGCCTTCGGCCTTTCAGGATGCCGCGAAGGGGGCGTCCGCTGTGAAGGTCAGCTCCGCGAAGCGTTCTCCTATGCGGCGGTGGGTGGCGGCGTCGGGGTGGAGGTCGTCGGGGAGGGGGTGGGCGGTGGCTTCGGGCTCGCCGTAGAGGGCGCGGCCGTCGAGGTGGTGGAGGTTGGGGTCGTCCGGGGCGCGTTGGGTGACGATGCGGGAGAGTTCCTCGCGGATTACCCGGAGGGTCAGTTTTCCGGTGGCCTCGTCCGCCGGGTCGCCCAGGGCACGGAAGCGGAGGTAGCCCTTGGCGAGGTCGGTGAAGTCGGGGGCGCTGGGGCCGGGGGTGTCCTCGTGGATCGGGCACAGGATGGGTGAGACCACGAGGAGGGGCGCGGTGGGGTGGCCGTCACGGATCGTGTCGAGGAACCCGTGGACGGCCGAGGTGAACGCGCGCAGCCGCATCACGTCGTGGTTGACCAGGTTGATGCCGATCTTGACGCTGATCAGGTCGGCCGGGGTGTCCCGCATGGCCCGCGCGGTGAACGGGTCGAGGAGGGCGCTGCCGCCGAGGCCCAGGTTGATCAGCTCGACGCCGCCGAGGGACGCGGCGAGCACGGGCCAGATGGTGGTGGGGCCCGCCCCGTCGGAGCCGTGGCTGATCGAGCTGCCGTGGTGCAGCCACACCCGGCGGCCCTGGTCCGGGGCGGGTTCGACGGGGGCGTCGGTGCGCAGGGCGACGAGTTCGGTGGTCTCGTTGTGCGGGAGCCAGATCTCGACGGTCTTGGGGGTGTCGGGGAGGTCCGTGAAGCGGACGGTGCCGGGCTCGCCCGGCTGGTACTCGGCGGTCCCGGCCGCCATGTCCACGGTCACCGTGTTGCCGGTCGGCACGCTTCCCCGGCCCGTCAGGACGCCGTCGACCAGCAGTTCGTAGACGCCGTCCGGGCGGGGCGGGGCGCCCACGTACTCCCGTTTGGTGGGCAGTGCGTCCAGTTCGACGGCGGTGGCGCGGGTGCGGAAGACCAGGCGTACGCCGGAGGGCTGGGACTCGACCATCGCCAGCTGCGGGTCGGTGCACTGGGCGCGCGCCCGGGCGGGCAGCCGGTGCGGCAGTACGCCGTGGTCGGTGCGCTCCAGCTCCAGGGCGCCGCGGATGAGGTCGGCGGTGAGGGGGGTGGTGATGCAGGGGTGGGGGTCGGGGTGGGGGTGGGAGCGGGGGTGCTTCGGGTGCTTCGTGGACATGGCTCAACCTGACGATCGGTGGGGTGGATTGTCGGGCGGTCAGGGGGGTGACTTGCCGGCGGTCAGTGGGATGGTGGCGGGGCGGGCCAGTCGCGGAGCAGGGCGTCGAGGGCGTCGAGGATGCGCTCCCAGCTCTCCTGTGAGTCGGGGGCGCTGTGGCTGAAGCCGCCCGCCGATTCCAGGCTGACGTAACCGTGGAAGACGCTGCCCAGCAGCCGGACCGCGTGTGTCTGGTCCGGCTCGGTCAGGTCGTAGCCGCGCAGGATCGCCCTCGTCATCTGCGAGTGTCTGCCGCCGGCGCTCACGGCGGCCGTCTCCGGGTCGAGCCTCAGCCGGGCCGCCGCATAGCGGCCGGGGTGCTCGCGGGCGTAGTCGCGGTACACGTTGGCCAGTGCCGCCAGCGCGTCCTTGCCGGCCCGTCCGGCGAGCGCGGCGGCCCCCCGGTCGGCCAGCTCCTCCAGGGCGAGCAGCGCGATCCGGGTCCTGAGATCCTGGGAGTTCCTCACATGTGAGTACAGGCTCGCGACCTTCACGTCGAACCGCCGGGCGAGCGCCGAGACGGTCACCTCGTCGAACCCGACCTCGTCGGCCAGCTCCGCGCCCGCCCGGGTCAGGCGTTCCGGTGTGAGCCCCGCACGTGCCATGCCCGTCCCCTCGAAGCTCTAGGCAAACAGTTACTTACCTTAGGGTGCCCGCTTCGGGACTAGCCGTGCCGCCACCGCGATCCCGCCCTTGACCTTCATACCGGTGTGAAGGTCGATGATCGTGCCATGACCGCTACCTCCTTCAACCCCCGTGCCCTGCTTGCCGGAAGCCGGCTCGGCGTGCTGGCCACGATCAAGACGGACGGGCGTCCGCAGCTCTCCCCCGTCCAGCCCTTCTACGACGAGACCGCGGGCGTCATCCTCGTGTCGACGACCGCGGGCGCGGCCAAGGTGGCGAACCTGCGGCGCGATGCGCGGGCCACGCTGGAAGTGACCGCCTCCGACGGCATGTCATGGGCCACCGCCGAGGGCGTGGCCATCCTCACCGGACCGGGGACCGACCCTCACGGGCCCGAGGTCGAGGCGCTGGTGGACTACTTCCGGGCCGCCGCCGGGGAGCACCCGGACTGGGAGGAGTACCGGGCGGTGATGGTCTCCGACCGCCGGGTGCTCATCACGATGACGGTCGATCACGTCTACGGCGCCGACATCGGCTGAGGGGACGGTATCGCCGCCCTCCGGGGCCCGCTCCGGTCAGCCGGCGCGGGTCGGCAGGAGGGTGCGGACCAGGTCGGTCACTTCCCTCGCGTGGTCGTTGAGGAAGAAGTGGCCGCCTTCGAACACGCGCGTGCGGAAGTCGCCCGAGGTCTGCTCCCGCCAGGCCATGACGTCCTCGACGGCCGCCTCGGGGTCCCGGTCGCCGGTCAGGACGACGACGGGGCAGGACAGCGGCCGGCCCTGGGTGTCCTCGTAAGAGGCGAGCGCCCGGTAGTCCCCGCGCAGCGCGGGCAGGATCAGGTCCAGCAGTTCGGGGTCGTCGAGGAGGGCGGCGTCCGTGCCGCCCAGCCCGCGCATGCGGCCGATCAGTTCGGCGTCGCCCCGCGGCCAGTCCTCGGCGCGCCGCCGGGCCACGGCCGGCGCGCGACGGCCCGACAGGACGAGCAGGTCCGGCTCACCGCCGGGCAGCCGGGCAAGGCGTACGGCCACCTCGTACGCCAGCGAGGCGCCCATACTGTGCCCGAGCAACGCGCGGGGCCGGTCGCCCGGCGGGCCCAGCGCCTCGACGATCAGGTCGGCGAGCAGATGCAGGTCCTCGACCGGCGCCTCGCCCAGACGGTCCAGCCGCCCCGGGTACTGCACAGCCAACACGTCGACGGCGGGGGCGAGTTGCATGGCGAGGGGGCGCCAGTAGACAGCGGAGCCACCCGCGTGCGGGAAGCAGACCAACTCGCAGTCCGCGTCGACGCCCATGCCTGTGCCCGTGCCCGTGCCCGTATTCACATGCGCATGCGCCATCGACTGGAAGCGTCGAAACCAGACGTTCTGCCCTTGGCTCACTCCGACCGGTCCCCCGGCTCCGCACCCGACCACCGCTTCGCGGCGCCCACTTCGCAACGCATCCACACCTCACCAGACTTCTGAGGACATCCCGAACGGGCGGGCCTGTCCTGCCCCTACGCGGTCCCCCGCATCGTCGCATCCCGCGTTGAACTCATCGAGAGCCGAGGCGGTGAAGCTCCTCCAGGGGATACGGCGTCTCCCTGCTCTCGTCACTGAGCCGACGGAAGAAGGCCGACATCACCGCGGTGAGCGGGGCGTGGCGGGTGATGATCGCCGCGGCGGCGGCCGGGATGCCGGTGGGGCGCTCGCCTCGGGCGTACGCGCGTATGCGGGCCTCGCGGTCGTTCCGCCCGTCCCCGTACAGGTCGGTGACCAGCCAGGTGACCAGGTAACGGAGGGCGTAGCAGCGGTCGTAGGTGCGGTGGCGGTCGAAGAAGGCGGCTTCCGCCGGGGACAGGTCGAAGCGGGAGGAGAGGGAGAGGCCGTAGTCGGCGAAGTAGAGACGGTGACCGTCGGTCAGGATGTTCTCGAAATGGGCGTCGAAGTGCAGGAGGCCCCGGCTGTTCATGAACGCGATGCCGGCCGCCAGTTCCCGCTCGACCATGGCGCAGGCCCGGTCGGCCGACTCGGCACCGGCGGCCGTCCGTTCGCCCAGCCACTGGTGGAGGTTCTGCGGGATGTACTCCAGGAACAGCGCGATGCTCGCGGAGGACTTCTGGAGGGCCTCGATGCGGTGGCGTACGTGGGGGCTGCCGTCCCAGCGGGCGACGACCCGTTCGATGTCGGCCAGTTCCTCGGGGAGGGGCGTGGAGTCCGGCAGTACGCGCCAGTGGTGCAGGAGGGGAAAGCCGTCGTACTCCCCCGTGATCGCCCAGTTCGTCGTCATGGTGTGCACGGCCAGTTCCCGCCAGACGCCGAAGCCGGGGCCGCCGCCGATGCCGTACTGGCAGGAGAGGGGAAGCCGGAAGAGGTTCGCCGTGGAGTGGATGTTCTCCGGTCGCCGTTCCGGGTCGGTCAGGGGCACACGTTTCACGAAGACCGGGGTCCCGGCGACCTCCAGGAGGGCCGACTTGCCGCCGATGCCGGAGCCGATCGGGGCGGCGGTGTCCAGGAGTTCGCTCAGGGAGTGGTCGCTGTGCGGGGCGAGGGCAGTGGAGACGGCACGGTGAGCGGTGAGGCGCGCGCCGCGTGACATGTCGGATGGGTTCACCGCTCATGCCTAGCATCCGCTCCCAGGGTGGTCACGTCGTCATCGGCGTCACGGCCAACTCACCTCGTACCAGGGTGCTCCCAGGCATCCGTGACGGCTGTGCCCTCTTGTTGCGCGGGAGTCGAACATGTAGACCACCTGTGGTTGACCGCCCGTGGTTGACACCCGCACCGGCACGTCCGAAGGAACCCCACTCCAGGAGGTAGCGTGCGTCCGCCGAAACCCGGCCCGAGACCCGCCCGGTCCAGCCAATCCGCCCTCTTCTGCGTGACCGCCGTCACCGCCGGCTCGCTCCTGCTCGCCCCGCATCCCGCGGGCGCCGACCCCAAGCCGACGGTCCGTGAGGGCTCCGCGTTGCCGCGGGGCGCCGCCCAGGCCCCGGCGAGCGCGGCGCAGCGGGCTCTCACCGCGCCGGTGACCGACCTGGCCGACGATGCCGCGGACACCACAGCCGCCCCTCGGGGCTACCCCCGCGAGCAGGTCCTCACCGTCGGCCCGGAGAACCCGGCCGACAAGTCCATCAAGCTCGGCCTCACCCCGTACCACGCGATCGCCCCGAAGCTGAACTCCCTCCAGGAGCTCGGCGACCGGGTGAGTGTCGAGGTCGCCGGGCGGTCGGCCGGCGGGCACCGGCTCTACCTCGTCACCGTGACCGCCCCGGAGAGCGCACGCCAGGCCCGCGACCAGGCGCGGATGCGTGAACTCATCGAATCGGCACCGCGGTCGGCGGCGAAGAGCCCGGCGGTGAAGAAGACGTACAAGGCGCCCGTCTTCTTCAACAACAACATCCACGGCAACGAGTGGGAGGGCACGGACGCGTCCCTGAAGCTCATCGAGCGCCTCGCGACGGCTGACGACACCGAGACGAAGGACCTCCTCGCCCACTCCCGGCTGTACTTCAACATCACCGCCAACCCGGACGGCCGGATCGCGGGAACCCGCGCCAACGCGAACGGCTTCGACCTGAACCGGGACTTCGTCACCGCCTCCCAGCCCGAGGTGCGGGCGATCCGGCAGATCCAGATCGACAAACAGCCGGCCGTGATGCTCGACCTGCACGGATACGTCAACGGCACGCTGATCGAGCCGACCACTCCCCCGCACGGCGAGAACTACGAGTACGACCTCTTCCTGAAGAACACCTATGCCAACGCCCTCGGCATGGAGTCCGCCGTCAACGGCCTCGGCCACACGCCCGAGAAGGACGGCGTCGACCCGGCCCAGATCCCGTTCCGCGACTCGGAGGAGGGCTGGGACGACTGGCCGCCGATCTTCACCCCGCAGTACGCGGCCTTCCACGGCACGGTCGCCGCGCACACCGTGGAGATCCCGCTCCAGGTGAACAACGCGGCGTACGAGTCGCTGCCGGTCGCCGAGTTGCGCCGCCGCTCCGCCATCAACGTGGACGTCGCGGGCGCGGCCCTGCGCGCGACCCTCGACTTCGTACGGGAGAAGCGCGCCTCGCTCGTCGCCGACCAGATCGAGGTCTTCCGGCGCGGTGCCACGGGCGCCGCCCAGGTCCCGGTCTCCGAGGAGACCGTCCCCGGGGTGCCCGGCATCGGTCCCGAGGACGTCTACACGGCCGAGTTCCCCCGCGCGTACGTCATCCCGGCGGGCAGCGCCCAGCGGTCCGCCACGGCCGCCGCACTGCTCGTCGACCACCTGCTCGCCAACGACGTACGCGTGACGCGCGCGACCCACTCCTTCCGGCTCGGCGGCCGGTCGTACGGGAAGGGCTCGTACGTCGTCGACATGCGCCAGCCCAAGCGTGGGTTGGCCAATGTGCTGCTCGCCGACGGGCGGGACATCAGTGACAAGGTCTCGGTGATGTACGACATCTCCGGCTGGAGTCTGGGACGGCTGTGGGGCGCGACGGTGGCGAAGGTCGACAGTGGCCGACCGTCGGCCGTCCCCGCGCGGCCCGTCACGACGGCGGCCCGCGTCGGTTACGTCGCCCCGCGCGGCGACCTGCGACTGCGCCTCGACTCCCCGCAGGAGATCGCCGCCCTCAACTCCCTTCTGAGGGACGGGGTTTCGGTGCGGCAGGCGGCCGACGGCAGCGCCCTCGTCCCGGCCTCGGCGCGGCGGAGAGCCAAGGCGCTCGCCACGTCGCACGACGTCGCCTTCGACGCGACGAGGACGACCGGCGGCACTCCCCTCCACCGGGTCCGGGTGGCCGCGGCCGTCACGGCGGGCGAGCTGTTCGCGCTGCGGGAGATGAACTTCGAGGTGGTGCCGGTGTCGACGGCGATCCTCAACGCGGGCTTCGACTGGTCGACGGCCGATGCGCTGTTCGTGTCGTCCGGCTTGTCGTACGGCGGCCTGAACGCCTCCGCCCGTACGGCACTCACCGGCTTCCTCACCACCCACGGCCTGGTCGGCCGGGGCACGACCGGCGCGGCGCTCGCCTCGGCCACCGGGCAGCTGAAGGCGACCGCGGTGGAGGGCAACGGCGACGCCAACGGCGTTGTCCGCGTGGTGAATTCGGGCGGACCAGTGACCGGCGGCGCCCCGGACCACAGCTTCGTCTACGCGCCCGTCTGGTTCACCGACCTCGGCCCCGCAGTCAGCGTCGAGCAGTCGTACGGCACCGGTGAGCCGCTGGTCTCCGGGCACTGGCGGCCCCTGGCCGACGGCACCGGTGGCCCGGCAGCGGCGGCGGGGCAGGCGTCCGTCGTCAGCGGCCCGAACGCGGTCCTCTTCGGTACGGAGCCCCTCTTCCGCGACCATCCGAAGGGGGCGTTCCCGCAGGTGGGCCGGGCGTTGCTGACGGCGTAGGGGTAACGGGCACGAAGGAACACAAGGGAAGCGGGAGCACGCATGACTGAGGGAACCCGGACGGCCACCGTCCATGGCGCGGTAGCCGACGGCTTCGAGGCGGTGCGCGAGGCGTTCGCCGTGTTCGTGGCCGGTGAACGGGCCGACTACCAAGGGCAGTTGAGCGCGTATGCGCATGGGCGGCGGGTCGTCGACCTGTGGGCCGGCCCGGAGGCGGAGGCGGAGAGCGGCGGCGACACGCTGCACGGCGTGTTCTCCTCCACGAAGGGGGCCGCCCATCTCGTCGTCGCGCTCCTCGTCCAGGACGGCGTGCTGGCGCTGGACCGTGAAGTGGCCCACTACTGGCCGGAGTTCGCGGCCGAGGGCAAGGGAGCGGTGACCCTGCGGGAGCTGATCTCGCACCGGGCGGGGCTCATCGGCGTCGACGCCGGGTTCACGGTCGAGGAACTGGCGGACGACCGCGCCATCGCCCAACGCCTCGCCGCCCAGCGGCCGTTCTGGCGTCCGGGCCAAGCCTTCGGCTACCACGCCCTGGTCATCGGGGCGCTCACCGGCGAGGTGGTACGGCGGGCGACGGGCCGCACGCTCCAGGAGGTGTACGAGGAGCGGGTCCGCGCACCGTACGGCCTTGATCTCTTCCTGGGGCTGCCGGCCGAGCACGAGCCCCGCTTCCGCACCGTGCTGCCGATGACGCCGACGCCCGCGCAGCAGGCCGAGCTGGACGCGATGCCGCGCGGCCCGCACACGCTGACCTCGATCGCGTTCAACGACCAGGTGCCGGGCCAGGGGGAGCTGACGGACTTCCCCAACTCCCGTGCCGTACGCGCCAAGGGGCAGGCGTCGGCGGGCGGCGTCGGCTCCGCGCGCGGCCTCGCCGGAATGTACGCGGCGACATTCAGCGAGGTGGACGGCCGGCCGCCCCTCCTCAAGCCCGACACGCTCGCCGAGGTCGGCCAGATCCACTCCCTCGGCTTCGACCTCGTGACCCGCGCCCCCAGGGCGTTCGGCCTCGGCTTCCAGGCCACCGCCGAGAACCTGTACCCGTTCCTCGGCGCAGGCGCCTTCGGCCACAGCGGCGCGAGCGGCTCCCAGGCCTTCGCCGACCCCCGCAGCGGCCTCGCCTACGGCTACACCCGCCGGCGGATGGCCTTCCCCGGCGGGGCGGCACCGGAGAACGCGGAGCTGGTGCGGGCGGTGCACGCGGCGGCCCTGGCGAGCTGAGGACACCGACGACGGCGGTACCCGCGAGACACACGACGGAGCCCGCACCCCACGTCCAGGGGTGCGGACTCCGTCGTGTGCAACGAGCGGGACCAGGCGTGGGTCACGGGAGGGAGGGGTCAGACCTTCACGATCATCTTGCCGGTGTTGTCGCCGCGCAGGACGCCGAGGAAGGCCTCCAGGTTGTTCTCGATGCCCTCGACTACGGTCTCGCGGTACCTGAGTTCGCCGGAGCGGATCCAGGCGCCGACCTCCTGGACGAACTGGGGCTGGAGGTCGTAGTGATCGTTGACGAGGAGGCCCTCGATGCGGCCTCGGGTCTGGATGAGGCGGGCGAGGTTCTTGGGGCCCGGGGCGGGCTCGGTGTCGTTGTAGACGGAGATCATGCCGCAGATGGCGATACGGCCGTGCAGGTTGAGGGAGCCGATGGCGGCCTCGAGGTGGTCGCCGCCGACATTGTCGAAGTAGACGTCGACGCCGTCCGGCGCGGCCTCGCGGAGTTGCTTGCCTACGGGGCCGTTCTTGTAGTTGAAGGCCGCGTCGAAGCCGTACTCCTCGACGAGCAGCTTGACCTTCTCGTCGGAGCCGGCGGAGCCGATGACGCGCGAGGCGCCCTTGAGCTTGGCTATCTGGCCGACCTGGCCGCCGACGGCGCCGGCGGCGCCCGACACGAAGACGGAGTCGCCCTCCTTGAAGGAGGCGGTGCGCAGGAGGCCGGCGTAGGCGGTGAGGCCGGTCATGCCGAGGACGCCGAGGTAGGTGGAGAGCGGCGCGGCGTCCGGGTCGACCTTGACGGCCTGCTTGGCGTCGAACGTGGCGTACTCGCGCCAGCCGCCGAAGTGCAGCACATGGTCGCCGACGGCGATGCCCTCGGCGTTCGACGCGACGACCTCGCCGACCGCGCCGCCCTGCATGGCCTTGCCCAGCTCGAAGGGGGCGACGTACGACTCCGCCGCGCTCATCCGGCCGCGCATGTACGGGTCCACGGAGAGGTACTTGTTCCGTACGAGGACCTCGCCCGCGCCGGGCTGCCGGATCTCCGCCTCGACCAGGGCGAAGTCCTCGTCCTTGGGCCAGCCGACGGGGCGGCTCAGCAGGTGCCATTCACGGGTGGTGGCGGGGAGGGCGGGGGTGTCGGACATGGGGGCCTTCCTGCGGTGCGTTGCGTGCGGCTCGGGCTGCCGCCCGGATGGTCAGCCGTGCCGGCCGTACCAGCCGTACCGGTCTCACCGGTCTCACCGGTCTCACCGGTCTCACCGGTCTCACCGGTCTCACCGGTCTCACCGGTCTCACCGGCGCATCATACCGAGCGGTTAGTTCATTACCTGAAACAACCATGTCTCTGAATATTTCAGGTTGTCAAGTAAAGGGGTAGCCTGGTGTCCATGGCCACGCAGAAGACGACCCCCCGCATCGACCCGCTGACCTTGGAGGTCATCGAACTCATCGGCACGGTCGTGGCCCGTTACCACGAGGAGTACGAGGACGCCGCCGCCGGGCACACCCTGACCGGAGCCCAGGCCCGCCTCCTCGGTCTCCTTTCCCTCGAACCACTCCCCATGCGCCGCCTCGCCCAGAAACTCCGCTGCGAGCCGTCGAACGTGACCGGGATCGTGGACCGTCTGGAGGCCCGGGGCCTGGTCGAGCGGCGCCCCGACCCGAACGACCGCCGGGTGAAGCTGGCCGCCGCGACGACGCAGGGGCGGCGGGTCGCCCGCAGCCTGCGCGAGTCACTGGACTTCGCACGGGAGCCGCTGGCAGAACTGTCCGACGGCGAGCGTGAGTCGTTGCGGGATCTGCTGCGGCGGATGCTCGGGGAGTGAGCGGACGCCGCGAACCCGGTTGTCCGGCCCCCGCCGGCCTGTGAGGGTCGCCCCATGCACACCTTTCCCGCACCCGACGGCACCCTTCTCGCCCATCACGCTCTCGGCGACGGTCCACCTCTCATCTGTCTCCCCGGCGGCCCCATGCGGGCCTCCGCGTATTTGGGGGACCTCGGGGGGCTTTCCGCTCATCGGCGGCTGGTCATGCTGGATCTTCGTGGGAGCGGGGGTTCGGCGGTGCCGGAGGACAGGGCGTCGTATCGCTGCGATCGGCAGGTCGAGGATGTGGAGGCGCTGCGGGTGCGGCTCGGGTGGGAGCGGGTGGATCTGCTCGCGCACTGTGCCGGGGCGAACCTGGCGGTGGCGTATGCCGGTCGGTATCCGGAGCGGGTGGGACGGCTCGCGCTGGTGACGCCGAGTGCGATCGGGGTGGGCATCGCGGTCGGCGGAGAGGACCGGCTGGGGGTGGCTCGGTTGCGGGCCGGGGAGCCCTGGTTCGGGGAGGCGTTCGCCGCGTTGGAGGAGATCGCGGCGGGGCGGGCGCAGGGCGGGCACTGGGAGGCGGTCGCGCCGTTCTTCCACGGCCGCTGGGACGCGGAGGCCCAGGCCCTGCACGCCGCCGACGCCGTCCAGAAGAACCCCGAGGCCGCCGCCGCCTTCGGGGCCGAGGGCGCCTTCGATCCGGAGGGCGCCCGGGCGGCCCTCGCCCGGTTCGGGTCGCCCGTCCTCGTGCTCGCCGGGGAGGTGGATCTCAATTCACCGCCGCGCGCGATGGCCGAGTACGCCGGGCTGTTCCCCGATGCCCGGCTCGTCGTACAGGACGGGGCCTCGCACCATCCCTGGGTGGACGATCCGGAGCGGTTCACGGCGACCGTGTCGGGGTTCCTGGGCTGAGGACCGGCTTCCCCGTCCCAGGGCCGGAGTGTGCTGCCGCTCGGCCCTACGTGCACCACCACAGGAACTTCTCGCACGTCTGCGTGGGTGACGGCTCGGGAGTCGGGTCGTCGGTGGGCGGGTCGGTGGTGGGCTCGGGCGTCGGGTCGGGGTCGGACGGGGCGGCCGGGGCCGAGGTGCCGGGGCGGGTGCCGGTGGTCGCGGACTGGCCGTCGCGCTCCTTCTTGTCGTCCTCGTCCTTGTCCTTGTCGTCCTTCTCCGGCTCGGAGGCGGACGGGGAGGTCGAGTCGGAGGGCGAGGTGGACGGGGAGTCGTCCTCGCCGGAGCCCGCGGTCGTGCCGTCGTTCTCGTCCGCCCCTCCGTCGCGGGAGGCCGAGGCACCGCCCGCGGACTCGTCGTCCGCCGTCGTGGTGGCCGGACCGGAGCCGGGGGACTCCATGCCCAGCTCCGCGAGGCTGAGCGCGCCGGCGGCCAGCAGCAGGCCGGAGCCGATCAGCACGACGCGCCTGCGACGGCGCCGGTGGGCGGCCGCCTTGCGGTCGCGCCGGTTGGAACGCGTCCCCGCGACGCCGCGCCCCTCACGGGCGGCCCGGCGGCGCGACGACCGGGGGCCGGGTTCAGCCTCGGACGCGGCGGAGGCTTCCTCGGCGTCCTCCGGGAGCGCGTCGGCGTCGTCCGCGTACGCGCGTAGCTCTTCGACGGGGGTGCCGCAGCCCGGGCAGGCGAGGGCGCCGTTGAGGTGCCGTCGGCACGGGTGGCAGTAGTCCATGACGCGGGAAGACTAAGTTCCGCACAGGGAGCGTTCCTAGAGGCTGCTGTGAAGGTTGTGTGCGGAACCGATCTTTCCGTTTCGCCCGGTTGAGGCCAAGACCGACTATTCGCCGCGATCCTCCGTCGCCGTGGCGGGACCGTCGTCGTACGCCGACGCGGCCCGTCACACGCCGCGCGTGTGACGGACCGCGTAGGCCGGGAAGCGTACTCGCCGGCTCAGGTCTGCTTACGGGCCGTCATGGCCCGCTGGATCAGGATGAACGCGCAGAGCAGCACACCCGTGGCGATCTTCGTCCACCAGGAGCTGAGCGTGCCCTCGAACTGGATGAGGCTCTTGATCAGGCCCAGCACGAGAACACCGAACAGGGTGCCCAGGACGTAGCCGGAGCCGCCCGTCAGCAGCGTGCCGCCGATGACGACCGCGGCGATCGCGTCGAGTTCCATGCCGACGGCGTGCAGCGGGTCGCCGGACTGGATGTACAGCATGAACAACAGGCCGGCCAGGGCCGAGCAGAAGCCGCTCACGGTGTACACGGCGATCTTGGTGCCGCCCATCGGCAGCCCCATCAGCAGCGCCGACTGCTCGTTGCCGCCGATGGCGTACACCCGGCGGCCGAAGCGCGTGTAGTGCAGCACGTAGAAGGCGACGGCGAGGACGACCAGGGCCACGATGGCGCCGATCGACAGGAAGCCGATCCCCAGTTGCGCCTGGGCCTGGGCCAGGCTGCTCACCGAGGAGTCGCTGATGGAGATCGACTCCTTGCTGATGACCAGGCACAGGCCCCGGAAGAGGAAGAGCCCTGCCAGGGTCACGATGAACGGCTGGATCTCGAAGTTGTGGATCACATAGCCCATGAGGAAGCCGCCGAACGCGCCCACCCCCAGGGCGAGCGGCACGACCAGCAGCAGCGGCAGGCCCTGACGCTCCACCATCCACGCCGTGAACATGGTGGTGAAGCCGATCACCGAGCCCACGGACAGGTCGATGCCGCCGGACATGATGACGAAGGTGGCACCGACGGCGGCGACCAGCAGATAGCCGTTGTCGATGAACAGGTTGAGGAACACCTGCGGTTCGGTGAACCCGTAGTTCTGGTACCGGCCGAGGCCGGTGATGTACATCGCGAGGAACAGGGCGGCCGTGACCAGGACCGGCAGCCGCCGGTCGCCGAGCAGGCGGGCGACCGGAGACGCCTGGGACGCTGTACGGCCTTCCGGCACCGTGGGGGTCTTGGTGGTCGCGCTCATCGCGACACCTCCATCTTCGGGGCGGCGTCGGCCGGGGTGGCGGGCGCCGCCGGGGCGGCGGTCTTTCCGCGTCCCTTGGCGCCGAAGACCTTGGCCCGGAACTTCGGGGACTGCAGCAGGCAGACGACGATGACGACGACGGCCTTGAAGACCAGGTTGGTCTGGGTCGGCACGCCGATGGTGTAGATCGTGGTGGTCAGGGTCTGGATCACGAGGGCGCCGATCACCGTGCCGCCGATCGAGAACCGGCCGCCGAGCAGCGAGGTGCCGCCGATGACCACCGCGAGGATCGCGTCCAGCTCGATCCACAGGCCGGCGTTGTTGCCGTCCGCGGCCGAGGTGTTGGAGCTGATCATCAGGCCCGCGATGCCCGCGCACAGGGCGCAGAACATATAGACCATGATCTTGATGCGCATGGACCGGATGCCCACCAGGCGGCTGGCCTCGGCGTTGCCGCCGACCGACTCGACGAGCAGGCCGAGCGCCGTACGGCGGGTCAGGGCCACCGTGACGGCCACGACCGCGGCCACCACGAAGATCGAGAAGGGCAGGGTCAGCCAGTAGCCGCCGCCGATCAGCTTGTACGGCTCGCTGTTGATGGTGATGATCTGGCCGTCGGTGATCAGCTGGGCGACACCGCGGCCGGCGACCATGATGATGAGGGTCGCGATGATCGGCTGGATGCCCATCCGGGCGACCAGGAAGCCGTTCCACAGACCGCAGACGACCGCGGCCACCAGCCCGATGCCCATGGCCAGGAACACCCCGGACAGCGCGTTCTGATCGGCCTGGTCACTGATGTACGAGCAGGTCAGGGCGCCCGTGATGGCGACCACCGCGCCGACGGAGAGGTCGATGCCGCCGGTGGCGATGACCAGGGTCATGCCGACGGCCACCAGGATCAGGGGCGAGCCGAACAGCACGATCGAGACGAGGCTGCCGTAGAGGTGGCCGTCCGTCATCTTGATCGAGAAGAAGTCGGGGGTGAAGGGGACGTTGACGAGCAGCAGGGCGACCAGGACCGCGACCGGCCAGAACAGGTGGTGGTGTGTCAGCGCTCGCCACCGGGAGGGGGTGGTCACTGAGGGGGTACTCACTGGTGCTCTCCGCTCGCGATGGTCTCCAGGATCCTGCTGGTGGTGATCTCCGGCCCGTTGGTGAGCCGCGCCACCAGCTTGCGGTCGCGCAGCACCCCGATGGTGTGGCTGAGGCGGAGGACCTCCTCCAGCTCGGCCGCGATGTAGAGCACGGCCATGCCGTCCTCGGAGAGGGACACCACGAGCTTCTGGATCTCGGCCTTGGCGCCGATGTCGATGCCACGGGTGGGCTCGTCGAGGATCAGCAACTGCGGCTGGGTGATCAGCCAGCGGGCGAGCAGCACCTTCTGCTGGTTGCCGCCGCTGAGCTGGCCGACCCTGGCCTCGGGGTTGGCGGGACGGATGTCCAGCGCCTTGATGTACTTGGCGACCAGTTCGTCGCGCTGGGCGACCGGGATCGGCCGTATCCAGCCGCGGGACGCCTGGAGGGCGAGGATGATGTTCTCCCGCACCGTCAGGTCGGGGACCAGGCCCTCGGCCTTGCGGTTCTCCGAGCAGAACGCGACTCCGGCGCCGATGGCGTCGTTCGGGGCGCTCATGGAGACCTGCTTGCCGCCGATGGTCACCTTGCCGCTGTCGGGCTGGTCGGCGCCGAAGAGCAGCCGGGCCAGTTCGGTACGGCCGGAGCCGAGCAGACCGGCGAGGCCGATGACCTCGCCCTTCTTGATCTCCAGGTCGAAGGGGGCGATGCCGCCGGTGCGGCCCAGGCCCTCGGCCTGGACCAGGGTCTCGCCGACGTCGGAGCGCAGCTGGTGCTCGTGGAGCTCCTCCAGCTGGTCCAGGGCCTTGCCGATCATCAGCTCGATCAGCCCGACCTGGTCGAGGTCACGGACCATGTGCTCGCCGACCAGGGTGCCGTTGCGCAGGACCGTCATCCGGTCGCAGATCTCGTAGATCTGGTCGAGGAAGTGCGACACGAAGAGGATCGCGACGCCCTCGTCCCTCAACTGCCGCATCAGGCGGAACAGTTCGAGGACCTCGTCGCGGTCGAGGCTGGAGGTGGGCTCGTCCAGGACCAGCACCTTGGTGCCGGATCCCTCGCCGTCGCTGTCTCCGGTGCCCACCGACCGTACGATCGCGACCAGTTGCTGCACGGCCAGCGGGTACGAGGACAGGGGCGCGCTGACGTCGATGTCGAGGCCGAGCCGGTCGACCAGCTCCGCGGCCTCCTTGCGCATCCGCTTCCACTGGATGCGGCCCGCGCGCGTGGGTTCACGTCCGATGAAGATGTTCTCCGCCACCGACAGGTTGGGGCAGAGGTTGACCTCCTGGTAGACCGTGCTGATGCCGGCCTGCTGCGCCTGCAGCGGGCTGGCGAACAGTACGGACTTGCCGTCGACGGTGACGGTGCCGCCGTCCAGGGAGTAGACCCCGGTCAGCACCTTGATGAGGGTGGACTTCCCGGCACCGTTCTCGCCCATCAGGGCGTGGATCTCACCGGGAAAGAGCCGGAAGTCGACGCCCGACAGAGCCCGTACCCCCGGAAACTCCTTGACTATGCCCGTCATCTCCAGGACGGGCTGCGGCTCTGCCATGGCAGCGCTCCTCATGAAATGGGTTCAGGCCCGCGGGGAGCCTCCTGGACCGGGTCGTTCGTGCCCGGTCGTCCGGAGGCTCCCTGCCGGGTGGGTGCGGTGGGTCAGTACTTGCGGGTGGGGAGCGCGTCCTTGGCCTGGTCCTGCATGAAGTCGCTCTCCTCGGTCTTGATCCAGCGCTCGACCGTCTCGCCGTCCTTGACCTTCTGCACGACCTCCATCAGCTGGGGGCCGAGCAGCGGGTTGCACTCGACGATCGCGTTGATCTTGCCTTCGGACATCGCGATGAAGCCGTCCTTCACGCCGTCGACCGTGACGATGAGGATGTCCTTGCCGGGCTTCTTGCCGGCCGCCTCGATGGCCTGGATGGCGCCGAGGCCCATGTCGTCGTTGTGCGCGTAGAGCACGTTGATGTCCGGGTCGGACTGCAGGAAGGCCGCCATGACCTGCTTGCCGCCGGCGCGGGTGAAGTCACCGGTCTGGGTGACGACGATCTCCCAGTCGTCCTTGTGCTCCGCGTCCATGATCTCCTTGAAGCCCTTGGCGCGCTCGATCGCGGGGGCGGCACCGGTGGTGCCCTCCAGCTGGGCGATCTTCACCTTGCCCTTGTGGCCGGCCGTCTCCAGGACCTTCTCCAGGATCTTGGCGGCACGCCGGCCCTCGTCCGTGAAGTCGGAGCCGACCAAGGTGACGAACAGGGACTCGTCGCTCTCGACGGACCGGTCGGTCAGGACGACGGGGATCTTCGCGGCCTTGGCCTCCTTGAGGATGGCGTCCCAGCCGGTGACGACCACCGGCGAGAAGGCTATGACGTCCACCTTCTGCGCGATGTAGCTGCGGAGCGCGGAGATCTGGTTCTCCTGCTTCTGCTGGGCGTCGGAGAACTTGAGGGTGTAGCCCGCCTCCTTGGCGGCGGCCTTCACCGAGTCGGTGTTGGCGCTGCGCCAGCCGCTCTCCGAGCCGACCTGGGAGAAGCCGAGGGTGATCTTCTTGCCGCCGCTGGTGGAGGTGCCGGTGGAGCTGTCGTCCTCCTTGGCGCAGGCCGCCAGGCCGCTCGCCGCCACCACGCCGACCGCTGCGGTCAGGAAGTTCCGTCTGTTGAGCATGTCTTCTCCTTTGAAGAGCCGGCCCGGGATGGACCGCTGGTACTGGGTGAGGCCGGTTGGTGCTGGGTGAGGCCGATCGGTGCCCGGTGAGCCGGTCGCACTGCGTCCAGCCTGTCGATCATCGTTCGAGATATCGGCCACAGTGATGTGGTTTGTGCGGTTGGTGGAGCGTGGCGATCGGCTGGTGCCGCATCAGCCGGGAGCGGCCCCCGGTTGGGGGATGTACGGGAAAGTGCTGGCGCGGACCACGAGTTGGGGCTCTATGGCGACGCTGGAGGTCCCGGAGGGGGTCCGGCCCTCGATGAGGTCCAGCAGCAGGGCGATGCTCCGCTTGCCCACCGTCGAGAAATCCTGTCGGACGGTGGTGAGCGGTGGAGCGAAGAACTCCGCCTCCGGGATGTCGTCGAAGCCGGCGACCGCGACGTCCTGGGGGGTCCGCACGCCCGCCTCACGCAGGGCCCGCAGCACCCCCAGTGCCATCTGGTCGTTGGCGACGAAGACGGCGGTCAGGCCGCGGCCCACCCAGCCCGCCAGTTCCTGGCCGGCCCGGTAGCCCGACAGCGGGCTCCAGTCCCCGCGCAGCTGCATCGGCGGTTCGACCCCCGCTTCTTCGAGGGTCTCCCGCCAGCCGGCGGTCCGGTCCGCCGCCTCCTGCCAGTCCTCGGGCCCGGCGAGATGCCAGACCCTGCGGTGGCCGGCGGCCAGCAGATGGCCGGTGGCCAGCCGGGCGCCCAGCCGCTGGTCCACGTTGACGCTGGGGACCTCGGCGCCGGAACCGGTGCCGACGGCCACCACCGGGAAAGGGTGGCGGAGTCCGGCCAGGGCCTCGACGGCGGAACGCTGCGGGGCGATGGCGATCACGCCCTCCACCCCGCCCTCGCTGAGCCGGTCCAGGGCCTCGGAGAGCGTCCGGACCGTGAGTTCGCGCAGACTGACCGTGGAGACGAAGTACCCCTCGGCCCGTGCCGCCTCCTCCAGCGCGAACAACGTGCTGGCCGGGCCGTAGAGCGTGGTGTTGGAGGCGACGACCCCCAGGGTCCGGGTGCGCCGGGTCGCCAGGGCCCGTGCGGAGAAGTTGCGGCGGTAGCCCATCTCCTCGATCGCCCGCAGCACCTTGGCCCGGGTCTCGTCCCGCACGTTGGGGTGGTCCCCCAGCACGCGGGACACGGTCTGGTGGGAGACCCCGGCCATGCGCGCCACGTCCGCCATGGTGGGCGGCCTGAGCTGCGACGGAACCTGCGTCATGGCCGCACCTCCTTGGCGGTCGTCTGCCGATAAGACCTGTGTCGCGGGCGGATGCTCCCGCGCCGCCGACGTCATGCCGGGACTCCGGAAAGCCCTGTGGCACCGGGCGGGTGGGCGAGTTGGCGCGGTGGCGACATGACGCTCAAACCTCCTTGGATGCCGTCGGCGACGATCGGTGAGTGCGGAGGTCATTGTGAGCGCTAACAATTCATGGCGGTCAAGAGGGCTGCGTCAGGGAAGTCGTCACGGTTGAATAACGCGCCGGTTGCCGAGGGCCACGGAGACGGCCGGCCGCGCGCACCTCCCGGCCGCGCAACGGGCCCCTGGCCCAAACCAGTTGACGCGAGCCACGCCGGGGCCGTACGCCCCGGTGCCGCCGGGGCCGATTCGCCTGCCGGCGCCTACGTTCCGGCAGCTCGGACCCCCGGCGCCGTCGTCCGCCCGGACCGCCTCCCCCTGGCCGGAAATGGCCGAACCGAACCCGGCTCCCCACGGCCGGCCACCCCCGCGCCCCGGCCATCCGCACCGCCATGGCAGTCCGGCCCCCGCCCTGGACGGGACCACAACCGGCCCGCCACCCGCACAACGACGGCCTTGCCTCCCGGCGCCCGCCGCCCGACCACCGTCGAACCGCCGCCCGCCGCGCCGAGCGGCCCCCGGAGGCCGGCCCCATCGGGCCAGTAACCTGGCCGAACGCAGTCGTGACCATCACGCCGAAAGCCCGGCGGGGCGGTACGCCGAGCGGGTCCGGGGCGGGTCCGGGCGGGGGAATTCGCCGCCTTGCCGGCCATCGCGCCGAAACCGTTATGTGTTCGACCCATTGACACTCCGACCGGGTCGTCCTTACTGTCGCGATCAGCATTTCGAACGTGTGACGAAATTTCGAACAGATCAAGAGGACAGGGAGTACCGTGCGCATCACGGGAATCAGCACGCACGTGGTCGGGACGCCGTGGCGAAACCTGACCTACGTCCAGGTGCACACCGACGAGGGGCTCACCGGCGTCGGCGAGACCCGCATGCTGGGCCACACCGACGCGCTGCTCGGCTATCTGCACGAGGCGAAGAACAATCACATTCTCGGCTCCGACCCGTTCGCTGTCGAGGATCTGGTCAAGCGCATGAAGTACGGCGACTACGGGCGCGCCGGCGAGATCGTGATGTCCGGCATCGCCGTGATCGAGATGGCCTGCTGGGACATCAAGGGCAAGGCCCTCGGCGTCCCCGTCTGGCAGCTGCTCGGCGGCAAGGTCACCGACAAGGTCAAGGCGTACGCCAACGGCTGGTACACCACGGAGCGCACGCCCGAGGCGTACCACAAGGCGGCGCGGGCGGTCATGGAGCGCGGGTACAAGGCGCTCAAGATCGACCCCTTCGGAACCGGCCACTTCGAGCTGGACCACAAGGAGTCGCTGTACGCGGTCTCCCTGATCGAGGCCGTGCGGGACGCCATCGGGCCGGACTCCGAGCTGATGCTGGAGATGCATGGCCGGTTCTCCCCCGCCACCGCTGTCCGGCTGGCCAAGGACCTGGCGCCCTTCAAGCCCGCGTGGCTGGAGGAGCCGTGCCCGCCGGAGAACCTGAAGGCGCTGGAGAAGGTCGCCGCCAAGGTGGACATCCCGGTCGCCACGGGTGAGCGGATCCACGACCGGATCGAGTTCCGGGAGCTCTTCGAGAGCCAGGCCGTGGACATCATCCAGCCCGATGTCGGCCACATCGGCGGCATCTGGGAGACCCGCAAGCTGGCCGCGACCGCCGAGTCGCACTATGTGCTGGTCGCCCCGCACAACGTGGGCGGGCCGGTACTGACCGCCGCCTCCCTCCAGGTCGGGTTCACCTCCCCGAACTTCAAGATCCTTGAGCACTTCAACGACTTCGCGGACGCGGAGATCAAGAAGGTGATCTCGGGCGCGCCGGAGGTCGTGGACGGCTACTTCCACCTCTCCGACAAGCCGGGTCTCGGTGTCGAGCTGGACGTGGACGCGGCGGCGGAGTTCCCGCAGCAGCAGGCCCGGTTCGACCTGTGGGCCGAGGGCTGGGAGCAGCGCAAGCCCAAGGGCAGCAAGTGAGCGCCGATCCCGACGCGGCCACCGCCGTCGTCATCGAGGCACCGGGCGAGCACCGGCTCGTCCCGCACGAGCCGCGGCAGCCGGCCGCCGGCGAGGCCCTGGTCCGGGTGCACGCCTCCGGGATCTGCGGCAGCGACCGCGAGGTCTACCAGGGCAACCGGCCGGAGGAATACGTCCGTTACCCCCTCACCCCGGGCCACGAGTGGTCCGGAACGGTGGCGGCGGTCGGGGACGGCGTTCCTTCAACTCTTGTAGGCCGCAAGGTCGTTGGCGAGGGCTTCCGGAACTGCCAGGTGTGCGACCGCTGCCACGCGGGCGAGACCACGCTGTGCACGGCGGGGTACGAGGAGACCGGCTTCACCCAGCCGGGCGCCATGGCCACCACCCTCACACTGCCCGCCCGCTTGCTGCACGTTCTGCCGGACGACGCGGATCTGACGGCGGCGGCGCTGCTGGAGCCGGCCGCGTGCATCGCGGCCGCCGCGCTCAAGGCGAACGCCGTTCCGGGTGAGCGGGTCGCGGTCGTGGGCACGGGAACGCTCGGCATGTTCGCCGTTCAGTTCCTGAAGGCGGGTTCGCCGTCCGAGCTGCTCGTCGTGGGCACCCGTCCGGACCGTGCGGAGCTGTCCAAGCGGTTCGGTGCGACGGACTTCCGTACCAAGGACCAGGAGCTGCCCGGCGACTTCGACGTCGTCATCGAGACCGCCGGGTCCGCGGACGCGGCGCGCACCGCCGCCGCCCTGCTGCGGCGCGGCGGCCGGCTGGTCCTGACGGGCATCCCCGCGCCGGGCGCGGACGGGCTCGACCCGACGGATCTCGTCGTGCGGCAGCTTGAGGTGCACACCGTGTTCGGTGCGGCGCCGGACGCCTGGGCGCACACGGTGCGGGTCTTCGGGGCCGGGCTCCTCGATCCGCTGCCGCTGGTCACGCACGAGCTGCCGCTGACGGAGTTCGCGCAGGCCATCGAGTTGGTGGGGTCCGGCGACCCGACGGTCGGAAAGGTCCTGCTGCGGCCATGACCCACCCCTGAGCCGTACGCCGGTACGGGGTACCTGACGACTTCGTACCGGCGTACACCCAAAGCTCCGCGCCTTGAACCCCCCGCACCCAGAGCCGCGAACTTCGTCCGAGATATCGAACATGAAGGACAGATTGTGACCGAGACCTCCGCTCCGGCGCCGCGTCGACCCGGCGAGCAGGCGCTCGCCGCGCTCGGCGTGGCCGCGCCCGCCCTCGACCCCTGCGACGCCTCCCCGCACACCTTCCCCGGCGGCGGCCGCTGGCGTACCGAGGTGCCCTCCGTCGAAGGACCCGAGGCGCTCGCCGTGGTCCTCAAGGAGGCCTCGCGGCTCGATGTGCCGATCCACCGGATCAGCCAGGGCAGCGGTGTCTGGATGCTCACCGACGCCGAGATCACCGAGATGGTGGAGTCGACGGGCGAGCGCGACATCGAGCTCTGCCTGTTCACCGGCCCGCGCGGCACCTGGGACATCGGCGCCTCCACCCGTACCGACTCCAAGGGTGCCGGCCTCAGGGCCCGCGGCCACGATGCGGTCGCCGGGTGCGTCGAGGACGCCGTTCGCGCGACCGAGCTGGGTGTGAAGTGCCTGCTCGTCGCCGACGAGGGTGTGCTGTGGACGCTGCACCGGGCACGGCTGGCCGGGATCATCCCGGCCGACACGACCCTGAAGGTGTCGGCGCTGATCGGACCGGTCAACCCGACCGCGTACGCCGTCTACGAGAACCTCGGCGGCGACTCGATCAACGTGCCGAGCGACCTGACGCTCGACCACCTCACCGAGATCCGGCGGATGTCCGCCGCCCCCATGGACATGTACATCGAGGCTCCGGACGACCTCGGCGGCTATGTGAGGATGTACGAGGTCGCCGAGCTGATCCGGCGCGGCGCACCGCTCTACCTGAAGTTCGGCCTGTCGAAGACCCCCGGGATCTACCCCTACGGGCACCACCTGCGGGACCTCACGCTGTCCACCGCCAAGGAACGCGTACGGCGCGGACGGCTCGCCCTGGACCTGCTCGCGCGGCACGGCGCGGACGGCGACATGGCTCCGCTCGGCTCGCGGCTGCCGGGAGCACTGAAGCGGTTCGGAACTCCTGCATAACGTTCCGGAAACTCCCTCTTCACAAAACCCGACGCAGTCGCACAGACTCCAACACAACTCCTCGCCCGACCGGATCCCGGCCACATACATCAAGGAAGATGACATGCGCACTCGCAGAGCCGCCCTCGCCTCCATAGCCACCGCCGCCTCTCTCGGCCTCACCCTGTCCGCCTGCGGCCAGAGCTCCGAGGGTGGCAGCGAGACCGATTCCTCGGGCAGCACCAAGGGCGCCACCATCGGTATCGCGATGCCGACCAAGTCCTCCGAGCGCTGGATCTCCGACGGCAAGAACGTCGTCGCCGACCTGGAGGCCAAGGGCTACAAGACCAAGCTGGTCTACGGCGAGGACAAGCCCGACCAGCAGGTCTCGCAGATCGAGAACCTCATCGCCCAGGACGTCAAGGCGCTGATCGTCGCGGCGATCGACAACAAGTCGCTCGACAACGTGCTGCAGCAGGCCAAGGACGCGAACATCCCGGTCATCTCCTACGACCGCCTGATCCTGAACAGCCCGAACGTCGACTACTACGCCTCCTTCGACAACAGCAAGGTCGGCGAGCTCCAGGCCAACTACATCGTCGACAAGCTCGGCCTGAAGGACGGCAAGGGCCCCTTCAACATCGAGCTCTTCGCCGGCTCCAACGACGACAACAACACCAAGTACTTCTTCAACGGCGCGATGAGCGTCCTGAAGCCGTACATCGACGACAAGAAGCTGGTCGTCCAGTCCGGCCAGACCGACCTCACCAAGGTCACGACCCTGCGCTGGGACGGCGCCACGGCCCAGCGCCGCATGGACGACATCCTCACGGCGTCGTACAAGACCGAGAAGGTCGACGCGGTCCTCTCCCCGTACGACGGCATCTCCATCGGCATCCTCTCGGCCCTGCAGTCCGACGGCTACGGCTCCAAGAGCAAGCCGCTGCCGGTCCTCACCGGTCAGGACGCCGAGCTGGCCTCGGTGAAGTCGATCATCGCGGGCGAGCAGACGCAGACGGTCTACAAGGACCTGCGTGAGCTGGCCAAGGTCGCCTCGAACATGGTCGACGCGGTGCTCAACGACAAGAAGGTCGAGACCAACGACACGAAGACCTACGACAACGGGTCCAAGGTCGTCCCGGCGTACCTGCTCGAGCCGGTCAGCGTCGACAAGACCAACTACGAGAAGGTCCTGGTCGACGGCGGCTACTACACGGCGGACCAGCTCAAGTAAGCGTCCGACCTTAAGGATTGGAAGGCAAGACCATGGCGGGACCCGTCCTGGAAATGCGCTCGATCGTCAAGACCTTTCCCGGTGTGAAAGCGCTGTCGGACGTCAAACTGACCGTCCGCCAAGGCGAGGTCCACGCCATCTGCGGTGAGAACGGCGCCGGGAAGTCCACCTTGATGAAGGTGCTCTCCGGCGTCCATCCGCACGGCACCTACGAGGGCGACATCCTCTTCGAGGGAGAGCTCTGCTCCTTCAAGGACATCCGCGCGAGCGAGCAGCGCGGCATCGTGATCATCCACCAGGAGCTGGCGCTGGTGCCCTACCTCTCCCTCGCGGAGAACATCTTCCTCGGCAACGAGCACGCCACGCGTGGGTTCATCAACTGGAACGAGACGCTGCGGCACGCCAGTGAGCTGCTGCGCCGGGTCGGTCTGGACGATCACCCGGAGACCCGCGTCGCCGACATCGGCGTGGGCAAGCAGCAGCTGGTGGAGATCGCCAAGGCGCTGTCGAAGAAGGTGAAGCTGCTCATCCTCGACGAGCCGACCGCGGCGCTGAACGACGAGGACAGCGGCAAACTCCTCGATCTCATCCTGGAGTTGAAGAACCAGGGCATCACCTCGATCATCATCTCCCACAAGCTCAACGAGATCCGCAAGGTCGCCGACTCGGTGACGATCATCCGCGACGGGCAGTCCATCGAGACCCTCGATGTGAAGGCGGCGGAGACCACCGAGGACCGGATCATCTCGGGCATGGTCGGCCGCGACCTCGACCACCGCTTCCCCGAGCGCACCCCGCACGAGGCGGAGGTGGGCGCGGCCCCGGCCCTGGAGATCCGCGACTGGACCGTGCACCACCCGATCGACCAGCAGCGCAAGGTGGTCGACAACGTGTCGATCAACGTGCGGCGCGGGGAGATCGTCGGGATCGCGGGCCTGATGGGCGCCGGCCGCACCGAACTCGCGATGAGCGTCTTCGGCCGGACCTACGGCCGGTACGCCGGTGGCACGGTCCTCAAGGACGGCCGGGAGATCCGTACGAAGTCCGTCCCCGAGGCGGTCAAGCACGGCATCGCGTACGTCACCGAGGACCGCAAGCACTACGGCCTCAATCTCATCGACACCATCAACCGGAACATCTCGCTGAGCGCCCTGGACAAGGTCTCCAAGCGCGGTGTGGTCGACGAGCACGAGGAGCGGCAGGTCGCCGAGCGGTACCGCAAGTCCATGAACATCAAGGCGCCGACCGTCTTCGAGCCGGTGGGCAAGCTGTCCGGCGGCAACCAGCAGAAGGTCGTCCTCAGCAAGTGGATCTTCGCGGGGCCGGATGTGCTGATTCTGGACGAGCCGACGCGCGGTATCGACGTCGGCGCCAAGTACGAGATCTACACGGTCATCGACAAGCTGGCCGCTGAGGGCAAGGCGGTCGTCTTCATCTCCTCCGAGCTGCCGGAACTGCTCGGGATGTGCGACCGCATCTACACCATGGCCGCAGGGCGGCTGACCGGTGAGTTCCCGCGTGCCGAGGCCACGCAGGAATCGCTGATGCGTCAGATGACGAAGGACAAAGAGGTAACCCGATGAGCACGGATGTGACCGCCAAGAGCCCGGCCCCCGCGCCGCCCGGCAAGAGCGGGGCAGCGGCGGGCGGAGGCCTGCTCCAGCTGATGCTGGACGGCATGCGCCGCAACATGCGGCAGTACGGCATGCTGATCGCCCTGGGCCTGATCGTGGCGCTGTTCGCGGTGTGGACCGACGGCGACCTGCTGCTGCCGCGCAACATCTCCAATCTGGTGCTGCAGAACAGCTACATCCTGATCCTCGCGATCGGCATGATGCTGGTCATCATCGCGGGCCACATCGACCTGTCGGTCGGTTCGCTGACCGCGTTCGTCGGCGCCTTCGCGGCCGTGCTGACCGTTCAGCACGACATACCGTGGCCCGTCGCGGTGGTGCTCTGTCTGCTGGCGGGCGCGCTGGCGGGCGCGCTCCAGGGCTACTTCATCGCGTATCTGGGCATCCCGTCATTCATCGTCACCCTCGCCGGAATGCTGACCTTCCGCGGTGTGACGGAGATCCTGCTGGAGGGGCAGACCCTCGGTCCCTTCCCGGACAGCCTGAAGAAGATCGGCAACGGCTTCCTGCCGGAGACCGGCCCCGAGACGAACTACCACAACCTCACCCTGCTGCTGGGCCTCGTGCTGATCGCCTTCGTGGTCCTCCAGGAGCTCCGGGACAGGAAGCGTCAGCAGGAGTTCTCGCTCGACACGCTGCCGGCCAACATCTTCGTGCTGAAGCTGGTCGCGATCGTCGCCGCGCTGCTCACCGTCACCCTGCTGCTCGCCAGCTACAAGGGCGCCCCGATCGTCCTGATCATCCTGGGCCTGCTGGTGGTCGGCTACGGCTACGTGATGCGCAACTCCATCTTCGGCCGCCACATCTACGCGATCGGCGGCAACCTGCCGGCCGCGAAGCTGTCCGGCGTCAAGGACAAGAAGGTCACCTTCTACGTCTTTTTGAACATGGGTGTCCTCGCGGCCCTGGCCGGTCTGGTGGTCGCCGCCCGGCTGAACGCGGCCTCCCCGAAGGCCGGCCTGAACTACGAACTCGAGGCGATCGCCTCGGCGTTCATCGGTGGCGCGTCCATGAGCGGCGGTGTCGGCACCGTCCTCGGCGCGATCATCGGCGGTCTCGTCCTCGGTGTGCTGAACAACGGCATGAACCTCCTCAGTGTCGGCACCGACTGGCAACAGGTCATCAAGGGCATGGCCCTGCTGGCCGCGGTCGGGTTCGACGTGTGGAACAAGCGCAAGTCCGGTTCGTAGCAGGTATGTCGAGCAAGTCGTCGGGTCCCGCGTGCCACGAGCGCGCGGGACCCCTCGGCTGTTCCACGAAAGGCAGGAAGCCCGGTGAAGGAGCTCTTCGGCAAGCTCGCCGACGGGACGGAGATCCACCGCTGGTCGCTGGAGAACGGCGGCACCCGTCTGAAGGTCCTGTCGTACGGCGGGATCGTGCAGTCCCTGGAGATCCCGGACCGCGAGGGCCGGTACGCCAATGTCTCCCTGGGCTTCGGCACCGTCGAGGAGTACGTCGCCGGGTCGCCCTACTTCGGCGCCCTGATCGGCCGGTACGGCAACCGCATCGCCGAGGGCCGGTTCACCCTGGACGGCGAGACGCACCAACTCTCCGTCAACGACGGCGAGAACAGCCTGCACGGCGGGGCGGACGGCTTCGACAGGGCCGTCTGGGACGTGGAGCCGTTCGAGAAGGGCCCGGACGTCGGCCTGCACCTCCGCCGCACGAGCGCCGACGGTGAGACGGGCTACCCCGGCACCCTGGCGGTGAAGGTCACCTACACGCTCACCGAGCGGGGCGACTGGCGCATCGACTACGAGGCGACCACCGACCGGGCCACCGTCGTCAACCTCACCAACCATGTGTACTGGAACCTCGCGGGTGAGGGCGGCGGTCCCGTCCACGACCACGAGCTGACCATCGCCGCCGCCCGCTACACCCCCGTCGGCGCCGGCCTCATCCCCACCGGCGAGCAGGCCGAGGTCGCGGGCACCCCCTTCGACTTCCGCCACGCCAAGCCGATCGGCGAGGACCTGCGCGAGAACGCCCGACAGCTGCTGTACGCCAAGGGGTTCGACCACAACTGGGTGCTCGACAAGGGCGGGACCCAGGAGCCGGAGTGGGCCGCCACGCTCCGGGACCCGTCGTCCGGGCGTTCGCTGAGGATCTCGACGACCGAGCCGGGGATCCAGTTCTACTCCGGGAACTTCCTGGACGGCACGCTCGTCGGAACCGGCGGGAAGGTCTACCGGCAGGGTGACGCGCTGTGCCTGGAGACCCAGCACTTCCCGGACTCGCCGAACAGGCCTTCGTTCCCGTCGACGGTGCTGCGACCTGGGCAGACGTACCGCTCGACGACCGTCCACTCCTTCACCTGACGCCCCGCTTCACAGGAACTTCACAAGTTCCTACCAAATTCTCAGCGATTGAACAGTGCCACCCCAGTCTCCGTATGTAAGGGCGGCCCGTGCTCCCCCGCACGGGCCGCCCTTAGTCGTCGGACCCGGTCGTCCCCAACGGGTCCGCCCCCTACGGAGGTTCCATGGCCGACAACGTCACCTCGTTGTTCCGCAGCACTGCGGCGCACAGCCCCTCTATGGCGGCGCTGACGCGCGAAGGCGGCGACGGGGTGGGTCCGGTGGACTTCTGTATCCCCTGCAACCCCTACTTCCCGACGCCCGCCATGTTCGACGACATGGCGAGCAGGCTGCGCGACATCATCACGTACTACCCGAGCGGCGCCGACACCATCACGGCGGAGCTGTGCAATCTGCTCCAACTGCCGCCGCAGTGTGTGGCGATGGGCAACGGCTCGACCGAGCTCATCACCTGGATCGACCATCTGCTGGTCCGGGAGTCCCTCGCCGTCCCCGTCCCCACCTTCGGCCGCTGGACCGACCAGCCGATGGAGACCGGCAAGCGGGTCGACATGTACCCGCTTCAGGAGTCCAGCGGTTTCGCCCTGGACCTCGCGCAGTACGCCGAGTTCATCCGCGCCCGCGGCACCCGGGTCGCCGTCATCTGCAACCCGAACAACCCCGACGGCGGCTTCCTGCACCGGCACGCGCTGGTGCAGTTCATGGACGCGATGGCCGACCTGGACCTGATCGTCATCGACGAGTCGTTCCTGGAGTTCGCCGACGCCGAGTCCGAGCCGAGCACCGTCCGGGACGCGGTCATGCGGCCCAACGTGGTGGTGCTGCGCAGCCTCGGCAAGAACTTCGGCCTGCACGGCATCCGCTTCGGCTACATGGTCGCGAACCCTGCGCTGGCCGGCAAGGTCCGCTCGATGCTGCCGAAGTGGAACCTCAACTCCTTCGCCGAGCACGTGGTGTTCATGCTCAAGAACCACGGCGCCGAATACATGGAGAGTCTGCACCAGGTCCGCCGGGACCGGCTGGACATGGCCCGTCAGCTCTCCGCCCTCCCCGGTCTGACGGTGTACCCGTCGCAGGGGAACTTCCTCTTCGTGCGCCTGCCCGTGGGCGCCGAGGGCACCGTGGTCCGCGACCGGCTCCTCACCGAGCACCGGGTCCTGGTCCGAGAGTGCGGCAACAAGGTCGGCTCGTCCAGTCGCTTCCTGCGACTCGTGGTCCGGCCCCAGGCGGACGTCCGTCGCCTGGTGTCCGGTCTGGAGTCGGTTCTCTACGGGTCCAGGAGGGGAGCCGCCGTACCCGAGCTGAGCACCGGGACCAGCTACAGCTCGGGTACGGCGGCCGTGGACCGGCTGATGGGCGAGACCAGCGGCACCGGGATGCACAACCTCGCCGCCCAGGCCATGAGCATGCCCGCGCCGGCCGGGGCCTCCATGCAGTTCGCGTCACCCGCACCGGCGGCCGCCTCCATGCAGTTCGCGTCCCCGGCGCCGGCCGCCTCCATGCAGTTCGCCTCCCCCGCGCAGGCCGCCCCTGCGCCGATGCCGATGCCCACGCCGATGCAGGCACCGGCCCCCATGCCGATGTCCGTGCCGGCGCCCGCCGCCGCGATGCCGGCCCCCGGCCTCCAGCCCGTCGCCCAGACCGGCATGCCCGGCATGGCCGCCGCCGCGCAGGGCCGCCGCAACATGGGCGCGGCCCAGGGTCTGACCGCCGCCCAGGTACGCGGCCGTACCCAGCCGGAGCCGGTGGAGGAGCCGCAGGGGTGGCCCGCGGCCGGGGCGATGTACAACCAGGTGGGCTGACCCCACTCGGCCCACCGGCAAGCGACGCGTCCCCGACAGGCCTTCCTTGAGGCCCTGTTGGGGACGCGTCGCTTGTCGGTGGCTCAGTTCTGGTGGAGCGGTGTCGGTGGCTCAGTTCTGGTGGAGCGGTGTCGGTGGCTCAGTTCTGGTGGAGCCTGTCGTTGCCGTGCTCGCCGTACGGCCGCGTCGGCGGCCCAGGTCAGCCCCCTGCTCCCCGGCAGCCCCGCCCAGCCCGGCAACAGCACCTCGCGCCCCAACGCCCCCACCACCACCGCCCGAGCGGCGGCAGCGGCGGCTCCAACTCCCCCGTGAGGACGTCCTCGTGCAGCCGCCGCAGCGGGAGGCCGGGGTCGATGCCCAGTTCCTCGGCGAGGAGTTCACGGGTGCACCGGTAGTGGTCAAGGGCGTCGGCGGTGCGGCCGGACTGGGCGAGGGCGAGCATCAGTTGGCCGGCGAGGCGCTCGTCGAGGGGGTGTTCCCCGGCACGGACACGGAGGCCGGTGAGTAACTCGCCATGCCGCCCGGCGTGGAGTTGAAGGTCCGTCAGGTCGAGCTGCACGGCGTGACGTTCGGACTCCAGCGCGCTGCGGAGCGCGTTGAACCAGGGCGCGTCGACGCCGGCGAAGGGCTCACCGCGCCAGACGGCCAGCGCCTGCTCGTAGAGCGAGGTGGCGGTGGCCGGGTCGGTGGCGCGGCGGGCCCGGGCGACCAGGTCATGGAACCGGTGGAGGTCGACGGCGGACGGCTCGACAGTGAGGACGAACCCGCCGGCCCTGCGGACGATCCCCGCGTCGCCGCCGAGCACCCGGCGGAGCCTGGAGAGGTAGGTGTAGAGCGCGTCGGCGCCCCGCTGCGGCGGGCTGTCCGCCCAGACGCGGTCGACGAGTTGGGCCACGGTCACCGGGGTCCCGGTGTCCACGAGCAGCGCCGCGAGGACCGTGCTCTGCCGGGCCGTTCCGAAGCCCACCGATTCTCCGTCCCGACACGCTTCGAGTCTTCCGAGCACAGCGAACTCCAGCACCATGAACCCCCCGATTTCCGGTGACTGCCCTTCCTTTCAAGGGACTTGAAAGGTTCCTGAAACGCTGCTGGCCCAATGTCATAGCCACGTCACCGACGCAGCGCAGGTCCTTCACAAGCCACTTGTGCGACAGAAGGCACAGCAGTATCGGAAACCGAACAGCCAAACCAGGCAGACCAGTCAAACCAGGGGGACATCATGGGCAAGCGCAACCGTTTCACCGCCGTGGCCACCGCGGTCGTCGCCGTCGCCGGGCTGGCCGGCACCGCCTCGCTCCCGGCGCACGCCGCCGCGGAGGGCACGAAGGCGGCCGCGGCCAAGACCTACTACCTGCACTTCGACAAGTCCACGAACACCAACTCGCGGCTGTACCTGAAGCAGACGGGCACCAACAAGGTGATCGCGTCCTTCCGCGCCGGCTCCGGCGTGACCACCAACGAGTGCACCCGCAACAAGGGCTGGCTGCCCACGAAGTCGTACACCATCAAGAAGTGGAACACGAACTACAACGGCAGCCTCATCAAGGGATACGCCTTCCAGCTCAACGACACCAAGTGCAAGAACGGCTCCACCCCCCGCACCGAGCTGTTCATCCACAGCGAGATGACACGGAACGGCGGCCAGGGCTCCACCGAGCCGACCCGCTGGGACGGCGTCGGTGACTACAAGTCCGCCGGCTGCATCAAGATGCACCCGAAGGACATCAAGGAGCTGTACAAGCGCGCCAAGGCCGTCGGTTTCCCGAAGAAGCTCGTGGTGACCAACTGACGTACGCCCATGACGACGGGCCCGCCGGATCGCCGGACACACCGCGCGCACCCGGCGGGCCCCACCACCCGACCACCACCAACCCACCAACCCACGAACCCACAAACCCACGAACCCACCGCTGAACGGCCGGGGCCCCGGTTCCGTACTCCCTGTCGCCGCTGGGTCACCTCGGGTCGCTCCCGTCACACGTCACACCACCACCCCGTCGCCCCGTCACACCGTCGGAATCGAAACGCAACGCCCACGGCCCCGTACCGCACCGACGCGCGCCATACGATCAAGCCCTTCGTCGGCCGGCAGTCTGAAAGTGGGGGGGGGACGATGCGTCTCAAGTCCCGGGCAGGGGTTCGGACATGGGCCCGGATGACCGTGTCGGCCACGGCCGCGCTGGGACTCACGGCCGGTCTGTCCGGCTGCGGCGGGAACGCGGACGCGGAGTCGGGAGCGGTCACCCTGACGATCGTCGCCACCAACTACGGCGACAGCGTCCACAAGAACTCCGAGGGCTACTGGGACCGGGTCTCCCTTGCCTTCCACACCGAGTACCCGACCATCGACGTGAATGTCAGCGTCTACGCCCCGGACGAGGTCGACGAGAAGGTCGCCGAGCTGGTCGAGCAGGGCCACGCCCCCGACATCGTGCAGACGGACAGCTACTCCGAGTACGCCGCGCGGGACCTCCTCTACCGCGCGGACGACGTCCTGTCCGTCCCGGTCCAGGCCTCGTTCATCCCTAGCCTCGCGGACGCCGGGGAGATGGACCGGGCGCAGTACGGCCTGCCGTTCACGGCGAGCGATTGGCTGCTCTACTACAACAAGGACCTGTTCACGCAGGCGGGCGTGGAGCCGCCCGAGACGTGGGACGAACTCGTGCTCGCGGCAAGGGCGTTGAAGGCGCAGGGGGTGAAGTATCCGATCGCCCTGCCGCTCGGCCCCGAGGAGGCGGAGGCCGAGACGCTGATGTGGCTGCTGGCCGGCGACGGCGGCTACACCGACTCCGCGAACAACTACGACATCGCTTCCGCCGCCAACGTGTCGACCATGACCTGGTTGCGGGAGAACCTGGTCGGCGAAGGTCTCACCGGCCCGGTCGCACCCGGCGAGCTGAACCACGGCGCGGCCGTCGAGTCCTTCCTCAGCGGTGACGCGGCCATGGTCAACGGCCCGCTGTCGCTGATCCGCCAGATCGAGGACTCCTCCGGCTCCGTGTCCTACGGTTCCATGCCGCTGCCGAGCCGCGACGGCAAGGCCGCCCCCACCATGGGCACCGCCGACTGGGTCATCGCCTTCAAGAACGAGGACCGCCGCGAGGCCATCGGACAGTTCCTCGACTTCCTCTACGCCGACAAGTACGTGATCGAGCAGGCCGCCCAGTACGAGCTGCTCCCCGTCACCACGAGCGCCGCCGACGTCATGCGCGCCGACAAGGACCACCAGGCCCTGTGGAGCGGCCTCGACACCCTGCAGAACGTCCAGCTCTACCCCGTCGCCGAGACCAACTGGTCCGAGGTGGCCACCACCATCCGCAAACAGATCGGCAAGGCGGTGGCCCCCGGCGGGAACCCGGAAACGGTACTGGACTCCATAGCGGCGGTGTCGGAGTAGCGGCGACACCATGACAGCCGAGAACACCCCCACGGTCGACGAACTCGTGGCCCGGGCCGTCGCGGTCCGCGACCCCGACCACCCCGTCTGGGAAGAGGTCGCGGCCGCGCTCGGCGGACGCTGGGCCGACGACGGGACCTGGTCCGCCGCCGTCGCGCTCCGCTCCCACCCCGATCCCGTCCACCGGCTCCTCGCCTGCCACGTGCTGTTCCGGCACACCACCACCCGGTACGTGCCCGAGGACGACACCTGGGCGTCCTCGCCGTACGAGAAGCGCGCGTACGAGGTCTTCGCCGAGTGGGCCGGGGAGGAACGGCATCCGCTCGTCCTGCCCGAGGTGATCGTCGGGCTCGTCCAGTACCGGGAGCCGGCGAACGAGGGCTTCGGACTGAGGTTCGCCGGGCACCCGGACCCCGCGGTGCGCGGCATGGCACCCGGGCTCCTGGACAGCGAGGAACCGTTCTCCCCGGCGGCCCGCGAGGCGCTGTGCGCACTCATGCGGGACCCGTCGGCCGATGTCCGCCGCTCGGCGGTGAGGATGGTCGCCGAGCATCCGGACCCCCACCCCACCCTCACGGGCGCCCTGGCCGCCCGCTTCGCGGACGAGGACCAGGGCGAGGACGAGGACGGGGACGAGGCCGTCCGTGTCCTCGCCGTCTTCGGCCTCGCCGAACGGGACGATCCACGCTGCCTGGCGGGGCGGGAGCGGATGGCGCCGATCGCCGACCCGGAGAGGTACGGGTACGGCGTGCTGGACGCGGCGGACCGGTACGAGGAGCGCCGCGACGGGCGGGGCGGGGGATGGCGGTGGCGTCGTTCCTGAGGCCGCCCGCCATGCACCACCAGATGATGCGGTGTCCCATCACCTCGCCTGTCCTACAAGGGACTTGACGGTCAGTCACTTTGCCGAACTGACAGCCGGCCGACAGTTTCCGTTTCTAGGGTGCCGTGTTCATGACAGACACTTCAGTGCCCCCAGAGGCAGATTCGATCGGGCGTCGCACCGTACTGATCGCCACGGGCGTCACGGCGGCCTCCCTGGCCGTGGGCGCCGCCGCCACGCCTGAAGCCCCCACCGCCGCGACGGCCGGGACGGACGAGACCGCCCCCGTAGCCGCCGCGGCCGTCTGCACCCTCACGAAGGAGATGACCGAAGGCCCCTACTACCTCGACGGACAGCTGGTCCGCGCCGACATCAGCGAGGACAAGACCGGCTTCCCGCTCCAGCTCACCCTCACCGTCGTCGACGACGACACCTGCGCGCCGCTGAGCAGCGCCCTGGTGGAGATCTGGCACTGCGACGCGCTCGGCGAGTACTCCGGGTTCGTCGGCAACAACGGCCACGACGAGCCCGACAACGGCACGTTCCTGCGCGGCGGCGTGCTGACGAACTCCAGTGGCGTAGCGAAGATCACCACGGTCTACCCGGGCTGGTACCGGGGCCGCTGCATCCACATCCACCTCAAGGTGCACACCGACGTCACCCTGACCTCGGACGGCTCATTCACCGGCGGCCAGGAACTCCACACCGGCCAGCTCTTCTTCGACGAGACGATCACGACCGGAGTCGCGGCCCTCTCCCCGTACTCGGCCAACACGGTCACCCGCACCACCCTCGCCCAGGACTCCATCTACGACGAGGGAGGCGCCGCCTCCGGCCTGCTCACCCTGACCGCCCTCGGCAGCTCGCCGTCGGCCGGCTACGCGGGCTCGCTGACGGTGGGGGTGGAGTCGAGCTGACCTAGCCCCATCCCGGCCCCATCCCGGCCCCATCCCGCCTTGCCCCGCCTCGCCCTGCCCCGAACAGGGCACCGGCCCCCTCCCAGACCGTACGGGAGGGCGCCGGTGCCCTTTCTCGTAAACCGATCAGCCGACCTCGGGCGAAACCGATCACGTTCCGATCGGATTCATACGGTTCCGACCAGCCACGATGCCCTCTCGATCTCCTGGGTACGCATCGAGCGAGCACGGCTAGCGTGGCCAAGATGCGGCAGCTCGCCTTTGACGCCCAGCACCCCGTGCCCGAACCCATCGACCCCGATCGAGAGGAGGCGGCCGTGACGCCGGGCGGCGAGACGGAGAGCGGAGCCGGAGGATTCGACGGAGCCCGTCGCGTCAGCGGAAACGGTCGAATCGGCGGCCCCGGTGGCGGCGACAGCCCCGCCATCGCTCCCGAAACGCTCTTGCTGAAACGGCACTTCACCGGAGAGAACCTCCCCCAGGTGCGCGCCCAGGTCGAGGACACGGCCGCCGCGGCGGGCCTCGGCGGCGTACGCCTCGGCGAGTTCACCCTCGCCGTCAGCGAGATCGCCGCCAACGCGGTCGAGCACGCCGGCGGCCACGGCCGCCTGGAGCTCCGCCGCCTCCCCGACGAACTGGAGTGCCGCATCACCGACAACGGCCCCGGCTTCGTCCCCACCCTCCCCGAACTCCTCCCCGGCCTCACCGGCACCTGCCCCGGCCGCGGCCTCTGGCTCGCCCACCTGGTCACCGACCGCCTGACGGTCACGACGGGGACGACGGACACGACGGGGGCGACGGACACGACGGGGGCGGGGGTGGGCGCGGAGGTGACGCTGGCGATGCGGCTGGGGTGAACGGCGGGGCATCGAACCCGGGCCGGCGTCGGCACGCTGGTGGCCGCCGCGCCGGGGCTGGGGTTCCTCGACGCCGAGATGGTCGAGGGGCGGACCGGCCACCCGACCCGCGCCGCGCCGCCTGACGTACGCCCGGCGAGGCCCGTGCCCTGCCTCCCGTAGACGCCATCGCCGTATCAACACGGTCGACGCCGTGCGACCGCTTCCGCCGGGCGGACGCCCTGGTGCGGATCAGGGAGTACGGCTGGGCCGAGTCCGCCGTGCTCGCGGAATCTCCTGGAACCCGCCGGCGACCCGCTGCCGCGATGAGTTTCAGGCGGGGCGGGAGTCTGTTCTGGTGGGTGTCGTAGGAGTTCGTAGACGCTGCCCGGCGCTAGACACCACGGAGGACATCATGACGACCACACCGAGTGACCCGGCCGGCGCGCTGCCCGGCCGCCCGCCCATCGTCGACCTGGCCACCTGGCAGGCCGCCCGGGACGAGCTGCTGGTCCGTGAGAAGGCCCACACCCACGAGGGCGACGCCATCGCCGCGGCCCGCCGCCGGTTGCCGATGGTGGAGTTCGACGGGACGGTCGAGGTCGTCGGGCCCGACGGCCCGGTCCCGTTCCTGGACCTGTTCCAGGGCCGCGACGAGCTCGTGGTCTACCAGCACATGTGGTACGACGGCGCGCCGCACCAGGGGCAGTGCGAGGGCTGCACCACCACGGCCTGGCACCTGAACGACGCCGTCTACCTCAACGCCCGCCACGTCTCCTTCGCCGTGCTGACCACGGGCGCCTGGGACGAGGTGGCCTCCTACGTCGACTTCATGGGCTACACCCAGCCCTGGTACTCGGTGCGTGACGTGGACGCGCCGGTCGGCGGCGAGATGGGTTACCTCACCTGCTTCCTGCGCGACGGTGACCGCGTGTTCCTCACCTACTCCACGACGGGCCGTGGCAACGAGCGGGTCAACGGGTCCCTCGGCCTGCTCGACATGACGCCCTACGGCCGCGACGAGGCCTGGGAGGACAAGCCCGAGGGCTGGCCCGAGGGGGGCAGCCCGTGCTGGTCCTGGCGCTCGGACGCGGACGGAAACGCCACCTGGGGCCCGACCAGCCGCCCCGTACCGCAGTGGACCCGCCCCGGCGCGACCCCCGTGGAGACCCTCGGCCGGCACGGCCACCACCACTGAGCGGTTCGCCGGGGGATACCTTTCCTAGAGACTGAGCGGGAGTGAGTCCTGTTGCCAGGTCTCATGCTCAGCTGTCTGTAAGCACGAGTTCCGGGACCAGCGCACCAGGTTCTTTTGGCTCCGACAGTCGTTCGACCGCCGGGCCGGTGGAGGGTTGGTGCACAGGCGCAGCCAGCGAGAAGAGGCCGTCAGGGGCCAGGGTGAACGGTCGGCCACCGGTTCGACGGTGGTACCAAATCCCGTCCGTACCGCGGTGCCCATTCACGTGCTTACAGACACAGTGCAGCATCACGTCCATCTGGCCCGGCCACTACGTCTCCCGTGCGGTCCATGTGCATATGCGAGTGCACACGGAGGTGACCCTCACCGACGAGTCGTACACCGGCGGCGAGGTCATCCACACGGGACAGCTCTTCTTCGACGAGACCCTCAACGAGGAGATCCAGGCGACGTCGCCGTACTCGGACAACATGACGCCGGAGACGGCTCTGTCCGCCGACAGCATCTACGACGACGGGGGTGCGTCGAGTGGGCTGTTGACCCTTACCGCGCTGGGCAGCAGCGTGTCGGACGGGTACAAGGCGACGATCACCGTGGGCGTCGACAGCGCGGCCTAGGCGCTGCGGGTGGCGGCCGGTTCGGCTGCGGCGAGTGCGGGCTCCGGCTCGCGCTCGACGTGGCCGGCCGCCTTCTCCTTCAGGTGCTCTCGGATCGAGTACGTCAGGGCCGCCGCCCACAGGGCGTACGCCGCCACGTACACAGGTGTACTCAGTGCGCTCGACGCCGCGATCCAGTCGCTCTTCAGCAACGTACGGATGTTGGTGACGATGATGACGCCGCCGACGGCGGAGCCGAGCACGCGCGGGGGAACGAGGCGGACGAGCCAGGCGGCGATGGGGGCGGCGATGATGCCGCCGAGGAGGAAGGCGGCGACCCAGGCCCAGTCGAGGCCCTGGGAGCCGAGGGAGAGGAGGAAGCCGAGGCTGGCGGCGACGGCGACGAGGAACTCGCTGGTGTCGACCGAGCCGATGACCTTGCGGGGCTCCATGCGGCCGCTGGCCAGCAGCGCCGGCGTGCCGACCGGGCCCCAGCCGCCCCCGCCGGTCGCGTCGAGGAAGCCGGCGACCAGGCCGAGCGGCGACAGGAACCGCTTCCGCAGCGGCTGGCCGAGGCGCTCCTTGGGCAGGCCGCGCAGGGTGAAGCGGGACAGGACGTAGAGGCCGAGGCCCAGCAGGATCAGCGACATCGCCGGCCCGGCGACCTCGGTGGACAACGACGACAGGACGGTCGCGCCGAGGAACGCGCCCACGGCGCCCGGTACGCCGATCTTGGCGACGACCTTCCAGTCCACGTTCCCGAACCGCCAGTGCGAGGCGCCCGACATCAGCGTCGTACCGATCTCGGCGAGGTGCACCGTGGCCGAGGCGGCGGCCGGGTTGGTGCCCATGGCGAGCAGCAGCGTGGTCGAGGTCACGCCGTAGGCCATGCCCAGGCTGCCGTCCACGAGCTGGGCTCCCAGGCCCGCCAGCGCGAGCAGTACCAGCGTCCGCATTCGTCGTTCGTCCCGTCTTCCGTCGCCGTCTTCCGGCTTCTGTCTTCCGGCTTCTCTCTCCGGCTTCCCTGCCTTTCCCACCGGTTAAGTAGGGAATGACCGGACCGCAACGCTACGACGCCAAGCTGAGGAAAGGCTTAGGACGGGGTAACGATCCTGTGCAACTGCCCGCCGGGCCTACGACCTAGGGGTTCTCCCAGGCCGCCGGCTCCGCCGCCAGCTCCTTCACCGGTGCGGGCAGGGCATCGGCGGCGATGTCGGCCACGGTGACGCCCTCCAGGATGCGGCGCACATTGGCCCGCAGGGCGATCCACAGCGGCAGCAGCGGCTCCGCGGAACCGGTGTAGGTCAGACCGGTGGGACGTTCGCCGCGTACCGAGACGATGGGGCCGTCCACCGCCCGGATGACATCGGCGACGGTGATGGTGGCGGCGTCGCGGGCCAGTCGGTACCCGCCGCTGCCGCCCCGACGGCTGGTGACGAGGCCGGCGCGCCGCAGATCCCCGAGGATGCCCTCGAGGAACTTGTGCGGGATCTCCTGCACGGTGGCGATGGTCTCCGCCTTCACCGCTCCGCTGTCCTGCCGTACGGCGAGTTCCAGTACCGCGCGTACGGCGTAATCCGCCCGTGCCGAGATCCTCATGGGCGACATTGTCGACCACCCGCGCCCCGTCAGGGGCGCGGGGCCGGGCGGACGGCCGCGGAACCCGGGCTCTCAGCCGAGCCGGATCACATTCCACGACAGCGGCTCGAGAACCGCGCTCAGCACACCCTCCCGAAGCGTCGCCCCCTCCACCACCCGCGGAGCGACCCGCTCGGGCTCCTCCAACGTGTTCCGCGCGTCGGGGTCCGCGTCGGACAGCACGCTGTGCTCCACGACCCGGCTCAACTCCAGCCCGTTCAGGGCGACTTCCAGCGGCAGCGCCTGCGAACGGCCCCGGTTGACCGCGAAGACCGTCACCGAACCGTCGTCGGCCCGCACCGCCGTCGCGTGCAGCAGGTCCGTCTCGCCGTACTTCTTCGTCTCGTACGTCGGTGAGTCCACCCGTACGTCGAGGACCTGCCCGCGCCCGAACCGGGACGCCTGGGCGAAGGGGAAGAAGGTCGTCTGCCGCCAGGCGGGGCCGCCCGGCTCGGTCATGATCGGGGCGATGACGTTGACGAGTTGGGCGAGGCAGGCGACGGTGACGCGGTCGGCGTGCCGGAGCAGCGCGATGAGCAGGGAGCCGAAGACGACCGCGTCCATGACGCTGTAGTTGTCCTCCAGGAGGCGCGGGGCCTCCGCCCAGTCCCGCGCGCCGGAGTTCTCGATCGCGTGCCACTCCGAGATGTACCAGACGTTCCACTCGTCGAAGGAGAGGTTGATCTTCTTCTTGGACTTGAGCTTCGCGCCCACGTGGTCGGCGGTGGCGACCACGTTCTCGATGAAGGACTCCATGTCGACGGCGGAGGCGAGGAAGGAGTCGAAGTCGCCGTCGGTGGGCCAGTAGTAGGCGTGCAGGGAGATGTGGTCGACGAGGTCGTACGTCTCCGCCAGGACCGTCGCCTCCCACTCGGCGAAGGTCGGCATGGACTGGCTGGAGGAGCCGCAGGCGACGAGTTCGACGCCCGGGTCGATCTGGCGCATCGCGCGGGCGGTCTCGGCGGCGATACGGCCGTACTCCGTCGCCGTCTTGTGGCCGGTCTGCCAGGGGCCGTCCATCTCGTTGCCGAGGCACCAGAGGTTGATGCCGAAGGGGTCCTTGTCGCCGTGGGCGGCGCGCAGGTCGGCGAGGGCGGTGCCGGCGGGGTGGTTGGCGTACTCCTGGAGTTCCAGTGCCTCGGCGACGCCGCGCGTGCCGAGGTTGAGGGCCATCATGGGCTCGGCCTGGGGGCCGATCTTCTTCAGGAAGGCGATGTACTCGGAGAGGCCGAAGCGGTTGGTCTCGGTGGAGCGCCAGGCGAGGTCGAGGCGGCGGGGGCGGTCCTCGGCGGGGCCGACGGAGTCCTCCCACTTGTAGCCGGAGACGAAGTTGCCGCCGGGATAGCGGATCGTGGTGACGCCCAACTCCCGGACCAGGTCCAGCACATCGGTGCGCAGACCCGCCTCGTCGGCCGCCGGGTGGTCCGGCTCGTAGATCCCGGTGTAGACACAGCGGCCGAGGTGCTCGACGAAGGAGCCGAAGAGTCGGGGGTTGACCTCGCCGACGGTGAAGGCGGGGTCGAGGGTGAACCTGGCTGTGCGGGACATGGGGCCCTTTCTCATGTTCGGGTGCCGGGGCTTGCGATGGTCCGTGATGCGACTCGTTCGACCTGTCGGATCTTGCTCGCAGAACCGAACGGGACGCTAAGGTCGCCGCCCCGGCCCGTCAATGGGTCCCGGATGGCTTCCCACGCCTGAAGACAACCTCATCCCTCCCCCCAACGATCGTTCACCGGAATTCAACGATCGTTGGATTTCCGTGGTGCCCGCGCCCTTCGGCCACGTAGGGTCGGCGCGTGCCCGCGCTGCCCGACACCCTCGCCGCGACCCTCACCCGACTCGACGCCCGCATCGCCGGGACCGGTGCCGACCGGGACCGGCTCCTCGACATACGGACGCTGGCGGAACGTACCGCCCTCGGCGAGGACGAGGTGCGGGCGCTGCTCGACGGGGCCGAACCGGCGGCCGACCGGGTCGACGACCGGGTCCGGCGGCGGGTGCGGGCGCTGTATGAGGCGTATGCCGCGCGGAGCGGGAAGCGGGCCGTGGAGGTCTGCAAGGAGGTCGCGCAGCGGCTCTCGATCAGCCCCGAGTGGGCCCGGCAGCTGCTGCTCGGCAAGAAGATGCCGAACGTCCCCGACCTGACCGAACTCGCCGGGTTCTTCGGGATCGAGGAGGGCCTCCGGTTCTTCACCGACCCGGCGGCGACCGTCCTGAACCGGGAACTCCACCGCGTACTGGCCGTACTTGAGGGTGACGAGGACGAGGGGCCGCTGGTCGAGTTCGCCACCCGGCACGGGATCGTCACCCTCGCCCTGCGCGGCCACCGGCTGACCCGTCGCAAACAGGAGGCCCTCGCGGTCATGCTCGAAGGGCTGCTCGGCGCCGACGACGAGGAGACCGGGCGATGAGGCGTCGCGGGAGTACGGGAGACGACGGACGGGCGGGAGACGACGGGAGCACGAGAGACGGCGGACGGGCGAGGGACGGCGGACGGGTGAGGGACGGCGGACGGGTGAGGGGCGACGCACGGACCGGGGGCGACGCACGGACCGGGAGCGACGCACGGACCGGGAGCGACGCACGGACCGGGAGCGCCGGCCAGATCGCGGATGCCACCCGGGGCGGTCGTCTACGAGGGGCTGTCACCCGCCTCCGCCACACCCTGCTCCCTTCCCCCTCCGCCGCCGAGATGCGAAAGCTGACCGCCGGGCTGGGCAAGGCGGTGCGGGGGAGCTTCGACGGGCCCGTCGGCGTACGGGAGTTGGGCGCGGCGCTGTGCGCGGAGATGAGTGCCCGGCGGGGCGGGCGGCCGGTGGAGCTGCGGTTCGAGCGGTTTCCGGACGGGGTCGAGGTCACCGGGCTGTGGATGGAGTTCCCCGACTTCGACCTGGTGATCGTGGAGGAGCGCGCGGAGACGGTGCAGCAACTGGTCATCCTGGGCCATGAGTTGTGGCACATGCATGCCGGGCACTGCCATCACCCGCTGTTCTCCCCCGAGTATTCCCCCACCTTCTCCCCCACCCTCTCTCCGACGTTCTCCCCCGCCTTCTCCGCCGCTCTCGGCCAGGGCGGCACCCCCATCGCCGCCCGTAACGGCTCGCACGCGTCCGACGAGCGGGAGGCCGAGGACTTCGGGCACCGGCTCGCCACCGCGTTCCGCTCCTGGGTGGACACCGGGCAGGGCGACGGACAGGGCGACGGGACGGCCGATCCCGCCGACCCCGTCGGTCAGGCCATCCAGGCGTCCCTGGGCTACCGCAAACCGCCGAGGTGAGGGGGACCACCGTGCCCGCGACGACGGGCGGGGCCATGAGCGCCATGAGTCCCGCCGACTTCTTCGGCGAGCTGTACATCCCGTTCTGGATCCCCACGGCCGTGCTGACCGTCGCCCTGGTGATCAAGCTGCCCAGCATCGTGAAGCTGTGGCGGGACTCGTCGCTGCGCGCGGTCGGCGGGCTGCTGCTGCTCGCCTGTTCCGTGTTCCTGTTCGCGGTGCCGTCGGTCATCGCGTGGACCAACCGGGTCGTGGGCGTGCCGAACGTCTCCGCGCCCTGGGTGTACTCCCTGATCACCGCGTTCTGCGCGACCTGTCTGCTGCTGATCGTCGCCTGGCGCAACGGCCCGGCCGACCGCTCCCCGACGACCCGCCGCGCCAAGCGGTGGGTCGTCACCGGGTACTCGGCGGTGATCGTCGTCCTGTGGGTGCTGTTCACGCTGGCGGACGTCCCGCGCGAGCGGCTGCGCGACCTGGACACGTACTACGCCACCACGCCCTTCATGCGCGAGGAGATCCTGCTCTACCTCGTCGCGCACACCGTGGCCTGTCTGATCACCTACCGGCTGATCCGCAACTGGGTCCGCGCCGACGGCCTCGACCTGTGGCTGCGCGGCGGCCTGAAGTCGCTGGGCATCGGCTACGCGCTGAACCTGGTGTACGACGCCTCGAAGCTCGCGGCGCTGGTGGCCCGCTGGACCGGGCACGACCTGGACTGGCTGAGCACCCATGTGGCACCGCCGGTCGTCGCCGTGGCGGCCATCTTCATAGCGGTCGGCTTCATCCTGCCGCACGGCGGCCAGTATCTGCACGGCCGCTGGCGGGTGCGGGAGAGCCACCGGCGACTGCGGCCCCTGTACCTGCTGACCCGGACCGTCGACGACTCCCGGGTCCCCTTCACGCTGCGCGCCACCCCGGAGCTGCGCCTGACCCGCCGCGAGACCTTCATCCGCGACGCGCTGCTCCAGCTGGCCCGCCACTTCGACGAGGACCTGCGCCGCCGCGCGTACGACGCGGCCCTGGACCTCGGCCACGGGCCCACCCCCGCGAAGGCCCTGGCCGCCGCCGTCGCGATCCAGGACGCCCTGGCCGAGCGGAAACGGACGCCCGAAAGCGACGCGACGACGGCCACGCTCCGGGCGGGGCCCCTCGTCTTCCCGGATCTCAGGATCGCCCCGGTCCGCACAGCCTTCGCGGATCTGCTCCAGGACATCGAAGCGGTGTCGCTGGCCCTTCGCCATCCCGCCGAGATCGAGGCGGTACGTGCCCTCGCGGCCGTCTCCACAGCGGACAGCGGTGTGTCCGCACATGAATGAGTGAGCACCCCACGGCCGGCCTCCTCTCACGCTCCGCCCGACCCGCCAGGACCGCCGTCGTGCTCGGCGGTTCCCTCGCCGGCATGCTCGCGGCGCGCGCCCTGGCCGGGTTCGCGGAGAAGGTCGTCGTGGTCGAGCGGGACGCGCTGCCGGACCGGCCCGGTCCGCGCCGGGGCCTGCCGCAGGTGCGCCACGCCCACATGCTGTGGTCGGGCGGGGTACGGGCGCTGGAGGACCTCCTGCCCGGCATCACCGAACAGCTGCCGGCGGCCGGGGCGCACCGCCTGGGGGTCACCACGGACATGGTGATCCTGTCGCCCCGGGGCTGGTACCGGCACTGGCCCGTGTCCCACCGCAATCTGCCGGACGGCCGGGACCTGCCGGACGGCCGGGACCTG
>NZ_JAEMUX010000073.1 GCF_016598475.1 Streptomyces adelaidensis
CCGGCCGCGGAGTCCGAGCCACCGGACTCAAGGCCGCCCAAACCCACCGCCGCGACACCCACACCACCGGACGCCACGCCCGAGTCACCAGACCCGAACCCCGACCCCAACGCAACGATCCCCGAGACCCCGGCCGCCAGGTCCGAACCCCCCGCCGCGAGCCCGTGCATCACCGCCAGTCGGAGTTGCGGCTCCGGGGAGTCGAGGAGGAGGCCGCGCAGCAGCGCGGTCGCCTCCTCGGCTCGGTCGCCGGCCGGTTCGCGGGGGACCGCGCGGCCGAGTGCCAGGACGAGATCGAGTCGGGTCGCCGGGTCGCTCTCCGACTGCCAGCACCGCAGGAGTGGGGGCAGAGTGGCCTCGCCGGGGCTCGGGCAGAGCCCGATGATGTCGGCCGCGGCGCGCCGGATCGCCGGCGTGGGATCGCCCAGCAGGGCGCACACCTCGGGCAGGGCGCGTTCCCAGGCGGGGTGCCAGGCGGGGTCGAGGAAGCGCTCGGCGACGATGTCGGTCAACGACGCGAGGCGGGCCACGGTGTCCAGCACCGTGCCCCGGCAGCGCACATCCGGAGAGGCGGCCAGCCGCAGCAGAAAGGGGAGCGCGGCCGAGGCGGCGGGGCAGATCCAACCGCCCTGGTGGTACAGCAGGTTGAGCAGATCGTCCGCCGCGTCCTCGGCGTCGTCCGGGTCCGGCCCCGCACACCGGCGCAACAGCCCGGGCACATCCCCGGCAGCCCCGTAGTTGTGCTTCAGCCCCGCCCACTCGACCGCGTCCAGCCCCTCCCACATGCGCGAGACCCTATCGCCGCCACCTCCCCCTCCCCCTCTAAATAAACCGTTGACAACAGGTTGTTTGCATCTCATGCTGACTCCATGTCGCCAATCTCTCCCACGGACCCCTCCCCAGACCCCTCCCCAGACCCCTCCCCGGACCCCTCCCCGGACCCCTCCCCGGACCCCTTCACACCTCCCAGCGCCGACGAGGCGAGAGCGGAGCGCGTGTACACCTCCCTCTTCCGCATCGCCGAACGGCACGCAGCCACCGACGACCAACGCCGTCGGCAGGTCCACCCCTACGTACTCGGCCCGCACGAGGCGATCAGGCTGGTGTCGTTCCTGCTCAGCGGCGCCGCCCTCCCCGACGACGGCGAACCGGACGTCGACCGCGCGGACATCACCGCCGCCCTGAGCCTCGTCCCACTGGCCCGCGGCGAGATGGACGAACTGGAGGTCGGCCTTCTGGACATGGCCCGAGGCCGCGGCATGACCTGGCCCGAGATCGCCTTCGGCCTCGGCCTCCAGACCCCCCAGGCCGCCAGGCAGCGCTACGAACGCCTGGCCGGCCGTACCCGCACCGGCACGGACACCGGCACGGACACCGCCGCCGCCGCCACCGCCGCCGCCGCCCATGAATGATCGGGACCGGGGCGACGACAGCCCGGACCAGCGCTCAGCCCTGCCCGAACCTCTTCTCCCGGTGCATGCGCCAGCGGTCCATCATCATTTCGAGTTCACCCTCGATGAACTCGAAGAACGCGAGGGTCTCCGCGAGGCGGCGGCCCGCCGGGGTGTCGGCGCCGAGGCTGATGACACCCTCGCGCAGGGCGTCCTCCCAGCGCCGGACGATGGCCTCACGGTTGGTGACGGCCTCGTACCACTGGTCGCTGTGGACGCGGTAGCGCTCGCGGCGCGAACCGGGCTCACGCTCGCGGGACACCAGGTGCACCTGGGCGAGATAGCGGACCGCGCCGGAGACGGCGGCGGGGCTGATCTGTAGCTGTTCGCCCAGTTCGGCGGAGGTCAGCGCGCCGGTGTCGGAGGCCAGGAGCGAGGCGAAGACCCGGGCCGGCATGCGCGGCACCCCGGCCTCGACGAGCTGCGCCGCGAAGTGCTCGACGAAACGGGAGACCGACTCGGGGTCCCGCCCGGCACGCTTCGTATCCGCCATGCCTGCATCATCTCCCCTGGTCAGCCAAAGGCCCGTGGCCAGCGATCACCATCCGTCACCATCGGCAAGCCTACCGGCGATTCATACGTTTCCTTAACTTCACAAATTTCTGAAGTAAGCGTACGTTCTGAAGAATGACGAAGGCCAACCTCGCCATCGAGGTATCCGGACTGCACAAGTCATTCGGACGGACCCACGCGCTCGACGGGCTCGACCTGACCGTCGAGACCGGCGAGGTCCACGGCTTCCTCGGCCCCAACGGTGCCGGAAAGTCCACCGCCATCCGCGTCCTGCTCGGTCTGCTGCGCGCCGACGCGGGCGCCGCCCGCGTACTGGGCCGCGACCCGTGGGCGGACGCGGTCGAGGTGCACCGCCGGATCGCGTACGTGCCGGGTGATGTGACGCTGTGGCGCAACCTGTCGGGCGGCGAGGTCATCGACCTCTACGGGCGGCTGCGGGGCGGCCTGGACGCCGGGCGCCGCGCGGAGCTGATCGAACGCTTCGAACTGGACCCGACGAAGAAGGGCCGGACGTACTCCAAGGGCAACCGCCAGAAGGTCGCCCTCGTCGCCGCCTTCGCCTCCGACGTCGATCTGCTCATCCTCGACGAGCCGACCTCCGGCCTGGACCCGCTGATGGAGGAGGTCTTCCAGCGGTGCGTACGGGAGGAGCGGGACCGGGGCCGTACGGTCCTGCTGTCGTCCCACATCCTCAGCGAGGTCGAGGAGTTGTGCGACCGGGTGAGCATCATCCGCAAGGGCGTCACCGTCGAGAGCGGTTCCCTCACCGACCTGCGCCACCTCACGCGTACCACCGTCACCGCCGAACTCGCCGGCCCGCCGGGCGGCCTGGCCCGCCTGCCCGGCGTCCACGACCTCGACATCCAGGGCAACCGCGTCCACCTCCAGGTCGACACCGACAAACTCAACGCCGTACTGCGCTCCCTGACCGATTCGGGCGTACGGTCCCTCACCTCGACACCTCCGACCCTGGAGGAGCTCTTCCTGCGGCACTACCAGGACGACGTACAGGCGGCGGTCGCGTCCGGGGTGGCGGTGGCCCGATGACCACCGCGTTCGCCGTACGGCCCGGCAGCAGCACAGGTCAACTGACCGGCACGGGGACCCTGTTGAGATTCGCCCTGCGCCGCGACCGGGTGATGGTCCCGGTCTGGGTCGCGGTGACGGGCCTGATGGTCCTCTCCATGCCGAACAGCCTGAAGAGCCTGTACGGCACCGGCGCCGAACGCGCCGACCTGATGCGCCAGATGGCCACCAACTCGTCGTTGCGCGCACTGATCGGCCCCGTCTTCGACGACTCCCTCGGTGCCCTGACCGCCTGGCGTGCCGGCGTCTACGCGGGCGTCCTCGCCGCCGTCATGAGCCTGCTCGTCGTCATCCGGCACACCCGCGACGAGGAGGAGAGCGGCCGTCAGGAGCTGATCGCCTCCGGGACGGTGGGCCGCCGGGCCTCGCTGACGGCCGCCCTGCTCACGGCGGCGGTCGCGAACGGCGGGCTGGCGCTGCTCGTGACGCTCGGGCTGGCCGGGCAGGGGGCGGCGAGTGCGGCGGCCTTCGGGCTGGGGATCGCGGGCGTCGGCACGGTGTTCGCGACGATGGCGGCGGTCGTCGCGCAGTTGACGGAGAGCGCGCGGCTGGCGCGGGGGCTCACGGCGGGGGTGCTGGGCGCGGCTTTCGTGCTGCGGGCGGCCGGTGACGCCTCCGAGGACGGAGGTTCGTCCGTTCTGACGTGGCTCTCGCCGCTGGGGTGGCTGGAGAACGAGCGTTCGTTCGCGGACGAGCGGTGGTGGGTGCTGCTGCTCTTCGTCGCGGCGACGGCGGTCCAGGGCGCGGTGGCGTACGAACTCGCCGGGCGGCGCGACGTCGGCATGAGCTTCCTGCCGACCCGGCCGGGACCGGCGGCCGGCCGGCTGAGTACGGCCGGGGCGCTGGCCTGGCGGCTGCAACGCGGCAGCGTCCTCGGCTGGAGCATCGGGTTCTTCCTCACCGGCGTCGTCTACGGCGGCCTCGCCGAGGGCATGGCCGACTTCGTCGGCGACAACGAGGGCGCCCGCGCGATGTTCGAACGCATGGGCGGTCAGTCCGGCCTGACGAACGCCTTCCTCGCCTCGATGATCGGCATGCTCGGCCTGTTCGCGGCGCTGTACGTCGTCGCCGCCGTACTGCGCCTGCACGGCGAGGAGACGTCCGGGCGCGCCGAACCTGTCCTCGCCAACGCGGTGGGCCGACTTCGTTGGGCGGGCGGTCACCTCGCCGTCGCCTTCGCCGGCTCGGTCTGGATCATGCTCCTCGCCGGCCTCGGCTTCGTCCTCGGCCACGGCAGGAGCGCCGGTCCGATCCTGGGCGCGTGCCTCGTCCAGGTCGCCGGGATCTGGGTCGTCGGCGGGGTGGCCGTCCTGCTGTACGGGCTCAGCCCCCGGGCGGCGTCGGGTGCCTGGGGTCTCGCCGGAGCCGTACTCCTGATCGGGTGGATCGGCCCCGCGCTGAACGCTCCGCGAGCGGTCCTCGACCTCTCCCCCTTCGGCCACCTCCCGAAGCTGCCGGGCGGCGAGATGGAGTGGGGGCCGGTGCTGTCCCTGACGGGGCTCGCGGCGGTGCTGGTGGCGGGGGGTCTGGCGGCGCTGCGGCGGCGGGACCAGAGCAGCGGCTGAGTGGTGGCTGAGCACCCGCGTCTTTCCGTTCTCAACGTATAGCGCACCAGGGGGCTTGCGGCAAGACCCCGTTCATGCCGCAGAATCTCCGGCCCAGGGCAAGGACCTGCGGAAACGGGAGACTTGAAATGCGTGTGGTGCTGTCTACGTACGGGTCGCGCGGGGACATCGAACCGGTGATGGGGCTCGCGGTGGCGCTACGGGAACTCGGCGCGGAGGTGCGGGTGTGCGCGCCGCCGGACTTCACGGAGCTGGTGGAGGGGCTCGGTTTCGCGCTGGTGCCCGTCGGCCCGTCGGCGCGGGTGCTGATGACCGCGGCGGAGCCGCCGTCACCGGCGAACCTGCCGCAGCGTGCGGCCTCGGTGATCGCCAGTCAGTTCGAGGCGATCACCGCGGCGGCCGAGGGATGCGACGTGCTGATGGCGACCGGCATGCTGCCTGCCGCGGCCGGCGCGCTGTCGGTGGCCGAGAAACTGGGCATCCCCGCCGTGTATGCGACCTTCCAGCAGCTCACCCTGCCCTCACCGCACCACTCGCCGCTGGCGTATCCGGGCCGGCCGTTCCCGCCGGAGGTCACGGACAACCGGGTGCTGTGGGATCTCGACGCCCGGAGCATCGACGGGCTGTTCGGTGAGGCGCTCAACACCAACCGGGCGTCGATCGGCCTGCCTCCGGTGGACGGCGTCCGCGACCATGTCATCGGCGACCGGCCGTGGCTGGCGACCGACCCGCTCCTCGACCCGTGGCTGAAGCCGGCGGACCTCGACGTCGTACAGACCGGCGCGTGGATGCTTCCCGACGAACGTCCGCTCCCGGCCGAGCTGTCGGCGTTCCTGGAGGCCGGTGCGCCGCCGGTGTACGTGGGCTTCGGCAGCATGCCCATGAACGCCTCGACGGACGTCGCCCGGGTGGCCGTCGAGGCGGTCCGCGCGCAAGGCCGCCGCGTACTCCTCGGGCAGGGCTGGGCCGACCTGGCCCTGATCGACGACCAGGAAGACTGCTTCGCCGTCGGCGAGGTCAACCAGCAGGCGCTGTTCGGCCGGGTCGCCGCCGTCGTCCACCACGGCGGTGCGGGCACGACGACGACGGCCACGCGGTCCGGTGCGCCGCAGGTGGTGGTCCCTCAGCTGGCCGACCAGTCGTACTGGGCGGGCCGCGTCGCCGACCTGGGCATCGGCGTGGCGCACGACGGTCCGACGCCGACCTTCGACTCCCTGTCGGCCGCGCTCGGCACGGCCCTGGCCCCCGAGTGCCGCGCGCGGGCGACCGCCGTGGCCGCGACGGTCCGCACGGAGGGGGCGATGGTGGCCGCGAAGCTGCTGTTCGAGATGGCCGGCCGCCGGGAACAGCCGCCCGTTTCCGACTGACCTCTGTGGAACGGCCACGCCCCTGCGCCGTTTCCCGGAGAACCACCGCCGAACCGGCCGCGTCCCTCCGGTCATGGAACAACCGGAGCGAGGGTCGAAGCATCGGAGCAAGGACGACCGACGGCTCGATCGGCAGGGCGCGTTGGGGTGCGGTGGCTGCGCGTTGTCGGCGGTGGGCGCGACGGCCGCGATGCTCGTCTGGGGCACCTCGTCGCGTACCCAGCGCCATCTCGGCGGCGGTTTCGAGGGCGAGGACATGGACTACACGGTCCTCGCCACCGAACTCCCCTTCGTGGCGCTGGCCGGAGCCGTCCTCCCCGCCCTCGTCTGCCTCGCGATCGCGCTGCTCCTGGGACGGCGGGGTTCGTCGCGGCGTTGAGCGCCCTTCGCTCAGCCGACCGCGACCCGCAGCCCTTCCAACCCCCGGATCACGAAGTTCGGCTTGCGGGCCGGCTCGGCGCCGAGGGTGAGGGTGGGGGCCTTCCGCAGGAGGGCGGTCATGGAGGCGGCCAGTTCGATACGGGCGAGGGGGGCGCCGATGCAGTAGTGGATGCCCGCGCTGAAAGAGATGTGCGGGTTTTCCTTGCGGGTGAGGTCCAGTTTCTCGGGGGCGGTGAAGACGGACGGGTCGTGGTTCGCGGAGCCGAAGAGCATCGCGATCTCCGCGCCCCGGGGAATCGTCGTCCCGTCGATCTCGATGTCGTCCAGCACCCAGCGCTCGAAGAGCTGCAGCGGGGTGTCGTACCGCATCAGCTCCTCCACCGCGCAGGGCACGAGCGAGTGGTCCGCGCGGAGGGCGGCCAACTGGTCCGGGTTCCGGAACAGCGCCCACCATCCGTTCACCGTGGCGTTCACCGTCGCCTCGTGGCCCGCGTTGAGCAGCAGGACACAGGTCGAGATCATCTCCTGCTCGGTCAGCCGGTCGCCCTCGTCGTACGCCGCGATCAGCCCCGAGATCAGGTCCTCGCCCGGTTCCGCCCGGCGGTGCGCGATCAGCTCCTGGAGGTACTCCGAGAACTCCACCGACGCCCGCACCGCCCGCTTCGCCGTCTCCTGCGAGGGGCTCAGCTCGTACATCCCGCAGATGTCCGCCGACCAGGGCCGCAGCGGCGCCCGGTCCGACTCGGGGATCCCCAGCATCTCGGCGATCACCGCGACCGGGAGCGGCTCGGCGACGTCGGTCAGCAGGTCGCCTCCGCCGGCCGCCACCAGGGCGGTCACCAGCTCACCGGCCAGCTCCTCCACATACGGCTTCAGCCGCTCCACCGTGCGGGGCGTGAACGCCTTCGACACCAGCCGCCGGATCCGCGTGTGGTCCGGGGGCTCGAGGTCGAGCATCCCGTGGTCGTTCAGCGTGTGGAACGGCTCGTGCTCCGGCGGCGGCGCCGTCCGGCCGAAGTCCTCGTACGTGAACCTGTGCTGGTATGTCCGCCCGAGCCGCCGGTCCCGCAGCAGCGCCGAGACATCCGCGTGGTGCGGGACGAGCCACTGGTCCGTGGGCTCGAAGTACCGCACCCGGCCCTGGGCCCGCAGCTCCGCGTACGCCGGGTACGGGTCGGCCACGAAGTCGGGGTTCCACGGGTCGAAAGCGAGGTCGGAAGCAGCTGCCATGGACGGACGCTAACCCGCGGGTGGGCCGACTGACCAGGGGGGACGGCCTCAGCCGGGCCTGACGAGCCTCGCCTCGTAGGCGAACACCGCGGCCTGGGTGCGGTCCCGCAGGCCCAGTTTGACCAGGACTCGGCTGACGTGGGTCTTGATCGTGGACTCCGCGACGACGAGGCGCTCGGCTATCTCGGAGTTGGACAGGCCCTGGGCGATGAGGATCAGGACCTCCGTCTCCCGGTCGGTCAGCTCTCCGTACGCCAGCTGGGTCGCGGCGGAGGGCCGGGGTACCTCGGCGAGCTTGGAGAACTCGGTGATCAGACGCTTGGTGACGGACGGGGCGAGCAGGGCCTCGCCATCCGCCACCACCCGGACCCCGTCGGCCAGCTGGCGGGCCGAGGCGTCCTTGAGCAGGAACCCGGAGGCGCCCGCGCGCAGCGCCTGGTACACGTACTCGTCGAGGTCGAACGTGGTCAGCACCAGCACCTTCGCCCCGCCGTCGGCCGCCACGATCTCCCGGGTGGCCTCGATGCCGTTCATCTCCGGCATCCGGATGTCCATCAGGACGACGTCCGGCGACAGCTCCCGGACCCCGTCGACCGCCTCCCGGCCGTTCACCGCCTCGCCGACCACCTCGATGTCCGGCATCGCGCCGAGCAGCACGGAGAAGCCCTCGCGGACCATCATCTGGTCGTCGGCGATCAGCACACGGATCGTCACGCGTCGGCCTCGCTCACCGTGGTCACCGGCAGGAACACCGTCACCTCATAGCCTCCGTCGTCCGTGTCGCCCGTCGTCATCTCGCCGTTCAGCATGGTGACGCGCTCGCGCATGCCGGTGATGCCGTGGCCCGCGCCGTGGGTGGACTTCACCAGGGTCACCTCCGGGGACGGGCCGTTGACCATGCGCAGGCCGAGCCCGCCCAGGACATAACCGATCTCCACGCGGGCCGCCGCGCCGGGCGCGTGCCGCAGGGTGTTGCTGAGGGCCTCCTGGACTATGCGGTACGCCGACAGCTCCACGCCCTGCGGGAGTTCGCGGACCGCTCCGGTGACCGCCTTGTCGACCGTGAGGCCGGCCTCGCGCACGTTGGCGAGCAGGCCGTCGAGGTCGGCGAGGGTGGGCTGCGGGGCGTCCGGGGCCTCGTAGTCCTCGGCGCGGACGACTCCGAGGACGCGGCGCAGCTCGGTCAGTGCGGCGACCGCGTTCTCCCTGATCGTGGCGAAGGCCTGCTCCAGCTCCGGCGGCGGGTTCTCCACTCGGTAGGGCGCGGCCTCGGCCTGGATGGCGACCACCGACATGTGGTGGGCGACCACGTCGTGCAGCTCGCGGGCGATGGTGGTGCGCTCCTCCAGGAGGGTGCGCTTGGAGCGCTCGTGGGCCGTCACCGTCTGCTGGGCGGTCACTTCCTGCTGGGCCGTGCGGCGGGTGTTCACGACGACGGCGACCAGCACGGTCATGGCGGAGATGACCAGCAGCGGCCCGGCGTTCGAGGAGTAGTGACCCCCGCCGAGGATGCTTTCGACGACCAGTGCGTAGGCCGCGGTCAGCGTCCACATCCAGGCGGCTATGCGCGGCCGGGTGCGCAGCGCCACGACCGTCAGCACCACGAGGTGGGTCGCGAAGCTGCCGGCCGCCCAAGGCCAGTCGCTCCAAGCGTCGCTGAACGCGGCGGTGAACGGGGTCGCGGCCATCGACGCCCAGAAGGCTCCGATGGGCCGGATCAGCGTCAGCATGATCGGGCCTACGGAGAGGATGGCGCAGATCAGCATGGCGAACTCGCCGCGGTCGCTGGCGGAGACCGCGATGGTCACCGACAGCAGGGCGGCCATCACCACGGCCGCGTGCGGGGCCCAGGCCACGTACTCGCGCGGCTGGCCGGAGATCCGGCTCGTCAGCAGGCCTTCCATCCGCATGCGGGGCAGAGGTCGGTAGGCGAACGCGTCATGGAACAGGTCCTGCCGCATTCGGCGCCAGGCGTCCAGCGCCACGCGGTACTCGGGGGTGTGCGGTTTGTCCCCGCCCGGCGGGAACAGCTTCTGCGTCTGGGTCGTCTCGGTCACATGGAAAACGGTAGGCGGGGAGCGGGGTCGTCGTCGTCACCAGTGAGGAGGGTCCCGCCGGGTCCGTCTCAGGTACTACGGGTAGCGGTCCCCTGCCACCGTCCGTTCAGTACCCCGTGGGCCGCACGAGGCCCGATTCGTAGGCGAAGACCGCCGCCTGGGTACGGTCACGCAGGCCCAGTTTGACCAGGATGCGGCCGACGTGGGTCTTCACGGTCTGTTCGGCGACGACGAGGCGCTGGGCGATCTCGGCGTTGGACAGGCCCTGGGCGATCAGGGAGAGCACCTCCGTCTCCCGCTCGGTCAGGACGTCGACGCGGTCCTTGAGCGGGGCGCGGGGCGTGGTGCCGAGCCGGGAGAACTCGGCGATGAGACGGCGGGTGATGCCCGGTGCGAGCAGCGCGTCACCCGCCGCCACCACCCTTACGGCCTCGGCGAGTTGGTCGGCGGAGGCGTCCTTGAGCAGGAACCCGGAGGCGCCCGCGCGCAGCGCCTCGTACACGTACTCGTCGAGGTCGAAGGTGGTGAGGACCAGGACTCTGATGTGCGGGTTCTCGGTGGTGATGCGGCGGGTGGCCTCGATGCCGCCGAGCTCGGGCATGCGGATGTCCATCAGGACGACGTCCGGGGCGAGTTCGGCGACCTTGTCGATCGCGTCGAGGCCGTGCACCGCCTGGCCGACGACGTCGAGGTCGGGCTGGGTGTTGAGCAGCACCGAGAAGCCCTGCCGGACCATCTGCTGGTCGTCGGCGATCAGTACGCGGATGGGGCTGCTCGTCATGGACTCTTTGCTCCTGTCGTGTCCGGTGCGGGGCCCGAGGGCTCGCTGCCGGGATCGCCGTCGCGGGGGAGGAAGGCCACGACCGCGAAGCCGCCGTGGGACGTTTCGGTCGCCATGAGGGTGCCACCCAGCATGGCGGTGCGCTCCCGCATACCGAGGAGGCCGTGACCGGCGCCGGGGGACGGCGGTGCCGGGCGGGCCGGACGGGAGTTGATGACCCGTACCTGCAGCCCGCGGGGGAAGTGGGTGAGCTCCACCCGAACGGTCGACCCGGGCGCGTGCCGCAGCGCGTTGCTCAGCGCCTCCTGGACTATCCGGTACGCCGACAGCTCCACACCGGGCGGCAGCGGCCGTACGTCGCCGTGGATCTCGCTGACCACCGCCAGGCCGGCGGTGCGGGTGTTGTCGATGAGCGCGTCGAGGCGGTCCAGGGTGGGCTGCGGGGCGTGCGGGGCGGTGCCCTCGGCGGCGGCCGCCGCCGTCCCGAGCGGGTCGTCGGGGTCGGGGTCCGGTGGGTTCTCGGAACGCAGTACGCCGAGGACGCGACGGAGTTCGGTGAGGGCCTCCAGCGCGTTCTGCCGGATGCCGTGGAGGTTCTCCTTCAGCTCCTCCGAGGGGTTCTCCACTAGGTGGGGGGCGACCTGGGCCTGGATGGAGATCACCGACATGTGGTGGGCGACCACGTCGTGCAGCTCGCGCGCGATCCGGCTGCGCTCCTCCAGGAGCGTGCGGCGGGCTCGTTCCTCCGCCGTGATGCTCGTCTGCTCGACGAGTTGGGTACGGGCCTCGCGGCGGCCGCGCATGGCGCTGCCGAGGAGGACGGCGCTGACGAACAGGGCGAGGGCCAGTGTGCTCGTCGAGGAGAACCTCGGGGCGCCGACGGGGCCCTGTAGGACGTAGGTGACCAGTGCGGTCAGCGCCAGCACCTCGATCACCACGCGGTTGGGCAGGCGCAGCGCCAGGAGGAAGAGGATCACCGCGTGCGCGATCAGTCCGGGCGGGCTCCACGGCCATGGAACGTCCGCTCCGATCGTCTCCCCCGAGGACGGGGACAGGGAGGGGGAGGGGAAAGCGGGCTGTGTGGAGCGGAGCTGGGCCCGGACGCCCAGGGCGACGACGACGGTGACCACCGTGGAGGCCCACCACGCCGGGACCGGCCACCGCAGCGCGAGCACCACGGCCGCGCCCTGCGCCAGGGAGCACAACAGGATGTATTCGGCGCCCAGTTGGTAGCGGTCGTCCATCTGGTCGATGTTCATGAGCGTGGTGCCGAGGACCACGAGGGCGATCAGGCCGTGGCGGAGCCAGCGCGGCCGGGCGGAGGGGGGCAGGGGGTGAGGGGTGGCGCTCCACAGGTCCTCGCGCAGGAGTCGCACTCCCCTGGTCAGCCGCTCCTTCACCCGCTCCTCCACCCCGTTCGTTCGCACCACCCTAGGCATGACGCACCGCCTGGGGTGGGGTGTTGCCCGGTCGGGGGGCCCTGCGGGAGCGGCGGTTCTCGTAGGTGTGGAACGCGGACCGGCAGAGCAGGAGCGCGAGGGCGAATACCGGGAGCCAGGCGAGGCGGGCCGCCACCCATGGCAGGTCGTCGGGGGGTGTGTGCAGGCCGGGGAGACGGCCTGCCGCCAGGCCGGTCGCCGTGGTGGCCATCAGGGCCGTCTGGTGCCAGAGGAATACGGTCATCGCCGAGAGGTTGACGAGGGCCACCGCCGCCCAGGCCAGGGGGTGGCGTCCCAGGGTGCGGCGGAGTGGGCCGCGCAGGAGCAGTGCCAGGCCGCACTGGGCCAGGCCGAAGGTGACCGCGGCCAGGGTGGGTGGGTTCAGGTTGGAGACCTGGGCGCCGGGGACGCCGACCATCGAGGACGGGTAGCCGGCCCAGACGATCAGGGCGGCCGTCGCCGCGGTGCCCGACACGAGCAGGGTCCAGCCCGCGCGGCGGCGGTCCAGCTCGCCTCGGGTCCAGGCGGCGCCCAGGGTGTACGGGACGAGCCAGCCGGCGGCCAGGTTGATCCAGCCGAGCTCCTGGGGGCCGCCCAGGCCGAAGCGGATGAGGTCGACGTGGAGGACGACTGCCAGGGGCCAGAGGGGGTTGAGGCGGGTCAGTAGGGGCGTTGCTGCCGTCAGTGCGGCGAAGACCAGGAGGAACCACAGCGGGGAGAGGGCCAGCTTTGCGAGGGTGTGGACCGTGTCCATGCGGGTGCCTGTGGCCAGCAGGCCGATCGTGACCGCTGTCCAGAGGGTGAGGAGGGCTGCGACCGGTATGAACAGGCGGCTCAGGCGGGTGCGGAGCCATTGGTTGTACGGGGTGCCGTGGGCTCGGGCTGAGGTGTAGCTCTTTGTGGCTACGTGGCCGCCTACCAGGAAGAAGACGGACAGGGTCTGGAAGAGCCAGGAGATGGGGGTCAGCCAGGGCATGTGTTGCAGGGGGCTCGCGGTGTGGAGGGTGTCGCCGTCCGCGACGAGGGCGGTGACCAGCCAGTGGCCCAGGATTATGCCGAGGATGGCGATGGCTCGGAGGGCGTCCACTGCGCGGTCCCTGTGGGGTGGGGTGGCGGTGTTGATGTGGTGGGCGGCCCCAGCCCCCACAGTGTGCGTAGCCCTTGATGCTCCCCTCGATCGGCTACGCATGGGTTACCTCCGTGAGGGTGCCGTTGGCTATGTGGGCGAGGTTTTTGAGGGAGGGGGAGTTGGGGGTGAAGTAGTCGCTGTGGCCGATGGGGCCGGTGGTGAAGGGGTGGGCGCCGAAGGAGGGGGAGGTGGGGTCGGGGCCGAAGCCGAGGGTGGTGCCGAAGAGGTCGGCTCGGGTGTGGGGGACCATGGCGATCCAGTCGTCGGCGCCTCGGGCGGCCCATACGCGTGCCGAGGTGTGCAGGGCGGCGGCGCTGTCCGCGCCCGTGCCGGGGCTGCCGACCAGGGCGATGTCGTCGATGTCGTCGAGACCGGTGGCGGCTCGGGCGCAGACGACCGTGCCGTACGAGTGGCAGATGAGGGAGATGCCGGTGGAGGCGCCCACCAGCCCCCGTAGGTCACGTGTGAACCTGCGCAGGTGTGGGGCCGCCTGTTCGGCGCGGGTCGGGGTCAGCACCGTGGTGCTGATCGTCGCGGGCGTCTCGTAGCCGAGCCAGGCGATCACCGCTGTGTCCGGGCCTGTGCGGTCGTGCAGGGCCACGGCGGCCTTGTGGAAGCGGCCGTAGGTGTCCAGGCTCGTGTCCGAGCCGGGGACCAGCACCGCTATGCGGCCGGCCTTCAGCAGGTCGCCGAAGACCTCCACCGCCTGACCCGGGCCCCGGCCGTCGAAGGCCAGGAGCTGTCGGGAGGGCTCTGCCAGCGAGCGGTCCGTCGCGGCTCGGCTCCGGTCGCCGTGGGCGTCGGCCATGCGGGACGCCTCCGCGGCGTTCTCGCGGTTGGCCTCGTACGTCGCCCGGAGTGTTGTCGGCGTGAGCGGGGCCGGGGAGGCCGGCGGTGGGGCCGGGATCTGTGGTCCGGCCGCCGCCGAGATCGGTGCGATCACCGCTGTCGCGACGAGGAGGGCGAGGAGCGTGCGGCGCAGACGGGCCGGCCAGTTACCGCGCTGGGATCGCCGGTCTGGGGCTCCCCCTGCCTCCGGCCTTGTCACGACCCCCATGTCACCCGCCCCTTCCCGCCCGGCCGCCCGTCCATCGGGCCGCTCTGGGAAGAAAGTTACGAATCGGGGGTCGTCGTCCGCGTCACGCCAGGGAGCTCACCTGCGATGTAGCTCTCAGGTACTACGGGTATCGGCAGGGGGCCCTCACCACGCCTACCAGGCCAGCTGCGCGATCTCCTCCGCCACCACCGCACACGCGTCCGCCGCCGGGTCGATGAGGGGGAAATGGCCGACGTCTTCCAAAAGGGTCAGGCCCACGACCTCGCCTGACTTCGCCGCGGCATCGGCGTACGCCTCGGCCACGGCCTCCGGGACGACGATGTCGGCGCGGCCCTGTACGAGGGTGGTGGCGATGCCCGTCGGGAGCAGGAGGGACGGGTCGGCGTAGGGCAGGCGTTCGGCGAACTTGTCCTGGCCGCCGAGGAGTTGGGTGGTCGCGCCGCCGCAGACGTCGAGCTTCTCGGCCACCGCGAAGTCGGCGATGGGCGCCATGGCCACGACGCCGCGCAGCGGCGCCGGGCGGGCGGTGCGCCACGGCGCGTCGGCCGGGAGTACGTGCCGGGCTGCCGCCCACAACGCCAGGTGGCCGCCGGCGGAGTGGCCCGCTAGCACCATGCGGCGCGGGTCCCCCTGGGGCAGGGCCTCGCGTACGAGGCCGGGCAGGGCGTCGAGCGCCGCCGCGATGTCGTCGAACGTCTCCGGCCAGCGGCCCGCGACCGGGCCGGTGCTGCCGGCCGGGCCGGTGCTGCCGGCCGGGCCGGTCTGGGCCGGGATCGAGCCGCCCCTTCGGTACTCGACGTTGGCCACGGCGAAGCCGCGACGGGCCAGGAAGTCGGCGAACGGGGTGATGTGGAGGCGGTCGTACGGGGCGCGCCATGCGCCGCCGTGCAGAACCACGACCAAAGGGACGCCGTCTGTGCCCGCACCGGCGTCGGCACCCGCGCCCATGCCCGCACCCGCGCCCGCACTCGCACCCGCACCCGTGCCCGTGCCCGTGCCCGTGCCCGTGCGCGGGGCGTAGAAATCAATCACCTGGTCGGGGTGGTCCCCGTAACGGGCGGTGGCGTCCGGGGTGACCGGTGGGTGTGAGAAGGCGGACGCCTCTTCGGCGGCATCGCGGGCTGCTGCCTCGTCGTCCGGCATGCTCCAACCTCTCAAGGGTGAAACGGATTTGGAAGGGTTTGGGGTGGGCCGATCCCGGGTATCGGGCGGCCTGCCGTTGGCGGGGACGCTATCAGGCCCGTGACGTGCGTCGACACACCGATGTGACGCTGGGTCAGGATTGGCAGCTCTGGTGGTTTTTGTGTCGGGGGCGGACCCGCCCCCGACACCTCGGCTGCCCCGACACCTCGGCTGCCCCGACACCTCGGCTACCCCGACACCTCGGCTACCCCGATGCCTCGGCTACCCCAGCACCCCCAGCGTCTCCCCCAACGTCTCCCCCAGTACCCGCCCCGCCCGCTCCACATCAGCGAAGCTGACGTACAGCGGGGTGAAGCCGAAGCGGAGGACGTCGGGGTGGCGGAAGTCGCCGATGACGCCTTGGTGGATGAGGCGTTTCATGACGTCGGCGGCGGCGTCGCAGCGCAGGGCGACCTGGCTGCCGCGTTCCGCGTGGGTGGCCGGCGTGAGGGACTCGACGCGGCCTTCGGGGACGTACGCGGAGACGCATCGCAGGAAGAAGTCCGTCAGCGCGAGGGACTTGGCCCGCACCGACTCGATCGTCACGCCCTCCCCTTCACCGCCCCCGCTCCTGTCCCTACCTCCATGCCAGACGTCAAGTGCCGCCTCCAGAGCCAGCATTGACAGAATGTCAGGCGTGCCGACGCGGCCGCGCCCCGCGCCCGCCACCGGCTCGTAGGCCGGGTGCATGCCGAAGGGCCGGGCGTGGGAGTTCCAGCCGGGCAGGGGGGAGTCGAAGCGGGGCTGGAGGTCGTGGCGGACGTAGAGGTAGGCCGGGGAGCCGGGGCCGCCGTTGAGGTATTTGTAGGTGCAGCCGACGGCCAGGTCGACGCCGTGTTCGTCGAGGCCGACGGGCAGGGCGCCCGCACTGTGGCAGAGGTCCCAGACGGCGTACGCGCCCGCCCGGTGGACCGCCTCGGTCAGGCCGGGCAGGTCGTGGAGGCGGCCGGTGCGGTAGTCGACGTGGTTGAGGAGTACGGCCGCCGTACGGGAACTCAGCGCGTCCGGCACCTCCGCCGGGGTCACCGGGCGCAGCGTGCGGCCGGTCATACGGGCCGCGGACTCGGCGATGTAGCCGTCCGTGGGGAACGTCGTCGCGTCGACCAGGATCTCGTCGCGGCGGCTGTCGCCGGCCTCGTCCGCCAGGCGCACCGCGCCAACAAGTGCCTTGAATACGTTGACACTTGTGGAGTCGCCGACCACGATCTGGCCGGCCGCCGCGCCCACCAGCGGAGCGATCCGGTCGCCGATCCGCTCGGGCGCGGTCCACCAGCCGCTCTCCTCCCAGGACCGGATGCGCAGCTCGCCCCACTCCCGGTACACGACATCGGCGACCCGCCCGGGGACCGAGACCGGCAGCGCGCCCAGCGAGTTCCCGTCGAGGTACACGGCGTCGTCCAGGACGAAGCGGGTACGCAGCCACGCCAGCTCGTCGGCCGCGTCCAACTCAGCGGCCAGGGTTTCCAGTTCAGACATGGGAGCGCGCCGTCCACAGCTCGGGGAAGACGTTCTTCCGGGCCCGCTTCTCCAGCCACGCCACACCGGCGGAGCCACCCGTGCCGGCCTTGGCGCCCATCGCGCGGCGGGTGGCGACGAGGTGGTCGTTGCGCCAGCGCCAGACGAGTTCGGCGACGTCGGTCAGCGCCTCGCCGAGGCGGGCGAGTTCATGGTCCGGGTCGCCGGAGTACAGCTCCGTCCACGCCTCCTCGACCTCGGGTGTGGGCTCGTAGCGCTGGGAGACGTCACGTCGTACGACAGCCTCGGGGATCGCGTGGCCGCGACGCGCCAGCAGCCGCAGGACCTCGTCGTAGAGGCTCGGCTCGTGCAGCGCCTTCTCCAGCTCGGCGTGGACGCGCGGAGCGGCCCGGTGCGGGACGAGCATGGAGGCGGACTTCTCGCCGAGCAGGAACTCCATCCGGCGGTACATCGCCGACTGGAAGCCGGAGCCCTCGCCGAGGGCGGCGCGGTACGAGTTGAACTGGGCCGGGGTGAGCTGGGCCAGCGGCCGCCACGACGCGTTCAGGGCCTCCAGCTCCCGCACGGAACGCTTCAGCGCGTCCCTGGCCGTCGACACATCGTCGTTCCGGATCGCGGCGGTCGCCGTCTCCCACTCGTGGACGATGACGGTGAACCACAGCTCCATGACCTGGGTCGTCACCAGGAAGACCATCTCTCCGGGGTCGTCGGAGAGGGTGTGCTGGAGGTGGGTAAGGACGTCCGCCTGTACGTAGTCCTCGTACGGGGTCGTGCCCTGGAAGTCGAGATGCGGGGTCTCGGGCTCCGAAGCCTCTTGGGGCTGAGCCGGAAGGGACATCGCTGTCTCCTGTTACGTACTCCGGGTAGCGGTCCGCCCCTGCCGTTACCGACACGGGGGCCCCGGTCCCCTACCGGCATAGTCGGGGATACGGCCCCGAAACCGCAAGGTCCGCCTGATCACACCAGGCGGACCTGCGGGAATACCGTCCGGGTCAGCCGAGGGTCTGGGCCGCCGTCGCGGACGAGTCCTTCAGGAACTGCGAGCAGCGCGCGTACTCCTCCTGCTCACCGATCGCCTGCGCGGCCCGCGCGAGCCCGTGCAGCGCGCGCAGGAAGCCGCGATTCGGCTCGTGCTCCCAAGGCACCGGTCCGTGCCCCTTCCAGCCGCTGCGGCGCAGGGCGTCCAGGCCGCGGTGGTAGCCCGTACGGGCATAGGCGTACGACTCCACGACGCTGCCCCGCTCGAACGCCTCGTCGGCGAGCTGGGCCCAGGCGAGGGAGGAGGTGGGGTACTTGCCGGCCACGTCGGCCGGGGCCGTGCCGTTCGCGAGGAGTTCGCGGGGCTCCGGGTCGTCGGGGAGGTGCGTCGGGGGCGGGCCCCCGAGGAGGTTCTCGTGAATCGTCATGGGTTCCAGTCTGGCCCATGTGGGTGCGGGTGGGGGAACGGGTGTGGCTTGGATCAGTGGGCGGTCGGGGCGTCGTCCGTGGGCGGCTGCTCGGCTCGCACGAAGGTGCCCTTGATCGGGACCGTGATGACGAGACCTTGATCGCGGAGGTCGCGGACAGCCCGGCGGACGGTACTGACGGCAATGCCGTACTGCTCGGCGAGGTCACGCTCGCCCGGAAGCCGGGCCCCTGCGGGCAGCCGCCCGGTACGGATCTGCTCGGCGATGTGATGCACGACCTGGAGATACACGTAGACGTGGCTCGTCAGGTCGGGGCTCCAGTCACGGTCGTCAGCCATTCCTGCACGCTAAGGCGCTCCTGAGCGCCGCGCTACATGCGGTACCGCATAGACGCATACCAGTGCTCCGCTATGCTACCTATTGCCTACCAGTGCACTGTAGTCTTGGGAAACGAAAGACCCCGGCGGTCTGCCAGGACCCCGGGGCGTGGCCGACGCTGACAACCGGAGCATCGACATGCGAAATCTTATCCGCCGTACCGCCCGCGCACTGGCCCTTCTCCTCACCCCGGGCACGGGCACGCACCGCGCGGGCGCCCGCCCCGTACGGCAGCCGCCCGCACCCCACCATCATCACCACGCCGCCGTACGACTACCGCTCCACCGTTCCCCGTACGGGCTCGACCTCGGCCCCTGCGACGGCGGCGCCAGCCCCCTCGTACGCCCGTACCTCATCGGCATGGAAGTAGAGGTCGCCGCCTGATGGACTCGATCTCCGCACTCCGCCTCCTGCCCTGGACGTCCTCGGAGGGCAAGCCGTGCTACCTCGTCCCCGGCGACGAGGGCGGCTGTGTGTCCCGGCTGGCCGACGAGATGGAGGCCGTACAGCTGACCATGGGCACCGACGTACTGGGCCACGCCCGCAAGGTGCTGGACGACCCGGCGTCCCCGCACACCGAGGTGCGGTACGCCGGGCTCCGGCTGGCCGAGTGTCTCGGCGACGCGCTGCGCGTCGCCGAGTCACGCGGACTGCGCCTGCCCTCGCCGGACGAGCCGTGACCGGCTACCGAGTTTCAGTTGCCAACGCCGGTGTCAGGCTGTGTCTTCGACGGGGAGGAGCAGCAAGTCGTACACCGGTCCGTCGGAGGTGTTCCGGTACGGGCCCGCGTATCGGTAGCCGAGTCGGTCGTAGAGGCCGCGGCCGGCGGTGTTGTCCGGGCGGACCAGCAATGAGGACCATTGCGGGGCGATGGCCTTGAGCAGCTCGGCGTGCAGCCGCGTGCCGATGCCCTGGGACTGCCATGAGGGGCTGACGGCGAGTTCGCACAGCCCCATGAGGCGGCCCGCGCGGACGTCCTCGGGAATGTCGGGCAGCAGGTCGGGGCCGTACCAGTATTCCGGCGTGCACGGGAAGGCGTAGCCGAAGCCCACCATCGTGCCGTGCGCGTACACGGCGGCCAGGGTGAAACCTTCGTGCCGGAGGTGGCCGACGACCTGGCGACGCAGCGCGTCGGCTGACAGGCCGTCGGTGGAGGCGCCCGGGTTGTTGACGAGTTCGGGGTGCGCGTCGGCCCAGACGTCGGCGATGGTGTCGAGCAGGGGCGGGACCTGGCCGGGCCCGTAGGTGCGGATCACGACGTCTGTGCGGGTGCTGGGGGTCACGGCCGTCCTCCTCCGGTGGCGGTGGTGGTGCGGTACTCCTCGATCCAGTCGGCGACCGCCGGGACGCGGTTGTGCCGCTGCAGCGCGCCCGCGACGTTGTGCAGTGATTGCAGCAGCCGGTCGGAGCGCACCTCGGGAAGGAACTTCAGGACGCGGCCCGCGGCTTCGGCGGCTGCCTCTGGCTCGGGACGCTCCCTCACCGAATGCTGGATGGCGATGTCGGCGGTGTACAGAGCGCGGTTTCGGGCGAACGCCTCGCCATGGAGAAGCACCGCCTGCTCGGCGCCGGTGGCGGCACGCTCGTGCTGTCCGAGGTCAGCTCGGGCGAGGCACTCAAGGCCCGCCAGCTCTCCGGGCGCGAAGAACTCCAGCCATCCCGGGTCGTTCTCGGATGAGCCCTTGGCGTAGAAGTTGTGGGCGCGGACGATCGCTCGGTCGGTTGCCGACGGGTCGCCCATGAGGGCCCATCCGCCGGCCTCGCGCATGTTGAACAGGGCCAGCATCCGCGGGGAGTCGAGCCCCCGGGCGACGGTCTGCGCGCCCTGCGCTGCGGAGATCGCCTCACGGGGTCGTCCGCTCATCTTGGCCAGTAGTGACAGGCATCCGAAGGCGTGCGCTTCCAGTGCCGCGTCGTCCGCGATCCGGGCGGCGGCCAGGGCCTCGCCATACAAGGAATGGGCGTCCCCGGCGCGGCCGGAGTCGAAGGCGAGCCACCCGGCGGCGATCGACAGGGCACCGGTGGCGGAGCGCAGTTTCCGCCCGGTCTTCTCCGTGTACGTGCCGCTCTGCAGCCACTGGTAGGCGGTGTGCAGGGCCTCGGTCGCGGCCGTGCGCAGGGGGGCCGAACCGTGGTCGTGATCGTGTGCGTAGAGCCGGGTCACTGCCTTGGAGACGGCCCGGACCTCGCTCGCGCCGATCCTTCCCGGCGCCCGCTTGTCGGAGCCGAGGGGGAGCGCCAGGACCGCGCATGCGCCATCCAGCAGGAACGCGCGCCGTTCCACCGGATCACCCTCCTCCTCCAGCCCGTACGTGGTGGTGGCCGACGGTACGGACCGTGCTGTTGCCGGGGCTGCGACACGAAAGCCGAGTTCGGCCATGCTGCGACCGCCGGTCATCCGCGTGAGGATGCGGCGGTAGACCGCCCTCGGAAGGCCGACCTCCCCGTCCTCCCATGCCGCCACCAAGCGCGCGTTGCAGCCGACTGCCTCGCCCATCTCGGTACCCGTCTTGACGATGAGCTTCGCGAACTCCTGGCGGGACATCTGGAATTCGTCCTCGCGCACGGCGCGCAGCTGGACGGTGGGGCTATGGCGGTGGTCGGCCATACCAAGCTCCGGGGCAACATCGCGGGTCGACTGGGTGGGTGCGGCGACCGTACCGCTCCTGCCTCTGTCATGCCCCGCTCTTGATGCCGGATCACCTGTGCGGGACGGACTTACATCGTTCTTGCATCGGGCCGGCGTCGCTCCCGCTCCCCTGCTGCTGCTTGCGTGGACGGTGACATGACGACGAATCAGGGAGGCGGCCATGGCGAAGTCCTCCGCCAACGGAGCGGCCAGAACGAAGAGTCCCACCCCCACGTGGCATGAGCTTGCTGCCGAGACCGACAGCAAGCGTGCGCACTGGGTCCGGGGCCGCAATCACACGGAGTTCGTGGCGTGCGGCGAGGGCTGGCAAGCCGTGTCTGTGCGGCCCATACACCTGGGCCTGGACGCGCTCGCCGCGATGCACATCGGCACCAGCCGCGGGTACCTGATCGTCGCCGACCACCTGCGCGGCGTCCTGTACGTGATGGTGCCGCCCGGCTCGGACCACCTTTTCGCCGGCATCCCGTGTGTGCGTGTGCTCGGCCGGGGCCATCAGCTGCTCATGCCGCGCTCCGTCAACGACACCAGCGCGGCGGCGGACTGGATCGGCGTCCCGTGCGACCTCGACGACCCCCTCCTCGTCGCCCCCGACCGACTGGCCGCGCGTCTGCAGGACCTCGCGCCGGCGTACGCGAAGGCGGTGGCCTCGTGATCGATACGCCCGTACGGACCGCCACGGTGCTGGACGACCCAAAGAAGATGCTCGCCCCCGCCGTTCCGCTGGACCGCTCGGCGGTGCTGAGAGTGGTCGCCGCGGTGCTCGACCCTCCTACGCCCAACTCCGAACTCCCCCCGGAGGACTGCATACAGATCGGTCAGCTCCTGGCCGGTCACGCCATCCTCGTCGCCGACGACGTGCACCGCCTCCTCGATGGGCGCCCCGGCACCAGCCGGCTGCGCCCACTCACCGAGACCGTGCTCACCGAGGCACGTGGCCGACTGTCCGTCCCGCCCAGGCCGACGCTCCCCTCGACGCAGAACCGATGCCCGGCTCGTGCGTGCCCTGTACGAGCACTACGACCGGCTGATGTCCACCCGGCTCGGCTGACCTGCCCGGATGCCGTCGGCACCCCGGGCGGGGCGCGAGACGGCACGGCCCCAACGGCGTCGTTCCCCATGGCGCCGGTACCCGGGCCGGGCCGTCCCTCGCTCCGCCCGCTCGTAGACCGGCCGCTCCGGGCCGTGGGATCTGCCCGCGGCCCGGAGCGGTCACCCATCCCAGTTGGAGGCGTACGTGAGCACCACTGCCGTGAGCACCTCGCCCAACAGCCCAACTCCCGCCGCTGACCAGGTGTTCGCCTTCGCGGACCTGGAGATCGGCGCCGCTGCAGCCGAGCAGTGGCCCCACGCCGACGTCGACCTCGGCGACCACGTCCCGAGCGTCACTGGATACGTACGCCGGATCACGGTGGACGGCCGGGCGCTGTATGCGAAGTATTCGCTGCTCGGGGTCTCGCTGGTGTCCCTGCTGCGGGGCGCCTGCGGTCCCTGGCCCCAGGTCCGCGAGGCGCAGCGGAAGTACGTGCTGCGCCCCGACGCACTGATCGAACGGGAAGCCGCGCAACTGCGTTTCCTGCTGGCCACCGGTCATCCCCGGGTCTGCCCGGTGGCCGGCGTACAGCGGGGCGTGCTGTTCACGGAGCACGTCGACGGCGCCAGCCTGGCCCAACTCCTGCTGGACCGACCCGCACGGAGCGCTGACCTGCTGGCCGGGGTCTTCGACCAGCTCCGCAGCCTCCACCACCCGCCTGCCGTACGGCGGCTCGGCCCGGCCGGGGTCATCGGCGAGCGCGGCATCGCGGGCACCTTCCAGCGGAAGTTCAACGGGCTGTCCGGGCCTGCCTACGTGCAGCGGCTCGGTGCCGGCCGGTGCCCGGCCGCCGACCGGGACGAAATCGTCGCCGTGCTGCGGCAGGTCGTCGTGCGCCTGCACCGGCTGCGTGCCCGGGTCCTTCCGTCCTCCCCCCGGCGCGTGCTGGCGTACGGCGACCTCAAGCCCGAACACGTCCTCTACCCGGACGACGGGCCCCCTGTGTTCATCGACCCCGGCCTGCTGCTCGCCGGGACGGCGGTCGACGCGGCGAAGCTGATCAGCCGCACCGTGCTGACTCTGGCCGCGTCCCGGCCTGGGTCGGAGACCGGCAAGCACCTGGTGCACGGGATCGGCGCCTTCGCCGGGACGCGGATGAACGGCCTGTCGGTCAAGTCCCGCCGCGCCTGGCTCCGGGAGCTGCTGGCGCTGTGGCTGATGGACACCGTCAACATCCTCACCACATATCTGTCGGCGCCCGCCGAACTGCCCCTGCCCGCCCTGGGCAACGCCCTGGTGGGCCGGGCGGTCGACCTGTGCCGGATGGTCGGCCGGATCAGCACCGACCTGGCCGCCGGGGGCGACATCTCGGCCGTGTGGGACGGCGCCCTCGGCCACGCCCAGGCAGTCGCCGCGTGACGCCGGTGCTGGGCTCCATCGGCGTCATCGGCGCCGGAGCGATCGGGCAGACCGTGGCCGCGACGCTGGTGGCCTCAGCCCTCCCCGGGCGGCTGCTCGTCGCCTCCCGCCTTCTCGACCAGGCCCACGCCCTCGTCGCCGACCTCGACGACATGCGGCAGGCCACGGGCTCACCCGTGCGTCCCGAAGCCCGCGAGGTGGCAGACTTGGCCGACTGCGCGGCCGTCGTCCTCGCCGCGCGGGCCTCCTTCACCAACACGCACACCAACGACGTACGTATGGGCGGCGCGATGGCCAACGCCCCCGTCGTGTCCGCGCTCGCGACCGCCCTGCGCGGCTACACCGGGACCGTGCTCGTGGTCACCAACCCGGTCGACCAGATGAGCAGGCTGTTCGCCGAGATCTCCGGCTGCCCGCGCGTGTACGGCATCGGCTCGAACCTGGACTCGGCCCGCTACCGGCTCACCCTCGCCCGCCTGCTCGGCGTCCCGCCGGCGGCCGTGCATGGGCACGTGATCGGCGAACACGGCGACCACGCCGTGGTGTGCGCCTCCTCGACCACCGTCAACGGCCGGCCCGTCTCGGTCCCCCTTGCGGAGGTACGCGCCGAACTGCGCACCCGGCCCGGCCGGATCAGCCACGGTGTGGGCCGTACCCGCTCGGGTCCCGCCGGGGCCGTGCTGTCAGCCCTGCGCAAGTCCCTCGCCCTGGACGACGGAACCGAGGAACTGAGCGCCCGCCACGGAGAGGACTGGCTCGGAATTCCGTTGCGCTTCACCTCCGGCCGGCCCGTAGCGTGCCTGCCCGACCTCGACGCGGACGAACACGCGCAACTGACCCAAGCGGCAACCAAGCTCCGTGCCGCCTACCAGGCGTTACGGCCGTCCTGACCCACCTGACCAACTGGAGATGACGTGAGTATCCCCACCGCCACCCGGCTGCACGCCGCGGACGCGAGCGTGACCGTCCTGAGCAACACGCCTTTCGTCACGGACTGGGCCCGCCGCTACTTCGGGTCCTGGTGGAACGCGTTCGAGGTCCCGGCCCAAGGTGTCTGCGCCGGCCCGCTGGTCACAGCCGACATCGACGACAACACGTACGCCCAGCTGCTCACCTTGGTCACCAGCTGCCCGCACGACGCGGTCACCTACGCCAAAGCCCGGTTGCTGCTCGCCCGGGACAGCATGGGCACCATCACCGGCGTCTCGCCCGAAGAGGGACTCGCCTACCGCTCCGAGCAGCTCGGCAGCTACGTCACCATCGCTGGACACACGTCGGAGGCTCTGGCGCTGGCTTCGGCCCGGATCGCGCGGGAGATGATCCGGGCGGCCCTGCTGCGCAGCGGGTGGACGCTGCTGCACGCCTCCGCCGTCGTCCGTGACGACCGGGCGCTGCTCGCCTTCGGGTCCAAAGGGTCGGGCAAGACCACCACGGCGCTGCTGCTGGCCGGCCGCGGCGCCCAGTTGCTCGCGAACGACCGAGTGTTCGTCAAGGTCGTCGGTGATGAGCTGCGCGTCCTGCCGTGGCCGTCGGCGGCGGCCGTCGGGCTGGGTCTGCTCGATGCCCTCGGCCTGTACGACGTCGTCCGGGAGCGGCTCCAGGCGGGTGAGCAGCTCCACCCCACCCAGCACCAGGACGTCACCGACGCACTGTTCGCCGGCCGACGCGAGCCGCTGTGGGAGTCGGGCGGCAAGCGGGAGCGGAAGGTGCAGGTGTTCCCCGACCAGTTCGCCACCTGGTTCGATATGGAGCTGACGACCGGCGGTCGCGCGGCAGCGCTGCTGTTCCCCCGGATCGACCCCTCCGCCGTCCCGGCCGTGATCGAGGGCGACCGGGCCCTCGGCGAGGACGACTTCATGAGCGGCGCCACCGAGGACCGCTACCCGGACCACTTCGGCCTCGCCCCCGGCATCAACGGCGGCGGCGACGACCTGGCCCGTGCCGCCGTCGCCGACCAGCTCGCCGCGCTCCCGCACCATCAGGTCGTGCTCGGCCACGACGTTCAGGCCAACGCGGACTTCCTCGCCGAACTCGCCGGCCACCTGTAAGCGTGGGACCAATCGGCCCCGCACCAACCGGCCTCCCCGGGCTTCAGCCCGAGGAGCATGTCAAGCAAAGTCGTACACCGCGAAGTCGGTGACCCGGACGTACCCGAGGCGCTGGTAGAGGGCGTTGCTGGTGGGGTTGGCCGCGTTCGTGTACAGCACGACCTCCTTGGCGCCCGCCGTCAGCGCGGCGCGGGTCACCTCGACCGTGACGGCGGCCGCGTAGCCGCGACCGCGCAGGTGGGCCGGGGTGTAGACGGGGTCGATGCGGGCCTGGCCGCCGACCGTCGGGTTCACGCCCGCCATGGAGACGGGGGTGCCGTCCGGGGTCTCCCAGAAGGTGTAGCTCTTCTCGGCGAAGCGGGTGCCGGCCCAGGTGGCGGCGTCGATGACGACGTCCTCCTCCACGTCCGCGGCGAACTCGCGGCACCAGTGCATGAGGTGCTCGTGGTCCCGCTCGCCCAGGAGTCGGCCCCGGCCCGCCGGGAACGGCTCCGGCGGGGTGAGCGTGCCGAGGCGGTACAGGTGGAGCCGGACGCGGGGCGTCGGGGTCGCCCCGGTGCGCTTCTGCCAGGCCTCGGCGAAAGCGGTGGCGGTGTCGTGGTCCGCGCTGACGTAGGGGAGGGAGTACCCGAGGTCGACCAGGTGGGCGGCGAGGGTGTCGGCCTGATCCGGGGTGAGGGGGGTGACGAACAGGCCGCGGGACGGGAAGCGGTGGAAGGTGGCGTGGATCTCGCCCGCCCGCTCCAGCCGACCGAGGACGGGGCCCTGGGCACCGCCCGTCCCCTGCGTCCGAAGCTTCTCGGTCACGCTCAGCGGCGTGGTGTGCAGGACGGGGCGCGAGCGCAGGAACTCTCCGGCTCGGGCGAGGAAGTCGTCGACGTCTTCAGTGAGGTGGAGGTGCCAGTCATCCGAACGCATGCTTCATGATCCCTGACCGGCTCGGCCGCGGGGAAGGCGAATGCGGAGACGAGCCATCGTCATGGCTCAGACGCGCTGCCACCACGTGTGATCACCCAGGAGTTGTCCACGCACCGCCTCACTTCTCCAGACCGCCCGAGTCCCCCGACCCGGACCCTGTTTCCGTTCCCGCCCCCGCCCCCGACCCCGCCCCCGCCCCCGCCTCCAGCGGCGGCGCGGTCACCCCGCAGTGCGTGCGGCACTCGGGGTGGCGGCAGTCCGGGGCCGGGCGGCGGATCGTCGCGCAGGCCAGGACCGCGCCGGCCACCAGTGTGGCGGCGCAGACGAGCATCGCCGTGTCGAACGCGTCGTCGAACTGGGTCGCCGAGCGGTACGCCTCCGGGCCCATCCCCGCGATCAGCGGCAGCGCGGCCACGGCGATGAGGCCGGCCGCGCGGGCCGCCGCGTTGTTGATGCCGCTCGCCAGGCCCGCGTGCTCGGTGTCGACCGAGGCCAGGACCGTCGCGGTGAGGGGCGCGACCAGGGTGACCATGCCGAGGCCGAGCACCACCAGCGCGGGCAGGACATCGGCGACGTACGACGCGTCCGGCCCCACCCGCAGCGCGAGCAGCATGCCCGCCGCGCACAGCAGTGGGCCGACGGTGAGCGGGATGCGGGGGCCGATGCGTTCGCCCAGCGCGCCCGCGCGGGAGGAGAGCAGGAGCATCAGGACCGTGATGGGGAGGAGGGCCGTGCCCGCCCCCAGCGCCGAGTAGCCCGACACCACCTGGAGTTGGAGCGCGGCGAGGAAGAAGAAGCCGCCGAAGGCCGCGTACACACACAGGGTGACCAGGTTGACCACCGTGAACTGGCGGGAGGCGAAGATCTTGGGCGGCATCATCGGATCGGGGCGCCGGTGTTCGACGGAGACGAAGGCCACGCCCGCCGCGACACCCGCGACGGCCGACAGGGTCACCAGCAGTGACCCCTCCCCCGCCTCGATCAGCGCGTACGTCACCAACGCCAACGACAACGCGCCCAAGGCCGCGCCGAGGACGTCGAAGCGGCCGGGGTGTGCCTGACCGTCGCCCGACTCGGGTACGTGGCGGGTGGCGATCGGGACGCAGACGAGCGCGAGGGGGACGTTCAGCAGGAAGACCCAGCGCCAGCCGGGGCCGTCCACCAGCCAGCCGCCCAGGAACGGGCCGACAGCGGCGCCGATGCCGCCGAAGCCGGACCACAGGCCGACGGCCCGCGCCCGGTCGTCGGGGTGGAACGAGGCCTGGATGAGCGCCAGCGAACCGGGGGTGAGCAGGGCCCCGCCGACGCCTTGCAGCGCGCGGGCCGCGATCAGTACGCCGACGTTCGGCGCGATGCCGCACAGCAGGGACGCCACGGCGAACCACACCACGCCGATCACGAACACCCGGCGCCGGCCGAAACGGTCGCCGAGGGCGCCGCCGAGCAGGATCAGACCGGCCAGGGTGAGCATGTACGCGTTGACGGTCCACTGGAGGGCCGCGAGATCCGCGTCCAGGTCCTCGCCCATCCGGGGCAGGGCGACGTTGACGACGGTGGAGTCCAGCAGGGCCATGCTGGAGCCGAGGATCGTGGTGAGCAGGACCCATCGGCCCTGGGGCGAGGCCAGCCGGATGTCGGGCATGGGTCAGGTATACAGCGAGCCCGGCGCCACCAGGGCACCGGGCTCGTCGTCCACGAGGTGGGGCTTACTTGATCTTCTGGCCCGCCGAACGCAGGTTCTGCGTCGCCTCGACGACACGCGCGGCCATGCTCGCCTCGGCGAGCTTGCCCCAGGTGCGGGGGTCGTACGTCTTCTTGTCGCCGACCTCGCCGTCGACCTTCAGGACGCCGTCGTAGTTGCGGAACATGTGGTCCGCGACCGGGCGGGTGAAGGCGTACTGGGTGTCGGTGTCGAGATTCATCTTCACGACGCCGTTGTCCAGCGCGGTGGCGATCTCCTCGGCGGTGGAGCCGGAGCCGCCGTGGAAGACGAAGTCGAACGGGGACGCCTTGCCGTACTTGGCGGCGACGCCCTCGTTGAGCTCCTTCAGCAGCTCGGGGCGCAGGACGACGTTGCCCGGCTTGTACACGCCGTGGACATTGCCGAAGGACGCGGCCAGGAGGTAGCGGCCCTTGTCGCCCAGGCCCAGCGCCTCGACCGTACGGATCGCGTCGTCGACCGTCGTGTAGAGGGAGTCGTTGATCTCGTGCGAGACGCCGTCCTCCTCGCCACCGGTCGGGGTGATCTCGACCTCAAGGATGATCTTCGCGGCGGCGGCGCGGGCGAGGAGCTCCTGGGCGATGGCGAGGTTGTCGGCGAGGGTCTCCGCCGAGCCGTCCCACATGTGGGACTGGAACAGGGGGTTCTGGCCGCGCGCGACCCGCTCCTCGGACACCGCGATCAGCGGACGGACGTACCCGTCCAGCTTGTCCTTCGGGCAGTGGTCGGTGTGCAGGGCGACGGTGACGGGGTACTTCTCGGCCACGATGTGCGCGAACTCGGCCAGGGCGACGGAACCGGTCACCATGTCCTTGCTGTACTGGCCGCCCAGGAACTCGGCGCCGCCGGTCGAGATCTGGACGATGCCGTCGCTCTCCGCCTCCGCGAAGCCGCGCAGCGCGGCGTGCAGCGTCTGGGTCGAGGTCACGTTGATGGCCGGGTAGGCGAACTTGCCTGCCTTCGCCCGGTCGAGCATCTCGTTGTAGACCTCGGGGGTTGCGATGGGCATCTGTCCGCTCCTTGTTATCTGCGGGTGGCGTGCTGCTGCTTACGGCCCTGACCTAGGGGTGGCGACGTCATCGTCGGTCCCATCTTTCCAGACGTGACCGGATGCTCCGGTCAAAGTGTCCGGAACTGTTCGGTAACCACTAGCTCTGGGGTTCGACTGTCCGTCGGGACCCAGTTCAGTCGAGACCCAGTTCAGTCGAGACCCAGTTCAGTCGAGACCCAGTTCGTCCTTCGAGAACGCGAAGCGGTACGGCACGCCCGCGCCCTGCTCGATCTTCTCTGCGGCGCCGGTCGCCCGGTCGACGATGGTCGCGACGGCGACGACCTCGCCGCCGGCCGCGCGCACGGCCTCGACGGCGGTGAGCGGGGAGCCGCCGGTGGTGGAGGTGTCCTCGACGACGACCACGCGGCGGCCCGCGATGTCCGGCCCCTCGACCTGGCGCTGCATGCCGTGCGCCTTGGCGGCCTTGCGTACGACGAAGGCGTCCAGCTTCTGTCCCCGCGCGGCGGCGGCGTGCAGCATCGAGGCGGCCACGGGGTCGGCGCCCATCGTGAGCCCGCCGACCGCGTCGAAGTCGAGGTCGGCCGTCAGGTCGAGCAGTACCTGCCCGACCAGCGGGGCGGCCTCGCCGTCGAGAGTGACGCGGCGCAGGTCGACGTAGTAGTCCGCCTCCAGACCCGACGACAGGGTCACCTTGCCGTGCACCACGGCCTTGTCCTTGATCTGCTGCAACAACGATCCGCGTACGTCCACGTCAGTCATGCCGCCCAGCTTAAGGGGGCCCTTATGTCCCCTTACAGGCGCCGCCAGCTCCAGGTGGTCGTCGCTTCGAGGGGGTCGATGGGGGTGACGAGGCGGGGGTGGCTGGTGAGGCCGTTGGGCGGGCCGGTCTGCGGCTCGACGCACACGGCCTCCGCCTGCTCGTCGTAGAGCACGACCCACTCCTCGCGGGAGGCGACCTTCAGCTCCAGCAGGCCCGGCCAGGTGAGGGTGACGTCCACGCCGCCGGGCATGCCGAAGCAGTCGTCCCAGGGGCCGGGCTTGGGGTCGAGGCGGCTGCCGGTGGGCAGGTGGTCCGCGCCGCGCTCCTCCTGCCAGGCGGGCGCGAAGTCGAGCCGTACGTCCTCGCCGCCGGCCGCGAGGTTCCGGTTGAACCAGGGGTGCCAGCCGATCTGCGCCGGGAAGGAGGAGTCGTGCGCCTCCACGGCCATGGTGAGCGTGAGGGCGTCCGGCGTCAGGGCCATCACCTGGGTGACGCGGCCGGGGTAGGGCCAGGGCTCGACGAGGTCGTACGTGAGGACGGCCTCGGCGTCACCGCGGCGCGCCACCCGCCACGCGCCGTCGCGGGTCGTGCCGTGGATGGCGTTGGGCGGGGCGTTGAGGGGCATCTGCTGTACGACGCCTCCGCTGAGGAAACGGCCGTCCCGGATGCGTCCGCACCACGGCACCATCGGGAAGCAGCCGAACCGCTCTCCCTGCCGCAGCAGTTCGACCCCACCGACCCGCAGCCCCGCCACCCGGCCCCCGTTCCCCGGCGCCAGCACCACCTCCGCGTCACCCGCGGCCAACGTGATCTCTTCGCTACTCACGCATCGACCCTACTGGGCGGACGGGCTTGGGGAGTTCAGTGGTGTTGGCCGGAGCGCGGCGCGCTCAGTCCCACGAGTTGAAGAGCACTCCGCCCAGCGTGCCGGTGCCGTGACAGCGCGCCTGACTCCACTCGAACCCGGACATCGCCGAGGCGTCCACGTGGGAGAGGGGCGTACTGAGCCGCTCGCGGCCGAGGACCAGGAAGCCGGCCGCGCCGAACGCGCCCGCCCACGGCGGCGGTACGAGGAAGTCGTCCTCGTAGTGGTCCAGGCGCTCCCCGGCGAACGCGATCCAAGGGTGGTGGAGGTGGCAGAGCACGATGCTCTCGGCCGCTTCCTCCGGGTGGATCACCGAGGCGGTGTGGAACGTCCGCGGGCCGACCGCCTCCGTCATCTCGCCCACCTGGCCCCCGGACGCGCGGGCGGCGGCGTACAGGGCTGTACGGAACGCCCGCCCGTCCGACTTGGGCGGCAACCCGTCGCCGGGCTCGAAGAAGCCCGTGGCCCCCGGCGGCAAGGGGGACGGCAGCGGGGAGAGCGGCATCAGCGGCGTTTGCGCAGGGCGCGGCCCACGAGGATGGCGGAGGCGACGGCGAGGGCCGCCGCGGGGGCCGCCCAGCGGAGGGTCGCGGTCGCGGAGGCGGTTTCGGGGGCCGGGACCGGGGCGTAACGGCCACGCGGCGGGGCGTGGTCGACCTCCTCCGCGCTACGGCCGATCATCGTCCGGCGCGCGTGCGCGGCCTCGGCCGGGGGTTCCCCTCCGGCGACGAGACCGCCCTCCCCGAAGGGGTCCGGCGGCGAGGGCGGAGCGTCGGGTTCGACGGCGGGGGGTGGGGGGGTGGCGCCGGGCGAGGGGTCGGCGGGTTCGGGGGCCTTTGGGGCGTCGGGGGCGTCGGGGGCCTCCGGACCCTCGGAGGCCCCCGGAGCTTCCGGGGTCTTGGGGGCCTCGGGAGCTTCCGGGGTCTTGGGGACCTCGGGAGCTTCCGGGGTCTTGGGGGCCTCGGGAGCTTCCGGGGCTTCCGGAGCCTCCTGGGCCTCGTGGGCCTCGGGGATCTCCGGGGCTTCCGGAGCCTCCTGGGCCTCGTGGGCCTCGGGGATCTCCGGGGCTTCCGGGGCTTCCGGGGCTTCCGGGGCTTCCGGGGCTTCCGGGGCTTCCGGGGCTTCCGGGGCTTCCGGGAGTTTGGGGGCCTCGGGAGCCTGGTGGGCCTCGGAGGCCTCGGGAGCTTCGGAGGCCTCAGGCGCCTCGGGGGCCTTGGCTTGGGCAGGGGGTTCGGTGGCCTTCGGGGTGGGTGTCGCTTCTGGCTCTTCCGCGAGGCCCAGGTTTTCCGCGAACCGTCCCAGCAGTCGGGTCGCTGTTGAGGACACTGCCTCGGGTGGGAGTTCGGTTACGCGGCCGTCGGCGGTGGCGGTGGCGTCGTAGGTGATGGTCGTGCCGTCGGTGGCGGGGGTGAGGCGGAGGGTGAGGGTGAGCTTGACGGTGCCGGTGCCTCGGGACTCGGTGGCGTCGGCCTCGACGGCGTAGGAACCGTCGGGGCGGGACGTGACGCGGAGGGTGCCTCGGTAGGTGATGGTGTGGCCGGCGACGCGTACCTTCAGGCGGCCGGCGACGGGTGGGGTGCCCGCGTCCCGCTGGAGCCCGGGGACCGCTCGGGCCACCCGTTCGGGGTCGGACAGCGCCTCCCGGAGGCGGTCTGCGGAAACCGGAACGAACACCTCATGCTCCATGGCAGTCGAGCCTACCCAGGAGGGGTCGCGCCGCACCTGTTCATACGCGTTATTGCCCGTGTTGCCCGTGTTCCGTCCCTCGCGACTCGCACGGCGGTCAGTCGATGTACCTCGGATGCACCAGCGTCGACGGTGGCAGTCCCTCCACCCGGTCACGGTCGTCGAGCGGCGCGGTCCCGGCGCCCGGGGGCGGGGGGCCGCCGTACGGGGCCGCCAGGACGAAACCCCAGTCGTGCGGGAAGCGGGAGGTGTGGGCCGTGCGGTCGGGGCCGGTGACGAAGCCGGGGTCGGGGGTGGCGATGCGGTAGGGCGTGGTGCGCAGGCCGGCCGCGCGGAGGGTGGCCTCGACGGTCCAGAAGACGTGCCGGCGGGACGAGACCGGGCCCGCGTGCACGACCAGCCGGCCGTCGTGGGCCAGGACCGAGCGGGCCAGGCCGTAGAACTCCTGCGAGTAGAGCTTGGTGCTCGCCGTGATGCCGGGGTCGGGGAGGTCCGAGATCACGACGTCGTACCTCCCTGCCGCCCCCGTCCTCCCCATCCCCTCCGTCCCCTCCGTCCCCTCCGTCCCCTCCGTCCCCTCCGTCATCTCCGCCAGACCGCGTGCGTGCCGCAGCCAGGTGAAGGAGTCCTCCGTGAAGACGCGTACGCGTGCGTCGTCGTAGGCGTGGCCGTTCAGCTCGCAGAGCGCGGGGTCCGTGCGCGCCAAGCGGACGACGCCCGGGTCGAGTTCGACGATGTCCACCTCACGTACGCCCTGGTGACGCAGGACTTCGCGGGTGGCGAGGCCGTCGCCGCCGCCGAGCACGAGGACGCGGGCGTGGCGGCCGGCGGTCATCGCCGGGTGGACGAGGGCCCGGTGGTAGCGGTGTTCGTCGCGGCCGCTGATGCGCAGCCGCCCGTCGAGGTAGAGGGAGAGCGGACGGCCGTCCCGGCCGCCGGTGAGGACGATCTCCTGGACGTCGGTCTGCAGTGCGACCCGTACGTCCCTGCCGTACACCGCACGCCTGGCCGCGCGTTCGAAGTCGTCGACGTGGACGGCCGCCGCGGCGAGGAGGCCGAGCACCACGAGGTTGGTGAGCAGCAGGAGACAGCGGGCCCGGCGGCTCAGGTCGTGGCGGAACAGGCCCAGCACGAGGGCGCCGCCGACCAGGGCGTTGACCGTGCCGGTGAGCAGGGCGCCGGTCAGCTGGCCGAGCCAGGGGAGGAGGAGGAAGGGGAAGGCGAGGCCGCCGACCAGCGCGCCCACGTAGTCGGCGGCGAACAGGTCGGCCACCGCGCCGCCCGCGTCCTGGCGGCGGATGCGCTGGATCAGCTCCATCAGGAGCGGGACCTCGGCGCCGATGAGCAGCCCGATGGCCAGGGAGAAGGCGACGAGGAGGTAGCGCGAGCCGTCGGCCCAGATGCCGCCCCAGTCGCCGGTCCAGGCGAACGCCGCGTACATCACGAGGGCGCTGGCGCCGCCGACGAGGGCGAGGGCGGCCTCGATGGCGCCGAAGCCGAGGGCCGCGCGGGGGCGCAGGCGTTTCGCGGCGAGGGAGCCGATGCCCATCGCGAAGACCATCACCGAGAGGACGACGGAGGCCTGGGTGACCGAGTCGCCGATCAAGTACGAGGCGAGGGCGACGAGTTCGAGTTCGTACACGAGTCCGCAGGCGGCGCAGACGAAGACGCCGGCGAGGACGAGGAAGCGGCCTACTCCTGGGCGGACCGGTAGCCACGCGTGGCCGCCCATCCCTCCCTGGCCGCGCCAAGGGGGTGGAGCGCCGGGGGGTGCGGGGGCGTGCGGCTCGATCACGCCTGGCACGCTACCGTCGTGGTCGCGCTCCGCTGGGTCACCCACACGGGTGGTCTGCGACGCTTGGGCGGGGGCGCCTCATAGCTCGGGGGTTCGGGTTGTTCGGCGGGTGCGGGTGGGTTGTGGGTGGGTTGTGGGTTGCTCGCGCCCACGCGGCGGGGCCGCATATGTCACAGCCCCGCGCCCCTGAAAAGCGGGGCTGCGCCCCATGCTTCTCACTTGCGATCACCCCCGGTCGCCTGCCCCTCAGAGCGGCGCGGCTACCCGTACTCCCACCCTCGTTCTCGTGGCCACCAGTTGGCCGTCCTGTGGATAGGCGTGCCATGTACGCCAGTGCACTTGGCCCTCGTGGCGTTGGGCGAGCATGGCGGTGAAGGCGTGGGGGCTGCCGGGGAAGACGCCCGCGAGGCCGTGGGGGTGGTCGGAGACGAGGGCCAGCAGCTCCTGGGCCCGGCCCGCGAAGGAGCCGGGGGACAAGACCTCGACGCGGGCGGCGAACTCGTACTCCCAGTCGTCGATGCGTTTGGCGACGCCGAGCGGGAGGGGGCTGCTGGAACCCGCGATGCACGCGACCGTCTCCGAACAGTGGCTCCCCTGCTCCTCCTCGAGCAGCACCTGGTGGGAAGCGCCGAGCAGTCTCAACTGCAGCTTCGCACCTGTCAATTCCAAGTCGAGCGTGGCGAGCGCGGGCAGCGGTTCGCGGCCCAGGGCCCAGGCGAGGTCGGCCGCGCGCGTGTCGGTGTAGGTGGTGTTCAGGGTCGTGAGCATGGGTCGGCTCCGCTAGCACGCAAAGAAGAGAAGAGGAGTGGGTCCGGCGCGCCCCGGTCGGCAACGGGAGATGTGGCCCGGTCAGCCAGGTCGGGTGAGGACGACGTCCCAGTCGGTCCGGTCGAGCCAGGTCAGGCCTGCCGGGAGGGACGTCCGGGGGCTGCGTTGGCGATTTATAGGGAATCATGAACTGTGGCGCCACCACAGCGTTTTTACCCAACTTGACGTGCTTTCCATCCCCCCGAGGGCTGCGCAGCTCAACTGTTCAACCGGGCGTACGCCCCAGCCGCCGCCGTGCCCCCCGCACGCCCGCCCTGCCGGGCGCGCGGACACCGGCGAGCGCTCCCCGGACAACCGGGCCCACCCGGCGTACTCAGGCGTAAACCCCCGTCACATCCGAGCGCCTGCCCGGAAGATCCGGCCGCACACACGCGAGCGCACACACGCGAGCGCCCGCCGGGAAGTTCATCCCGGCAGGCGCTCGTGTCGTGGAGCTCGGCTGCCCCGTGTCAGCTGCCTCCACCGCATCCGCCCCCGCCACCGCCACCGCAGGAGGACCCCCCGCCGCAGGACGAGCCACTGCTGCTGCCGCACGAGGAGCCACTGCTGCTGCCGCACGAGGAACCGCTGTGCGACGAACCGCCCCCGGACGACGAACCCCGGTCGTCGCTCGACGAGGAACCCGACGAGCCGCCGTCGGCGGCCGTCGCGGCCCCGAGCACCCACCAGCTGTTGTCGCTGCTGGAGTTGGCCGCGTTGCTGTCGCTGCTCGTGCGGCGGACGTGGCCGCCGCCGTATCCACCGCCGCCGCCCGACGGACGTCGTACCGTTCGCCGCGCGTTCGCCCTGCTCCGGCCGGTGGCCACGACGACCACCAGCACGACACACACCACCGCCAGGATGATGCCGATCACCGCGATCCCGTTCATGGCGCCACCCTCCCCTCTTTCGTTCCGAGTCCCCCGAAGCGGCCCCCCGTGGGCGCCTCGCTCACTTGCGTGTCACGGGGATGCCCCCGCGTCCGATCGCTCAAAGCAGAGTTGAGCAAGTCCAGAGGTTCGCCGGCTTCGTCAGCTTCGCCGGCTTCGCCGTACGGAGCCGGTGCCGCGCGGTCAGCAACCACCGCCACCGCCGCAGGACGAGCCGCCACCGCTGCCACCGCCGCACGACGACGAACTGCCGCATGTGTAGCCACCGCTCGACGACGACGAGGAGGACGAGGAGGAGCCGCTGCTCCCCGCCCGCCCGCTGCCCTTCGGCCGACGGTGGCTGTTCAGGCCCGGCGCGTTGCTCGCCGTATCCCGCCTGACTCCCACGACGATCGACACCACCACGGCGACGACGACGAACAGGAAGAGTCCGAGTAGGAGGATCGCCCCGACCATGACGTCAGCTACCTCCGCCACAGCCGCCACCGCCACCGCCGCAGGAGGAGGACCCGCCGCCACAGGAGGACCCGCCCCCGCACGACGTTCCGCTGCTCCCGTGCGACGACGACCCGCCGTCCGCCCACCAGCTGCGGCGGCGACGGCTCCGGCCGCACCGGCCCACCCTCGACACCAGGCCCAGCAGCACCATCGCGCCCAGGAAGAAGTAGAAGAAGACCTCCATCTCGGCACCTGCCTTTCGTCCCCCTTGCAGACCCCCCGTGGGCCGTGCGTGACGTGGGGATGCCCGGCCGTCTCACCGGCCAAAGCCGAGTTGAGCAAGTCCAGAGGTTCGGCGCGGGACGACGGCCATGACGTCCAGCGCAAGCCCCTGCGGCCGTACGAGGGGCGTTTCCGGCCGGGCCTCGACGAGCTGCGACCTTTTCGCCTGCCTGTCGGAGGCCTGCCGCGTGAACGCCTGGTCGGGCATCGGCCAGGATGGTTCCGAAGGATCGACGGATATCCAAGTGAGGACGGTGGAGACATGAGCGGCAGGCCACTGCTGAACCGCAGGCTCGACGGGCTCGGGACGACGATCTTCGCGGAGATGTCGGCACTGGCGACAGCGACGGGCTCGATCAACCTGGGCCAGGGCTTCCCGGACACGGACGGCCCGGAGTCGGTACGCGAGGCTGCCGTCCGTGCGCTGAGGGAGGGCCACGGCAATCAGTACCCGCCGGGGCCGGGCATCCCGGAGCTGCGTACCGCCATCAGCGACCACCAGCGCCGCTTCTACGACCTGAGCTTCGACCCCGAGACGGAAGTCCTGGTCACCGCGGGGGCGACGGAGGCGATCGCCGCGGCCATGCTCGCCCTCCTCGAACCAGGAGACGAGGTCATCGCCTTCGAGCCCTTCTACGACTCCTACGCCGCCTGCGTCGCGATGGCCGGCGCGAAGCGCGTACCGCTCACCCTGCGTGCCCCGTCCTTCCGCCCGGACCTGGACGAGCTGCGGGCCAAGATCACCCCGCGGACCCGCCTCCTTCTCCTCAACACCCCCCACAACCCGACCGGGATGGTTCTCACCGCGGAAGAACAGAGCGCCATCGCCGCACTCGCCATCGAACACGACCTGCTCGTCGTCACCGACGAGGTGTACGAGCACCTGGTCTTCGAGGGCACCCACCGCCCCATCGCGGCCCTGCCCGGCATGCGCGAACGCACGGTCACCATCGGCTCGGCCGGCAAGACCTTCTCCTTCACCGGATGGAAGGTCGGCTGGGTCAAGGCTTTTTCGCCTACCTATTGGAATCTGGCCGCGTGAGCGCCCGGTCAGCCATCAGCGAGGATGGTCCCGAAAGATCGACGCATATCCGGACGCCCGGGTGAGGATGGTGGAGAAATGAGCGGCAGGCCGCTGCTGAACCGCAGACTGGACGGGCTCGGAACGACGATCTTCGCGGAGATGTCGGCGCTGGCGACCGCGACGGGCTCGATCAACCTGGGCCAGGGCTTCCCGGACACCGACGGGCCCGAGGAGATCCGCGAGGCCGCCGTCCGCGCCCTGCGGGAGGGGAAGGGCAACCAGTACCCGCCCGGCCCGGGCATCCCGGAGCTGCGCGCCGCGATCTCCGACCACCAACAGCGTTTCTACGACCTCTCCTTCGACCCCGACACCGAGGTCCTGGTCACCGCCGGCGCCACAGAGGCCATCGCCGCCACCCTGCTGGCGCTGCTGGAGCCGGACGACGAGGTCATCGCCTTCGAACCCTTCTACGACTCCTACGCCGCCTGCATCGCGATGGCCGGCGCGAAGCGCGTGCCGCTCACCCTGCGCGCCCCGTCCTTCCGCCCGGATCTGGACGAGCTGCGCGCCAAGATCACCCCGCGCACCCGTCTCCTGCTCCTCAACACCCCGCACAACCCGACCGGGATGGTCCTCACCGCCGACGAACAGAGCGCCATCGCCGCACTCGCCGTCGAGCACGACCTGCTCGTCGTCACCGACGAGGTGTACGAGCACCTGGTCTTCGAGGGCACCCACCGCCCCATCGCGGCCCTGCCCGGCATGCGCGAACGCACGGTCACCATCGGCTCAGCCGGCAAGACCTTCTCCTTCACCGGATGGAAGGTTGGCTGGGTGACGGCGAACGGCGCGCTCGTATCCGCCGTCCGCACGGCAAAGCAGTACCTGACGTACGTCAGCGCGGGCCCGTTCCAGTACGCGATCGCCGAAGCTCTGCGGCTGCCCGACTCGTACTTCGACGGCTTCCGCGCCGACCTCCACCGCAAGCGCGACCTGCTCGGCGACGGCCTGCGCGCGGCCGGGTTCGAGGTCTACCTGCCGCAGGGCACGTACTTCATCACCACCGACATCACCCCCTTCGGGGAGAAGGACGCCTACGCGTTCTGCCGCGCCCTCCCCGAACGCTGCGGCGTCGTCGCCATCCCCAACTCCGTCTTCTACGACGACCCCGACGTCGGCCGCAGCCAGGTCCGGTTCACGTTCTGCAAGAAGGACGACGTTCTCCAGGAAGCCGCCGACCGCCTGCAACGCTTGGCGTCCTGAGTTCGCGCCCCTTCGCCGCGAATGGAACTGAAGCAAGACCGCCACCAGCGTGAGCGGGTCCGGGCTCCCAGGCAGGTCTGCACTTGCTCGAGTGCAGACCGGCCGATCGAACTCGGCAGGATTCAGCCCGGCGACGGTTGATCACTGACCGCTTTCTGAGTAGCGGAACGCGACCGCGCGTTGATGTTGTGCGCGACGTGCTCTTGGCTGAGAGCGGTATTCGGTCAAACCTTCACCGATCCAGGCCGGTTGCGCGCATTGTCGCGTTTGCGGTCTGGTGGTTCCGGGAGTTCACCATGAGGATGCCCGCCGTGCCAGTGAACGGGGGGGGCGGGAATGGGGTTCGGTCGGGGACTGCGTGATCGAGAGGGGCGTGCCCCGGAAGGGATGGTCGATGGGCCCGCGGTACCGGTTCAGGCCGGGCCTGTCCCCTCTCACGGTGGCGGCTCTGGTGAGGTGGACTCGACCTCGTCGGAGGTGACAAGGCTGCTGTGCCAGGCCGTCTACACCCGTCCCGACCGGGTCAAGGCCATCAAGGCGTGGTGGAGCAAGATCCGGGGCAAGGATCAGAAACCGAACAAGCCGCGGCGCAGTACTCGTAGACGCATCTACTTGGAGGGCAGCGACGACTGCCCTCCCCTGGGTGAGCCCATGGCCCAGTGGGTACGTGATCACGTTCTGCACGGGCCGCCGTTGCCTGTCCCGTCGTACGGATTCGACCTCGTGCCCGTCATCGCGCACAGTCTGCGCGCACGGAGACGGCGTCGGTTGCGGCGAACGCTCGTCCTGCTCTTTGCCGTCGGTGTTGCGTACGAGGTTCCCCGGGCGGCCGTCGTGTGGGGCGGAGCCGTCTTGCTGGCTTGCCTCATGTGGTGGGCCGGGCTGCGGGCAGCCCGGAAGGGCAAGAAGTCGAGGTTGGCGCCCTCGCCTCGTCTGGCGTACCTCGTTCTGTGTGTGCCCTGGATACTCGCGGTAGTCCCCTACGAGCCGATACGCGGCGAGGCGGTCACTCTGCGGACCGGGCTGCTCCTGCTGCCGTTCGCCCTGCTGGGCGGAGCCGTACTTGTCTGTGCGGGAGATCGCCTCATGGCGCGGGCGGGGTTGTCCAGGATCGTCCGGGACGGCATCGCGTCTGATCGCCTGCTATGGACGTCGGCGAAGGCCATGCGTCGGATGGCTCTCATCAGCAACGCGCAGACGCGGCTCGAACTGCCCTATGACCATCCGGAAACCTTCGTCGGAGCGGGACGCTACGTATGGGGCGTGGCTGACATCGGTATCGCACTCAAGCCCAAGGACCCAGAGGTATCGATCAAGTCCTTCGGCGAGCGGGAACTGCTGAGGCGGATGGGCGACGCCCTCAGGGAACTGGGCCGTGGCGCACGGGAGATCACCGATCCCCTACCCGGCTTCTCCGTCACGGAGGTTCTCGGGCTGCCGTCCGACCTGTGGCTTCGACGGATCCGTGCCGCGAAGTTGGAGCTGCCGGACCTGCGCGGCCGGGGCCGCCGGTCACCGTCCAGCGTGCCGGACCGGCTCTATTTGCGGGCGCAGTGCGTCAGTTGGGACGGCCAGGTCGTGGTCACCCTGTTCGCGCATGCCGCACTGGAGGCAGGCGAACTACGGCTTACCCTGCGCCCGCACGTGATGACGCCCCTCTACAACGAGCTGAAGGTGACAGACTCACCCGTCGCCAAGCGCGGAGCGAGACTTTACGGCTGGGTGGTCGTGCAGGCTCTGTTGGACGCCCTCCACGGGCCGCTCACACTGTGGCGGCTGGTGACCCGGCTCGCGCTCGGAGTCCAATCGGAGGGCGGCCGAGCCGAGGAAAAGGATCCGGTCAGCCTCCGGGACCTGTACTCCATCGAAGAAGTCACCGACATGCACCAGGCCGACGACGCGAAGCGGCACGTCGTCCTCATGCAGACCTGCGTCTTCCGCGCTGTCTCCGCGTACCTCGAAGAACTGGGCGTCGACACCGTTGCGTACGAGCGGCAGGTGGCCGCGGTCATCACCAACATCCAGGTCTACGGCGACAACAACGCACCCATCCAGAACGTCGCCGGCAACGGCATCAGCAATGTCGGCCAGGACAACAAGACTCAAGGAGGAGGAAGTTGATGGTTGCAGGACGTCGCCGCCCCGAACCGGAACAGGGACACGGCTCGGGCATCAGTATCGGCGGTAACAACATCGCCCCGCTCCAGAACGTGGTCGGGCAGAACATCTCGAACGTCCACCAGTCCGCGTCCGTCGAGAGTCCCGCCGTCAGCGTGGAAACCGTGCGCGATCTCCTTGCCGCCTTCCGCACCGAGGTGGATCAGAACGGATCGGTCCTGCCGAACGCACAGGTGCTCCGCGCCATGGCGGACTCCATCGACACCTCGCTGACAGCCTCGGATGGCCCGGCGATTGGGGCGCTGCGCGGGGCTGTGCAAGCGTTGCCGGCCTTGGTGGCGGGGACCGTGGTGCAGCAGGGGGGTGACGCGCTCGCTCACGCCGTTGCCGGATGGCTCAGCTGAGGTGACGGCTGCGCCAGTTCCTGGCCGGTCCGATCGACGATCCCGGTGGTCGGTATCGTCCCCGTCTCACGCGGCAGCTTGCGGTCCGTGCTTCGCAGGTGCAGCCAGCCGAGCGCTTCAGGGCTTGTTGCATACTCGGCGACCGGTCACTCGCCAGCACTCTCTTCAACGTGTTCTCGAGACTCCTCTGGAGCTTCGCGGTCATCCGGATGGGAAGCTGCTCAACCCGGAACCAGGCGCGAGGGCCCTCTTACGACGGGTGGAACCACACGGTATCGGCCAATGTCTCGTGAGGTGCCTGAAGAGATGACGTGGAGGTACCACTTGGAGGCTTGATCGCTGGCAGGATCGGTGCCTCTGAGCAGCGTGCACATGTGTACGGATCGAAGTGGCAATGGGGTGGGGCGGTATGGCCAGAGGGCCGGAGGTCAGTGACAGCGTTCGCCGGGAGCTCTGGAGGCTGGCAAATGGCATGTGCCAGCTATGTCGCCGGGAGCTGGACCCTGGGACTGCAGGGCGCACCCCAACGGCTCAGACGGCACACAATGCGGCACTCAGCGATCACGGGCCCCGAGCAGACCCCACCGTGCCGATCGAGGCCAGGAACGCCGTATCGAACCTCCTGTTGCTGTGCTCAACCTGCCACGACATCGTCGACAAGAACAACGGGAAGGCGTACACCGTTGAGGAGTTGTCCAGACTCAAGGCGGAGCATGAGACCTGGACCGCCGCCCTGAGGAAGGCCGGGCAAGCGTGGCGGATGAGCTACAGCAGCATCGACTACCTCAACGTGCCGAGAGTTGCGATGCTTCCTGGCGGGAATGTCGTGCAACAGGCGGCTCAACGTGCCGGCCTCGATCCGACACGGCCCTTCTCTGGACAGGGGTTCGCCCCCGGAATGTTCGTCGGGACTGTGCGTCCCGTGTTCGAGTCGTGGCGAGGGCACGCTGTTCCCCTCGACGAAGCCCGCCCGGACGCGATTCGGGAGGGAATGTACGTGGCGTTCAACGCGCCGATGCGTAGCCGCAACGTGTCCAACCAGCCATTTCCTCGGCCGCTCACCGGAACATGGCAAGACGACCCCTACCTGTCCTTCCGACTGGACGGACGCACGGTCATGATCCGGTTTGACCCCCAATGGCTCACCACCACTACCGCCGGCACGGACTTGGCCAGCGCAGCGACAGAGCAGGCCACCTATGCGGGGATCGGCCTTGTCGTGGGTGAATCCGCCGATGCGATTCGGATCTCCGCGCTGTTCTTCGGGAAGCCGCAAACCGCAGAAGGGGCATACATGAAGTACGTCATACAGGGCGGGGACGAGACCGTAGAGATGGTTTCTGTCGACGACTTCGAGACAGGGTTGTCGTCGCGCGGGTCGGGATCGCGGCTGCTGGGCGCTACTCGTGACCCGAGCAACGATGACGTCACTGTGGCACTGCACTTCAACGAACTTGAGGTCGGCCCGGGGCAGATCCAGCGGGAGACATTCCGGCAGCTGATGCGGGTGGTGCCGGAGTTCCGGCGCGATCTCATGGTCTCCGTGGGCACTCTCTTCACCCACTCGGGACTGACCGGCTTGCCGAAGCCGCTCGATATCGCAGCGGCCCACTTGGCGGGTGAGCCCAAGGTGTGGTCGACGCACTCCATCAACGGCCTGGGCACTCTGCTGGCGGACGTGGAAGTGGCCTTCGCCCTCGTCCATGGCGTGCGTAGAGGCCAACTGGATGACCTGCACCAAGCGCTCCTGGCTGAGTCGAAGAGCTACCTCGGGGCGGTCGAGGTGAATCTACGGCGCCCGACACACCAGCATTTCTACGGCGTGAGCCCCCGCTATCGGCTCATCGAAGGGGATCTCCGACTGCTGTACAGCGCCAAGGAGTACTACGGGGAACTCGGCGACTGGGATCACAGACCTCACGAACTGCTTGATGAGTGGGAATCGGAGGAGATCTTCAAGAGCGTGGCCTGGGAGGAGGACAAGGAACAAAGCGCTGCTGACGAACGCCAGGCTGAGGAAGAGGTGTCCGGGTGGTTGGCCATGATCGACTCGGACGAGGCAGCAGCGGATTGATGGCCCCTGACCCCGTAGGGGCGTACAGCACTCTCCGCTCGCACCTTGCCGTACACCGATCCTGAGGACACCGTGCCACCGGTGGCCGGTGGCACGGTGTCCTCCGAGGCGAGCACCCGGGGTAGTCCACGGACTATGGCTCGCACCGTGGTGGCCGTGGCCCGGCCAGACGCAGGTCTGACAGGACTTGGTGAGCCAGTTCGAAGGGCTGGTTGCGGGGGCCGTGGGGTACTGAGGCGGCGGATTCGAAGCCGCGCTGTGCGGCTAGGGCTCTGGGGCCTATCAGCCCGGTGAGCCGGTAATGCCGCCAGAGGGGAATCGGCCGACGGGCATCGACCACGATGAGGTCGGGCCGACGCCAGACGACCAGCGCCCAGGCTCCCCCGCCGGAGTCCGAGCCCGAGTCGGCCCAGGCCCCGACCAGGGGCGCATCCTCGGCGGCGCCGACTGCTTCGAGTGCCACCAGCGCGGGGTTGCTGAAGCGGCCGGTGACATGGAGGAGGAGTCGTCCGTGGCGGTGTACGTCACGCCCCTTCTCGGCGAGGGACCATACGGCGTCGGCGAGGGGATCGTTCTGGACGACGTCCGACGCGACATCGAGCACGGCGGCCTGGTCGACGGCCGGGCCGAAGGCTGTGTCGAGCAGCGCCGTGTATTCCGCGACGTACGCGGAGTCCACTGCGGGAAGCAGGTGGCCGACTGCCTGGGAGGCTTCGTTGAAGGCGAGTGTCTCAGGGGTGATTTCGTAGCGTGGGGCGTGACTTCGGAGCACGGCCAGGGCGACTGCGGCGAGGCTGCCGACCTGGGGCTCGATCCGCTCGGGGAGATCGTTTCGATTCAGTGCGCGAACGGCCCGGGAAAGCAGCGGCAGCCAGTCGGTTTGTGCCGGAGGCCAGGCGCCTGCCGCGACGGTCCACAGGGTCAGCCGGACGACGAGCATGCGCTCCGGAGGGCCCAGCTGGGGAGCGAGGGCGACGAGGCGCTCCACCCAGCGCCGGTATCTACGGCGGACTTCCTGGTCGGCCTGCCGGAGGTCGGGCAGGGTGGCGGTGCTGCTCGCTTCGGCACTGGCTGCCTCGGGGTCATGCTCTGCTGCCACGGCCTCGGCGTCGTCATCGTCGAGGGCGGCTTCGATGTCGTCGGTGAACCGCTCGTCCCAGGAGACGGGCAGCAGGTCCTGAAAGGGCGTGCTGGTGTCGGTGGGCAGTGGGAGCCCCAGCGCGAAGCGAGTGAGCGGGTGCCCGACGCGTCCGGCGCATTCGTCCAGATAGCGCTCCCAGCCGTCCTCGTCGCCGTCCAGCGGTACCGTCGCGGCCGCACCGCCAGCGCTGCTGCTCGCGGATACGCCCGCTGGGGTGGGGGCCAGTCCCGTACGGAGGGTTTCCAGGTCGCCCAGGAATCGTTCGGCGAGCCGGGGATCCGCGAACAGGTCGGGTGGCCGTGTTGTGGGGGTCTGGCACTGGGCCGGGGTCATTCGGCGCAGAGCGCGGTCAGGGTCGACGACGAACACGATGTTGCCGAAGGTTGGTACGCCGTCGCCGTCGACTACGACCAGGCGCACACGGCTGCCCGCATCAGCCGGAGCCGTCACCGTCAGCGTGGCCTGTCCGGGCGGGATGTCGGCGATGCGCTCCCATGCCTCCGGTGGTGCTGCCGCCTGAGACAACTCCAGGTGAGCGGTGTCGGAGAGAGGCCGGGCCACGCTGATCTCCAGGCCGTCCGATACGCGTAGGGCACCGAGCAGCAACGGCCCACTGCCGGCGATGGGGCGGGGAAGAGGCGGGGCCGTGTGCAGCCGGGCGGCGGGCTCGTCGGTGCCGTCCGGAAGGAGGGTGGCGGGAATGGGGGTGATGACGCCGAGTTCGCAGTTGCCTCCCTCGCCCTGGGAAAGCAGCAGGGCCGCGGCCGAGAGGTTCGGGCTGCCAGTCAGGGCCCACCGCTGCCCCTCGGAGACCCACTCGACGAGTTTCCCGTGGCGGTACCGCTGGTCGTTGTCGCTGATGACGCGTCCGTCGTACTCCTTCACCAGGGCGGCGACCGACGGGCCGTCGAGATCGCTGAGTCCGGGCTGGTAGGCGAGGGTGAACCGGCTCGGACGCAAGCGTTCGAGCAGCCGCCCCAGTGCCATCGAGCGTCGGTCGTAGAAGGGCGCGAACACGGCCAGTTCGTCGACGGGCCCTTGCGGCAGCTGACCGATGATCGGCGAACGCAGACTGCTGACGACGCGAACCTGTGGCGCCGTGGGTTTCCTGTCGCGATGGAGCTGGTCCAGCAGTGCTGCGACCCGCCCCAGAGCCTGTGGCACTCCGGCGGAGAACCTCACCTTTTCCGGGAGGTCGCGCAGCCACGCCGACAGCTCCGGGACCGCGGTGGGACTCTGCTCGCCGTCCACCCGCAGAACTGTCCACAGCTCAGCGTTGGCCTGCCAGCCGGCCAGCGTGGTGTTGCCGGAGCCGAGGGCGATGGTGGCGTGCTCCGGTCCAGCGAGGACCATCAGCTTGGGGTGGAACGCGGCACCGTGGGCGTATGCCAGACCGGCGAGGTAGCTACGGCCGGCACGCCGGACGGAGCGGGGATCGTTCCGGGCCATGGAGACGTCTCCCGCCACCGTGACGCGTGCGCCGGTGGCCTGGGTGACGCCGAGGGCTACCTCTTCGAAGAAGCCGAGATCGGCGGTGAAGCTGAGGAAGAGGGCTTCTTCCAGGCTCCGCCCTCCCGTGCGTTCCTCGTCGAGGATGAGGGTCAGCGGAGAGGCGAACGCGGTT
>NZ_JAEMUX010000074.1 GCF_016598475.1 Streptomyces adelaidensis
AAGCAGCGCCCCGGGCGGCACATCACCCGGCACCTCCACGTGATACTCGGCGGCGACCGCGTCGAAGTACGCATCAGCGGGCACACTCGCCCGCCCCAACACCCCCCTGGCCACCACCGGAGCCTCCCCCGAAGCCCGGACCAGCGCCACCGGCAGCGCGCCGCCCGCACCGCCCACGTCACCGTCGCCCGCCGTCACCACCGTGTACCGGCTGAACACCCCGTCCGCCGTCTCCTTCACCGTGGCCCCGGCCACCACCGGAGCCCGCTCCAGGGCGGGCAGCACCGCGAACGACGGTTCCGGGGCCGAGCTGTGGACACGCACCTCCGACGCGTGGGCGTCGAAGACGACCCCGCCGTCGGAGAGGACGAGCCGCTCCGCGCCCCAGGCCCGCCCTCGGTAGACGGTACGGGCCGTCGCCGCGTCGAGGACGAGGAGACCGGCCCGGCCGCCGTCGGCCGTGTCGACCTCGACCAGCGCGTCCGTGCCGGCCCGCAGCCCGGTCACCAGGATGCGGTCACCGACGGCCGCGACCTCCCCCGAAGGCGCCGAGACAGCGGCCACCGTGCGGGCGTCCAGGGCGAGTTCGGGGGCGATGCCGTCCGTCGCTGCCAGGACCAGGACGGTACGGCCGCTGCCGTCGTCGACCGTGCAGACGGGCTGCGCGGTGGCCCAGTCGAGCCGTAGTCCGGTGATGTCGAGCCGCAACGGCCAGCAGCAGTAGGCGCCTTGGGGAACCGTGACGGGGACGGTCGGCAGTGTCAGGGGTGGGGCGTCGGGAAACTCGACCGTGAAGGTCACGTCCGTGTGGTCGGGCAACGGCTCGTGCGGTTGGTGGTTGTTGACGAAGAGGAAGCCCGACCGGTCGTCGCCCCGCACGGCCCACCTCAGGGTCTCCCGGTCGCCCTGGCCGGTCGGCCGCCGCTCCGGAAGGGCGGACTCCATGGGTGCGATCACATGGCCGAAGTCGGCCAGCAGCAGGTGCTGGAGGCGGAGTTCGTCGTACGAGGGCCGGTACTGGCCGTACTCGCCCAGCGGGGCCTGGAAGTCGTACGTGAGGGCCGGGAGGTCGTTGGGGTAGCCCGTGGCGTGGGACTCCTGGAGGGGAGTCAGCTCGCCGGGCGGGTTCGTGCCGCCGTGGAACATGTAGTAGCCCTGCCAGACGGAACCGCAGCCGATCTTGGTGAGCCCGAGGGCGCCGATGTCGGACGCGTCGACCTGCGGGCGGCGGTGGTAGGCGACCGCCATACCGCCGCCCAGCTCGCAGGTGGCCCAGGGGAATCGGTCGGCGAGGGCGTCGGGGTCGCCGCCGCGGACCGTCGTCGGTCTGAGGTCCGCGCCGATCCCCTCGTCGTCGCGCTGGTGGGTGAAGAAGAAGTGCTTGCGGCAGGTGTCGGGCCAGCCGCCGTCCGCCTCGGTCCAGAAGGTCTCGGGGTAGCCGCCGTACAGGGGCAGCAGTTCGTCGGGCGGCAGCTGGACGCCGCCCCAGGCGGTGGACGTCCACAGCGGGGCGGACAGGCCGGCCGCCTGGGCCGTCCGCTTCAGGGTGAGCAGATGGCCCGGCTGGTCGTACAGCTCGTTCTCGATCTGGATGGCGACGATCGGGCCACCTTTGGACCGGTCCAAGTCGTGCAGTTGCGCGGCGATGGCCTCGTACCAGGTGCGTACGGGGGCGAGGTAGGCCGGGTCGTCGGTGCGCGGGGCGTCCGTGCGGGCCAGGACCCAGTCGGGGAGGCCGCCGTTACGGACCTCCGCGTGGACCCAGGGGCCGATCCGAGGGATGAAGTCCAGGCCGTGGCGGGCGCAGAGCTCGGCGAAGCGGCGCAGGTCGCGGTCGCCGTCGAAGCGGATACGGCCCTCGGTCTCCTCGTGGTGGATCCAGATGACGTACGCGGCGACGACCGTCACCCCGCCCGCCTTCATCTTCAGCAGTTCCTCCTCCCACTCCCGGGCCGGGTAGCGGGTGTAGTGGAACTCGCCGGAGACGGGGAACCACGGACGGCCTCCCCGGGTGAGCCAACGGCTGTTGACCTCGATGGGGTCGGGCACGCCCGGCGCGTCGGAGAACGGGAGGTGGCCGCGCAGCGGGGGTCCGCCGGGCGCCGGGAGGCGCAGCCGGTGCGGCGGCGTCATCAGGGCTTCACCGGTCCCAGGTCGGGCGTGTCCGTGAACCGCGCGCGGGCGCCGGTGGTGGCGTTGAGTTCCAGCAGGACCAGGTCGTTGGCACCGGGGCGCAGGACGGGGGCGGGGACGTACAGGGTGCGTTGCGGGCCACGGTTCCAGTAGCGGCCGAGGTGGAAGCCGTTGATCCAGGCCTGGCCCTTGGTCCAGCCGGGCAGGGCGAGGAAGGTGTCGGCGGGGGCGCTGATGTCGAAGGTGCCGTGGTGGAAGGCGGGCACGGTGAGGGGGGTCGCCTCGGCCGGGGCGAAGGGGACCGTGGACACGTCGGCCAGCGGCAGCCGGTGGGTGTCCCAGCCGAGCAGCGCCGTGCCGTTGAAGGTGACCGGGCCGAGCAGGCCCTTGGCGGCGCCGATGCGCGGGCCGTAGTTGACGCCGCCCATGTTCTCGACCAGGACGTCGAGCGTGGCGCCGGGGTGCGGGACGCGCAACGGCAGGGTCTCGTCGTGGCGTTCGCGTTCCAGTACGCCGACGGGGGCGCCGTCCACGAAGACCTGGGCACGGTCGCCGACACCGCCGGTGAAGTGGAGCAGTCCGTCGCCCGCTTCGGGGAGCGTGGTGCGGTAGAGGGCGTAGCCGGAGCGCTGACCCAACTCCTCCATGGTGACGGGGTGTTCGGTGCGCACGGCCTGTCCACTGGCGCTGGTCGCGTACGGCAGCAGGGGCGCCCGGCGGTCCAACTCCACGGTGATTCCGGAGAGTTTGGGGGTGGGGGCCGGGGCCGGCTCGTCCGGGACGGGGGCGTGGCGGGCGATCACCTCGCGGAAGGCGTGGTACTTCGGGCCGGGGTCGCCGGACTCGGTGAGAGCGGCGTCGTAGTCGTAGGAGGTGACGATCGGCGCGTAGCACTGGTCGTGGTTGGCGCCGTTGGTGAAGCCGAAGTTGGTGCCGCCGTGGAACATGTAGATGTTGACGGAGGCACCGGCGGCCAGCAGCTTGTCGAGGTCGGCGGCGGCGTCGGCCCCGTCGCGGACGTGGTGCTCCTCGCCCCAGTGGTCGAACCAGCCGATCCAGAACTCCGAGCACATCAGGGGCCCTTCGGACTGGTGGGCCCGCAGCGCCTTCAGGGACTCCTCGATCCGGCCGCCGAAGGTGGCGGTCGACAGGACCCCGGGCAGGCTCCCGGCGGCCAGGTGGTGGCCGGAGCCCGCCTGGTCACACGTGAACAGCAGCTCCTCGACACCGCGTGAACGCAGCGCCTCGTGCACGTGCTTGAGATACGCGGTGTCGTCGCCGTACGCCCCGTACTCGTTCTCCACCTGGACGGCGATGACAGGGCCGGCGTTCGCTGCCATGTACGGCAGCAGCGGAGGCAGCAGCAGGTCGAGATAGCCGTCGAGGGCGTCCGTGAAGCGGGGGTCGCTGGAGCGCAGCCGGATGTCCGGGTCCGAGGTGAGCCAGGAGGGCAGGCCGCCGCCGTCCCACTCGGCGCAGATGTACGGGCCGGGGCGCAGCAGCACATGCAGGCCCTCGGCGCGGGCGAGGCGCAGATAGCGCGGCAGGTCGAGGAGGCCGTCGAGGACGAGGGCGCTGTCGGGGTCGGGCTGGTGGAGGTTCCAGGGGACGTACGTCTCCACGGTGTTGAGGCCCATCAGCCGGGCCTTGCGCAGCCGGTCGGCCCACAGGTCGGGGTGGACGCGGAAGTAGTGCATCGCGCCGGAGATGATCCGGAACGGCTCACCGTGGAGGAGGAAACCATCGGACGACGTGGTCAGAGCGGGCGTGCGCAAGGCTGTTTCCCTTCGACTCGGGCGTACGGGTAGCGGGGGGGGGACGAGGACGTAACTCGGTTACGGGGCAGACGAGTTGGATGTGGTGGCGCGGATCAGCCAGAGCGTGGCCAGCAGGCACAGTGCCGAGACCGCGCACAGCAGCAGCGGTACCGCGCGGACCCCGGACCACTCGATGGCCTTGCCCAGCGTCGGGCCGGCCGCCACTCCCCCGACCAGGGAGGCGGCGATGACGAGCGCTCCGGCCCGGCGGGCGCGGGGTGCGGCTTCGTTCAGCCAGGGCAGGCCGGTGGGGAAGATCGGGGCGATGAACAGACCGACTCCGGCGTAGGCGTACGGGGCGAGCCAGGGGACGGCGGCGAGCAGCAGGCAGACCGTCGTGCCGGCGCACGACACGGCGATGATCGTCCCGGGGGAGTACCGGAGGGCGATCGGGGCGACCAGGAAACGGCCGACGGTCATCATCAGCCAGTACACGGAGGTGGCGGTCGCGGCGGCCCCGGCGCCGTATCCGACCGTCTCCAGGTGGGTGGGTTCCCAGCCGCCGACGCCGGCCTCGATGCCGACGTGCAGGACGTAGAGGGCGACGAACACCGCGAGCACCGAGCCCAGGCTGCGACCGAGGGCCGAGCCGCCGGCCTCCCCGCCGGAGGTGCCGGCGGCCGGCTGGGGCACCCGGTCACGTACGCCGCGCAGGCACAGCAGCAGCGGCAGGTTGGCGGCGGCGAAGGCGAGGAAGACCGCCGGGTAGTGCTCGGCGCCGACGGTGGCGATCACGGCGGGGCCGAGGATCGCCCCGATGCCGAAGTGGGCGTTGAGGATGTTCAGCATCGCGGTCGAGCGGTGACCGAAGCCGACGGCGAAGAGCTGGTTGAGGCCGTAGTCGATGCCGCCGAATCCGAAGCCGGCGAGCAGGGCGGCGGCCAGGCAGCCGGGCCAGTTCGGCGCGAGCGCGAAGCCCGCCGCGCCGAGACCCATCAGCAGGTACGAGAGGCCGAGGATCCGCCGGTTGCCCATCCGCCCGTACAGCCGGTCGAAGAGCAGCACCCCCGCGACCCCGCCGGTGAAGTGGGCACTCAGCCCGAGCCCGGCGGCGGACGGCGACAGCCCGAACTCCTCACGGAAAGCCGGGATCGCGGGCCCGTAGAACGCCTGGAGCGCCCCGATGAGCATGAACCCGAAGCAGGACGCCACCACGGCGGCCGGGCTGAAAACTCTTGCGCCCGAGGCCACTTGAAGGTGCTTCACCTCTTGCACGGTCGGCATGTCGGGCATGCGGGACTCCACCTCGTCGCGGCCGGGACTTCGATAATGTTACCGGTAACATGCCGACCGTCAAGGTTGTTGACGGGCTCTTGTGGGATGGGGCGGGGGGCGGGCCGATGCGCGCGAGCGGGGCGCGCGCGAGCGGGGCGCGTCGATGGGGCACGTCGATCGTCATGACACCGGGGGCGGCCGGGCCGGTGCGCGTCGACGGGGCGCGAGGACGGGGCACATCGACCGCCATGCGCGCCGGCTGCGGCCGGAGCGCCGGGGCTCGGCCCGATGACCGGTCGTCGACGGGGCGCGTCAACAGGTCGCGTCGATCGTCATGACACCGGGGTCGGCCGGGGCGGCCGGGCCGGTGCGCGTCGACGGAGCGCGAGGACGGGGCACATCGACCGCCATGCGCGCCGGCTGCGGCCGGAGCGCCGGGGCTCGGCCCCATGACCGGTCGAACCCCGGCGCGTTCGTCTCGCGCCGGGCTTCCCTCGCGCCGGGTTTACCTCGCGCCGGTGTTCGACCGGATGTACTCACGGACAGCCCGCGCACCTGTCGCACAGGCCCCGCCCGGCACCCTCCCCCCGGCCCGCACCCTCATCCGCCGCTCGCCCGCCGCCCTCAGCCCGCACCGAACGGCCAGGCGCGCGGGCGCGCCCGGGAGCGGGCGCCGGGCGCGCCCGCGTCAGGGGCGGGTCAGCAGATGGTCTCGGTGCTGTTGACCAGGCGGTTGTTGCGGAAGGTGGTGTTCTCGCCGCAGGGGCTTTCCCGGATGGAGGAGTTGGTGACCGTGAGGTTCTGGACGGTGATGTCTCGGTTGTTGGCGAACTCCGAGCGGGCCGCGAGGCGGATCTCGCCGCCGCCGGAGACCGTGCCGCTCTGGGCCGCGAGGTTCACGTTGTAGCAGTTCTCGATCAGGATCGCGTTGTTGCCGGTGTTGGTGAGGTTGATCCGGTCGATCACCGCGCCGCCGCTCTCGGAGACACAGAAGACGCCGCGCCCGCCGCCGCGCGCGATCACCTCGCCGACCCGGATGTTGACCGGGTACGAACTGCCCACCCGGCCATTGCGGTTGGCCATCCGGAAGGCCGCGTAGCCGGTACCGGCGCCCGCGCCGTCCGCGTCCACCTTGGTGACCGTCGCGTTGATCGTCTGGTTGAGGAGCAGCCCGGACTCGCCGACATTGCGGGCGGTCACCGTCCCGACGGTGAGGCCGTCCACGCCGTACGTCTCGACCGCGTGACTGCTCGCGCCCGACACGTACACGTTGTCGATCCGGACGTTCCGGGTCCACTGGCTGGTGTCGCCCCGGTTGTCGATCCGGACGCCGAGGCCGCGCGAGAGACGCATGTCGAGCTGGCCGAGGACGACGTTCTGGACGTTGCGCAGGAAGATCCCGTACAGCGGGGTGCCGGTGAGGTTGAGATGCTGGACCTCGATGTCCCGGGTGCCGCGGGAGTACACCGGGGCTTGGTCGCCGGAGCCCGTGCCGGTGACGTCGATCGTGCCGCAGACGTCGAGCACGGTGTAGCTGGGCAGCGAGACCCGGGAGCCGGCACCGATGGAGCCCGAGCCCCGGACCACGACCCGTTCCTTCGAGGTCCGGCCCGAGGTGAGGCTGTTGACGGCGGCCTGCATCGCCGCGCGCATGTCGGTACCGGTGTACGTGACGCTGCCACCCCGCCGGGCGGTCCAGGTACCGCCGCTGAGCACGGCCTCCGCCTGGTACGAGCCCTCGCCGCACGCCGCCGCGACCCGCGCAGGGGCAGCGGCGACCGGGGCGGCGACCAGCTCCGCCGGGGCCGCGTCCGCGGGGGCGGTCAGCGCGGCGGCCCCGGTGAGCAGGGCGGTCGCGCAGGCCGCGGTGACGAGTGCCCGCGTGCGGCGGACGGTGGAGGTCGCGGGGGTGGCGGTGGAGGTCGCGGGGGTGGCGGTGAAGGTCGCGGGGGCGACCTCATCCGTGGGCGCGACCGCGTCTGTGGGCGCGACCGCGTGCGTCGGCGCGACCACGTCCGTCGGCGCGACCGTCGACGTGGCGGCGGAGCGGTGAGTTGCTGGTGCACTGCGTCGCATCTCGGCTTCTCCTGTGGGGGGATCGGCGCGCCTGCCCCTTCGTCCGCCGTACGCCGCCCGCTCCTCGTCGAATCCGATTCGACCGAATCGACTCGCGATCGAGGGGCCCACGAGCCGGATGAGGGCTCATGACCTGGAGCGGCGTGGCTCCGCACGACACCAGGGCGTACGCCGGTGATACGGGAGGCGCTTCATAGGGCGGGCCGCGAGTGTGGCAAGCGCTTTCCACGGGCGTCAAGGGTCAGGAGCGCCCTACTCCGTTCCCTCACGAGCCGTACGACCCTCACGCGTCATCGGCGGCTCGGCGGGCGTCTGCCGGGCGGGCCCGAAGAGGACGGCGCGGGCCACGGCCGGGGCGAACAGGGCGCCGAGCGGCTCCCTGAGGGAGACGACGGAGCGGAAGGCGCGACCCACGACGGGATCGCCCGGGGTGCGCTCCTGGATACGGCGCAGGTACCACCCGGCGACGCGGTCCGCGACCCCGACGGCGGCCGCGTCACCGATCACGCCCGGCATCTTCCTGTCCGCCCCGGCGGAGATGTCCCACGCCTGCCGCGACGCCCCGAGCAGCGCCTTCTGCACCCGGCGCGTGGTGGGCGTACGGCGCGGGTCGCCCAGTACGTCGCGCAGGGCCACGGCGCTCATCGCGGCGACGGCCATGCCCTGCCCGTAGACCGGGTTGAACGTGCACACGGCGTCGCCGGTCGCCAGGAACCCGGCGGGGCGGTGGCCGGGCAGGTCGTAGCGGCGCCGTACGTTCGCCGTCCGCCGGAAGCCGGAGACCGGCGACAGCGGCTCGGCCTCGCGCAGCCAGCGGTGCACCACCGGGTGCGGCAGCCGCTTGGCGTACTCCTCGAACCCGGCCTCGTCCGTGGGCGGTTCGTCGCCGCGCAGGCCGGAAAAGGTGGCCAGATGGGTACCGTCCTCCAGGGGCAGGACGACGACGCCGTACGGCTGCGCGGGGTTGGGGACGACATAGAAGCCGAGCGACGCGGCGGTCGGTCCGCTGCCGAGGGTGCCGGTCGTGTCGCGGTAGACGCGGGAGGCGTACGCGAGCCCCGTGTCGATGATCTCCTCGTGCGGGGCCTCGGCCCCGATGGCCGCCAGCCACCGCGGTGCCTTCGTGCCGCGGCCGGAGGCGTCGACGACCAGGTCCGCCGCCAGCTCCCGCTGTTCGCCCGACGGGCCGTCGCCGCGCTCCCGCAGCAGTACGCCCCGTACGCGCGTGGCGTCCCCGAGCAGGCCGACGGTCTCGGTGCCGTCGACCAGGGTGACCGAGGGGTCGGCGAGGACCCGACGCCGTATCAGCCGCTCCAGCTGGGCCCGCGACCCGGTGTGTATGTGGGTCGACGCGGGCACCCGCCGGAACCAGCGGCCGTCCTGCCACTGCACCAGGTCCTCCGGCATCCCGACACGCGGGGCGCCCGCGGCGTTCAGCTCCGCCATGAACCCGGGCAGCAGTGCGTCCAGGGCGAGTTGACCGCCCTCCAGCAGGACGTGCGGGTGGCGGCTCTGCGGTACGCCCGGCCGGGACGCGGTCCTTTCCCGAACCTTCGGCCCTTCCCGCGCTTCCCTGTCCTGTCGGCCCTGCCGGTCCTCGCGACCCTCCTGGCCCTGCCGGTCCTCCCGCTCCTCCCGCTCCTCCCCGTCCTGCTCGGGGAAGCGGTCGCGTTCCACGATCGTCACGCGCTCGGCGTGGCCGGTGAGGGCCCGTGCCGCGAGCAGTCCCGCGAGACTGCCGCCGATCACCACCGCGTGCCGGCCGGCTGAGCCGTCCGCCGTCCTTAAGGAATCCCAACGGCCGTTCGCGCGTACCGAGTTCACCGACTGCGCTCCTTCTCTTCGGTTCCTCGGAGGTTCATTTCCTCGGAGGTCCATTCGACGAACAGCAGTGTCACCGTCCCGACCACCGTCAGCGGGTCATGGTGGGCGGAACCGGCGCTGGCGCGTCCGCGGGAACGGGAGCTGCTGGGGCCGCAGTTGGCGCGGGCGGGGCAGCCGGTCGCGGTGGGTGAGAGCGTGGACGCGCTGTGGGGGCGACGACCGCCGAAGGACAGCGCGGTGAATGTGATCCGACGTCATGTGGACCCGCTGCCACGGCTGTTGAGGCCGGGCTTGCCCAACCGGGCCCGTCGGCCCCGAAGAGTGGACGTACCCGGTCGAGAAGGGCCGAGCCCGGCGTCGAGGTCACCATCAAGGCCGGGCGCCTTCCCCGGCATTTTCGCGCCGAGGTCACCGCCGAGGTCACCGCCGAGGTCACCGAGATCCGCGCCGTCTCCCCATTCCTGCTCGTGGTGCTCGGGGTGTGGCCGGTGCCCGGTTCTGCCAAGGCCACCGGCTCGGGGCACCGACTACCAGGACAGACACGGGTCCTGTACGTGCTCCGTCGAGTGCTCGGCCGGGGTCCCGCCCTGGCCCGTCCGGAACAGGACGCCTGGATCCGGGCTGTCCGCGAGCCACGGCGGAGGAGCCGCGTGGAACCGCCGGGTTCCCGGGATCTCCACCTCCGCCAGCACGCCGTCCCGGAACATCCACAGTCCGAAGCAGTCGTCGTCCTCGTCGTGGAGCATGACCTGGACGCACTCCGGGCTGTTCCACGGCAGCGACTCCAGGTCCTTCAGCACTCCGGAGCGCTGGCTCCTCCGAAAGAACTCGATGTACCAGCCGCCGACGAACCAGCCGGGTATCTGCTCGAATCGGCCTCTCCAGGTACGCGCCTCGTCGTACCGCGTCAGCGGCTCCATCACCTCGTCCTCGTACCGCGCCAGCACGATGATCTGCGCCATTCTGCTCATGGCCACATGCCATCGTGCGCGGCGCACCACGAGCAAGCCGTTTACGGCGTCCGCGGCCCCGACAGGTTCCGCCGTCCTCCATGGCCGGGCCCCACCGCCGGGTGGGGCCGCGCCCTTGACGGCCCTGGGCCGTTCAGCTCTCGTCGGCCGCGAGCCGCAGGGAGACGCTGTTGATGCAGTACCGCTGATCGGTCGGCGTCGGGTATCCCTCGCCCGCGAAGACGTGCCCGAGGTGCGACCCGCACCGGGCGCACCGCACCTCCGTGCGGACCATGCCGTGCGTGCGGTCGTCGATGAGTTCGACCGCGTCGCTGTCCTTCGGGTCGAAGAAGGACGGCCAGCCGCAGTGGGACTCGAACTTCGTCTCGGAGGTGAAGAGTTCGGCGCCGCAGGCCCGGCAGGAGTAGACACCCTTGGCCTTGGTGTCGGTGTACTCACCGGTGAAGGCGGGCTCCGTACCTGCCTTGCGCAGGACGGTGTACTCGGCCGGCGTCAGCTCCGCTCGCCACTGCTCGTCCGGCTTCTCGACGTCGTACGACATGAGCCTCAGCCCCTCAGCTCGAAAGACGGTCCAGGATCTTCGGGCCCAGGTCCGTCACGTCACCCGCGCCCATGGTGAGAACGAGATCACCCGGCTTCGCCATTCCCGCGATCGCGGCGGGGACCTCCGCCTGGTCGTGCAGGGCGGTGACGTCCGCGCCCGCCGCCCGCGCCGCGTCGATGATCAGCGTGCTGGTGACCCCGGGGATCGGGTCCTCGCGGGCCGGGTAGATGTCGAGGACGACCGACGCGTCCGCCAGCGTCAGGGACTGCCCCATCTCGGTGCCCAGCTCCTGGGTGCGGGAGAAGAGGTGCGGCTGGAAGACGACCAGGATGCGCGCGTCACCGGCGGCGGCCCGCATGGCCTCCAGGTCCGCCGTCATCTCGGTCGGGTGGTGCGCGTACGAGTCGATGACCTGCACCCCGGCCGCCTCGCCCTTCAGCTGCAGCCGCCGCTTCACCCCGGTGTACGCCGCCAGCGCAGGCGCCAGCTCCGCCGCCGGTACGCCGAGCGCGACCCCCGCCGCCAGCGCCGCCACCGCGTTGTGCGCGTAGTGCCGCCCGGGCACGGACACCGTGAACACGAGCTCCCGCCCGTCCAGCAGGACCGTGACCTCGCTCTTCAGCCCCTGCGCCACGACCGACAGCACCCGTACGTCGGCGTCCTCGCGCTCGCCGTACGTCACCACGCGGACCCCCGACAGCCGGGAGGTCAGCTCGCGCGCGCCCTCGTGGTCGGCCGAGATCACCAGCGTGCCGCCGGGCACGATCCGGCCGGCGAACGTCTCGAAGGACTCGTAGATCTCGTCCATGGAGGCGTAGTTGGCGTGGTGGTCCAGCTCCACGTTGAGGACGATCGCCACCTCGGGCGCGTACTTGTGGAAGCTGCGGTCGCTTTCGTCCGCCTCGGCTACGAAGATCTCCCCGTCGCCGTGCAGCGCGTTCGAGCCGGGCACGTCCAGGTCGCCGCCGATCGCGTACGACGGGTTCAGGCCCAGCTCGCCCAGCGACACCGCCAGCATGGACGTGGTCGTGGTCTTGCCGTGCGTGCCGGCCACCGCGATCGGCCGCAGCCCGTCCATCAGCCGGGCGAGCGCGTCCGACCGGTGGACCACCGGGATGCCCAGCTCGGCGGCGCGGGCCAGCTCCGGGTTGTCGGCGCGGATGGCCGACGACACGACCACGCACGTCGCGTCGTCCGCCAGGTGCTCCCCGGCGTGCCCGATGTGCACGGTCGCCCCCAGCGCCCGCAACGCCTGCGCCGTCTCCGACTCCCTGGCGTCACTTCCCGCCACCTTGGCCCCACGCTGCGCGAGAATCTTCGCGATCCCCGACATTCCGGCCCCGCCGATCCCGATGAAGTGCGGTCGGTCCATGGCGGTAGGAAGGCCGGGTGCCATGCGTGTGCTCCAAGTGACGTACGAAGACGATGAACGCCCCCAGCCTATTGCCTGGCGCGGGGCGCGCCCCAAGGGGGCGCTGGGGACCGCGCGACCGGCCACGACGAACGCGCGGCCGAAGAAACACAGCAACCCCTACGGCGCCTCCGCCTACGCCCGACTGTGCGAGAACAGCTTCAACACCGGCACCCCCACCTTGTGCCGAGCCCGAGAAGCCCAGTCCCGGTGGAAGAACTCCTCCACATAGTGCGGATCGGTCAGCACCAGCACCTCGTCCGCCCCGACCTCCTCCACCAGCGACTTCAGCGCATCCAGCGGATGCGCGTCGATCAACCGCCCCTCCGCCTCGCTGCCGGCGCCCCGCAGCGCCTGCAACGACACCTCAAGAGCCCGCTCCCCCGCGTCCAGCGCCTGCTCCCCCTCCGGCGTCTCCCCCTCCCGCGCCGCCTCGTCCAGCTCACCGAGGGCGAGGTCGTCGATGGCCCGCAGCAGCCGGTCGGCCTGATTGCCCCGCGGCTGGAGCAGCACATGGAAGGAGGCTGTCTCGTCGCCGTGCAGCGTCGTGACGAACTCCACGTCCGCGGACGTCAGGGCCTTCTCGATCATCAATACGCTCGTGAACGACACCACAGGCGCCCTTCTCCTCGGAGGGCCTGGCGGGCCCTCACTCCTCAGGGTTCTAGTGTGCCCGGCGAAAGCTAAACGGAACGGCAGATTCCGCCCGCTTTCACGTACGACGGTAGCGACCGAACAGGTACCCGGCCTCCTCCAGCAGAGACGCGAGCGCGAAGCGCTTGGGCACCGGCACCGAGGGGCCCCCGGCGATCCGCTGTGCGTCCCCCGCCGTGAGCATCGGGGAGACGGTCAGACACAGTTCGTCCAGGACGTCGGCCGCGATCAGCTGGCCGAGCAGGCGCGGGCCGCCCTCGGAGAGCAGCCGGGTCAGGCCCCGGTCGGCGAGGGCCCGTACGGCGCGGGCGGGGTCCACGCCCATGCCGTCCCCGGCGATCACCACCTGGACGCCCGCCTTCTCGGCGGTGGCGACCCGGTCGGGGGCCGCGGCGGCGCCGGTCAGCAGGATCGTGGGCGTCAGCGGGGAGGTGAACAGCGGCAGCGAGAAGTCCAGCTCCAGGCTCGCGCTCACCACCACGACGGCGGGCGCGGGCGTCTGCCCGGCCGCGAGGCGTGCCGCCGCGAACTGCTCACGCGCGCGTGCGGGCCGGTAACCCTCCTGGCGTACCGTCTCCGCGCCGACGATCACCGCGTCCGCGAGCCCCCGCAGCGTGCCGAAGATCCGCATGTCCGCGTCGCTGGAGATGGGCTGGGAACGCCCGCCGTGCTGGGCCGCGCCGTCGAGCGTGGAGACCATGTTGGCCCGCAGCCAGGGCGCGGGGCCGCCCGGCGGCGGCTCGGGATAGGCGTACGCCGCCGCCAGCTCGTCGAGGCTCCACTCCCGGTCCGCGAAATCCGACCCGCCGACCCCACCCGACGCCCCAACCCCGACCACACCGGATGGCCCAGCCCCGGCCATGCCCGATGCCCCAGCCCCGGCGACACCCGACGTCCGAGCCCCGGCCATGCCCGATGCCCCAGCCCCGGCGACACCCGACGTCCGAGCCCCGGCCATATCCGATGGCCCAGCCGGGGCCACACCAGGCGCCCGAGCCCCCGCCCCATCCGACGGCCCAGCCGGGGCCACACCCGACGCCCGAGCCCCGGAGGCATCCGATGGCCCAGCCGGGGCCACACCAGGCGCCCGAGCCCCGGAGGCATCCGATGGCCGAGCCCCGGCCACACCCGGTGTACGACCCCCGGCCGCATCCGATGCCCCGGCCCCCGCCGTATCCGGCGCCCGAGCCACCGCCGGGTCTTCCCCACTGTCCGGCACCCGCGTCCCCGCCGTGTCATCGCCGCCCCCCGCCGTCCGGGCCCCCGCCGGGAGGCGACCGCCGCCTGGCGTTCGAACCCCGGGCGCATCCGCACCGCCGGCCTTATCCGCACCGCCAGGCTTATCCGCACCACCGGCTGTATCCGCCCCACGGGCTGTATCCGCACCACCGGCCGTATCCGCACCATCGGCCACATCCGGCGTCCGGGCCGCTGTCTCTTCGGTCACAGGGAACAGGCGTCGCATGTCGTGCAGTGTGGCACGGCCCTTAGACTCGGTAACCGTGTCGTCGTCCTCTGCCACCGTGTCCGGAATCAGTCCGATACCCGAAGCGGTCCCCGTGTCCCTGTGCACCCGTGAGCCACGCGTCCCCGCGGACCGGCTCGTCGCCGAGATGGTGCCGCCGCCGCGCTTCGACTCGGTCCGCTTCGACACGTACATCCCCGACCCGAACCAGCCCAGCCAGACGGAGGCCGTGCGCGTCCTGAGCGGCTTCGCGGCGGGTCTCGGCGGGGCGCACGCGACGGGCGCGGCCGGAAAGCGCCGGTTCTTCGGCTTCGGCGGCAAGACTCCCAAGGTCCCCACGGGCCCGCGCGGCGTCTACCTGGACGGCGGCTACGGCGTCGGCAAGACCCACCTTCTCGCCTCCCTGTGGCACGCGACCCCGGCCGAGCCGGCGCTCAAGGCCTTCGGCACCTTCGTGGAGCTGACAAACCTGGTCGGCGCGCTCGGCTTCCAGCAGACGGTCCAGACCCTCTCCGGGCACCGTCTGCTGTGCATCGACGAGTTCGAGCTGGACGACCCGGGCGACACGGTCCTCGTGTCGACGCTGCTGGGCAAGCTCGTCGACGCGGGCGTGGCGCTGGCCGCCACCTCGAACACCCTGCCGGGCAAGCTCGGTGAGGGCCGGTTCGCGTCGGCCGATTTCCTGCGCGAGATCCAGGGCCTGTCCGCCCGCTTCCGTTCGCTGCGCATCGACGGCGAGGACTACCGCCACCGGGGTCTGCCCGAGGCCCCGGCGCCGTACTCCGACGAGGAGGTCACCAAGGCGGCGTACGCCACCGAGGGCGCCTCGCTCGACGACTTCCCGCATCTGCTGGACCACCTCGCGCGGGTCCACCCCAGCCGGTACGGCGCCCTCACGGACGGCCTGAAGGCGGTCTGCCTGACCGACGTCCAGCCGGTCCCGGACCAGTCCACCGCCCTGCGGCTCGTGGTGCTCGCCGACCGGCTGTACGACCGCGAGGTGCCCGTCCTCGCCTCGGGGATGCCCTTCGACCGGCTGTTCAGCGAGGAGATGCTGAACGGCGGCTACCGCAAGAAGTACTTCCGCGCCATCTCCCGCCTCACCGCCCTCGCGCGCGACGCGAGGCGACTCGTGGAGCACTGAGCCCACGGGCACGGCCCCTGGGCCGTGTCGTCCAAGCCCTCTCCAGGCGAACTCCCCCAGGTCAAGGGCCGTTTCAAGCCAACCCGCCCACGCTTTTCAGGCTCTCTTCAGCTCGAAACGTTAAGTTAACCCTGCAAACAACTTTGCAGGGTTAACGTGTTTCTTGACCAGTGGTTGACCATTGGTTGACCAAGTCGAGCAATTGCCGACGCCTGGGTACGAGGGCGCGAGACACCACGAACTGCCAGTGGGGAGGCTTGTGTTGCGAGGTAGGACGCCCAGAATCGTCGTAGCGGCCCTCGCCGCCGTGCTGCTCGCACTCCAGTTCTTCGCTCCCACGGCAACCTTCGCAGCCGCGCACACGCCCGGTCATGCCAAGGCCAAGGCTGAGCCCGGAAACCTCCCCAAAGCCAAGCCGGTACGTGACAAGGCCGTCACCTATCGCAAGTGCGCACCTTCGGAGGACCCGACCGGTCCCTTCCGTACACGCGACCGCCACCGTGCGGTCACCCACACCGTTCCCGGGACGCCCGCGCGTCCGCCGTTGGGGGAGAACCCGGCGGCCACGAGCGAACCGGAACGGCTCTCGACCCGGTACCACCGGGCGTCGAGACCCTTCGCGGCCCCCACCCCGGCCGCCCTCCAGGTCTTCCGCTGCTGAGCGGCGGAGCCTGCCCCCCCACATCTGTCGTGCAAGCCCGACGCGCCATCGAGGCGCGCCAGGAGGAGTCACCACTTCATGCAGCCCCTCATCGACAACGCCCGTACGTTCGGACAGCGCCCTGAGGAGTTCGCCAGGCTGGCCGAAGGCCAGTCCCCCGAGGTCCTGTTCATCACCTGCTCCGACTCGCGGGTCGTCCCGGCCCTGATCACGGGCGCCCGCCCCGGCGAGCTCTTCGAGCTGCGCACCGCCGGCAACATCGTCCCCCCGTACACCTCCGACCGCCCCACCGGCGAGGCCGCCACCATCGAGTACGCCGTGGAGGTCCTCGGCGTCACCGACATCGTGGTCTGCGGGCACTCGCACTGCGGCGCCGTCGGCGCGCTGGTGCGCGGCGACGACCTGACCGCCGTACCGGCCGTACGCGACTGGCTGACCCACGCGACTCCGCGCCCCCAAGGGGCGGTCGAGGACCCGACGGTCGCCGACGGCGTACAGAACCACGTCCTCAGCCAGCTCCTGCGCCTGCGCTCCTACCCCTGCGTGGAGAAGCGCCTGGCCGACGGCCGCCTCCGTCTGCGCGGCTGGTACTACGAGGTCCACACCGGTGCCGTGCGAGAACACCGTGCGGACACCGACCAGTTCGAGACCCTGTGAGCGGCGGGGTATCCGAGATGACCTCCACACAGTCCAAGTTCCCCTTCCTGCGGCAGGACTTCGCCGCCTCGCTCGTCGTGTTCCTGGTCGCCCTGCCGCTGTGCGTGGGCGTGGCCGTCGCCTCCGGGGTGCCGGCCGAACTCGGCCTGGTCACCGGCATCGTGGGCGGCATCGTCGCCGGCCTGATGCCGGGCAGCAGTCTCCAGGTCTCCGGCCCGGCGGCCGGTCTGACCGTGCTGGTCTTCGAGGCGGTGCGCCAGTTCGGCCTGCCGGCCCTCGGGGTGATCGTGCTCGCCGCCGGTCTGCTCCAGCTCGCCATGGGCGCGCTGAAGCTGGGCCGCTGGTTCCGCGCGATATCCGTCTCCGTCGTCGAGGGCATGCTCGCGGGCATCGGCCTCGTGATCATCGCCGGCCAGCTCTACGCGGCGGCCGGCCTGAAGGCCCCCGCCTCCGGCCTCGACAAGATCACGGGCCTGCCCGGAGCCGTCGTCGAGGCAGCCGGCAGCACCGCCGCGCTCGCCTCGACCGCGGTCGGCGCGGGCACCGTAGCCGTACTGGTGCTGTGGAAGCGGCTGCCGAAGAAGGTCCAGGTCGTCCCCGGCGCCCTCGCCGCGGTCGTCCTGGCCACCCTCGCCGGCCTGGCGTTCGGTCTGCCGGTGGCGAACGTCGAGGTGAAGGGCCTGCTGGACGCCATCCAGCCGCCCGGCCTCGACGCCTTCGGGGAGCTGGCGAACGTGTCGATCATCGGCACGATCCTCGCCTTCACGCTCATCGCCTCCGCCGAGAGCCTGTTCAGCGCGGCGGCCGTGGACCGGCTGCACGACGGTCCGCGCACCGAGTACGACAAGGAGCTGATGGCCCAGGGCGCGGGCAACACCGTCTGCGGGATGCTGGGCGCGCTGCCGATGACCGCGGTCATCGTCCGCAGCTCCGCCAACCTCCAGGCGGGCGCGAAGACGAAGGCGTCCCGTGTCCTGCACGGCGTCTGGCTGCTCCTCTTCGCCGCCCTGCTGCCGGGCGCGCTGGCCCTCATCCCGCTGCCCGCCCTGGCCGGCATCCTCGTCCACGCGGGCTGGAAGCTGATCCCGTTCCGGGAGACCGTCTCCCTGTGGCGGGCGCACCGCGGCGAGGCGCTGATCCTGGTGGCCACGGCCGTGTCGATCGTCTTCGTCAACATGTTCGAGGGCGTACTGATCGGCCTGGCCCTCTCCGTCGCCAAGACGGCCTGGGAGGCCTCGCACATCAAGCTGGAGGTCATAGACAAGGGCGCCGGCCCCGTCCAGGCCCACCTCTCCGGCAACGCCACGTTCCTCCGCCTGCCGAAGATCCTCGACAACCTGGAGTCCCTCCCCCAGGACCGCCCCGTCGAACTCCACCTCACCGGCCTCCACCACCTCGACCACGCCTGCCGCACCGCCCTCGAAAACTGGGCGGAACGCCACAGCGCGACGGGCACGGAACCGGTAAAGGTGACGTCAGGAACACACTGACCTCGCCACCCGCACCGCACCCGCACCCTGCGACACGGGTGCGGGTGCGTCGTGGTCGCTCGCGCAGTTCCCCGCGCCCCTAAAAACCGCTGGGCCCGCCCCATGCCTTTAAGGGGCGCGGGGAACTGCGCGACCAGCCCCCACCGAACCCGCACCCGACCCCCAATCCAGGCATATCGTGGCATTATCGGTGATACGGGACGGCTCGAAGGGGGTCGTCATGATCCAAGAGCTAGTCGTGGTGGCCGCAACAGCCGGCGCCGCCGCCATGGTGTACGTCGCGGCCGCGGCCCGCGTGGTCAAGCAGTACGAACGCGGTGTCGTGTTCCGCCTCGGCCGCCTGCGGGGCGCCCCACGGACCCCCGGTTTCACCATGGTGGTCCCGGGCGTCGATCACATCCGCAAGGTGAACATGCAGATCGTGACGATGCCCGTCCCGGCCCAGGAGGGCATCACCCGCGACAACGTGACCGTGCGCGTCGACGCGGTCGTCTACTTCAAGGTCGTCGACGCGGCGAGCGCGATCATCCAGGTCGAGGACTACCGTTTCGCCGTCTCCCAGATGGCCCAGACCTCCCTCCGCTCGATCATCGGCAAGAGCGACCTTGACGACCTCCTCTCCAACCGCGAGAAGCTCAACCAGGGCTTGGAGCTGATGATCGACAGCCCGGCGGTGGAGTGGGGCGTCACCATCGACCGCGTCGAGATCAAGGACGTATCCCTTCCCGACACGATGAAGCGGTCCATGGCCCGCCAGGCCGAGGCCGACCGAGAACGCCGCGCCCGGATCATCAACGCGGACGCCGAGTTGCAGGCGTCGAGGAAGCTCGCCGAGGCCGCCAAGGAAATGTCCGAGCAGCCCGCCGCGCTCCAACTCCGCCTGCTGCAAACGGTGGTGGCCGTAGCCGCCGAGAAGAACTCCACGCTCGTACTCCCCTTCCCGGTGGAACTCCTGAGGTTCCTGGAACGAGCACAGGCGGGCCCCCCACCGGGCCCCGCACACCAGCAGTCGCAGCAGTCACAGCAGTCACGAGAGCCATCACAGCCATCACAGCCACGACAGACGTCCGAAATCCCATCCCTCCCTCCCCCTCCGACCGAGTGACACCGGGACGACTCCCCCGCCTCCCTCTATGCGCGTGGTTCACGTGGCGTTAATCGCGTGATACCACAGGCGGGTCACATCCTGTCCGCCAACAGGAAGGTAGTCCCGTGTCAGTGACCCGACGTCAGGCCATCGCCCGTTCAGGTGCCCTGGGAGCAGGCATCGCGTTCTCCGGAGCCCTGTCCGAACTCTTCGCGGGCACGGCCGCCGCGCAGAGCGGCCCAGGCCACTCCGGCAACAGCAACGGCTACGGCCCGCTGATCCCCGACCCGAACGGCCTGCTCGATCTGCCGAAAGGTTTCCGCTACCAGGTCCTGTCCCGCGAGGGCGACCGGCTCCGCTCCGGCGAGGGCAAGGTCCCGAGCAACCACGACGGCATGTCCGCCTTCCCGGGCAGACACGGCCGCGTCCACCTGGTCCGCAACCACGAGAACCGCTACAACGCCGACATCCCGGTCCCCACGATCAAGGGCCTCACCTACGACCCGATGGGCAAGGGCGGCTGTACGGCGCTGACCCTCGACGCCCGCAACAAGGTCCTCTCCGAGCGGGTCGCCATCGCCGGCACCGCCGTCAACTGCGCGGGCGGGCCGACTCCTTGGGGCACCTGGCTGACCTGCGAGGAGACCGAGGACAGGGCAGGCACCAACGGCTACACCAAGGACCACGGTTTCATCTTCGAGGTCGACGCGGCCGACCCGCGCCGCTCCGGAGCCGTACCCCTGACCGCGATGGGCCGGTTCCAGCACGAGGCGATCGCGGTCGACCCGAAGCGTGGAGTCGTCTACGAGACGGAGGACGCCTTCGAGCGCCCCTTCGGCCTCTTCTACCGCTTCCTCCCCAACAAGCCGAAGGGCGGCCTCGGTTCACTGCGCGCGGGCGGCCGGCTCCAGGCGATGCGCGTGCCGGGCGTACCCGATCTCTCCTCCATCCAGGAGACGGGCGCCTGCTTCGAGCACATCGAATGGGTGGACGTCCCCGACCCGCTCGCCGCCCAAACCGCCATTCGTCACCAGGACTTCGGACCGAAGGGCATCACCCACGCCCAGAAGCTGGAGGGCTGCTACTGGGGCGGCCGCTGCGTCTACTTCGTCTCCTCCTTCGCCCGCAGCGCGGACGGCTCGGCCGCCGACCACTACGGCCAGATCTGGCGCTACGACCCCGACGACCGCACCCTCACCCTCGTCATCGTCTTCGGCCCCGACACCGACATCCAGCTCCCCGGCGAGTCCCCCGACAACATCTGCCTCGCCCCCAGCGGCGGCCTCATGGTCTGCGAGGACGGCAGCGGAATCCAGCACGTCTACGGCGTCACCCGCCACGGCCACGTCTACGCCATGGCCCGCAACGCCCAGAACATCGGCACCCCCACCGCCCCCGAATGGGGGGAGTTCGCCGGCGTCACCTTCTCCCCGGACGGCGACACGATGTACGTCAACTGCTACACCCCGGGCACGACGTTCGCGGTGACCGGGCCGTGGCGTCGATGACGGCCTCCGACGAAATCCTCACCGCTCCCTAGCGAACCCCAGCAGGTCCGCTTCACCGTCATCGTCCAGTACTCCCGCTACGCCAAGGACAAGTGCCCCGCCTGGATGAACCAGTGACGCGATACGAAGACCGTGAGCAGCAGGCGGCCGTCAGCCGCCTGCTGCTCGACCACCTGAACGCACCCCTCTGCGAAGGCTGCCGCCTGATCGGCGTCCTGCCCGCCCCCGGCGCCGTGCGGATCGCCATCCGCGCCGGGGACGACGAGGACGGCATCACCTTCCTCTACGAGATCCCGCACGACCTCGTGGCCCCGGCCCACATCCCCCGCATCCTGCGTACCACCCTGGCCGGAACCCAGCTCTACAGCAGCGACGAGATCAGCGACGTCATGGGCATGACCCTCATCCGCCTCCACCCGGAGGAGATCAGCCCCGCGCCCGAGTCCGAGGAGGAACAGGCACTCAGCTTGTCGTTTATCTGACGAGGTCGAAACGTGCCTCGAACTGAGTCGCTCACCTGGGCATTCGCGGGACGCGTGGGCGGCCTCGGCCTGATCATGTGCTCCGACCAAGGACGCACCTGACCAGACCGAGGCCGTGGAGAAGAGTGTGCTGCAACAGGGGTACAGGCATGAGGCGTTCGCGACGCTGTCACGCTTCCGTGGCGACTTCTACGACTGCCTGAACGGGCGGGCTGACGCACTGTTCGAGCTCACCGATGCCCTGCTGTGCACGGACGGGCCGGTCAGGACACTGGTCGACCTCGCCCTGGCGCCGGAACACCGCCGTGGTCACGGTGCCTTGTACGGCGGCTTGAACAAGGGGCATGTGGATATAGGCCGACTGCGGCGGAGGGTCGCGGGGCTGCCGCTGCCCAAGGCCGCCGACGGCCGCCTGGTCCTGGCGGTCGACGTCTCGCCGTGGCTGCGGCCGGACGCCGCGACCTGTCCGGACCGCTCGTTCTGCCACACCTACGGCCGGGGCGAGGCCAAGCACCAGATGATTCCGGGCTGGCCGTACTCGGTCGTGGCCGCGCTGGAGACCGGCCGCACCTCCTGGACTGCGGTGCTCGACGCGATCCGTCTTCAGCCGGGGGCCGACCTCGCCGCAGTCACCACCGCCCAGCTGCGCGAGGTCGTCGATCAGCTCATCGCCGCTGGTCAATGGAGCGAGGGGGATCCCGAGATCCTCATCGTGCTGGACTCCGGGTACGACGCCCCGCGCATCGCCCACCTGCTGGCCGACCTGCCCGTGGAGATCCTGGGACGGCTGCGCTCGGACCGAGTGATGCGCCGCCCGACACCACCGCGCGTCTACAACCCCAAGGGCGGCCGACCACCCAAGCACGGCGGCGAGTTCGTCTTCGGCCAGCCCGACACCTGGGGCGCCGAGCAGGCCGTGACAGTCACCGACACGCGGCTCTACGGGAAGGCGACCGCGCAAGCGTGGGACCGGCTGCACCCGCGACTGACCCGCCGGGCGGCCTGGGCCGACTGTGAGGGACCACTGCCCGTCATCGAGGGCACCGTCATTCGCCTGGTCGTGGAGAAGCTGCCCTCTGGCGGGGTCAACAAGCCGGTCTGGCTGTGGTGGTCGGGCACCGGCGCCACCGCGGCGGATGTCGACCGCTGCTGGCAGTCATTCCTGCGCAGATTCGACATCGAGCACACCTTCCGCCTGTTCAAGCAGACCCTGGGCTGGACGAAGCCGAGGCTCCGCAGCCCCGAGGCCGCCGACCGCTGGACGTGGCTGGTGATCGCCGCTCACACCCAGCTCCGGCTCGCCCGTCCGCTCGCCGTCGACCTGCGCCGGCCGTGGGAGAAGAAGGTCGAGCCGAACAAGCTCACCCCGGCCCGGGTCCGCCGGGGGTTCCGGAACCTCCACGCGAAGACGCCCTCTCCAGCGCGTGCACCGAAACCTGCCACTCCCGGCCCCGGCCGGCCGCCCGGCTCCAAGAACCGCCGGTCGGCGTCACGCCACGACGTGGGACGCGTCCTGGCCACCGGAGAGGCCTACACACGCCCCGCCCACCACAAGAAGGGCACCAAGCCCCGCCGAACTCAATAGGTGAGCACCCCGCCCCCGCAGCTGCCACGATGCACCCATGGATCTTGAGAACCCCGGCGAGCTGGTGGTGCGCCGCGCAGAAGCCTCAGACTGGACCGGATTGGCCAGGATCGACTCCACCGCCGCAGCGGGCGACCACGTGCGAGGCATGAGCATCCGACGCTGGTGCGAACAAGGCCTGCTCCTCCTTGCCCAGGACGCATCCGGCCCCTTGGGCTACAGCGTGCTGGAATACACCTTCTTCGAGCAGGGCTTCGTCACCATGCTGATGGTTGCGCCCACCGCCCGCCGAAAGGGCGTGGGCACACATCTCCTCAAGGCCACCGAAGCCGCGTGCACCACGCCGAAGCTGTTCACTTCGACCAATGTCTCCAACCAACCCATGCAACGCCTGTTGCAGTTCGTCGGCTGGAGCCCTGTTGGCCTGCTCCACGGCCTGGACGAAGGCGATCCTGAACTCTTCTACCTGTGCCCAAGCATCCGACTACGCGGCATAGCCGAGGCCGAAGGTTAAACGGCAAGCTCAGCGTCCTGCGCGCCCTGTCCGACCCCGGCGACGACGAGAATCCCTTCCTGATCGGCTTCCTGATGCGCGGCGACCGCCGGCTGCGCCTGTACGTACGCCGTCCCGACAGCACCGGAATCATCGGCGCCGACATCCACCTGACCGACACCCTCACCGCGCTGATCGCCTCCCTCCCCTCCCTCATCGAGGAAGAGGAGCGCCACCGGCCGGCCCCGGACGACCCGCACTGCGATCTCCTCGTGGACCTGACCGCTTGGCGAGAGACCCCGGAGCGCGCATGTACGGCGCCGGGCCGTACATGCGTGTTCGATGGACAGTACGCGTAACCATTCGTGACTCTGGGTGAGTTGATCGTGGGGAAGATCCCCGTCAGGTCCGACCCACCCGGAGGTGGCCGAGCATGAGCGTCGACTGGGAGCCCGACCCGTCCGACAGCCTGAAGACGTTCGGAGCGTTCGTGCAGGCGCTGCGCGAGCATCACGGCTATACGAGAGAGCAGTTCGCTCCGCTGGTGCAGTACAGCGTGCATACGGTCGCGTCGATCGAGCTGGGGCGGAGGATGGCGGACGAGGTGTTCGTGGAGCGGGCGGATCGGGTGCTGGGTGATACGGGGGCGTTGCTGCGCGCCTCGAAGTACCTGTCGCGACAGCCTGGGTTGGCGTCGTGGTTCCGCAAGTGGGCGCGGTTGGAGGGCCAGGCGGTCAGCCTGAGTACGTACGAGTGCCGGTTGGTGCCGGGGTTGTTGCAGTCGGAGCAGTACGCGCGGGCCGTGTTCGGTGAGAGCATTCCGCCCCGGACCGACGAACAACTCGAAGCGCAGATGACGGCACGCATGGAGCGGCAACGGTTGTTCCGTGAACGGCCCAGCACCTCGTTCAGCTTCATCATCGAAGAGGCCGTCCTCCGGAGGGATCTGGGCGGACCGGACGTCACGCGCGGGATGCTCGACCACGTGCTGGAGTACGTGCGGCTGCGGAACGTCGTGGTTCAGGTCATGCCGCTGAACAGCAGGCACCACGCCTGTCTCGACGGCCCCCTACGGCTCGTTGAGCTGCCGGACGGACGCCGTCACGCCTACTCAGAAGGACAGAAAAGCGGTCGGCTGATCTCCGACGTGAAAGAGGTCGGTGTGCTCTGCCAGCGGTATGCGACACTGCGCTCGCAGGCCCTCTCACCCGCAGATTCCGAGGGTCTGTTGGAGCGAATGCGAGGAGCGTAATGAGCAGGCCCGAGCTCGCCTGGTTCAAGAGCGGCTACAGCGGCACCGAGGGCGACAGCTGCGTCGAGGTCGCCCTCGTCTGGCGCAAGTCGACGTACAGCGGCACCGAGGGCGACGACTGCGTAGAAGTCGCCGCCTCCCCCTCCACCGTCCGCGTCCGTGACTCCAAGCTCCCCCGTAGCCCGGAGCTGGCGCTCTCCCCCGCGGCCTGGACCTCCTTCATCACCCAGGCGAGTGACTTCGGGCCGGACTCCCGGTAGTCGGGCAGCTAAACAGACAATCCGCAGGCGCCACCCGTTTACGTTCATGCGGTGATCGCACCTGTACGAAGAATCACCGTGCTCGCCGCGCTCTGCGCACTCGGCGCCGCCCTCGCCGCCTGCGGCACACAGCAGGCCTCGACCCGCATCGTCACCGCCACGACGCACCCCCCGGCCGTCGACGCCTCCCGGCCGCCCACGCTCGCGCCGGGGCCGGCCGGGCTGACCCCCGTGTTCGAGCACGGCCCCCGCGCGCGTCGCGACAGGACCGTGGCGCTCACGTTCGACGCGGACATGACCGTGGATCAAGGGGATCGGGCCGCTGCGGGCGAACGGTTCGACAACCCCGAACTGATCGCGGCGCTTCGGCAGTTGAAGGTTCCGGCCACGATGTTCATGACGGGGCGGTGGGCGGAGGAGTACCCGATCCAGGCGCGGTCGATCGGGCGGGACCCGTTGTTCGAGGTCGCGAATCACTCGTACAGCCATCACGCCTTCACCGAGGACTGCCACGGCCTGCCGACCATGGCGCCGGGGCGGATGCGGGCGGACCTGGAGCGGGCCTACCGGGTGTTCCGTGAGGCGGGGATCGAGGAACCGATGCCGTACTTCCGGTTCCCCGGCGGCTGCTACGACGGGCGCGCGCTGCGGAGTCTGAGCGCGTCCGGGGTGACGGCGGTGCAGTGGGACGTGGTGAGCGGGGACGCCTTCGCGACGGACGCGGACGCGGTGGCGCGGGACGTGCTGGAGGGGGTGCGGCCGGGCTCGGTGGTGGTCATGCACTGCACGCACAGTGCCGCGCCGGTCACGGAGAGGGCCGTACGGGCGATCGTGCCCGCACTGCGGGAGCGCGGGTACCGGTTCGTGAAGGTGTCGGAGCTGGTCGGGGCGACGGCGACGGCGAGGTAGGGGTCCGGTTCGCCGAGTCGTCCTACGCTGGATGTATGAGCGAGTACCGCGGCACCGAACCTACCCCTCCCGCGGCGCCGGCCCCGGCCGACGGTCCGCCCTTCGCCGACTGCGTGCTGTGCCAGGAGCCCACCGAGTACCCGGAGTCGTACAAGGGGATCACGCTGTGCCCCGTGTGCGAGTGGCGGGAGGCCGAGCGGACCGCCTGTTCAGGCTGAGCGGCGGGTCGTCAGGGCGCAGGCCAGGGCGATCGCGGCGGCCGTGAGGAGCGCGGCGGCCAGGGAAAGGACGGGGACGGGGATCGTCGCGCGCTGGGAGCCTTCCACCAGGGCGGTGATCGCCGCGTGGGCCGGGGAGCCCGAGACGACGAGGGCCAGCAGTGCGCCGAGGAGGAGTGCGGGGACGGCTCGGCCGGGCGAGCGCAGCAGGGGCCAGTTGGTGAGGGCGCCGACGGCCGTGCCGAGGAGGGCGCAGGCGAGGGTGGCCAGGAGGCCGGCGATGCCCGCCGGGAGGGCCGCGATCCGGGTCTGGTGGTCCGTGCTCGTCCAGTCGCTGATGACCGTGACGAAGAGGGTGGCCGCCGTGCCGAGGAGCGTGGCCGCCGCCAGCGCCACCAGCACACAGGCCAGGTGCGCACGGCCCGGTCCCGCTGCCGCTCCCGTACAACTCCGGGCCGCCGGGGGCTCGTTGGTGGCGCAGATCCGTACCAGCCAGGCGGCGACGGGCAGGAGCGCGGCGGCCGAGTAGCCGAGCGAGTCGAGGATCGGCTGCCCGCTCTGCACACCGATGGCGAGGAACGTCGCGTACAGGATGACGGGCGGCAGCCAGCGCTGGGATCGCAGGAGGAGGGCGGCCTGGTAGCGGAGGAGGGCGGTCATCAGGAGCTTTCCACTTCCAGTTCGGCTGCGACTTCGGCTTCCGCTTCGGCTTCGGCTTCGGCTTTGGCCGGGACGGGTGACTCCGCGCCCACGGTCACCACATGCCAGGGCGGACGCGCACCCAGCAACGCCCGCAGCAGCGCGTCCGACCTCGCCTCCGGGACGGTGAACCGGTGTGTACCGGATGCCGTTTCCTCTACGCCGGTCGCCAACTTCGCTATCTCGTCCGGGACTTGAGCCGCGTACGGTCCTTGCCCCTCGACCAGCACCACCGGGTCGTCCGTCGCCGCCCGCGAAAGTACCTTCTCCATACGGAGGTCGAGGGCGCCCCCGACGACCGCGTACGTGGCGTCCGGTACCCCGGTCAGGCGGCGCGGGTCGTGGTCGACGAAGACGACGGCGGCCCCGGCCCCGGTGCGCTCGACGACCACGCGCTCCAACTCGTCGCGGGCATCGGCGTCCAGGCCGGTCCAGGCCTCGTCGAGAACGAGCAACTGCGGTTCGGCGAGCAGGGCTTGGGCCACGGCGACCTTCTGGCTGCTGCCCTTGGAGAGCTCCGCCATCGGCGTACGGGCGTACTCGGCGGCGCCGAAGCGCTCCAGCCACTCGTCGGCCGCGTCGGCGGCGGCCGGGCGGTCCAGGCCGTGCACCGCGCCGAGATGGGTGAGGTACTCGGCGGCGGTGAACGGCAGCGCGGCCGGGAAGCGTTCGGGGACGTACGCCGTGCGCGGGCGTCCCGTGGCCCGGCCCTCCGTGGGCGCGTCGAGGCCGGCGAGGACGCGGAGCAGCGTCGACTTGCCGGTGCCGTTCGCGCCCTCCACCCGGATCAGCGCGCCGGGGGCGATCTCCAGGTCGACGCCCCGCAGCACCCAGGGGCCGCGCAGCCCGTAACGGCGGCCGACACCCTCCAGCCTCAGCAGTAACTCACGTTCCATGCGCCCATCCTCTAACAACGGCGCGAGGCGGATACGCGCCGGGGAAGGGATCTGCCGCCTGGCAGACTGGGCGGGTGACCATCAGTGACCCCGCTTCCACCCCCGCTTCCGCGCAGGACAGCCCCTTCCGGGACGAGCGGACCTCCCGCGACGAGGCGCCCCAGTTCGTGCTGCCCCTGGTCGCCCACATCGAGAAGGCCGCTCCCCCGGCGCGTACGGACGCGCTGGAGACGGCGGCGCGGGCCGTGCTGGTGATGCTGAGCGACGCGCGGGCGCTGGGGGACGGGGAGTGGGCCGAGGCGGTGCGGAGCTGGCAGGACGCCCGGATCCGCAAGGTGGTCCGGCGGGCGCGCGGCGCGGAGTGGCGCCGGGCCGAGGCGCTGCCCGGGATCACGGTGACGGGCAAGTCGGCCGAGGTGCGCGTCTTCCCGCCGGTCCCCCTCGACGGCTGGCCCAAGGACCTGGCCCGTCTCCAGGTCTCCGGCACGGACCTCGACGACCCGGAGCCGCCGGCCGGCCCCGGCCCCGCCGCCCCGGTCCTCTGGCTGAACCCGACGGTCGACATGTCGGCGGGCAAGGCCATGGCCCAGGCCGGCCACGGCGCCCAACTCGCCTGGTGGGACCTCTCCGACGCGTCCCGCACCGCCTGGCGCGACGCGGGCTTCCCCCTCGCCGTCCGCACCGCCGCGCCCGCCGACTGGCCCGCCCTCACCACCTCCGGCCTCCCCGTCGTCCGCGACGCCGGCTTCACCGAAGTCGCCCCGGGCTCCTGCACGGTGGTCGCCGACCACCGGCCGCTGCGCACCGGCTGACGGCCCCCGCGCCCGGACCCGCCCCGCCGCACTCCGCCGCACTGACTCGTGTCGGGGACCCCGCCTGCGCCCTCTCAGCCCGTTCAAAGCTCGTTGAACAACCCCGCCGCGCCGTACGTATCTCCCTGCACTGGCCAAGCAACTGTCCCAACGACCAGTTGGCATCATCCGGGAGGATCACTTTGCGGCGTCTCAACGGCTCGCTCATCGCCGGCCTGGCCCTCGTCGTCACCGCCGGCGCGCTGGCGTTCCCCGTATGGTCCTACGCCGACCGTTCAGGCACCGGTCAGGCCAATATGGCCGCCGGTACGGTGAACACCCAGTGGGGGCCGCTGACGGCCTCCGACCGGGATCTGATCATTCGCGTGCGGCTCGCCGGACTGTGGGAGCTGCCGGCCGCCGAGCAGGCGATGCAGCGGTCGGACAGCGCGACCGTGAAGGAGGCGGCGGACCACCTGATCGTGGGCCACAAGGACCTCGACGAGCGGGTGCGGACCGTGGCGAACCAGCTGGGCGTCGAGCTGCCGAACCAGCCGAACCCCCAGCAGCAGGCCTGGCTCCAGCAGATGAGCAACGCCACGGACGACCAGTACGACCGCACGTGGGCGAACCTGCTGCGGTCCGCGCACGGCAAGATCTTCCCGGCCATCGGGCAGGTGCGCAACGGCACCCAGAACACGCTGGTGCGCCAGCTGGCCTCGGACACGAACCAGACCGTGCTCGACCACATCACGTTCCTCGAGGCCACCGGAGAGGTCGACTTCGACGCGATCGCCAACGGCACGATCTGACGCGGTCACAGCTTCACCACCCCCCTCAGCGGTCAAGCCCCACGACCCGGGCGGCCCCGCAACCCCAAGCAACAGTCAGTCCCCAACTCTCAGTTGGTTTCCTCCGGGAGGCTCATTTGCGACGCTCGAAGGGCTCTGTCCTCGTCGCCCTGGCGATCGCCGGCACGATCAGCGCGGTCGCGTACCCCGTGATCTACTCGTACCCCAACCGCAACGCCACGGCCGCGGCCGCGGCCGCGCTCACCGGCGACACGGTGACCACCCAGTGGGGGCCGCTCACCCCCGCCGACCGCGACCTGATCGTCCGGGTGCGGCTGGCCGGTCTGTGGGAGCTGCCGGCCGGGCAGCAGGCCCTGGAGCGGGCCTCCAGCCAGACCGTCAAGGAGGCCGCGGACCACCTGATCGTGGGCCACGCGGACCTCGACAAGCGGGTACGGATCATCGCCGCGAAGCTGGGCGTCGAGCTGCCGAACCAGCCGACGGCGGAGCAGCAGGGCTGGCTGGACCAGATGACCGCCGCCAAGACCGAGGCGGACTACAACAAGACCTGGGCGAACCTGCTGCGGGCCGCCCACGGCAAGATCTTCCCGGCCATCGCCACCGTGCGGAACACCACCCGCAACACGCTGGTACGGCAGCTGGCCTCCGACGCCAACCAGACCGTGCTCGACCACATCACGATCCTGGAAGGCACCGGCGAGGTCGACTTCGAGACCATCGCCAACAACTCCGTCGGCGGCACCGCCAGCCCGACCGGCCCGCCGCCGCCCGAGCCCGGCCAGGTGCCGCCCGTCGCGCCCGCCGCCGAGCCGTCCACCAACCCCGACGTGAAGTCGAAGCCGTCGCCGACCACGCCCGGTCTGGTCCCCACCGGGCGCCCGGACCCGGAGGAGCTCAACGGGGAGCAGGGCGAACCGCAGATCCAGCAGTAGTTCAGCAGCAGTTCAGCAGTTGTCCGACAGGCGGAGAGCCCGGAAAGCTCAAATGTTGCTCTGAAGGTCCCCTCCACGGGGTTCGGCCCCGGCTGCCGGGGCCATCACTCCGTCACGCCGGAACACAGGTCCGCCGTAGGAGACGCACACAGGGTCCTGGTGAAGCCGTGGCCGACGTGATCGAGGAGGGGACGATGGAGCAGATCGCACAGTTGGGGACGGGCATCGGCTGGCGGCCGGAGATCGCCGACGCGGTCGAGCGTATGGCGGGGTCGAAGGGCTCGAAGGGCTCGGAGGGCGGTTCGCGGGGCGGTGTCGACTGGGTCGAGGTCGTCGCCGAGAACGTCTGTCCGGGCCACATCTCCGAGTCGCTGCTGCGGCTGCGCGAGCGCGGCGTCACGGTCGTCCCGCACGGCGTCTCCCTCGGCCTCGGCGGCGCCGACCGCCCCGACGAGCAGCGCCTGCGCTCCCTCGCCGAGCGCGCGGAGGCCCTGGGCGCCCCCCTCGTCACGGAGCACATCGCCTTCGTACGGGCGGGGGGCGCCCTCACCGCGTCGCCGCTGCTGGAGGCCGGGCACCTGCTGCCGGTGCCGCGCACCCGGGACGCCCTGGCCGTGCTCTGCGAGCACGTGCGCATCGCCCAGGACGCGCTGCCCGTGCCGCTCGCCCTGGAGAACATCGCGGCCCTCATCAACTGGCCCGGCGAGGAGATGACCGAGGGTCAGTTCCTGTACGACCTCGTCGACCGCACCGGGGTCCGGCTCCTCATCGACGTGGCGAACCTGCACACCAACCACGTCAACCGGGGCGAGGACCCCGCGAAGGCGCTCGAGGAGCTGCCGGTCGAGGCCATCGCGTACGTCCATGTCGCGGGCGGATTCGAGCGCGACGGCGTCTGGCACGACAGCCACGCCCACCCCGTCCCCCGGCAGGTCCTCGACATCCTCGCCGACCTCACCTCCCGCGTGACCCCACCGGGCGTCCTCCTGGAGCGCGACGACAACTTCCCGGAGCCGGGCGAGCTGGTGCGGGAGCTGGGGGCGATCCGGGGGGTGCTGGAGAAGGCCGAGGTGCGTGACCTGGGGAAGCGCGAGGAGACGGCGTCCGCCTGCGCACCCGCCACGGCCGTGGCGGCCGAGCCCGCCGCCCGGCAGCGGCTCGGGCTGTCGCAGGCCGCGCTGTTGTCCGCGCTGGTCGCGGGGACGCCGGTGCCCGAGGGGTTCGACCGGGTGCGGCTGGGGGTCCAGGCGCGGGCTCTCGCGGCCAAGCGGGCGGACGTCGTGGCGAAGGTGGCGCCGGAGCTCCCGGAGATCCTCGGTTCGTCGTACCGGCCGGCCTTCGTCGCGTACGCGCAGGGCCATCCGATGGCCGACGGCTACCGGCGGGACGCCCTGTCCTTCGCCGAGCATGTGCTGCTGACGGACCGGCTGGAGGACGCGGAGGCCCTCCGTGAGCTGCGCCAGTGGTGGCTGGAGCGGTCGGGCCCCGCCCCGCTCTCCCAGCGTCCGACGGCCCGGCTGGCCCGCGCGACCCGCAGGGTGCTGCTACGCCGTTGAGCCGGGGTGCTCGACCCAGATGTGCTGCGATTAACAAACCCGGCCCCCACACACGGGCTTGACGTCCTTTTCACTCCGCTTTCACACCACCTGTCCATGGCGTCGCGTACCCCATCCGACGCGGTTTGTCCCCTCCTCAACCCTTCCTCCTCCTACGGCAGTTGGCGTAGACCGGGCAGTAACATGCCGATCCGAAGGCCAACGAGCACCCGAAGCGCACTAGCGTGCCGTGCCGCGAGCAGGAGGCACCATGCGATCCACCAACCGCAGAGGAGGACTGTTCAGTGGGACAGGACTCATCGTCGCCGGGTTGACGGCGACCCTCATCGCGCTGATCTTCCCGATCTGGTCCTACGCGGACCGCTCCGGAACCGGCGTCAGCGTGCTCAACGCGTCCACCGTGACGACCCAGTACGGTCCGCTGTCGGCCCTGGACCAGGAGTTCATCACCAAGGTCAGGCTGGCCGGGCTGTGGGAGCTGCCCGCCGGGCAGCAGGCCGAGACCAAGGGCACCACCGAGGCCGTACGGACGGCCGGGGCGCATCTCATCGAGGGGCACACCTTCCTCGACGCCCGCGTGCGCAACGTGGCCGCGCGTCTCGCCCTGCCGCTGCCCAACCAGCCGAGCGACCAGCAGAAGGCATGGCTGGACACGCTGACGGCGGCGCGGGGCGAGCAGTACGACCGCGAGTTCGCCAACGTCCTGCGACTGGCCCACGGCAAGGTCTTCTCCGTCGTCGCCCAGGTCCGCGCCACCACCCGTAACTCGCTGGTCCGCGACCTCGCCGACGACGCCAACACGACCGTCCTCGACCACATCAAGGTCCTGGAGGCCACCGGCCTCGTCGACTACGACGCCATCGCCCGCGACGCGGCCTCCGCGAGCGCCCCGCCCCTCACCAACTCCCCCGCCCCACCCGGCCCACTGAACGCCCCCGGCTCCCCGCTCCCGGTGACCCCGTCGCCGACCGCCCCGCCGACGTCGTCCCCGCCCGCACTGCCGCCGGCCGCCAACGGGCCGGGGTCGGGCGACGACTAGGCAAGCGGCCCGTGCGGGGCCCGGCCATCACCGGGCCTGGCAATTGCGGGCCGCAACGGCGAACTATCGGAAGAGACCGGGCACGTTCCCTCCGGATTGCGGACATCGCGCGGCGGCGGACCGGGCCGGTCGCGTAGAAACGCGCCATGATCTGGCTCCTCTTCCTGCTGCTGGCGTGGGCAGTCGCCGGTGTGTCCTGCGCGCGGCTGTGCCTGGCCTCGATGCGCGCGGCGGCGGCCGACTCGGACGTCCACGCGCCGCATCACCACCGCTGTCACCGGCTCACGCTGTACGAGGCGGCGTTCCTGTCCGGCGGCCCGGCGCGCGTCGCCGACCTCACCCTCGTCTCCATGGCCCGCCAGCGCCGGCTCCTGCTCGCGCACACCGGGTGGGCGACCGTCGTGGACCCGGACGGGCGGGACGAGATGGAGCGCTCGGTCATCGGGGCGATAGGGCCCGGCGGCCAGTCCCGCATAGCGCCCGTACGGCGGTCCGCGGCGGGCGCGGAGTCCGTACGACGCCTCGCCGACCGGCTCGTCGTGGCGGGGCTGGCCATCCCGGACCGGGCGCGGACGGGCGTCGCCGACGCGGTCGGGCAGGTGCGGGGCGCCGCGCTCGCCGTGTGCGCGTTGGGGACGCTGGCGTTTCTGCTGCCCTCGCAGGGGGTCCGGGAGCAAGGGGTCCAGACGCAGGGGGCTCAGGCACAGGGGCTGCCGGTCGCCCTCTGGTTCGCGTTGCCCCTCGTGCTGACCCTCGCCTGTCTCGTGGTCGCCCGGATCGAGGCCCATCCGTATGTGCGCTGGGCCTCGCCCGCCGGGGTGCGGATGCTGGACGCCGCGGTGGGGCGGGGTGGGGGCGACTGGGCGGACCTCGCCTCCGTGGCCGTCTGGGGGATCGGAGCGGTGGAGTCGGCGGAGTTGCGGGCGGCGTTCGATCACCGGTAGCGGCGCGGGGGCGACACCAGGGGCCGATGTACGGGCGGTGCTTTACATTCACCCCTTTATAAACCAAACATCCCTTTTGTTGCTGTCGTGCTTCGGAGGGATTCGCGATGCGAGCTGCTGCCGTTCTCTACGGAACTGTCGGGGCGGTGCTGCTGAGCGCCCTCGGCACACCTCCCGCCTCGGGTGACACGGGTTCGGTGGCGGGGCAGGCCGTCGCCGCCCGGCGCGCGGCGGACACCGGGATCCGGTTCGGGAAGTGTCCCGTGGCGGAGGGGCTGCCGGACGGGGTGCGGTGCGGGACGGTCAAGGTGCCGCTCGACTACGCCCGGCCCGACGGCAGGCAGATCGCGCTGACCGTCAGCCGGATCAGGGCCACCGGTAGGGGCGCCGGCGGGAAGGGGACCAAGGCCGCCAGGCAAGGGGCGCTCGTCTTCAACCCGGGCGGACCCGGCGGCTCCGGCATGTACTTCCCGCTCATCGGCTACCTCCCGGAGTGGAAGCGGATCGCGGCCGCGTACGACCTCGTCGGGTACGCCCCGCGCGGGGTGGGACGCTCGGCGCCGCTGTCCTGCGAGGACCCCAAGCGGCTGCACCGGGGGCCCTCGGCGGCGCCGACCCACCCTTCGGAGTCGTACAAGAAGGAGCGGATCGCGCGGGCGAAGGCGTATGCGCGGGGGTGTGCGCGGCGGGGCGGGAGCGCGCTGCGGCACTACCACTCGCTCAACAACGCCCGCGACCTGGACGTGCTGCGGGCCGCGCTCGGCGAGCGGCGGCTGACGTTCATGGGGGCGTCGTACGGAACCTATTTCGGGGCGCTGTACGCGACGCTGTTCCCGTCACGGGTCCGCCGGATGGTCTTCGACTCGGCGGTGAATCCGGATCCCGAGCAGATCTGGTACCGCAACAACCTCGACCAGTCGGCGGCGTTCGAGGGGCGCTGGGCGGACTTCCGGGCGTGGGTCGCCAAGCACCACAAGGTGTACGGGCTGGGTGACACCCCGCGGAAGGTGCTGCGGAGCTACCAGCGGGCGGCGGCGCGCCTAGCCGCCGCGCCGGCCGGCGGCAAGGTGGGGCCGGGGCAGTTGCAGGGCGCGTTTCTGCAGGCCGCGTACTACGACGACTACTGGCCGCAGCGCGCGCTGGCCCTCTCCGCGTATCTGAAGGGCGACCCGAAGCCGCTGGTCCAGCTCGCCGGGCCGTACCCGGAGGCGGCCGTCGAGCAGGAGAACGCCAATGCCGTCTACACGGCCGTCGAGTGCAACGACGGGCCCTGGCCGACGCGGTGGCCGGTCTGGGACCGCGACAACACGCGGCTCGCGCGCACCGCGCCCTTCGAGACGTGGGACAACGTGTGGACGAACCTGCCCTGCGCGTACTGGGGCGGGCCGCGCCAACAGCCGCTCGATGTGCGCACGGGGCCGGGTGAACTGCCGCCGACGCTGATCCTGGCGGCCGAGCGGGACGCGGCCACGCCGTACGACGGGGCGATCGAGTTGCACCGACGGCTCTGGGGATCGGTGCTGGTGACCGAGCGGGACTCGGGGAACCACGGGGTCGGCGGTGGGCCGAACAAGTGTGTGAACGGGTACTTGGAGGCGTACCTGTTGGAGGGGCGGGTGCCGGAGCGGCGTGCGGCTTGTGCGCCGCACGCCGAACCAAGGCCTGGTGCTCCGCGGTCAGGGGCCGGGCGATCAGGTGGTCGGGCGGCTGCGGGCCCGTCGTGGCCGATCGCGCAGTTCCCCGCGCCCCTTAAAAGCACGGGGCGCGGGTGGTCCGCCTAGGCGAGGCCCTCCACCAGCTCGGCCACCGACCTGCGGCGGCCCGTGTAGAAGGGGACCTCTTCGCGGACGTGCATGCGGGCCTCGGAGGCGCGGAGGTGGCGCATGAGGTCGACGATGCGGTAGAGCTCGTCGGCCTCGAAGGCGAGGAGCCACTCGTAGTCACCGAGGGAGAACGAGGCGACCGTGTTGGCGCGGACGTCCGGGTAGCCGCGGGCCATCTTGCCGTGGTCGGCGAGCATGCGGCGGCGGTCCTCGTCGGGCAGCAGGTACCAGTCGTAGGAGCGCACGAAGGGGTAGACGCTGACGTAGTCGCGGGGCGTCTCGTCGGCGAGGAACGCCGGGATGTGCGAGCGGTTGAACTCGGCCGGGCGGTGCAGCGCCATGTTCGACCACACGGGCGTGAGCGCGCGGCCCAGCTTCGTACGGCGGAAGAGGTTGTACGCCTCCTGGAGCTGGTCGCTGGTCTCGGCGTGCCACCAGATCATGAGGTCGGCGTCGGCGCGCAGGCCCGACACGTCGTACGTGCCGCGGATGGTGACGTCCTTCGCGGCGAGCTGGTCGAACAGCTCCTGGACCTCGTCGGCGTAACCGGCGCGGTCCTGCGGGAGTACGTCCTTCAGCTTGAAGACGGACCACAGCGTGTAGCGGATGACCTCGTTGAGGTCCTTGGCCAGCTTGCCCTTGTTCGGGATCCGGCCGGACTCGGTGGTGGGGGCGTCGTCGCTCATGGTTCCTATTCTCCCGCTCCGCCGTGCGGGCTCCGCACCGGGTTGGCGGTGAGGTCCTGCACAGCGCGCAGGTCTCCGTGGATCCGGTCGACGGCCGCGGCGGCGCTCGCGACGCAGGCCGGGATGCCCACGCCGTCGTACGCCGCGCCGCAGACCGCGAGGCCCGGCAGCTTGGCGACGTGCTCGCGGACGCGGGCCACGCGCGCGTGGTGGCCGACCGGGTACTGGGGCAGGCCGTCGTCCCAGCGGGTGACGCGGGTTTCGAGGGGCGTGGCGGCCAGGCCGGTGGCCTGCTGGAGGTCGTGTCTCGACACGTCCACGAGGTGGGTGTCGTCATGGTCCAGGATCGCCGTCTCGCCGTGCCGGCCGACGGAGGTGCGCAGGATCAGCAGGCCGGGGTCCTGGTCGGCGATCCAGGCCCACTTCTGGGAGGCGAACGTGGACGCCTTGATGGTGCGGCCGTCGACCGGCGGCACCAGGAAGCCGCTGCCCTCGGGGAGGGTGACATCGGCGCGGCGGTAGGCGAGGGTGACGAGGGCCATGGAGGCGTACTCGACGGCGGTCAGCTCGGCGGCGGCCTCCGGGGCCTCGGCGCGCAGCAGTCCGGCGGCGACCGGGGCGGGCACGGCCACGACGACGGCGTCGGCGTGCAGGACGCGGTCGCGGTCCCCGGTGACGACGCGCCAGCCGCCGGGACCCCCGCGGCGCAGCTCCGTGACGGGGCTCCGGGTGAGGATCTCGGCGCCGCGCGCCCGTACCGACTCGGCGACGGCGAGCGGCAGTTGGCCGACCCCGCCCTCGATGCCCATGAAGACCGGCCCGGTCTGCTGGGCGGCGGCCGCGCGGGCCTGGATGCCTCGGACTGCCTCGGTGAGGGAGGTGTGGGTCCGGGCGGCCTGGAAGAGCTGCGGGACGGCCGAGCGCATCGAGATGCGGTACGCGTCGCCCGCGTAGACACCGCCGAGCAGAGGCTCCACCAGGCGGTCGACGACCTCTCGGCCGAGGCGGGCCGCCACGTACTCCCCCACCGCCACGTCGTCGCCGACCTCGGTGCGCGGCAGGTCGGCGTCCCGCTCGATGCGGGCCAGGCCCTCGTCGGAGAGGACCCCGGAGAGGGCGGACGCGGTGCCGGGGACGCCCATGACGTGGCCCTTGGGCATGGGCCGCAGGGCGCCCCGGGTCCACAGGGAGGCCGTGGCGGTGGCGGGCGGCCGGAGCCGGTCGGCGAGGCCGACCTCGCGCGCGAGGGCCACCGCCTCGGGGCGGCGCGCGAGCATCGACTCGGCGCCGAAGTCGACCCGCGCGCCAGCGATCTCGCCGGGCAGCAGCTTGCCGCCCACCCGGTCCGACGCCTCCAGGACGGTCACTCTCGCACCCCGGTCCAGCAGCCCGTGCGCGGCGGCCAGCCCCGCGATCCCGGCCCCGATGACGATGACGTGCCCGGCGTCCGCATGCGATCCGCTCATGGCTCCACCTTCTCAGATGTCACTGACAGTCATGTCGGTCAGTGCCGCCGTCAGGCCTGGCGGGTATGTGGCCGCGCCGAGTCCGGACCGTGACCGCTTCGGGACCGCCGGGGGCAAACGTCCCGGCCCGCTCCGGCGTCGAAGGACCGTCAGCAAGGCAAGCGGATCAAGCAGATCCGGTCACGACCCTCGGGGGGTACGCCGCAATGGCGCAGACACACGTACGACGTTCCCGGCGGCCCGCGGGGGCCCTGGCCGCACTCTTCCTCGCCGCCGCCCTGGCGCTCACGGGCTGCGGCGCCAACGCCGAGGGCGGCAGCTCGGACGGCGCCGCCCAGAGCAAGGTCGACGACGCGGCGGGCCGGCAGGGGGGCGCGCTGAACGGCGAGAGCTCCAGTGACAGCGACAGCAAGGGCAGCGCCGCCGACGCCCCGGTCGACCCCGTCGTGAGCCACATCATCCGCACCGCCACCCTGACCGTGCGGGTCAAGGACGTGCCGAAGGCCCTGGACGAGGCCCGCACCACCGTCGAGAACGCGGGCGGGTTCGTCGGGAACGAGTCCACGACCCGTGACGGCGAGGACCGCGAACGCACCCGCGTCGTCCTGCGCCTGCCCACCGAGAAGTACGAGGAGGTCCTCACCGAACTGGAGGGCACCGGCACGCTGATCGAGCGCAAGACCAAGGCGGAGGACGTCACCGGCCAGGTCGTCGACGTGGAGAGCCGCGTCAAGACGCAGCAGGCGAGCGTCGCCCGCATCCGCGAGCTGATGGACCGGGCGACCAAGCTCAGCGATGTGGTCACCCTGGAGGGCGAGTTGAGCAGCCGTCAGGCCGACCTGGAGTCGCTGCTCGCCCAGCGGGAATCCCTGAAGGACCGCACCAGCCTCGCCACCATCACACTGTCCCTGTCCGAGACCGCGGTGAAGAAGGCGGACAAGGACGACGATCCCGGCTTCCTGGACGCGCTGGCGGGCGGCTGGAACGCGTTCGTCGCCCTCTTCCGCTGGCTGGCCATGGCACTCGCCGCGGTCCTCCCCTTCGCCCTGACCATCGCCCTCCTCCTGCTGCTGTGGTCCCGCTTCGCCCGCTCCCGCCGGCCCCGGCCGGCCACGGCATCGGGCCCGGCCACGGCCCCGGCGGGCACCACCGGCTCGCTCCCGGCCGCCGCACCGGACGCGGACGAGCAGGACAAGGAGTAGCGGGAAAGGGGTAGCGGGAGCAGGACCAGCCGGAACCGGAAAAGGACCAGCGGGGCTGAAACGCGGGGCCCCCGTAGCGTGTTCCCATGAACATGAACCGTGCTGAACGCTCCGATCCTTCGAGTCGTTCGAGTCGTTCGAGTCGTTCAAGGGAACGTCTGGTCGTCATCGGCGGCGACGCGGCGGGCATGTCCGCCGCGTCGCAGGCGCGCCGGCTGCGGGGACCCGGCGAACTGGAGATCGTGGCGTTCGAGCGGGGCCACTTCACCTCCTTCTCCGCGTGCGGCATCCCCTACTGGGTGGGCGGCGACGTCCCCGAGCGCGACCGGCTCATCGCCCGCTCGCCCGAGGAGCACAGGGCCCGCGGCATCGATCTCCGGATGCGTACGGAGGTCGTGGAGATCGATGTCGAGGGGGCACGCGTGCGCGCGCGGGACGTCGAATCCGGTGCCGAGTCCTGGACCGCGTACGACAAGCTCGTCATCGCGACCGGCGCCCGCCCGGTCCGCCCCGACCTGCCGGGTGTCGACTCCCCCGGTGTGCACGGGGTGCAGACCCTGGACGACGGCCAGGCCCTCCTCGACACCCTGGAGGCCACCCAGGGGCGCCGCGCGGTGGTCGTGGGCGCGGGATACATCGGCGTCGAGATGGCCGAGGCGCTCATCAACCGCGGGTACGAGGTCACGGTCGTCAACCGCGGCAAGGAGCCCATGTCCACGCTCGACCCGGACATGGGCCGCCTGGTGCACAAGGCGATGGCGGGCATGGGCATCACCATGGTCGACGACGCCGAGGTCACCGGGTTCCGCACCGGCGACGACGGCCGGGTCCGCGCGGTCGCCACCGAGGACGCCGAGTACCCGGCCGACGTGGTGGTCCTGGGCATCGGCGTGCGCCCCGAGACGACGCTGGCCGAGGCGGCCGGCCTGCCCCTCGGTGAGCGCGGCGGCCTGCTGACCGACCTCGCCATGCGGGTCCGCGGCCAGGACGACATCTGGGCCGGCGGCGACTGCGTCGAGGTCCTCGACCTGGTCTCCGGCCGCGAACGCCACATCCCGCTCGGCACCCACGCCAACAAGCACGGCCAGATCATCGGCGCCAACGTCGGCGGCGGTTACGCCACCTTCCCCGGTGTCGTCGGCACCGCCGTCAGCAAGGTCTGCGACCTGGAGATCGCCCGCACCGGCCTCCGCGAGAAGGACGCCGACCGTGCCGGTCTCCAGTACGTGACGGTCACCATCGAGTCGACCAGCCGCGCCGGCTACTACCCGGGCGCCGCCCCCATGACGGTCAAGATGCTCGCCGAACGCCGTACGGGCCGCCTCCTGGGCGTCCAGATCGTGGGCCGGGAAGGCGCCGGAAAGCGCGTGGACATCGCCGCCGTAGCCCTCACAGCCGGCCTGACGGTCGAACAGATGACCACCCTGGACCTGGGCTACGCCCCGCCCTTCTCCCCGGTATGGGACCCGATCCTGGTGGCGGCGAGGAAGGCGGTGGCGGCGGTGAGGTCGGCCGACTCATAACAAGGGCTGGGCCCCGGGCCGTTGAGGGGCGCGGGGCCGCATCGATCCGCGGCTCCGCCGCGTGGGCGCGACCAGCCACGACGATCCGGCAGCCGAGGAAGCCCAGCACCCCCACGGCGCCCCCCGCTCAGCAGCCCGGCTACATCGCCGACGTACCGGTGATCCGGTCGATCGCCTGCCGAGCCTGCTCAGCCGGCGGCCGAGCCGGCAAGGAGGAAACGGACGCGGACGAGGTCACGGCGGCCGGCGGAGCAGCCGGCGCCGTCGTCGGCTTCGCATGCGCCGCGCTCGCCCGCGCCGACCGCAACCGGTGACTCACCGCCTCGTCCAGGGTCACCGGCCGCTGCATCCGCGCCGCCAGCCGCCCGGCCTCCTGGCCGAGCGCGGCAACGTCTTCCCAGGGCAGCCGCACCACCAGGGAGATCTCGGCCTCACCGTCGGGAGTAGCGTGCATCGAAGGAGTAACTCGGTCGTTCATCGCCTGTTCCTCACCTAGATCCGCGGTCGAGAAGTCATACGCACGACCCGGCGCTCACGTTCACCGGCGCCGCGCACACTGATTCCGCGCCCGTATCCAGGGCACAAGTCCGTTGTGGTCATTCCCGTCCATGATGTGAACCCCGTGGGCCGTACGCCCTACGTGACCTACGCCCTCATCGCCGCGAGCGTCTTCGTCTTCGTCTTCATGCCGGGTCTCGCCGGCTCGGTGCCCGGTGACGGCGAGCTGGCGCGGCTGTGCCACACGCGGGCGTTCCTGGAGCAGTACGCGGCGGTGCCGCAGGAGTTGATCCACCATCAGTCGGCGCAGCTGGTGCCCACCGGCGAGTCGGGCCGCTCTGGCAGCTGCGCGATGGGCCCGCCGGGCTACGACAAGTCGCCCGCGCTGTCCGTCCTCACCGCGCTGTTCCTGCACGGCGGTTGGCTGCACCTGCTGGGCAACATGCTCTTCCTGCTGATCTTCGGCAACAACATCGAGGACCGCCTCGGCCATGTGCGGTTCGCGCTGTTCTACGTGGCGTGCGGTTACGCGGCGACGTACGGCTACGCGTTCCTCAACGCCGACTCGGGCGAGCCGCTGATCGGGGCGTCCGGGGCGATCGCCGGGGTGCTCGGCGCGTATCTCGTCCTCTACCCGAGAGTCAGGGTCTGGGTTCTCGTCCCGTTGCTGGTCTTCCTGCCGCTGCGGCTGCCCGCGTGGCTGGTGCTGGGCTCCTGGTTCGTGCTCCAGGCGGTGTACTCGTCCGGCGAGGGCGTCTCCGACGTCGGAACGGTGGCGTACGCGGCGCATCTCGTCGGCTTCGTCGCGGGCATGCTCCTCGCCTGGCCGCTGCGCCCCGGCACCCCGCCACCGCCCGAACCGCGCGCCCTGCTGTTCAAAAGACGCGCACGGCCGCGCTGGTGAGTCCGGCGGGAGCGGCGCGGGGACGGCGGCTCCCGTCGTTAGGTAATTTTGCGAATCGCGCGAAGCACACGCCTCGGTCTGGCGTCGGTTGCCGAACGATCGGCGACCGGCTCGTCGGCCGGCCAGATCCTGGGAGCCCATGTGAGCACGGCCGTCGTGGTGGGAAGTGGCCCCAACGGTCTTGCGGCCGCCGTCGCGCTCGCCCGGGAGGGCGTGGAGGTCACCGTCCTGGAGGCCGCCGACACGATCGGCGGCGGTACCCGCACCAGCGAACTGACCCCGGGCCTGCTGCACGACCACTGCTCGGCCAGCCACCCGATGGCCGTCGGCTCGCCCTTCCTGAGCACCCTGGGGCTGGACCACTACGGCCTGCGCTGGTGTCTGCCCGAGATCGACTGCGTACACCCGCTGGACTCCGGTGACGCCGGCGTCCTGCACCGCTCGGTGCGGGAGACGGCACAGGCGCTGGGCGGTCCGGACGGGGAGCGGTGGCAGCGGGTGTTCGGCCCGCTCGCCGAGGGCTACGACGCGCTCGCCGAGGACCTGATGGGCCCTCTGGCCCGGCTGCCGAGACATCCGCTGCGCCTGGCCGCGTTCGGGCCGGCGGCGCTGCTGCCGGTCGCGTCGGTGGCCCGGCTGTGGCGGTCGGAGACCACCCGCGCGCTGTTCGCCGGTGTGGCCGCGCACGCGTTCCGCCCGTTCCACCGGCCGGCGACCGCCGCCGTGGGGCTGATGATCATCGCCGCCGGTCACCGGTACGGCTGGCCGGTGGCCGCCGGTGGTTCCCGGGCGATCAGCGACGCGCTCGCCGCGCTGCTCGCCGACCTCGGCGGCCGGATCGAGACCGGCGTACGGGTGCGGTCCTCGGCGCAGCTGCCGCCCGCCGACGTGGTCCTGTTCGATCTCGCGCCGGGTGCGGTGGCCGACATCCTGGGCGACCGGCTGCCGGGGCGGGTCGCGCGGGCCTACCGCAGGTTCCGGCACGGTCCCGGCGCCTTCAAGGTCGATTTCGCGGTCGAGGGCGGCGTCCCGTGGACCGACCCGGCCGCCCGCCGGGCCGGCACCGTCCATCTGGGCGGACCGTACGCGGAGGTCGCCGGCACCGAGCGGATGATCCAGGCCGGCCGGATGCCCGAGCGGCCCTTCGTGCTCGTCGGCCAGCAGTACCTGGCCGATCCTCAGCGTTCGAAGGGCGACCTCCACCCGGTCTGGACGTACGCGCACGTCCCGCACGGCTACGACGGCGACGCCACGGAGGCGATCACCGGGCAGATCGAGCGGTTCGCCCCCGGATTCCGCGAGCGGGTCATCGACATGTCCGTCCGCTCACCGGCCGGCTTCGAGTCGTACAACCCGAACTACGTCGGCGGGGACATCGTCACCGGGGCCAACACCGCTCTCCAGCTCGTCATGCGGCCCCGTATCGCCCTCGATCCCTACAGCACCGGCGTGCCGGGCGTGTACATCTGTTCCGCCGCGACACCACCGGGCGCCGGCGCCCACGGAATGTGCGGAGCGAACGCGGCCGCCTCCGCGCTGCGGCACCTCGAAAAGGGCTCCCACGACCCTGGCTGAGCCGAATCCCCGAGTTCACGGCCAAGACGTCACTCCCGTCGGATCGACGACGGAAGTGACGTCTTTTTCGTTCCATCAATCCCACCCCATTCTCACGTGAACTGCGTCACACGCGGAATAGGTATTTTTCTCGATGAGGGAAATCGGTCGAGCGGGCATTGTTGTCTCCAGAAGCGCACCGGAGAAACAGGATTCCGGAAGCGCCTTTCGAAAGGAATCGAGAATGAGCCACATCGCAAAGGCAGTGGACCAGCTGGAGATTCCCCTGGTGGGTGTCGTCCTCACGTCCGCCCGCCCGACCCTGGGCACCCCGCGCATCGGCCGCGTGGCCAACGCCGGCAACGCCCTGAACGCGCTGGGCGGACTCGCCGACCTGGCTCAGGCCGCGGGCGGTGTCGCAACCGTGGTCGGCGCCGCCTGCGCCGTGGAGGCCAACAACGCCGCCGCGGACGCCAACCAGGCGGTCGCCAACGCGGCGAACGCGCAGGCCGCGGCGGCCGGCGGCGGCGTCTGATCCGCCCCCGCCTGATCCCATTCCGCCAGATGGGACCCGTCGGCTCGTAGCTCCCCGCGGAGCCGACAGGGGAAGTGCGTGCAAAAAACTGCCGGGCCAGAGGTGAGTTCTGGCCCGGCAGCGTGCTTTCAAGACAAGAAAAAGGTCTTCGGCCGAGACTATCACGAATAGCTGTCACGAATGGAGGTACCGTGAAATTCTCCGGAAAAATCCCTTCCGTCATTCCCGGAAGGATCACCTCTGCGGTGTTCGGACCGGCTCCCATCAGCCGGGATCGGGCCATGGGCCTGTCCGAGCGGCTGGCCGCCGTGTCCAGTCTGACGTCGTCCCTGGAGTACCTGACGCAGCGCAAGGACATGGACAAGGGAGGCATGAACGACTGGGAGGTCGCCAGGCAGTACCTGATGGGCGCCGGTCCCCTGACGCGCCGTCTGGTCGACAGTGTCAGCGGGGTACGGACCACGACGGCCCTGCACGTCGCCCGCTCCGCGGTCTCCGTCGGCATGCTGCTGCCCGGCAACTCCCGCTGGCGAGGCGCCGGCAGCCTCTTCCTCGGCGCCTCCTCCGCCCTGCTCTCCCCCCGTCATCACTACGGCGGCGACGGCTCCGACCAGGTGGCCACGCTGGTGCAGCTCGCCACCGGCACCGCCCGCCTGGCGCCGTCACCGGCGGCCAAGGACGCGCTGCTCTGGTACGCCGCCCTCCAGGCCAACATGGCCTACGCCGTGTCCGGCTGGGTCAAGCTGTTCGGCAAGCCCTGGCGGGACGCCACCGCGCTCAGCGGCGTGATGCGCACCCGCACCTACGGGCACGACGGCATGTTCCGCTGGACCCAGGGGCATCCCCGGACCGCGAAGGTGCTGACCCACAGCGTGCTGGCGCTGGAGTGCCTCTTCCCGCTCGCCTATCTGGGCGGCGGCAAGCTGACCCGCTCCATGATCACCAGCGCCGCCGCGTTCCACGTGGCCAACGGCTACTTCATGGGGCTCGGCAGGTTCGTCAGCGCCTTCCCCGCGATGCACCCGCTGGTCGCCTACACCTCCGCGCCCCGCTCCCACCCCGCCGTCGCCGGTCGCGACGACCGCGCCCTCGGCACCGCCCTCGCCCTTCTCGCGGGCGGTGCGGCCGTGGCGGGCGCCACCGCCGTACAGCGGTGCATGCGCACCACGGAGGGCTGGCACACCTCCCGCGTACTGACCACCCGGCACGGAAACCGGCTCCAGTACGAGGAGTACGCGCCGGGCGCCGACGACCAGCCGGTCGTCGTGCTCGCCAGTGGCCTGCTGTCCACCAGCGAGCACTACGCCTGGATCGCGGAACGCCTCTGCCACGAGACCCGGTACGGAGTCGTCGCGTACGCCCGTGCCGGATATGCCGGAAGCCGCCGCGGGGCCACCGGTTCCTTCCGCCTGTCGGAGTCCGTCCACGACCTCGTCGACCTCGTGAACGGCGCCGTCGACCCCCGGCGCAAGGTCATCCTCGTCGGCCACTCCATCGGCGGGGAGCTCGCGCGCCGCGCCGCCGCGCACCTGGGCGACCGGCTCCAGGGCGTCGTCTACCTCGACTCCTCCCACCCTGGCCAGCTGAACAGCGGGGCGGGCCTGGCCGACAAGAGCCTCACCGGCAACTTCGCCGCCATGAGCCGCGCCCTGCGCCTCGGCACCGGAATCCTGCTCAACCGTCCGGCATGGATCAACGAACTGCCGTTCGCCTACCGCAATAAGGTCTACGCCCAGTTCGCGGACGCCCGTATGTGGGAAGCCGCCCGCCGCGAATGGAAGGCGGTACGGGCCGACTTCCGGTCCTTCTCCGGGGAGCTCGGCCGGATCGAGGGGGTGCCCGGCCTGGTGATCTCCGCCCAGCAGACCGTGGACCGCACCCCGGAACAGCTGCTGCTCCACCGGGAACTCGCCAAGGCGCACGCCGGCACACGCGCCGAGACCGTGGTCATCGAGGGCGCCACGCACGAGACCCTGCTGATCAACAGCCGCTACGCCCACCAGGTGACGGACCGCATCATCGCGTTCTTCCGCGACGCCGACAGCCACGCCGCGGCCGCCGAACCCACCCGTCCGGTCACCTTCGCCAAGAAGCCCGTCCCCCTGAAGGAGGCCCTCCAGCTCCACGAAGGCCGCAACCGCGCCACGTTCTTCTCGCCGTACCCGGAGGCCGGCACCGGCCTGCAGAGCCACTCGCTCCTCGTCCCCGAGGAATCACTGTGGCACCTCTCCCACATCTGGTACGAGGCCGACGGCAGCACCCGCGTCGGCACCGAGATCTCCCGGCTGACCTCCCCCGAGGAGATCGACGCGTACGCCCGTACCGCCGGCCTGGAACCGGAGAACCGCTTCGGGGACTGGGACCCGGAGACGGAACCGCACCACGACCTGTCACCGTTCCTAAAGACTGAGCGGGAGTGAGTCCTGTTGCCAGAACTCATGCTCGGCCGAACGCCCCGGACGGTGTGGGGCGTTCTGGTCCACCGCGTTCGTTCCGCGTCCGGGCGGCACGGATCGTGTCCGTGGTCCGGGGATGCGGGGGCGGTATTCCTCACGCCCCGGGACCACCGGTGC
>NZ_JAEMUX010000075.1 GCF_016598475.1 Streptomyces adelaidensis
TTGCGCCTCAGCTTCCGCCTCCACAGTCGTCTCGCGCGGCCGTCCTCCCCTGGGCGTGCGGCAACGACTACGGAATGGAGCTCCTTCGACAGCATCTCCTTTCGTCACCTCACCACCGGTGAGCTGACCGTACGCCGGGTCCCACCGTCGTACGAGAGTGTTCCTGTCATCGCACGGGCCGCGCCCCTCCGGGTGCGGCCCTTGTGCGTCGGTACGCGTCAGGCGTTTACAAGCACACCACTCCGCGCTAGCTTCCGAAGAAGGTGGGGGTGGGAGCGCTCCCATACCGAGCGGCGGACCGGAACCCGCTGCCCGGACCGGCTCCCACCCCCACCCATCCAGCCACACGCGGACGTACACCCACACGTGCGTCCACAGGCACACGCGCATCCACACGTACATACACAGGCACACGCGCACGTACCCAAGAGCCGTACACGCAAGGAGCCTTGTCATGCTCGTGACAAATCTACGATTAAAGCTACCCCGCCGCCACCGCGCACTCCTCCTCGTTCTGCTCGCCCTCGTGACCACGATCCCGGCGCTCGGCCTGGTCGTCACGGCGGGCAGTGGCAAGGCGGAGGCGCACGGCACCCCGATGAAGCCCGGTAGTCGTACCTTCCTGTGCTGGCAGGACGGGCTGACCGACACCGGGGAGATCAAACCGGTCAACCCGGCCTGTCGCTCCGCACAGCAGGTGAGCGGGACGACCCCGTTCTACAACTGGTTCTCGGTGCTCCGCTCGGACGGCGCCGGCCGCACCCGGGGCTTCGTCCCCGACGGCCAGCTGTGCAGCGGCGGCAACACCAACTTCACCGGGTTCAACACCCCCAGCGCAGACTGGCCGTTGACCCACCTCACCTCCGGCGCGACCGTCGACTTCTCGTACAACGCGTGGGCGGCGCACCCCGGTTGGTTCTACGTCTACATCACCAAGGACGGCTTCGACCCGACGAAGACGCTCACCTGGAACGACATGGAGGAGCAGCCGTTCCTGAGCGTCGACCACCCGCCGCTGAACGGCAGCCCGGGCACGGTCGAGGCCAACTACTCCTGGACCGGGCAGCTTCCGGCCAACAAGTCGGGCCGCCACATCGTCTACATGGTCTGGCAGCGTTCCGACAGCGCGGAGACCTTCTACTCCTGCTCCGACATCGTCTTCGACGGCGGCAACGGCGAGGTGACCGGCATCAAGGAGCCCGGCAACCCCACCGAACCGGTACCGGGCGAGTGCGCCGCGACCCGGCGTACGACGGGCAGTTGGACCGGCGGCTACCAGTCCGAGGTCGTCGTCACCAACACCGGCGACGTGCCGATGCTCGGCTGGATGGTCAACTGGACACTGCCGACCGGGCAGAAGGTCGACAGCCTCTGGAGCGGCAGCCCGACCTATTCCGGACAGGACGTGATGGTGCACAACGCCGACTGGAACGGGTCGTTGGACCCCGGCGAAACCGCCACGTTCGGGTACGTCGTACAGGGGTCGGGAGGTGATCCCGCGGCGACGCTGCCCTGCCGGGTGGGCTGACCGGGCCCGATCCGCGGGACGGGCCCCGCGCTCGGGGCGGACCGGGTGAGCGGGCGGTGCGTGCTCACCCGGTCCGCGAGCCGCGCCCGGTACGGGGGAGACCGGGCGCGGAGGGAATGTGGCTCGGGAGACCGAAGGACTGGACAAGGACAACGTTGTCGAGTGGTCTGAACATGACTCTATCGTTTCAACGGCCAACGACGTCAAGCGGGTTGGGGTCGGGTGGCGCCGGACCGTCAGGACGGTCCGGCGCCGGACGACACCCGGGCGCATGTCGTCGCCCGGGCGTCAGGACAGGAGCTCCACCTCCGCCAGTGTCGCCGTGTCGTCCAGGACCAGCCGGTAGTGCCCGTACGTCTTCGGGGCGGGGAGCGAGAAGGCGCGGGTCTGGCGGTCCCAGGTGAAGGATTCTCCGGAGCGTCGGTCGAGGGTCCGCCAGCGGGTGCCGTCCGTGGAGCCCTGGAGGGTCCAGCCGGTGGGTGCCTCGGTGCGGTCGGACGAGGTGAGCGTGTACTGGACCGCCTTGGTGCGGGCGGGGACCGGGAGCGGCACGGTCTTCACCGATGCCTTCGTCGACGACGTGTCGTCGAACAGCTCGCCCTCGCCCTCGATGGCGTCCGAGCGCGGCGCGGGCACCTCGCCGTTCTTCGTGATCGACACCGGCGCGGCGCTCTCGCCCGTGCCCCAGCGGGACGGCTTCGGACCCATGTCGAACTCCAGGACCCCGCCCTTGGAGATGAGCGCGTGCGGCAGTGAAGTCGACGTCCACGCCTTGCCGTTGACCTTCAGACCTCGTACGTACACGTTCTTCGCGCTGTTCTTCGGGGCCTCGACCACCAGGTCCCGCCCGTTGTCCAGATGGACCGTCGCCTTGGTGAACAGCGGTGAGCCGACGGCGTATTCGCCGCTGCCCATCACCAGCGGGTAGAAGCCGAGCGCGGAGAAGAGGTACCAGGCGGACTGTTCGCCGTTGTCCTCGTCGCCGTGGTAGCCCTGGCCGATGTCGCTGCCGACGTAGAGGCGGGAGAGCGCCTCGCGGACCTTCTCCTGGGCCTTCCACGGCTGCCCGGCCGCGTCGTACATGTAGATCGCGTGGTGGGCGACCTGGTTGGAGTGGCCGTACATGCCCATGCGGACGTCACGGGCCTCGGTCATCTCGTGGATCACTCCGCCGTAGGAGCCGACGAGGTCGGGGGAGGCCGTCTCCGGGGTCGCGAAGTAGGTGTCCAGCTTCTTCGCCAGCCCGCTCCGGCCGCCGTACAGGTTCGCCAGGCCCTTGCTGTCCTGCGGTGCGGTGAAGGCGTAGCCCCAGCCGTTGGTCTCGGTGTAGTCGTGGCCCCAGACGCGGGGGTCGTACTTCGAGGAGTCGAGCCGCCAGGCTCCCGTGCCGTCCCGGCCCTGGAAGAAGCCGGCCTCGGCGTCGAACAACTCCACATAGTTCCTGGCCCGGTTGAGGAAGTACGCCGACTCCTCCCGGTAGCGCTTCTCGCCCGTCTCCCGGTACAGGGCCTGGCCCATCCGGGCGATGCCGTAGTCGTTGAGACAGCCCTCCAGCGCCCAGGACAGGCCCTCGTGGGTGTCGGTGCTCGTGTAGCCGAGGAAGGGCGAGGTGGCCATGCCCTTGCGGCCGACGCCCGCCGACGGCGGGACGACCGTGGCGTTCTTCAGAGCCGCCTCGTACGCCGACTCCGCGTCGAAGTCGACGCCCTTCACATACGCGTCGGCGAACGCCACGTCCGACGAGGTGCCCGTCATGAGGTCCGCGTAGCCGGGCGAGGACCAGCGGGAGGTCCAGCCGCCGTCCTTGTACTGCTGCACGAAACCGTCGGCCAGCTCACCGGCCTGACCTGGCGTCAGCAGCGAGTAGGCGGGCCAGGTCGTCCGATAGGTGTCCCAGAAGCCGTTGTTGACGTAGACCTTGCCGTCGACGATCTTCGCGCCGGTGTGCGTCGGGGTGTCCGGGCCGGTCATGGGGGAGAAGGGCGAGGCGTACCGGTACTGCGAACCGACCTTCTCGAAGCCGGAGTTGGGGTACAGGTACAGCCGGTAGAGGCTGGAGTACAGCGTCGTGAGCTGGTCGGGGGAGGCCCCTTCGACCTCCACCTTCCCCAGAACGCGGTCCCACTGCGCTCGCGCCCGGTCCTTCACCGTCTCGAAAGGCGTGCCGTCCGGGATCTCCTGGCGCAGGTTGTCCTTCGCCTGGTCGAGGCTGATGAGGGAGGTGGCCAGCCGGAGGGTCACCGAGCGGTCCGCGCCGGCGTCGAAGCGGAGGTGGCCCTTCACCCCGGTCGAGCCGCCGTCCGTCACCGGCGCGTCGAACACCCCGTACACGAAGAGCCGGGTCGCGCCCGTCGACAGCCCGGACTTCACGTCCGAGAAACCCGTCACGACCCCCTCGGCCTTGTCCAGGGTCAGGCCCGCCTGGTCCGTCACATTGTCGAAGAGGACGCTCGCGTCGTCGCCGGGATAGCTGAAGCGCAGCGCCGCCGCGTGGTCCGTCGGCGCCATCTCCGCCTTGACGCCGTTCTCGAAGCGCACCCCGTAGTAGTACGGCCGGGCCGTCTCGTTCTCGTGCCGGAAGGCCAGCGCCCGCGCTGTACGGCCCAGGTCGGGGGTGCCGGTGGCGGCCGACGGCATCACCTGGAAGGTCTGCCGGTCTCCCATCCAGGGGCTCGGCTCATGACTCGCGCTGAACGCCTGGACGGTCGGCAGGTTGTCGGCGTTGTTGGCCCGCGCGTAGTCGTACAGCCAGCTCAGCGAGCCCGCGTTGGTCACCGGCGTCCAGAAGTTGAAGCCATGCGGTACCGCCGTCGCGGGGAAGTTGTTGCCGCGGGAGAAACCGCTGCTGGAGTTGGTGCCCCGGGTGGTCACCGCGTAGTCGGAGAGATGGGCCTTCGGCCGCTCGGGCGCGCGCACCCGCAGCGTCACGTCGTCGAGCCAGCCGCGGAACCTCGCCGGCCCCTTCGCGGAGTCGTACGCCACCACGATCCGGTCCACGGTCCGCCCGGCGGCGACCGAGCCGATCCGCGCGACCACGTCGTTCCACTGATTGACGTACAGCACCTTCGCCGCGCCCTGGCCGCGCGGCGACAGCGGGAATCCGTGCTGGTCGACCGCCCGCAGCTCACTGAGCGAGGTGCCGTCGGTGAAGACCAGGTCCACCGCCACGTTCGTCGCGTCGTAGTCCAGATCGCCCTCCGCCATCGACGGGAAGATCCGGTACGCCAGCTCGGTGTCCCGCTCGACGTCCACATCCACGTCGAAGACCTTGTTGTACGAGTACGCCCGGCCGTCCGCCGTGTGCCGGCCCGCGTACCGCAGGGCCCGCTCGCCGGTGAAGCCCGCGCCCGCCTTCGCGGTCGCCGAGCCGCTCGGCCCCCGGTCGACCAGAGACAGCATGTCCCTCGGCGCGGGCTCCTGCCCGCCACCGGTGGAGAACTGCACGTCGGCGAGCTGGATGATGGTGGAGGCCCCGTTGTTCTTCGAGATGTCCAGCCGGTAGTGCCGGTACTCGGCCGCCGCGTCGCCGGGGAGGTCGTACGACTTCGTCTCGAACCGCTCCCCGAAGGTTTCCCCGGAGCGGGTGTCGAGGGTCCGCCAGTCCTTGCCGTCGGCGGAGCCGCGCAGGGTCCAGTCCTTCGGGTCGCGTGTCTCGAAGTCGTTCGCGGAGGTCAGCGCGTAGGTGACGACCTTGGCCGGCTTGTCGAGGTCGAACTCCGCCCAGCCCGTGGGCTGGAAGCTGAGCCACTTGGTGCCGGGCTCGCCGTCGACCAGGTTTTCCTTCACCTCGCCGCCGGAGGTGTTCTCGCCGCTCGCCCGGACGTCGGTGACGTGGTCGGTGATGTTGCCGGGGATGCCGGTGGTGTAGCCGCCGTCGACGCCGGATGTCCGCCGGGAGCCGTCCGGTGCCGTGTCGACCGTACTGAGCCAGTCCGGAGCCGGGTCGTCCGGTTCGAACGAGGAGCTGAACTCCCGCTCACCGGTCGCCGGTCGGTCCGGGAACGCCATGGCCGCGCCCTGCGAGGCCACCACCAGAGCGAACGCGGCGGCGCCGAGCGCCGCCGTGGAACCCCGTCTGTGCCGCATCGGCGAGCACTCTCCCTACGTCCAGCAGACCGTTTTCGATCAAGAAGTGATCAAAGAAGGACAACGTTGTCGATCGTTTAACGCAGGGACCAGTAGGGGTTGAAGTGACGAGTGATGTCAAGGGTGTTGAGTGCGCCATCCGGGTCGAATGGCGGGGATTTTCCGGTCGGGCGGTGCAAGGGCGCTCATATTTCCAAGAGGTCTCAACTCGGAAAAGACCGATGGTCAACCTTGCATTCGATCTTGCCCCCTCGACAGGAAGTGGACTATACCTGTCGGCGTCCGCATAGTGGTCGCACAGCTGCGGACGGGCACTACCTGGGGGGAATTACCGGCGGTCGCGGACGTGTCCGCGCGCCGACCGCGGTCTTGCCCCTGTTGAATCCTCACGCACGACCCCAGCTTGAACCGACCGCGGTGCCGGGAGGATCCGGTTCACCGCCTGAGTCCTGGAGAAGGCGAGGACTTGAGCATGGGATCCACTACGGCTGAGAACGACAACGGCGCCGAGGACATCGGCGCCACCGGCCCCGAAGGCGTCGGCCGCCGCGACCTGATCAAGCGTTCCGCTGCGCTGGGCCTGATCACCGTCCCTACGATGAGCTTCCTGTCGGCCTGTGCCAGCAGCGGCGGAGACGGCGAGGAGAAGGCCGAGGCGGGCGAGAAGACCGCGAAGAACCCGCTCGCCGTCAACGACAGCGCGCGGATGGAGTTCGTGCTGTTCGACGGCGGCTTCGGCAAGGAGTACGCCGAGGACGCGGTGAAGATCTACGAGAAGAACTTCCCCAAGGCGAGCGTGAAGTTCTCCGCCACCCAGAAGATCCAGTCCACGCTCCAGCCCCGCTTCAACCAGGGCACCCCGCCCGACCTGATCGACAACTCCGGCGCCGAGCAGATGGACATGGGCGTCCTGGTCGGCAAGAACCAGCTTGCCGACCTCACCCCGCTCCTCGACGCCCCGTCCTACGACGACGCCGACAAGAAGGTCCGCGACACGCTGCGCCCGGGCATCGTTGAGATGGGGCAGTTCGACGGCGACCCTGTCTGGATCATGTACTACGCCTACACGGTGTACGGCGTCTGGTACTCGCGGAAGGCCCTGGACTCGCTCGACGAGCAGTACCCCGAGACCTGGGACCAGATGCTCACGGTCTGCGAGAAGGCCAAGAAGAAGGGCATGGCGGGCTGGACGTACGCGGGTAAGTACCCGTATTACATCCCCTTCTCGCTCTACCCGATGATCGCCAAGGTGGGCGGCCGGGAGGTCCTCGACTCGATCGACAACCTGGAACCGAACGCCTGGAAGAACCCGGCGGTCAAGGCGTGCTTCGACGCCTACTACGAGCTCTACCAGAAGGGCTACATCCTCAAGGGAACCCCAGGACTGGACCACATCCAGTCGCAGACCGCCTGGGCCGAGGGCAAGGCGCTGTTCATCCCGAACGGCTCCTGGGTGGAGAACGAGTCCGCGAAGGTCATCCCGTCGGACTTCGACCTGGCCGTCTCCGCGCCCACCGGTCTCGACTCCTCCGACAAGATGCCCTTCGGCACCATCTGGGCCTCCGGCGGCGAGCCCTTCATCGTCCCGGCCAAGGCGAAGAACGGCGCGGGCGGTATGGAGCAGCTGCGCATCATGCTCAGCGAGGCGTCGTCCAGGAACTTCACCAGCAAGGTCAAGTCGCTGACCGCGTACAACGGCGGCACCGACGGCATCACCCTGACCCCCGGCCTCGAGTCCGGTGTCGCGGCCCTGGAGAAGGCCGGTGACAACGTGGTGAATCCGCGTATCCAGGACTGGTACGTGCAGTTGCAGAAGGAGCAGATCGGTGTGGCGGGGCTCGGCGAGATGATGGCCGGGCGGCTCACGCCGGCCGAGGCCATCAAGAAGATCCAGGGCTTCGCCGACGCGGCCGCCAAGGACTCGTCGATCAAGCACTACAAGCACCAGTGAGGAATCGCCACCAGGGCCTGTCCCGGGCACCCGTCCCGGGCGGGCCCTGGCGGCCGGGTCCGCGCGCAGATCGGGGTCGGTGGTAATGCAGCACGGCAAGTACCGGTTCATCGTGGGGTTTCTTGCGGTGCCCCTCGGACTTTACGCACTTTTCGTCGTCTGGCCTTTCATCCAGTCCATCTATTACTCGTTCACGGACTGGACCGGTCTGAGCCCCGAATTCAAGATGGTCGGGTTCGACAATTACGAGCGGATGCTCGACGACACGATCTTCTGGAAGTCGCTGCAGCACAGTCTTCTGTTCGCGTTGGTGCTGCCGGTGGTGACGATCGGTCTCGCGCTGTTCTTCGCCTTCATGATCAATGTGGGGGGCCGTCACCGGAAGGGCGGCCCGGTCGTCACCGGGGTCCGTGGCTCGTCCTTCTACAAGATCGTCTATTTCTTTCCGCAGGTGCTCTCGATCGCGATCGTGGCGCTGTTGTTCGCCTTCGCGTACAACCCGGACAGCGGCGCGATCAACTCGATCCTGCGGGGTATCGGGCTGGACAGCGTCCAGCCACTGTGGCTGGGCGATCCGGACCTGGCCCTGTGGGCCGTGATGGCGGTGCTGGTCTGGTCCACGGTCGGCTTCTTCGTGGTCCTCTTCTCGGCGGGCATGGCCTCCATCCCGACGGAGATGTACGAGGCCGCCCTGCTCGACGGGGCCGGCCGCGCCACCACGTTCTTCCGGGTGACCCTGCCCCTGCTGTGGGACACGGTGCAGTCCGGCTGGATCTACGTGGGCATCCTCGCCCTCGGCGCCGAGGCGTTCGCGGTCGTGCAGATCATGACGACCGGGCCCGGTGGCCCGGACTACTCGACCACGGTCATGGTCCTCTACGTGTACCAGAAGGCGTTCCGCGACGGGCAGGCCGCCTACGCCACCACGATCGGCGTCGCCCTGCTCGTCGTCACGCTGGCCTTCGCCGCCATCGTGATGCGGCTGGGCCGACGCGAGCGGCTGGAGTACTGAATTGATGAAGACCGCCGAGACCCCCGCCCCCGTACCGGCCGAGTCCGGTGCCTCCGTCGTCAAGGTCGACGGCCCGGCCGGGCCGCGTCGGAAGGAGAAGAAGCAGGGCGCCACCCTCAACGTCTTCTCGCACGCGATCCTGATCATCTGGGCGATCATGGTGGTGATGCCGTTGCTGTGGGCGGTGATGACGTCCTTCAAGGACGACCGCTCCATCTTCAGGTCACCCTGGTCGCTGCCGGACAGACTGCACTTCGACAACTGGTCGCGGGCCTGGACCGAGGCCAATATGAGCGACTACTTCCTCAACACGATCCTGGTGGTGGGGGGTTCGCTCATCGGCACGCTGGTGCTCGGTTCGATGGCGGCGTACGTGCTGGCCCGCTTCGACTTCCCGGGCAACCGCTTCATCTACTTCCTGTTCATCGGCGGCATGAGCTTCCCGATCATGCTGGCGCTGGTGCCGCTGTTCTACGTCGTGAACAACATGGGCCTGCTGAACACGATCCACGGCCTGATCCTGGTCTACATCGCGTACTCGCTGCCCTTCACGGTGTTCTTCCTGACGGCGTTCTTCCGCACACTGCCGACGTCGGTGGCGGAGGCGGCCTTCGTGGACGGCGCCTCGCACACGAGGACCTTCTTCCAGATCATGATGCCCATGGCCAAGCCCGGCCTGATCAGCGTCGGCATCTTCAACTTCCTCGGCCAGTGGAACCAGTACATGCTTCCCACGGTCCTCAACACCGATCCGGACAAGCGGGTGCTCACCCAGGGACTCGTCCAGCTGGCCGTCAGTCAGGGCTACAAGGGCGACTGGTCCGGCCTCTTCGCCGGCCTGGTGATGGCGATGCTGCCGGTGCTGGCGGCGTACATCGTGTTCCAGCGGCAGGTGGTGCAGGGGCTGACGGCCGGGGCGCTGAAGTGACTCTCCGGTACCAGGCGGGACCGCCTCACCTCTGCGACCCTGAAATAGACCGTGCGTGCGACCCTCAAGTAGCCGCAGAGTGACATTTAGTGGTCATTCGGTGACCTCAGTTTCCGTCAAGGACTTGACTGCGGTAACCCGTTCAGCGGAGCTTGGAGTTCACAACTTGTAAGTGACCCGGGTTTCGCAGCTGTGAGCCGGGTCACGGGCGGCGTCGGGGTCGCCCGGCCTGGGACGGGAGTGGATGAGTCGATGGAGACTCCGGGGTCGCAGTCGTCGCTGCACCGAGCAAATCTCGAACGCGTCGTCCGGGCGGTGCGCCTCGCCGGATCGCTGACGCAGGCGGAGATCGCCAGGACGACCGGCCTGTCCGCTGCCACGGTCTCCAACATCGTGCGCGAGCTGAAGGACCGTGGAACCGTCGAGGTCACGCCCACATCGGCGGGTGGCCGCCGGGCGCGCGCGGTCTCGCTCAGCGGGGACGCCGGCATCGTCATAGGCGTGGACTTCGGGCATACGCATTTGCGCGTCGCGATAGGGAATCTCGCCCATCAGGTGCTCGCCGAGGAGGCCGAGCCGCTGGATGTGGACGCCTCCTCGACGCAGGGCTTCGACCGGGCGGAACAGCTGGTCACCCGGCTGGTCGAGGCCACCGGCGTCGACGCCTCGAAGATCGCCGGCGTGGGCCTCGGCGTGCCCGGCCCGATCGACGTGGAGTCCGGGACGCTCGGCTCCACCGCCATCCTGCCGGGCTGGACCGGCACCAAGCCCGCCGCCGAGATGCGCGCCCGCCTGGGCGTCCCGGTGCACGTGGACAACGACGCCAACCTCGGCGCCCTCGGCGAGCTCGTCTGGGGCAGCGGCCGGGGGGTGCGCGACCTGGCGTACATCAAGGTGTCCAGCGGCGTTGGTGCCGGACTGGTGATCGATGGCAAGATTTACCGGGGCCCGGGTGGCACAGCGGGAGAAATCGGGCATATTACTCTTGATGAATCAGGCCCCGTCTGTCGTTGCGGGAACCGCGGTTGCCTGGAGACGTTCGCCGCGGCGCGCTATGTGCTGCCGCTCCTCCAGTCCAGTCACGGCACCGATCTGACCATGGAAGGCGTCGTGCGGTTGGCGAGGGACGGGGATCCGGGCTGCCGTCGGGTGATCGCCGATGTCGGCCGACACATCGGAAGTGGAGTCGCCAATCTCTGTAATTTGTTGAACCCGAGCCGCGTGGTTCTCGGTGGCGATCTCGCCGAGGCCGGAGAGCTGGTTCTCGGACCCATAAGGGAGTCGGTCGGCCGGTACGCGATCCCGAGTGCCGCGCGTCAACTCTCGGTGTTGCCAGGGTCACTTGGCGGCCGAGCCGAGGTCCTCGGGGCCTTGGCCCTGGCCCTGAGCGAGATGGGTGATTCAACCCTTTTGGACGGGACCCTCACTGCAGCAACCCCTGCCTTCACTTAGAGAACGAAACACGCCGTTGCCAAGCCGTAAGGATTTACTTCTTGACGTCGCACGTGTGGCCGAGTTGACTTCCAGTCACCTCGGTCGCAGTGCTGCGGCCCGTGTCAGGGAGGCACAACCCACATGAACGCAACGATGCGTAGAGTCGTGATCGGCGCCACCGCGGTTTCGCTGGCGCTCTCCGTCGCCGCCTGCGGCAAGGCCGGCGACGACGACTCGGACAGCAGCGGAAGCGGTTCGGACAGCAAGACCATCGGTCTGCTGCTCCCGGACAGCGTCACCGAGCGCTACGCGAAGTTCGACCGCCCGTTCTTCGAGGACAAGGTCGAGGAGCTGTGCTCCGACTGCAAGGTCGAGTACGCGAACGCGGCCGGCGACGCGGCCAAGCAGGCCCAGCAGGTCAGCACCATGATCACCAAGGGTGTCAAGGTGATCGTGATCAGCGCCCAGGACTCCGCCGCCATCAAGTCCTCCATCCAGTCGGCGGTCGACAAGGGCATCAAGGTCGTCGCCTACGACCGTCTGGCCCAGGGCCCGGTCTCGGCGTACGTCTCCTTCGACAACGTCAAGGTCGGTGAGCTCCAGGGTGAGGCCCTGCTCACCGCGCTCGGCGACAAGGCGACCGCCAAGTCGAAGGTCGTCATGATCAACGGTGACGACGCCGACCCGAACGCCGCGCAGTTCAAGGAAGGCGCCCACAAGGCCCTCGACGGCAAGGTCGACATCGCCTACGAGCAGTCCGGCCTGTGGAAGGACACCGTCGCCAGCCAGAAGATGTCCGCCGCCATCACGCAGATCGGCGCCAAGAGCATCGCGGGCGTCTACGCCGCCAACGACGGCATGGCCGGTGGTATCGCCACCACGCTCAAGGGCGCCGGGATCAGTGGCATCCCGCTGACCGGTCAGGACGCCGAGCTCGCGGGTATCCAGCGCATCGTCGCGGGCACGCAGTCCAGCACCGTCTACAAGGCCTTCAAGCCGGAGGCCGACGCCGCCGCCCAGCTCGCGGTGAACCTGCTGGAGGGCAAGGACATCAAGGACCTCGCCACCACGACGCTGACCAGCGGCTCCGGCGACAAGGTGCCCTCGCAGCTGCTGACCCCGGTGTCGGTCACCAAGGACAACATCAACGACACGGTGATCAAGGACAAGCTGTACACCGTCGCCGACATCTGCACCCCCGAGTACGCCAAGGCCTGCACGGCGGCCGGCCTCAAGTAGCCACTTGAGGCGTGACCGCCCCGCGCGGTCCCGTAGAGACCTGTCCGACGCCCGCCCCACTTCAGACCCCGCTTCCGGGGCGGGCGTCGGACGGAACCGCTGCCCGAGTGCGGCGGATCTGCGCATGTCCCCCTGTAAGCCTTGTGCGACAAGCACATTCCTCCGCGCCTGATCTCAAGCGCGGCATCCCCGCCGGTCAGGCGGCGAAGGAGATGGTTCACGTGTCCGCTACGCCCGTGCTGGCGTTGCGCGGAGTCTCCAAGCGATTCGGTGCGGTTCAGGCACTCACCGATGTCGAACTGGAGGTTCACGCCGGAGAAGTGGTCGCCCTGGTCGGCGACAACGGCGCCGGAAAGTCGACCCTGGTCAAGACGATCGCGGGTGTGCATCCCATCGATGAGGGCGTCATCGAGTGGGACGGCAACCCGGTCAGCATCAACAAGCCGCACGACGCGCAGGGCCTCGGCGTCGCGACGGTCTACCAGGACCTCGCTCTGTGCGACAACCTCGATGTGGTCGGCAACCTGTACCTCGGTCGCGAACTGCTCCGCAGGGGCGTCATCGACGAGGTGTCGATGGAGAAGAACGCCCGGGAACTGCTGAGCACGCTCTCCATCCGCATCCCGAGCGTCCGTATCCCGATCGCCAGCCTCTCCGGTGGTCAGCGTCAGGTCGTGGCGATCGCCCGCTCTTTGATCGGTGACCCCAAGGTCGTGATCCTCGACGAGCCCACCGCCGCCCTCGGTGTGGAGCAGACCGCGCAGGTCCTCGACCTGGTCGAGCGGCTGCGCGACCGCAACCTCGGTGTCATCCTCATCAGCCACAACATGGCCGATGTGAAGGCGGTCGCGGACACCGTGGCCGTGCTGCGCCTGGGCAAGAACAACGGTTCCTTCCCGGTGAAGGACACCAGCCATGAAGAGATCATCGCCGCCATCACGGGCGCCACGGAGAACGCCGTGACCCGTCGTGCGGGGCGTCGCACCACGGAGGCGGCAAAGTGAGCGACACGTCCAAGACCGTGAAGGACGATTCCGCCGGAACCGAGGGTGTCGTGAAGGGCCAGAAGACGGTCGCTCCCGCCGACGACCCCACGGCCGCCCCGGTCACCGTCGTCGACCCCCGGCTGCTGATCCGCGAAGAAGGCCTCAAGGGCTACCTCACCGAGTTCAAGCGCAAGATCAAGGGCGGCGAGCTGGGCTCGCTGCCGGTCTTCGTCGGCCTGATCGTCATCTGGACGATCTTCCAGCTGCAGAACGATCGTTTCCTCAGCGCCGGCAACCTCTCGGACATCAGCTACTTCCTGTCGGCCACCGGCATGCTCGCCATCGGTCTGGTGTTCGTGCTGCTGCTCGGCGAGATCGACCTGTCGGTCGGCTCGGTCAGCGGCCTCGCGTCCACGGTCTTCGCCGTCTTCGTGGTCACCCACGGCATGAACTCCTGGCTGGCGCTGATCCTCACGATCATCACCGGCATCGGCATCGGCGCCCTGCACGGCTGGTTCTTCGCGAAGATCGGCGTACCGGCGTTCGTCGTGACCCTGGCCGGCTTCCTCGGCTGGAACGGTCTGATGCTGTGGCTGCTCGGTTCGAGCGGCACGATCAACATCCCGGACGACAAGGGTCCGGTCCAACTGCTGGGCCAAGGCTCCTTCTTCATGGACCAGGCCATCGTCGGCGCCTACATCCTGGCCGGCCTCGGTGTCGCGTCCATGGCCGTGGGCTCCTTCGGTGAGCAGCGCCGCCGCCGGGCGGCCGGGGTTCCGTACCGGCCCACCAGCGAGATCCTGCTGCGCGTGGGCGCCCTCGCGGTGGCGTCGTTCGTGGCCGCGGCCGTGCTGAACAACGCGCGGGGCGTCTCCAACGCGCTGGTCATCTTCCTCGCGTGCCTCGTCATCGTCGACTTCGTGCTGCGGCGTACGCCGTACGGCCGCAAGGTCTTCGCGGTCGGTGGCGGCATCGAGGCGGCGCGGCGCGCGGGTATCAACGTGCCGCTGATCCGGATCACCGTGTTCGGTATCTCCGGCATGTTCGCGGCGATCGGCGGCATGTTCTTCGCCGGTCAGACGGCGAGCGCGACGCTCAACGCCGGTGGCGGCAACACGCTGATGCTGGCCATCGCGGCCGCGGTCATCGGTGGCACCAGCCTCTTCGGCGGGCGTGGGTCGGTGTGGTCGGCGCTGCTGGGCATGCTGGTGATCCAGTCGATCCAGAACGGTCTCGACCTGCTGAACATGAACACGTCGATCCAGTACATGATCACCGGTGCGGTGCTGCTGGGTGCGGTGGTCATCGACTCGGTCTCCCGCAAGAGCCAGAAGGCGGCGGGGCGCGCGTAGCGGTTTGCGGGGGCGCCGTCGGGGTCCTGCTCGTTGTCGGCTGCGGGTCGTCCGTGGGCTGGTCGCGCAGTTCCCCGCGCCCCTGGCGGGGGCGTCGGCGCCCCTCGATGGAACAAGTGCTCGGTGTCGAATGTGGCGCCGGGCACTTCTCTTTGTTGTCGGACGTTTCGTACGGGTACGTCTGCGCAGGATGGTCTACGGCCATTCGCGTGATGCGGGACCCACCGGCCCGGGGGTCGGGCGCGAACGCGGAAGAATTAGACTTCGACGAGCCCGGCAACGCTCGAACAGCACTATCGCAAGGAGGCACGGGTGCCGCTGCTGACCCGCATCAGGGGACCGCGCGATCTGGACCGGCTCAGCCTGGAGCAGCTGGACCAGCTGGCGGAGGAGATCCGGACCTTCCTCGTCGAGGCGGTGTCAAAGACCGGCGGTCATCTCGGCCCGAACCTCGGCGTGGTCGAGCTCACCATCGCGCTGCACCGGGTCTTCGACTCGCCCAAGGACAAGGTGCTGTGGGACACCGGCCACCAGTCCTACGTCCACAAGCTGCTGACCGGCCGCCAGGACTTCTCCAGGCTGAAGATGAAGGGCGGCCTGTCCGGCTACCCCTCGCAGGCCGAGTCCGAGCACGACGTCATCGAGAACAGCCACGCCTCCACGGTCCTCGGCTGGGCCGACGGCCTGGCGAAGGCCAACGAGGTGCTCAAACGCGACGACCACGTGGTCGCGGTCATCGGCGACGGCGCCCTCACCGGCGGTATGGCCTGGGAGGCGCTCAACAACATCGCCGACGCCAAGGACCGCCCCCTGGTCATCGTCGTCAACGACAACGAGCGGTCGTACGCGCCGACCATCGGCGGGCTCGCCAACCACCTGGCCACCCTGCGGACCACCGACGGGTACGAGCGGTTCCTGGCCCGGGGCAAGGACCTGCTGGAGCGGACGCCCGTCGTGGGCCGGCCCCTCTACGAGACGCTGCACGGCGCCAAGAAGGGGCTGAAGGACTTCATCGCCCCGCAGGGCATGTTCGAGGACCTGGGGCTCAAGTACGTCGGGCCGATCGACGGACACGACATCGAGGCCCTGGAGTCCGCGCTCGCCCGCGCCAAGCGGTTCGGCGGGCCGGTCATCGTGCACTGCCTCACCGAGAAGGGCCGCGGCTACCAGCCCGCCCTCCAGGACGAGGCGGACCGCTTCCACGGCATCGGCCCCATCCACCCCGACACCGGCCTGCCGGTGAAGGCCTCGGGCGCCGACTGGACCTCCGTCTTCGGCGACGAGATGGTCCGGCTCGGCAAGGAGCGCGAGGACATCGTCGCGATCACGGCGGCGATGCTTCAGCCGGTCGGTCTGAAGAAGTTCGCGGACTCCTTCCCGGACCGCATCTACGACGTCGGCATCGCCGAGCAGCACGGCGCCGTGTCGGCGGCCGGCCTCGCCGCGGGCGGTCTGCACCCGGTCTTCGCGGTGTACGCCACCTTCCTCAACCGCGCCTTCGACCAGGTGCTGATGGATGTCGCCCTGCACAAGTGCGGTGTGACGTTCGTCCTCGACCGGGCCGGTGTCACCGGCACCGACGGGGCCTCGCACAACGGCATGTGGGACATGTCGATCCTCCAGGTCGTGCCCGGGCTGCGGCTCGCCGCGCCGCGCGACGCCGACCAGGTGCGCGCCCAGCTGCGCGAGGCGGTCGAGGTCACCGACGCGCCGACGGTGGTGCGCTTCTCCAAGGGCGCCGTCGGACCCGCCGTACCGGCCGTGGGCCGCGTCGGCGGCATGGACGTACTGCGGGAGCCGGGCACCGACACCCCGGACGTGCTCCTCGTCTCCGTCGGCGCCCTCGCGCCGATGTGCCTGGAGATCGCCGGCCTGCTCGACAAGCAGGGCATCACCACGACCGTCGTCGACCCGCGCTGGGTCAAGCCCGTCGACGAGCACATGGCCCCGCTCGCCGACAAGCACCGCGTGGTCGTCACCGTCGAGGACAACTCCCGTGTCGGCGGCGTCGGTTCGGCCGTCGCCCAGGCGCTCCGCGACGCCGGTGTCGACCTCCCGCTGCGCGACTTCGGCATCCCGCCGCGCTTCCTCGACCACGCCTCCCGCGCCGAGGTGATGGCGGAGATCGGGCTCACCGCGCCCGACATCGCCCGCCAGGTCACCGGGCTCGTCTCCAAGCTCGACGGCCGCCTCGAAGACACTCCCTCCGAGGTGGAGCCCGCGCGCGACTGACGCAATGAGTTGGGCCGTCAGGGCCGGTTTCGCCATCCTTTGCGGTGGTGGGACCGGCCCATTCGCGTGAAACCGCTCGCGCCGGGGCACACGCTCCCCAGTCTCGGCTTCGCTCGACCGGGGGACCCCCATCGCCCCCTCTCGATCATGTCGAGGACGCCAAGTGTGGGAGGTAGGCCCGTGAGCAGCACACTCTTCCGGACGAAGAAGGTCGAGCAGTCCATCCTCGATACCGAGGAACCAGAACACGCGCTCAAGAAATCCTTGTCCGCGCTGGATCTGACGGTCTTCGGCGTCGGTGTCATCATCGGCACCGGCATCTTCGTCCTCACCGGCACGGTGGCCAAGAACAACGCCGGTCCCGCCGTCGCCCTCGCCTTCGTCGTGGCCGGTGTCGTCTGCGCGCTCGCCGCCCTGTGCTACGCGGAGTTCGCGTCCACGGTCCCGGTCGCCGGATCCGCGTACACCTTCTCGTACGCCTCGCTCGGCGAACTGCCCGCCTGGATCATCGGCTGGGACCTGGTCCTCGAGTTCGCGCTCGGGACGGCGGTGGTGGCCGTCGGCTGGTCCGGGTACATCCATTCGCTGATGGACAACGCGGGCTGGGAGCTGCCGGCCGCGCTCGGTACGAGGGACGGGGCGGACGGGTTCGGCTTCGACATCCTCGCCGCCGCGCTGGTCCTGGTGCTCACCGCCGTCCTCGTGCTGGGCACGAAGCTCTCCGCGCGCGTCACCTCGATCGTCGTCGCCATCAAGGTGACGGTCGTCCTCACCGTGATCGTCGCGGGCGCCTTCTTCAGCAAGGCCGACAACTACGACCCGTTCGTGCCGAGGGCGCAGGAGGTGCCGGCGGGCGACAGTCTCCAGTCGCCGCTGATCCAGCTGATGTTCGGCTGGGCGCCCTCCAACTTCGGTGTGATGGGCATCTTCACCGCCGCGTCCGTCGTCTTCTTCGCGTTCATCGGTTTCGACGTCGTCGCCACGGCCGCCGAGGAGACGAAGAACCCGCAGCGCGACATGCCCCGCGGCATCCTCGGCTCCCTGCTCATCTGCACCACCCTGTATGTGGCTGTGTCCATCGTGGTGACCGGCATGCAGAACTACACCGAGCTGTCCGTGACCGCGCCGCTCGCCGACGCCTTCAAGGCCACCGGGCACCCGTGGTTCGCGGGCTTCATCAGCTTCGGCGCCGCCGTCGGCCTGACGACGGTGTGCATGATCCTGCTGCTCGGCCAGACCCGGGTGTTCTTCGCGATGAGCCGCGACGGACTGCTGCCCCGCTTCTTCTCCCACGTCCACCCGCGGTTCAAGACCCCGCACCGGCCGACCATCCTGCTCGGTGTGATCATCGCGGTCCTCGCGGGGTTCACACCGCTGAGCGAGCTCGCCGAGCTGGTGAACATCGGCACCCTGTTCGCCTTCGTGGTCGTCGCGATCGGCGTGACCATCCTCCGCCGCACCCGCCCCGACCTGCACCGGGCGTTCCGCACCCCGTGGGTCCCGTTCGTCCCGATCCTCTCGGTGTGCGCCTCCCTGTGGCTGATGCTCAACCTGCCCACCGAGACCTGGCTCCGCTTCGCCTTCTGGATGGTCCTCGGCTTCTTCGTCTACTTCGCCTACGGCCGCTCGCACAGCCGGCTCGGACGCCACGAGGAGACCGGCGTGGACGAGGTCCTCAAGCCACCGGGCCGCGACGCCCCCTAGCGTGCCCGCCGGCTCAGCGGTCCCCCCGCACCGTGCGCGGGCCGGCCACCTCAGCGCCCAACTCTCCGACCCTGCGCCGTAGTTCACGGTCGGCGGTGACGACGAGGCAGGCGCGGTCGCGGCCCTCCTCGGCAACCAGTTCCACGATGCGGTCGTCACCGCTGCGGGGGGCCGCGTCGACCCGTACGCCCGGCACCGCAGCCACGCCGCGGGCGGCGCCCTCGACGACCATGACGAGTTCGACCGGCTCGTCGCGGCCGGGCACCCCGTCCCGGGCGAGCCGGTCGCGCAGGCGCTCCGCAGCGCCCCGCCGGTCGCGCCACCAGCCGTCGGGGACGGAGCCGATGACGTTGGCGGCGTCGATGATCACGAGTGTCGTCACGGTGCTGCCTCCTGGGTCGTGCCGCGTCCCGTCCAGTGTCGCCGACCGGCCGCGACGGCCACGACCAGGCGCCCGGCGAGAGCGCGACCGGGCGACCGGGCCCGAGGGAACTGGTGAACGAGCGGCATATGATGTGCCGAGAATTCAAGGTCCCGTGTGCATGCATGTCCATGACGCGGTGGATTTCGGAAGGGACGCCAGGCCATGCGGAGAAGGTCGGCAGGTTCCACCGGCGCTGCCCGCCCGGCCGGGGCCACGGGGACGACGGACCGCCGCCATCTCGCCTCGGGAGCGGCCCACGGCACTTGGCTCACCTCCGGCAAGGACGACCGGCTCAGTCTGTACGCGCCCACAGACGGCGGAGTGCTGCGCTGGACGGAGGCGCGTCCGGGCGGGACGGACTGGAGCGGGCCGCACTTCGTGGCCGTGGCCGGTCTGACCGACCTGACGGTGGTCCAGGGCGCCGATCGATATGTCCATTTCCTCGGCCGCCGTGAGCGTACCGGCGCCGACGGGGCGAAGAGCGTGGACATCGTGCACGCCATCCAGTACCAGACGGGTCTCGCCGTCACCGACTGGCGCTCGCTGGGCAACCCGCACAAGGACCGCGAGCAGGGCCGGGATCTGAGCGCGCCGGTGGGTGCGATCGCCTCCGACGGAACCGTGCACGTCTTCGCGCGGAACGCCGACCACGCTCTGGCGTCGCGCCGCGAGGCGCCGAACGGCAAGTGGCGGGCCTGGGAGGATCTGGCCGGAAACGGCGTCGAGGGACTGCCCGCGCCGGTCGCCCTCGCCGACGGCCGGATCGAGGTCTGCGCCGCGGCGCGGACCGGAGTGCTGCTCTGGCGGCAGCCGGCGGTGGGCGGCGCCTTCGAGGCGCCGCGCGGGTTCTCGCTGCGGCCACAGCCCGGCACGGTCGCGGCTGTGGAGACAGGGCCGGACCGGGCCACGTTCTTCTGGACGGACGCCGCCGAGGGCTCCGCCGCCGCCTGGCGGCCGGGCGGCTGGCCCACCGCGCTGGGGGCGTCGCCCGCCGAGAGGCCGTACGCGGCGCTGCGCACCTCGCTCGACGGCTACGACTGCGTGGTGCTCGCCTACCGGGGACAGGACGGCGCGGTCGTACTCGGCCTGGGCGGGACCGAGAACGAGGCCGACGGCTTCTGGTGGTACGCCCTGCCCGAACTCTGCCAGGGCGCTCCGGCGTTGACCCGGGACGGCCGGGGCCGCGTGGTCATGGCGCTGATCGATCCGGACGGCGTACCGCGGGTGGCCCGCCAGGACGAGACCTCGGGGCTGACCCTCGGGGAGTGGCAGCGGCTCTGAGCCGGTCGTCGAGCCGCGCATGATCCGCGGGTCGGTGAGCCGGGGCCGCCGCCGGTTCGGGCAGGGGCCCCCAGATGCTCGACCTGTCGCTCAGCCCCCCGTGGCGGGCGACTTCTTGGCCGACTCGGGAATCGCCGAGTCCGTACGGATCGCCTTCCACAGGGTCGTCGCCTGCGGCTCCGCCGCGACCACCCGGTTGGGGTCCGTCTTGTCGTAGGCCACCGGAAGCATGATCGTCTCCATGGTGGCCGGGTCGACGCCGTTCATGCTGCGGGCGAACGTGGCCAGTTGGCTCAGGGAGTCGAGCTCCGAGTCGGTCGTGAGCGACTCGGTGAGGCTGTTGGCGATCTTGTACGCCTTGGTGGGGCTGCCCAGCAGGTCCTGCTCCTGGATCTCGGAGAGCAGGGCGACCATGAACTGCTGCTGCAGGCCGATGCGGCCGAGGTCGCTGCCGTCGCCGACGCCGTGCCGGGTGCGGACGAAGGCGAGGGATTCGGTGCCGTCCAGCTTGTGGGTGCCCGCTTCCAGGTCGAGGCCGCTGGACTCGTCCTCGATGGCCTTGTCGGTGGTGACCGTCACACCGCCGATCGCGTCGACGAGCCCCTTGAACCCGGCGAAGTCGATCTCCACGAAGTGATCCATCCGGACGCCGGACATCTGCTCCACGGTCTTGACGACACAGGCCGGACCGGCGAGCGAGTAGACGGAGTTGAACATCACGCGCTTCGCCGAGGCGAGCGTGGAGCCGTCGGACTTGGTGCACTCGGGGCGGGTCACCAGTGTGTCGCGGGGGATGCTGACGGCGACGGCCTTCGTGCGGCCCTCGGGTATGTGCATCACCAGGGCGGTGTCGGAGCGCGCTCCCGAGACGTTGCCCGTGCCCAGCGACGCGTTGTCGCCCGAGCGGGAGTCGGAGCCCAGCACGAGGATGTTCTGGCCCGAGGTGGGAAGTTTCTCCGGCCGGTCGTCACCGATGGCCTTGTCCAGGTCGACGCCCTCGATGTTGCCGTCGAGGCTGCTGTAGAGCCAGTAGCCGGTACCTCCCGCGCCCAGCAGCACAACCGCGAGGACCAGCAGCACTATTCGGCCCCACCGGCGCTTGCCGCGCTCCCGCCGCCGGCGTCGGCCGGCGCCCCCGGACTGACCTCGGCCGCCGGGAGCGGCTCGCCGGGCACGCCGCGGCTCGGTGGTCGCGCTGTGCGTCATGGTGTTCGGTCCCTCTCCTCACGGGCTCCGCGCAGCGGAGTGATGGGGCCCGGGTGGGGGGAGGCCGGCCCACCGATGTCTTCCGTCCAGTGGCGCAACTATAGGCATGGGTCAAAGAAGCGCGAACTGTAGCCCAAGAACGCGATTAACAACACATTACGAGCACTTGACCACCCTTAAGGTGGACATAAGATGTGGTGATCCTGTGGTGTGTGTATCGGACATTCTTTGGAGTGGCGAACGATGTCACGGGGTTGGCGGTGCTCGGAGGCAAGGGGGCCTGGGCCGGGCGATGCCGCGCAGATACGGGGTGTCCGGAGGAACCTGGCCGGTTTGTCCGGATAGGTGAAATGTCAGGGTGGGAGCGGGGGGCTTGGTGGAACGGCCGCGTCTGAGTGTTGTCGTGCCATTTCAGGATGTCGAGGTCTACCTGGCCGAGTGTCTGGAATCGATCGCGCGCCAGTCCTTCGGTGACTTCGAGGTGATATTGGTCGACGACGGGTCGACCGACAGGTCCCCCGAGATCGCGGCGGAGTTCTGCGCCAGGGACCGACGTTTTCGGGTGATCCGTCAGGAATCGTACGGACCCGGGCATGCCAGGAATGTCGGCATCCGCGCCATGCATCCCGAAGGTGAGTTCCTCGCCTTCGTCGACGGCGACGACGTCATTCCCGAGTACGCCTACGAGCTGCTGGTCCGCACCCTGGAGGAGTCCGGTTCGGACTTCGTCTCGGGCAACGTGCAGATGATGAACTCCTCCAAGAAGTGGCAGTCCCCGCTGCACAAGAGCCCGATGCAGAAGAACCGCCGCGGTACGCACATCACCAAGTTCGAGGCGCTCATCTACGACCGCACCGTCTGGAACAAGCTGTTCCGGCGGTCCTTCTGGGACTACCACTACATCCAGTTCCCCGAAGGCGTCCTCTACGAGGACTCGTGGGTCAACATGTTCGCCCACTTCCGTGCCGACAAGGTCGACGTCATCACGGACATCGTCTACTTCTGGCGGCGCCGCGAGGGCGGGGCGGCCCCCTCGATCACCCAGCGGCACACCGAGCTCTCCAATCTCCGGGACCGGGTCGCCGCCGTGCGGTCGGTGAGCCGCTTCCTCGGCGAACGCCGTTCCCGTACGTACGTCGAGAGCAAGCGCAAGTACGACCTCGCCTGTCTGAAGTCCGACCTGCTGCTCCATCTGAAGGTGCTGCCGGACGCGGACGAGGAGTACCAGGACGCCTTCATGGACTGGGCCAACGAGTTCCTGGACGAGGCCGACCCCGACATCATCGACGAACTCCCGGCGGACTCCCGCGTCAAGTGGCTCCTCGTGCGTGAGGGCCGCATGGACGAGCTGCTCGACGTCATCGAGTTCGAGCGCAAGGGCGGCCCGATGCCGGTCCAGCGCCGCTTTCGCCGCTACCTCAAGTACCCCTACCTCGGCGACCGAGGAGTGGGTCTCGACAAGAAGGCCTACCGGCTCGACAAGGAGTTCTCGCTCCACGGCTCGCTCACCGGTGCGCGCTGGCACACCGCCGACATGCTCACCCTCACCGGCAGCGCGTACGTGCGCTTCATCAACGTGCACCGACGCCACATGTCGACCAAGGCCATCGCCCTGCGGAACAAGAAGCAGGGCCGGATGCTGCTCACCACGGCGAAGACCACCTACGCCCCGCAGGCCACCGAGCAGTCCAACCAGAATCGTTACTGCTACGACTGGGCCGGTTTCGAGTGCCGTATCGACATCACCCGCCTCAAGCACAAGGGGCAGTGGGCCGAGGGGACCTGGGACGTGGCCGCCGGCGTCTTCAGCCGGGGGCTGTTCCGCTACCGGGGCATCGACCGGGGCGGCTCCGGCAGTGCGGCCAACCCGCCGTACCGTTATGTCGACAAGAACACCCGCGTCCTGCCGCTGTTCCTGCAGGGCAAGCTGAAGCTACGCGTGGAGACCGTCCGCTGCCGGATCACCGGGCACCGCGTCGTCGGCGAGACACTGGAGCTGCGCGGCGTCTACCTGGGGCCGAAGGAGCCCGAGTGGGGCAAGCTGCGCGTCGCCAGCATGAACGGGGCGGGACGGCACGATTCGTGGGTCCGCTTCACCCCCGGCGGTGAAGGGTGGTGGACCTTCACCACCCGGATCCCGCTGCGTGAGCTGGTACCCGGCTTCCGCGCCGAGGCCAAGTCCGGCGCGGAGATCCCGAAGTCCTGGAGCATGGGCAGCAACGGCTGGCGGACCACCTTCCACGTCGAGGGTCGCAAGACGGCGATCTATCCCGTCATGGCGGAGGACACCCAGGACGGCCACTACCGCGTGCCCGCCGCACTGCAGACCAGCGAGGGCGACCGCCAGGTCGTCGTGCACCGCAACGGCTCCGGCTACCTCGTGCTCTTCGAGCGCGCGACCCTGCCCACCGCGACCCGCTTCGCCTGGCAGGAGGACGGCTCGCTGGAGATCCAGGGCCGGTACGTGGCCGCCGATCAGCTCTCGGCGGCGGAGTACCGCGCCGCTCACCTCGTGGTGCGCTCTCGCGCGCACGGTGCCGAACGCGACGTGCCCCTGGCCTGGGACCGGGACCAGTTCCGCTGTGTACTGACCCCGGCCGCCATGCGGACGCTCGCCGGCGATGTGCCGCTCGCGGCCGGCCGCTGGGACTTCTTCCTCCGCCGCCAGGACCTCTCCGCGGTCACCCGCGAGGAAACGCTCGAAGACCTCATGGTCAAGATCGAACAAGACCTCATCCCCGCGTTCCCGCAGGACTACGAGGAGAACGAGCGCCGTTACGAGCTCCAGGCAGAGGCGTACGACCGCCTCTCGCTGCTCGTCCACTCCGCCATGCCGGATCACGCCCGCGGCCCGTACCGCCAGAAGATCCTGCGCACCAAGGCCTACCCCGCCGCCCGCCGCAAGCCGGTCCGTCCCGCGATCCTCTTCGACGCGTTCAAGGGCACCCAGTACTCCGACAGTCCGCGCGCCCTGCACGAGGAGCTGGTGCGGCGCGGCGTCGACCTCGAACACCTGTGGGTCGTGCGCGACGACCAGGTCGACGTGCCCGAGACGGCCACACCGGTGCGGATGTGGTCGCCGCAGTGGTACGACGCGCTGGCCAGGAGCGGGTACGTCGTCGCCAACAACCACCTTCCCGACTGGTTCGAGAAGCGGGACGGCCAGGTCGTCGTCCAGACCTGGCACGGCACTCCGCTGAAGAAGATCGGCCACGACATCGAGGCCATCCACTTCGCCGACCAGCGCTATCTGGAGCGGGTCGAGAAGGAGGTGCAGAACTGGGACATGCTCGTCTCGCCCAACAGCTTCTCCACCCCGATCCTCCAGCGTGCCTTCGGTTTCCCGGGCGAGATGGTGGAATGCGGCTATCCGCGCAACGACATCCTGCGAAGACCCGGCATGGAGCAGCGCGAGCGGGAGATCCGCCGCCGTATCGGCCTGCCCGAGGGCAAGCGCGTCGTCCTGTACGCCCCGACCTGGCGCGACGACCAGTTCTACTCACCGGGCAAGTACAAGTTCGACTTCCGCATCGACCTGGAGGACGCGCGCGCCCGCCTGGGCGCCGACCACGTGCTCATGGTGCGCCGCCACCCGAACGTGGTGGACCCGGTGCCGGGGGCGGGCGACGGCTTCGTGTACGACGTCTCCGACTACCCGGACATGGCCGACCTGTCCCTGATCACCGACGTGATGATCACGGACTACTCGTCCCTCATGTTCGACTACGTCAACACCGGCCGCCCGATCCTCTTCTTCACCTACGACCTGGACCACTACCGCGACACGCTGCGCGGCTTCTACTTCGACTTCGAGCAGAGCGCGCCCGGCCCGCTGGTGTACAGCTCGGAGCAACTGGTCACCGCGATAAGTGAGATCGACCGGATCCAGGAGCTCTACACCGAGCGCTACCGGTGGTTCCAGGGCGAGTTCTGCGACCTCGACGACGGCTACGCCTCCGCACGCCTCGCCGACCGGCTCCTGATCGCGGGCGGCGACCTGGCACAGCAGGACGCGAAGGCCCCGGCCGTCGGCACGGTCGACACCCGGCACACGGGCCGCCCGCTCACACCGATCCAGCAGCGGAACACCCACAACTGGTTCGCGCCGCCAGGACAGGCACAGCCGATGGACTCGATGCCCGCGCAATCCCATCCGGAGCAGCAGCAGCGGCCGGTCCGCTCGCTGAACGACGGCCGGGTCTACGAGGGTGTGATCGTCCGATGACGGTGAACCTGGATCCATGAGCAGGTGGACGACCCCGCCCGAGGCGCTCGACGCGAACACCGCCCCGCACAGGTGGATCGAGCGCCTCGTCGGCGTTCCCTCGGCCGGGGACGCCGTCGGGGCCATCGCCACGAACGCGCCGGCCGAGGCGGCACTGACCGGTCACCGAGCTCGCCCGACTTCGAAGCACCTCTGAGAGTGGAGTCCGTACATGTCCAAAGCACCTTCGAACGGGCGACAGCTGCTCACGGGAATCGAGGCCTCGGGCGCGTTCCCGGTCGAGTACCGGTTCGCCCACGCCGCCAAAGGCAACCGTCATCTCGTTGTGGTCTTCGCCAACTTCTCCGCGCCCCAGGACTACGGCTGGTCCAACGGTGTGTTCGACAAGCTCCGGTCGAACGTCCTCTGGATCCGCGACAAGTTCGACGGGAACCGCAGCTACTACCTGTGCAGGGAGATGGACTTCTCCCTGGAGCAGTCCGTCGTCACCCTCATCACGAAGGTGATGCACTCGCTCGATCTCACCCCGGACTCCGTCACCCTGTGGGGCGGTTCGAAAGGCGGCAGCGCGGCCCTCTACTTCGGGCTGAAATACGGCTTCCGGAACATCGTCGCCATCGCTCCGCAGCTCTCGGTCGGCACCTATGTCAGGGACGTGCACCCCGGTGTCGCCCGCTACATGCTCGGCGAGGGCGTGCCGGAGGAGAACGTACGGGTCGTGGACTCGCTCATCCCCGACCTGCTGCGCTCGGGCAGGAACCACACGGCCAACATCTATCTGGTGTCCGCGGCCCAGGACCAGCAGTACCCCGTCCAGATAGAGCCCTTCCTGGGCCTCTTCCAGCCGTACGAGAACTTCAATCTCATCTACAGCGACTCCCCGCACATCACCGACCACACGGAGGTGGCGGGGCGCAACGTACCGGTCCTCATGGGCATCGCCAACTTCCTGATCGACGGGATCGCCCCGCGCCTGGGATTCGTACGCAACGGATATGAGGAGCCCGATCGCGACCGGTCGGCCATCACGTCCTACCTCGCGGCCACGTCGGTGATGCGCGGTCCGGAGTTTCCGCCGCCCGTGGTGACGGCCCCGGCGTACCAGGAGGAGGTGGGCCGGGACGCCGTACGGTTCATGGGCTATGCCCAGAACGCCGTCCGCGTGGTCGTCTGGGAGCACGGCAAGTATCTGGGCCAGACCGATGTCACCCCCGACGGTACCTGGTCGTGGGAGCTGGGCCGGGCCTGGAGCAAGGGCAAGCACCCCGTGAAGGTCTACTCGGTGGACGCGGCGGGCTTCCAGAGCGAGCGGGTCGAGCTGAACTTCACCGCGGTCGACACCCCGAGCGGCGCCGCCGCCGCACCGGCGGGCCCGGGTGGGGTCTTCGCTCCGGCGAGCGCCGGGCCCGGCATGGGCGGCCGGGGCCCCGTTCCGGCGACGGTGGGGCAGAGCGCGACCGCGCCGATGGTGCTGGAACCCGTGGCCCATGAGCAGGTGATGGACGCGCGGGTGGTCTTCACCGGCACCGCCACGGGCGCCGCGCAGGTCGGATTCCGGGAGAACGGGGTGCTGCTGGGCGGCGCCGGGGTCGCCCCGAACGGCGCCTGGTCGTGGGAGTCGGGCTGGGCCTGGAGCGAGGGTACGCACATCGTCGACGTCTTCGCCGTGGACGCCTCCGGCGCCGAGTCCCCGGTCACCCGGATCCCCTTCACCGCCATGAACGTCTCGGCCGGGGCGGCGACCCCGTACCACGGCGGGACCTACTGACGACGAGCACGACACGGCACCGGCGGAGGCTCCGCACGGCAGAGCCCCGCACGGCGGAGGGCCCCCGCCCGAAAGCGGAGGCCCTCCTCACGTCGGTACGACCGTTACGCGGGGACCGAAGCCACCCCGGTCTCCAGGAACTTCTTGCCGTTCACCCGCTCGCTGACGCCCTCACGGTCCAGGTACGGCGTGATGCCGCCCAGGTGGAAGGGCCAGCCGGCGCCGGTGATCAGGCAGAGGTCGATGTCCTGGGCCTCGGCGACGACACCCTCGTCGAGCATGAGCCCGATCTCCTGGGCGACGGCGTCCAGGACGCGGGCCCGCACCTGCTCCTCGTCCAGGACGACATCGCCCTGCTTGAGGAGCGCGGCGACCTCGGGGTCCAGCTCCGGCTTGAAGCCGTTCTCCGCGGAGTAGACGTAGAAGCCGCGCTTGCCCGCCTTGACGACGGCCGCGAGGTTCGGGGAGACCGTGAAGCGGTCCGGGAAGGCCCTGTTGAGGGTCTCCGAGACATGCAGACCGATCGCCGGGCCGACCAGTTCGAGCAGGACCAGCGGCGACATCGGCAGACCCAGCGGCTCGACCGCCTTCTCGGCGACCTCGACCGACGTGCCCTCGTCGATGACGTTCTGGATCTCGCCCATGAAGCGGGTGAGGATGCGGTTGACGACGAACGCCGGGGCGTCCTTCACCAGCACCGCGGTCTTCTTCAGCTTCTTGGCGACACCGAAGGCCGTGGCCAGCGCGGCGTCGTCCGTCTGCTCGCCCCGGACGATCTCCAGGAGCGGCAGGATCGCGACCGGGTTGAAGAAGTGGAAGCCCACGACCCGCTCGGGGTTCTTCAGCTTCGACGCCATCTCGGTGACCGACAGCGAGGAGGTGTTGGTGGCGAGGATCGCGTGCGCCGGGGCGACCGCCTCCACCTCCGCGAACACCTGCTGCTTGACGCCGATCTCCTCGAACACGGCCTCGATGATGAAGTCCGCGTCGGCGAAGCCTTCGGCCTTGTCCAGGACACCGGTGACCAGCGCCTTGAGACGGTTGGCCTTGTCCTGGTTGACACGGCCCTTGAGCAGCAGCTTGTCGATCTCGGCGTGGACGTAGCCCACACCCTTGTCGACGCGCTCCTGGTCGATGTCGGTCAGCACGACCGGCACCTCGAGGCGGCGCAGGAAGAGCAGCGCGAGCTGGGAGGCCATCAGACCGGCGCCGACGACACCGACCTTGGTGACCGGACGGGCCAGCGACTTGTCCGGCGCACCGGCGGGACGCTTGCCGCGCTTCTGCACCAGGTTGAAGGCGTAGATACCGGAGCGCAGCTCGCCACCCATGATCAGGTCGGCGAGGGCGACGTCCTCGGCGTCGAAGCCCTGCTGGAGGTCGCCGTTCTTGGCGGCCTCGATGATGTCCAGCGCGCGGTACGCGGCCGGGGCCGCCCCGTGCACCTTGCTGTCGGCGACGAACCGGCCGCGCGCGACGGCCTGGTCCCAGGCCTCACCGCGGTCGATGACGGGACGCTCGACCTCGACGTCACCCTTGAGGACGTTCGCGGTCCAGATCAGCGACTGCTCCAGGAAGTCCGCGCCCTCGAAGATCGCGTCCGCGATCCCGAGGTCGAAGACCTGCCGGCCCTTGAGCTGCTTGTTCTGGTTGAGCGAGTTCTCGACGATGACCGTGACGGCCTTGTCGGCACCGATCAGGTTCGGCAGCAGCGTGCAGCCGCCCCAGCCCGGGACCAGACCGAGGAAGACCTCGGGCAGCGAGAAGGCCGGGAGGGCCTTGGAGACGGTCCGGTAGGAGCAGTGCAGACCGACCTCGACACCGCCGCCCATCGCGGCACCGTTGTAGTACGCGAAGGTCGGGACGGCGAGGCCGGACAGCCGCTTGAAGACCTCGTGGCCGCCCTTGCCGATGGCGAGCGCGTGCTCGTGCTCCTTGAGGATCTCGACGCCCTTGAGGTCGGCGCCGACGGCGAAGATGAACGGCTTGCCGGTGACACCGGCACCGATGATCTCGCCGGCCGCGGCCTCCTTCTCGACCTGGTCGATGGCGGTGTTCAGGTTCGCCAGCGAGGCCGGGCCGAAGGTGGTCGGCTTGGTGTGGTCGAAGCCGTTGTCCAGCGTGATGAGCGCGAAGCGCCCGGCGCCGAACGGCAGGTCGAGGTGGCGTACGTGCGCCGACGTCACGACCTCGTCGGGGAACAGCTCCGCCGCGCCCTTCAGGAGTTCAGTGGTGCTCACTTGTCGCCTCCGGCGTCCTTGTGGTGCGGGTTCTCCCAGATCACCGTGGCGCCCATGCCGAAGCCGACGCACATGGTGGTGAGGCCGTAACGGACCTCCGGCTGCTCCTCGAACTGGCGGGCCAGCTGCGTCATCAGCCGGACGCCGGAGGAGGCCAGCGGGTGGCCGTACGCGATCGCGCCGCCGTACTGGTTGACGCGCGCGTCGTCGTCGGCGATGCCGTAGTGCTCCAGGAAGGCGAGCACCTGGACGGCGAAGGCCTCGTTGATCTCGAAGAGGTCGATGTCCTCGATGGAGAGACCGGCCTGGGCCAGCGCCTTCTCCGTGGCCGGGATCGGGCCGTAGCCCATCACCTCGGGCTCGACACCCGCGAAGGCGTACGAGACCAGGCGCATCTTCACCGGCAGGTTGTTCTCGCGGGCGAAGTCCTCGCTGGCGATGAGCGAGGCGGTGGCGCCGTCGTTCAGACCGGCCGCGTTACCGGCGGTGACCCGCCCGTGGACGCGGAACGGCGTCTTCAGCCCGGACAGGTTCTCCAGGGTGGTGCCGGGCCGCATCGGCTCGTCGGCGGTGACCAGGCCCCAGCCCGTCTCACCGGCTTCCGCGTTGGTACGCCGTACGGAGATCGGGACCAGGTCGGCCTGGATCTTGCCGTCGGCGTAGGCCTTGGCGGCCTTCTCCTGCGAACGCACGGCGTACTCGTCGGCGCGCCGCTTGGTGATCGTCGGGTACCGGTCGTGCAGGTTCTCGGCGGTCATGCCCATGAACAGGGCGGACTCGTCGACCAGCTTCTCGCTGACGAACCGGGGGTTCGGGTCCACGCCCTCGCCCATCGGGTGGCGGCCCATGTGCTCGACGCCACCGGCGATCGCCACGTCGTACGCGCCGAAGGCGACGGAACCGGCGACCGAGGTGACGGCGGTCAGGGCGCCGGCACACATCCGGTCGATGGAGTAGCCCGGCACGGACTGCGGGAGACCGGCGAGGATGCCGGCCGTGCGGCCGATGGTCAGGCCCTGGTCACCGATCTGCGTGGTCGCGGCGATGGCGACCTCGTCGATCTTCGCCGGCTCCAGACCGGGGTTGCGGCGCAGCAGCTCCCGGATCGCCTTCACAACGAGGTCGTCGGCCCGGGTCTCGTGGTAGATGCCCTTCGGGCCCGCCTTGCCGAACGGGGTGCGGACGCCGTCGACGAAGACGACTTCCTTGACGGTACGAGGCACGATGGCTCTCCTCCAGGGTGCGGGACGGCACTGCTGCGATACGCAACCGCCTGAGCGGGCGCTCAGCCCTATGCTACTTACGAGTAACAGCGCTGCACACCCCTGGGAGGGGGAGCGGCGAACGTCACACGACTTCCGCATGTTACTGCCGGTTACACGCAGCCGCCTCAGGCGCGCGGGGAAGTGCGCGACCAGCGACGACGCACCCGCGGCCCCGTACGGTGATCAAGGGGCAGGCGCTGTGGACCCCCGGGGGACCAGTACAGGCGTAGCCACCGGATGCGACACCCCGGCCCCGTCTCCGTCCCCCGCGATCACCCCGAACAACGTCCGAGCCACATCCGCCCCGAACCCATGCACGTCATGACTCATCGCGGAAAGCGTCGGCCGAGTGAGCCGGCAGAGCTGCGAGTCGTCCCAGGCGAGCAACGAGACATCCTCAGGCACGCGCACCCCCATCTCCGCCGCCACAGAAAGCCCCGCCACCGCCATGATGTCGTTGTCGTACAGGATCGCGGTCGGCCGATCCCCGCCGGCGCCGGTCAACAACGCCCGCGTCGCCCGCGCCCCCGCCTCCCCCGAGAAGTCGGTCGCCACCTGCCAGATCCGGAGCAGCTTCAGCGAACCGGCCGCTCTCTCGAACGCCGCCGTACGAAGGGCCGAGTGCCCCAACGTCACCGCACCCCCCACCCGCGCGATCCGCCGGTGCCCCAGTGCCCCCAGATACCGCACGGCCTCCGTGACGGCGGTCGCGTCGTCCGTCCACACGGATGTGAGCCCCCCGGTCAGCGACGGATGCCCGACGGCCACGACCGGCATCCCCAGCCGTTCCGCGGCCGCCACCCGGGGATCGTCCGCGCGGAAGTCGACGAGGATCGACCCACTCACCTGCCGCCCCCGCCACCACGCGTCCTGAAGCCCCACCTCCTCCTCCAGATTCCGCACCAGCCGCAGCAGCAGCCCGCAGGACCGCTCGGTCAGCACGCTCTCCACCCCGGAGATGAACTCCATGTAGAACGGTTCGAGCCCCAGCAGCTTCGCGGGCCGGCAGACCGCCAGGCCCACGACGTCCACCCGCTGACTCGACAGCGACCGCGCCGCCAGGTTCGGCGCCCACCCCAGCTCCCGCGCCGCCGCGAAGATCCGGTCGCGCGTGGCGTCGGCCAGCCCCGGCTTCTGGTTGAACGCGAGCGACACCGCCCCCTTGGACACGCCCGCACGCGCGGCGACATCCTTGATGGTGACGCGTGGGGTCGTCATCGGCCGGGCTCCAGGCAGAAGAGGGCTGATCGAGCGATGTCCGGGTCGGCGGCCTTCCAGCCGCTGACACCGATGGTCACCTGTTCCCCGGGGAGCAGGGTGACGAGCCCCCGGTCGGCCCGTGCGTCCGGGGCCAGCCGGTCGGCCTGGAGCAGCAGATCCCGTACGAGGGTGTGGGCCGTCACGGTGACCGCGCCCGGTGTGACCGAGACCTCGAACTCGGGGCGGGCATAAGGGATTTCGCGGTCCGCAGCGGCGAAATGCAGGGCTCGCAGCCCGTCCGTGTCGGCGACCAGGAACTCCTTCGGTCCGACGGGCTCCAGCTCCTTCGGCACGCCGACGAGAGCCACCGCCCGCCCCTCGACCGCGAACTCCGCCCCCGTCTCGGCGATCACCACCCCGTCGACCGACATCCGACGCAGCCGCACCTCACCCGGCCACGCCTCTCCCGACTGATTCACGGCCGCCAACACCAGCCCCTCGCCCCGCACTTGAAAAGTCAGCAGCCGGTCCGCGTACAGCCGCCGCAGCTCGTGGTACAGCGGCTTCTCCCTTCCGTCCCCGTCGATCGCCGCCCAAGAGGTCACCGGCCAGCAGTCGTTGAGCTGCCACACGATCGTGCCCGCGCACACCGGCCAGTGCGACCGCCAGTGCTCGATCCCGGCGGCGACCGCCCGCGCCTGGTTGACCTGCGTCAGATAGTGCCAGCGGTCGAAGTCCCTTTCGGGCAGCGCGAAATGGCGAGCGAGCCCCCGCGCCAGCTTCCCGTTCCCGTCCTCCGCCTTCTGGTGATGCAGCATCCCGGGGGAGTCGGCGGCGAGCTCCTCCCCGTCCAGCGCCCGCCGCAGCGTCGCGTACGCGGGCGGCGCCTGCCACCCGAACTCGGCGACGAAACGAGGCACATTCGCGCGGTACTCCGCGTAGTCCTCCCGGTTCCACACGTCCCAGGAGTGGTGCGTGCCGTGCGCCGGATCGTTCGGGTGCCGGTCCCACGACCCCGACCACGGACTGCCCGCCGTGTACGGCCGCGTCGGGTCCAACTCCGCGACGACGCGCGGCAGTACACCCAGGTAGTACCCCTCGCCCCACGACTCCCCGGCGAGCCGCTCCTCCCACTCCCAGTCCCTGAACCCCCACAGGTTCTCGTTGTTGCCGTTCCACAGCACCAGCGAGGGATGCGGCATCAGCCGTACGACGTTCTCCCGCACCTCGGCCTCCACCTCGCCCCGCAGCGGCTGCTCCTCCGGGTAGGCCGCGCACGCGAACGGGAAGTCCTGCCAGACCAGCAGCCCCAACTCGTCGCAGACGTCGTAGAAGTCACCGCTCTCGTAGATCCCGCCGCCCCAGATCCGTACGAGATCGACTCCGGCCTCGGCCGCCTGCGTGAGCCGCTCGCGATACCGCTCGCGGGTGATCCGGGACGGGAAGACATCCTCCGGGATCCAGTTCACCCCGCGCGCGAAGAGCCGCTCCCCGTTGACGACGAAGGTGAAGCCGGTGCCGTGCTCATCGGCACTCCGGTCCAGCTCCACGCTCCGGAACCCGACCCGCCGCCGCCACACATCAAGGTCGCCGCTGTCGCTCCGCAGCACCAACTCGACGTCGTACAACGGCTGTTCACCGGACCCGCGCGGCCACCACCGCTCGACGCCCGGCACTTCGAGCCGTACGACCCCGCCGGCGCCCTCGACCTCCGCGACCGCGCTGACGCCCCCCACCCGGGCCTGAAGCCGCAGCCCCGCCTCGACCGCCGCCCGCTCCACGTCGACGAGCAGCTCGACGTGCCCGGTGCTGCCCTCGACCGTCACCAGCGGCCGTACCCGGGCGATCCGCGCGGTCGACCAGTGCTCCAGCCGGACGGGCCGCCAGATACCGGCCGTCACCAGCGTCGGCCCCCAGTCCCAGCCGAAGGAGCAGGCCATCTTCCGGATGTACTGGAAGGGCTCCGGATAGGCGTTCGGCCGGTCGCCGAGCCGCTCGCGCACCGCCTCGGCCTCGGCGTACGCGGAGGCGAAGCGCACCGAGAGCCGGCCGCTCGCCCCGGTGACATCGAAGCGGTACGAGCGGTGCATGTTCCGTACGGAGCCCAGGAGCCGGCCGTCGAGCCGGATCTCGGCGGCGGTGTCGAGTCCGTCGAAGACCAGATCGGTCTGGTCGTGCCCGTCGGCCGCATCGACGCCAGGCAGCTCCACTTCGTACGTCCACTCCCGGCGCCCCACCCACGCCACCTCGGTCTCGTTCCGCCCGAGAAAGGGGTCCGGGATCAGCCCCGCCGCCAGCAGATCGGTGTGCACGCACCCGGGTACCACGGCGGGAAGCGGGTCCGAGGCGCTCTCGGGGTGTCGCAGGATCCAGCCCTCGGTGAGCGGTGTGGCGTCCAGCATGCGCACTCCCTAAACCGGTCAAGTCGGTTCAACGACAGTATCGCGAAATCTTTCGACAGCCTTGGCGAAATAGGGACTTTACCGGTTCAGTAACCGGCTGCCAGAGTGCCGAATCAGCCAACCCACCCGTGCTCATCCGTCCCGAACGGAGCTGGTGCACATGAACCACCGAAGGACGCTCACCGGAACACTGATCGCGGCAGCACTTCTCGCCTCGGGCTGCACCGGCAGCGGAGGCAGCTCGGAAGGCGCCGACGCCAAGGCTCCTGACGATCCGTCAAAGGTCTCGGGCACCATCAAGGTCCTCACCCACCGCACCGACATCGTGCAGGACGGCACGATGAAGAAGTACGCGGACGACTTCAACAAGACCTATCCGAAGGTCAAGGTCGAGTTCGAGGCCCTCACGGACTACGAGGCCGAGGTCAAGATCCGGATGAACACCGAGAACTACGGTGACGTCCTGATGATCCCGGCCGTCATCAAGAAGAACGACTACCCCAAGTTCTTCGCCTCGCTGGGCACCGAGAAGGAGCTGAGCGAGAAGTACCGCTTCACCGACTTCACCGCGGTCGACGGCAAGGTCTACGGCCAGACCACGAACGGCGGCACCCCCGGCTTCGTCTACAACAAGAAGGTCTGGGCCGAGGCCGGCGTCACCGACTGGCCGACCACACCGGACGAGTTCCTCACCGACCTGGCGGCCATCAAGTCCAAGACGGACGCGGTGCCGTACTACACCAACTTCGCCGCCCAGTGGCCGCTCACGTCCTGGACCTACGTCAACGGCTCGGTCAGCTGCGACACCGGGGCCACCACGGCGCTGAGTGAGGGCGACCCGTGGGCCGAGGGCGCCGACCTGCGCGTCGCAGACACCCTGCTCCACGACATCGTGAAGCAGGGCCTGATCGAGAAGGACCCGACGACCACCAACTGGGAGGGCTCCAAGCCCCGGTTGGCGAAGGGCGAGATCGCCACCGCGTGGCTCGGCTCCTGGGCGGTCCTGCAGTTCCGGCAGGCCGCCGAGAAGGCCGGCACCGACCCGGACGACATCGGCTTCATGCCGTTCCCGGCCCAGGTCGACGGCAAGTTCTGCGCGGTCCTCAGCCCCGACTACCAGCAGGCCGTCAACATCAACTCCGACCACAAGGAGGCGGCCCGCGCCTGGATCGACTGGTTCTCCACCGAGTCCGGCTACGCGGACGACAACCTGCTGCCCTCCGTCCTCAAGGACGCCCCGCTCCCCGCGGCCCTGAAGCCGTACGAGGAGGCCGGTGTGAAGCTCATCGAGCTGGACGACGCCAAGGGCGCAGTGGTCAAGGAGATCGACGGCGCCTCCGAGGTCGGCATCTACGGCCCCGCCTACCGCCAGGACCTGGTCGACCTCGCCCGCGGCGCCAAGGACGGCAGCCTCGACGACTTCCTCGCCGACCTGGGCAAGCGCTGGACCGAGGCAGAGAAGACCGTGGGGTCCTGATGACCCGTACGCGTACGACCACCCCCTCGCACGCGACGGAGAAGGAGGCGCGGCCCCCGACGGCCGCGCCTCCGCCCCCCACGCCCCGGCGGGCCCCACGCAAGGTGCGCCTCTGGCGGAAGGTCACCCCCTGGCTCTTCCTCGCCGCCCCGCTGGCCCTCCTGATCGCCTTCACCTACGCCCCGGTCGCCAACATGCTGGCGTACAGCTTCACCGACTGGGACGGCGTCAGCCCCGAGCTGAACTACACGGGCACCGAGAACTACATCGAGATCTTCACCCGCCCCGAGCTGTTCCAGGTCTTCTTCGTCAGCGGCTACTACCTGGCCGCGTCAGCCGTCCAGATCGCCGCCGCCCTCTACTTCGCGACGATCCTCAGCTTCAACATCCGCTTCCGGAACCTCTTCAAGGGCATCCTCTTCTTCCCGTACCTGATCAACGGCGTGGCGATCGGCTTCGTCTTCCTCTACTTCTTCCAGGACGGCGGCACCCTCGACTCGGTCCTCGCCCTCTTCGGCTACGAGTCCGACCGCGCCTGGCTGGGCACCTCGACCTCCGCGAACGTCTCCCTCGCGGGGGTCTCCGTCTGGCGCTACATGGGCCTGAACTTCGTGCTCTTCCTCGGCGCGATCCAGTCGATCCCGGGGGAGCTCTACGAGGCCGCGGAGCTCGACGGCGCCAACCGCTGGCACCAGTTCCGGTACATCATCGCGCCGGGCATCCGCCCGGTCCTGAGCCTGAGCGTGATCCTCTCGATCTCCGGCTCGCTGTCGGTCTTCGAGATCCCGTACATCATGACCGGCGGCGCCACCGGCACCGAGACCTTCGTGATCCAGACGGTGAAGCTCGCCTTCCAGTTCAACAAGACGGGCCTCGCGTCCGCCGCCGCGGTCGTCCTGCTGCTGATCATCCTGGCGGTGACGTGGCTGCAGCGCCGACTGGTCCCCGACGACAGGGTGGACCTCGTATGACGACACTGACGACCCCAACCCCGGTGGTCCGCAGGCGAGTGGCCCGCACCCTCACCTACCTGTCCCTGGTCGGCGCGTCGGTCGTGGTCCTGCTGCCCCTCCTCGTGGTCCTGCTGACCTCGCTCAAGACCGAACGGCAGATGGCCGACGACAGTGGCGCACTCACGCTGCCGGACAGCCTCCTGAACTTCGAGAACTACGCGACGGCCTTCCACGACGGCGAGATGCTCGCCGCCCTCGGCAACACGGCCTTCATCCTCTTCTTCGCGGTCAGCGGCACGGTCCTCATCGGCTCGATGGCGGCCTACGCGATCGACCGCTTCACCTTCCGCTTCCGGAAACTGGTGGTCGCGCTCTTCCTCGTCGCCACCCTCGTCCCCGGCGTCACCACCCAGGTCGCGACCTTCCAGATCGTCGACAGCTTCGGCATGTTCGACACCCTCTGGGCCCCGATCGCCCTCTACATGGGCACCGACATCGTCTCGATCTACATCTTCCTGCAGTTCGTGAGATCGATCCCGATCTCCCTCGACGAGTCGGCCCGCCTGGACGGTGCCAACGCCTTCACGATCTACCGAAAGATCATCTTCCCGCTCCTGAAACCCGCGATCGCCACCGTCGTCATCGTCAAGGGCATCACCGTCTACAACGACTTCTACATCCCTTTCCTCTACATGCCCTCCGACGATCTCGGCGTGATCTCGACCTCCCTCTTCCGCTTCAAGGGCCCCTTCGGCGCCCACTGGGAGACGATCTCGGCAGGAGCGGTCCTGGTCATCCTCCCGACCCTGATCGTCTTCCTGGCCCTACAGAGATTCATCTACAACGGCTTCACGAGAGGAGCGACGAAGTAGGGGCATCCATCAAGCGCCGGGCAGGGAAGCGCAGTCAAGGGGCGCGGGGAACTGCGCGACCAGCCACAACAAACCCGCACCCGCCGACGAAACCGCACCCCTACGGCGACTAGGCCCCCTTGAGCTTCGCCGCGGCGGACAACGCCCCCACCAACACCGGCGTAACCAGCTCAACCTGCCACGGCCGCGCCCCATACCCCGCCAGGGCCCGGGAGATCGACTCGGCGTCAGCCGTGACCGGCGGCTCCCAGCAAACCCGCCGCACCGTATCCGGAGTGATCAGATTCTCCTGCGGCATATTGAGCTGCTCGGCCAGCGCGGACACCCCGGCCCGAGCCGCCGAGAGCCGAGCCGCGGCGGCCGGGTCCTTGTCCGCCCAGGCCTTCGGCGGCGGCGGCCCGGTCACCGGCTGCCCATGGGCCGGCAGCGCGGTCTCGGGAAGGGCCTTGGCCCGGTCCACGGCCACCTGCCACTGCTCCAGCTGCCGCCGCCCCATCCGATGCCCGAACCCGTTCAGCGCGGCTAGCGCCGTCGCGTCGGCGGGCAGGCCGAGCGCCGCCTCCACGATCGCCGCGTCGCTCAGCACCTTGCCCGGCGACACATCCCGCCGTTGCGCGATCCGGTCCCGCGTCTCCCACAGCTCCCGTACGACCGCCATCTGCCGCCGACGCCGTACCTTGTGCATCCCGGACGTACGGCGCCACGGGTCCCTGCGCGGTTCAGCCGGCGGGGCCGAGGAGATCGCGTCGAACTCCTGGCGGGCCCAGTCGAGCTTGCCCTGCCGGTCCAGCTCCTTCTCCAGGGCGTCGCGCAGGTCCACGAGGAGTTCCACGTCGAGGGCGGCGTACCGGAGCCACGGCTCGGGCAGCGGGCGGGTCGACCAGTCGACCGCGGAGTGGCCCTTTTCGAGGACGAAGCCGAGGACGCCCTCGACCATCGCGCCGAGGCCGACCCGGGGGAACCCGGCGAGCCGCCCGGCCAGCTCGGTGTCGAAGATCCGCGTCGGGATCATGTCTATCTCGCGCAGACAGGGCAGGTCCTGGGTGGCGGCGTGGAGCACCCACTCGACGCCGGAGAGCGCTTCGCCGAGGCCGGAGAGGTCGGGGCAGGCGACGGGATCGATGAGCGCGGTGCCCGCGCCCTCGCGGCGCAGCTGCACCAGATAGGCCCGCTGGCCGTAGCGGTATCCGGACGCGCGTTCGGCGTCCACGGCGACGGGGCCGGAACCGGCGGCGAAGGCGGCGATCACCGCGGCGAGCGAGGACTCGTCGGCGATGACGGGCGGAATGCCGTCCCGGGGCTCCAGCAAAGGGGTGGGCGCCCCCGCTTCAGAAGATCCGCCGTCGTCCGGAGGGGCGCCTCCGGTGGTTCGCAGGGTGCTGTCTGCTGCGGTCTCTTGGGCGTCGGTCACCTGTCAAGGGTATCTGTGTATGGACATGGCCCGCCGACGGAACGTTCCGTCGACGGGCCTTCCAGGGGCGTAAACCAGTCACGTGTCACACGTGTCAGTGAATGTTCCCGGCGAACCGGGAGGGGTCGGGCATCGATGGACGATCCCGGCCCCTCCCGGTCTCCGGGTCCGTGGTGTCAGTGGATGATCCCCGTGCGCAGGGCCACCGCCACCATTCCGGCGCGGTCGCCGGTGCCGAGCTTGCGTGCGATTCGGGCCAAGTGGCTCTTGACCGTGAGTGCGGACAGGCCCATCGAGACGCCGATCGCCTTGTTCGACTGTCCCTCCGCGACCAGGCGGAGCACCTCGACCTCGCGGCCCGACAGTTCCCGGTAGCCGCCCGGGTGGCTGGGGGAGCCCGGAGGGCGGCGGTGCATACGGTGGGCGGAGCCGATGGGCGCGGCGCCGGGGCGGCTGGGCAGGCCGATGTTGTTGCGGGTGCCGGTGACGACGTAGCCCTTCACACCGCCCGCGAGGGCGTTGCGAACGGCGCCGATGTCGTCGGCGGCCGAGAGGGCGAGGCCGTTGGGCCACCCCGCCGCGCGGGTCTCGGAGAGGAGGGTCAGGCCGGAGCCGTCCGGCAGGTGGACGTCCGCGACGCAGATGTCACGGGGGTTGCCGACGCGGGGACGGGCCTCGGCGATGGACGAGGCCTCGATGACATCGCGGACACCGAGAGCCCAGAGATGGCGGGTGACAGTGGACCGAACGCGCGGATCTGCCACGACCACCATCGCGGTCGGCTTGTTCGGACGGTAGGCGACCAGGCTTGCGGGCTGCTCGAGGAGAACGGACACCAGGCCTCCTGGGTGCGGGACGGGGGCCGGTTCGCGGGGCTCGTGGGGTTGAAGCCGGGACGAACCGTGCTTTCAAGGTCACAGAGGTCTTCGGCACCAAACCCATGCTCCTTTAGAGAATGATCACGATTTGGTGAGTAACAATACGTGCAATTCGGACACGTCTTCGATCATTCGAAGATCGAACGGTGTCGCTTCACGTCGATACGCGGCCGAAAGTGGCCGTATCGACAAAGTGATGGTTTCGATCGGCGTGGCGACACACACCAAAAAGGACCGTGCGCGTGGCGCACGGTCCTCGTCCCGCGAAGTACTGCACGGTGGTCAGCGTGACTGGGGCCCCCGCCGCTGCGGCAGGCTCACCACGGCCGCGTCGCCCGCGTCGACCGCCGGCGGCAGCCCCGCGATCTGGGCGAGCAGGTCGCACCAGGAGGCGAGGTGCGCGGCGGTGTCGGGAACGCCGCCCAGGACCTCACGTGGGGTCCAGGACGCCCGGATCTCGATCTGCGAGGCGGCCGGCCGGGCGGACAGCCCGCCGAAGTAGTGCGAGCCCGCCCGCGTCACCGTGCCGCTCGGTTCGCCGTACGACAGCCCGCGGGACTGCAGCGCGCCCGTCAGCCACGACCAGCACACCTCCGGCAGCAGGGGGTCCGCCGCCATCTCGGGCTCCAACTCCGCGCGGACCAGGGTCACCAGCCGGAAGGACCCCTGCCAGGCGTCGTGCCCCGCCGGGTCGTGCAGCAGGACGAGCCGGCCGTCGGCCAGATCCTCGTCGCCCTCGACGACCGCGGCCTCCAGCGCGTACGCGAACGGCGCGAGCCGCTGGGGCGGCCTGGTGGACTCGATCTCGATCTCCGGCCGCAGTCGTGTGGTCCGCAGCGCTTCGACGGCGGAGCGGAACGGCAAGGGTGCCGTCTCCATCGCATCGCGCTCCCCCTCTTTCGCGTCGTCCATTCCGCCAGCGTCGTCCGACAGTCGTCCCTGAGCCGCAGCCATGCCGGAACATTAAGGGGAACGGGGCCTCGGCGCAGGGCAAGACACCCGTGCGCTGGGTCACTGTCGCATCGCGCTCAGCGAACGGAGGCCGGGCCGGCCACCCGAAGCCGTGGCCGGAAACAGCCGTCTCCGGGTTGTCCACAGCCCGGGCCGTCGGGGTCGGGCGGGCGTGCGAGACTTTGCCTCGTGAGTGCCAACGCCAGCCCCTCGGGCCACCAGCCGACCGCCACGTACAACTCCGCCTTCCTGAAGGCGTGCAGGCGTGAGCCCGTGCCGCACACACCGGTGTGGTTCATGCGGCAGGCCGGGCGCTCGCTGCCGGAGTACCTGAAGGTGCGCGAGGGCGTCGGGATGCTGGAGTCGTGCATGCGGCCCGAGCTGGTCACCGAGATCACCCTCCAGCCGGTCCGCCGGCACCACGTGGACGCGGCGATCTATTTCAGCGACATCGTGGTCCCGCTGAAGGCCATCGGCATCGACCTCGACATCAAGCCCGGCGTCGGCCCGGTCGTCGAGAAGCCGATCCGCAGCCGCGCCGACCTCGCCCAGCTCCGCGATCTGACCCCCGAGGACGTCTCCTACGTCACCGAGGCGATCCAGCTGCTCACCGCCGAGCTCGGCGAGACCCCGCTCATCGGCTTCGCCGGCGCGCCCTTCACCCTCGCCAGCTACCTCGTCGAGGGCGGCCCGTCCCGCACCTACGAGAACGCCAAGGCGATGATGTACGGCGACCCCGAGCTCTGGGCCGACCTGCTCGACCGCCTCGCCGAGATCACGGCCGCGTTCCTCAAGGTCCAGATCGAGGCGGGCGCCTCGGCCGTCCAGCTCTTCGACTCCTGGGCCGGCGCGCTGGCCCCCACGGACTACCGCCGCTCGGTGCTGCCCGCCTCCGCGAAGGTCTTCGACGCCGTCGTTGGGTACGGCGTCCCGCGCATCCACTTCGGCGTCGGCACCGGCGAACTGCTGGGCCTCATGGGCGAGGCCGGCGCGGACGTCGTCGGCGTCGACTGGCGCGTCCCGCTCGACGAGGCCGCCCGCCGCGTCGGCCCCGGCAAGGCGCTCCAGGGCAACCTCGACCCGACCGTCCTGTTCGCCGGCACAGCGGCCGTCGAGACCAAGACCCGCGAGGTCCTCGACTCGGCCGCCGGCCTGGAGGGCCACATCTTCAACCTCGGCCACGGCGTCATGCCCAGCACGGACCCGGACGCCCTGACCCGACTCGTGGAGTACGTCCACACGCAGACGGTGCGCTAGGGCGCTGCCCGTGGATCCCCGCCCTTGATCGGCATGGCCGGACCGTAGCCCGCCCCCTGGCCGTGTCTCACCGGGGGGTCGGGACCGTGGGGTCACTCAGGCCGCCGGGGTGGCTGGACGTAGGTGCAGATGGTCAGGGGTTCGGACTGCTGGCGATTGACCGTGCACAGGCGTGTTCTGGCGTACAG